>NZ_JBFOFI010000004.1:0-268927 GCF_040887215.1 Enterococcus sp. C63 | reverse complement strand
TGCTGCTTGATTTAAAGTTGAAACTTCTTAACGAGCTAGCGATTAATCATTCGATATTGCCGTAGCAACTTTTATATCATAACAGATCGACATTTGTTTGTCAACTATTTTTTAAAAGTTTTTTTGACTTCGTTTTTCAGAAACGCTTCAGCAACTCATTTATCATAACTCATCGTTTGTTATTTGTCAACAAATTTTTTGAAGTTTATTTCGATGAAATCAAGCTTCATAAGCTGTCGGTTTTTAACGACTCAGTTATCTTATCATGTGATAACTCACACGTCAAGAACTTTTTGAATCTTTTTTATTACTTCATTTTTTTAAAACGAGTAACTAAAAACAACAAAAAAGAATATACCATGTAATTTTACACATGTCAATAAGTATTTAAACCTTTGGTATAGGTTATCACTCTTGGTTTCAGCTTTTCTATATTAAATAAGCCATAGTCATTCTACTGATTCTGGCTATCCAGATAATCGAACCGTAAGACTTCTTTCAGCTGTTGTCCATTTATGACATCTTTGGTTACTCCACACAGTTGCCCCATTGATGAGCGTTCATCGTTTTCCCGTTGATCAATGAGGTTGTGAAAAGAGTGTCTTGACCTAAGCGTTAAGGATGAAAATCTCGAAACAGCTCCTCATGTTTTGAGATTTTTTGACTTATCGCCGAAGGTCAGCTCTTTGAACACCGTGAATCAGAGGTCGTGAAAACATCGGGTAGCTCTGATGACAATAAGAAAGAATTTTTTGAAACAGCTTCTCATGTTTTGAAAAATTCAGGCTTATTTCAAGGAACTGATGTTTGAACACCGTTTAGCAAGAGGCTGTGAAAGAAGCGTTCAACTCCGAGCGAATAAGCGATGATTTTTTAAAATAGCTCCTCATATTTTAGAAAACCATCGCTTATTGTTGAGGAGTTGCTTCTTGAACACCGTTTAGCAAGAGGTCGTGAAAAGAGTGTCTTGACCTAAGCGTTAAGGATGAAAATCTCGAAACAGCTCCTCATGTTTTGAGATTTTTTGACTTATCGCCGAAGGTCAGCTCTTTGAACACCGTTTATTCGTTTTTAGAGATAAGAGAAGAGACCGAGACAAGTTTCTTTTAGAAAAGATCACTCACAAAAAAAGGAAATGAATAGCCATCCATCTCCTCTAACCGACTATTTCGTTTTTTTGCCACTGAGGTCATCCTGTATTTATTGGCTTGCAATTAATTTCTCCATTAATTCCTCATTAAACCCAACAAATAAAACATTATCAAAAATAATCAGCGGACGTCTGATTAGTTCTCCATGTGTTCTACACAAAACAATCAATTGTTGTTCATTAATAGTAGATAAATCAATTTCCAGATTTTTGAAACCTTGTGACCAAGTGGCGAACAGTCGTTCCGCGTGAACATTCTCAAACCCACACAATTCTTTTGCTTCCTTAACGGTTAGCTCTCTTTGATCTAAATCAATAAACTGATAAGAGAGATGATGTTCTTCTAACCACTGCTTTGCTTTTAGACACGTCACACAATGCGCCGACCCGTATACCTTCACAAGATTCCTCCTTTTTTAAATTTAACTGAAGATACTGTTTTGCATATAAATCATTCTTCTTGCAACTGAACGAATTTCTCTTGGAACAAACGAACGAATTTCATCTTCATTAAAACCGATCAATATTCTTTTTTCATCAATTAAGATCGGACGTCTTAGTAAAGAAGGATATTGTTTAAAAAGGACGATCATTTGCTTTAATGTGAGCTCGTTGAAGTCAATAGCTAATTTTTCGTATATTTTTGAGCGAGTAGAGATAATGTCTTCAACGCCTCCGTTAGTGGCTGCTAAAATTTCACGTATTTCATTTTCTGATATCGGCTCTGCAAAAATATTTTTTTCTTCAAAATCTAAACGATTTTCTTGCAACCATGCTCTTGCCTTTCTACAAGAAGTACAGCTAGGGGAAGTATATATTTTTATCATTCTCTCACTCCTTTTTAATTATAATCCCATTCTAACTGAAAGTTATAAAAAACACCAATTATTAGCTATTAAAATTCAGAAAATTTATTCTTCTTTGCTATTAAACCCTTTTAATCCTGTGTTTATATGAAAAAACTTAATTTATTTTGTATAAAAAAAAGAAGAAAAACACATAAAAAAAACGACATTATTAGTATTTTTTACCTAATAATATCGTTTTTTATGTGATTAAACATGTATTTTTTTAATTTTACAACCTGTTTCTCTAATAAATCTAGAAGTTTTCAATTTTCTCGTCCCCTTCATCAAAGGTATACACAAATAGAGACGATTCCTTGCTCGGGTCATTGCTACATAAAAAAGACGGCGTTCTTCTTCGACTGTTGTCACATGCTCTGCCTTGACCTTATCCAAACTAATGGCTGCTTTATCAGAGGCACCATTGTAAGGAATAGCTCCTTCATTACAACCAACTAAAAAAACATTGCGATAGCTTAAGCCTTTACTTCTATGAATACTTTGAATGCATAAAGCATCAAGTTTTCCTTGTCGGTAAGCGATTAAACGAGTTTTTAGTTGTTTCGCAACTGCTTGGATGTCTTTTTCTAAATGGTTGATTTTTTCTAATGTTGAAAATTGTTTGAGCGTTCCTAACAACCATTCACGCTCACTACCGTCTATTTCTTTAGTTGGTCGACTTAATTTAAGGTAGCTTTGAATTAAACGATCAAAACCTTTTCCGCCATTTTTATCAAAAGTATGAAGGTCCTTTACAAACCGATGAATCTCTTTTTCTTTTGTTTTTAAATGCGGCTTTACAGAAAGGATATATTCCACAATATCTGTTACTTTATTTCGTTTAGAAAAATAGTCCTCACATTCAGCCTTCTTGAAATAGCAATTAATCATTAACTGATAGAGTACTTGTTGATAACCTTGTGTCTTTTTTTGATAAGTAGTTGCATTTTGCCAGTAAAGAATCCTTTGATAGAACTGTTGAAATAGTTTTATCCCAAATATCCCTTCGTATGGGCCATCTGCTTCTAGCACAAAGGGGATATCCGTCTGTAACAAGTCTTGGACTAATTGCTGGGTTTGCGTTAACGACCGATATAAAACGATTGATTCTTTGTATTTTCCTTTATGTTTAATCAATGTTTTGATTTGTTCAATGATCCAGCGACTTTCAGCTTGTATGTCATCAAAAGCTAGCGCCTGCATAATCCCCGCCTCTTTCTTAGCTGGAATCATTGCTTTTTGGATACGATCATTTTTATTAAAAGTAATTAAGCGATTCGCTCCTTGAACAATGGTGGCACGTGAACGATAGTTGGTTAATAAAAAAAGCGTCTTCGTTGCGTACTCTTGGTCAAAATTTTTAATATAAGAAGGTTCCGAACCTCGAAACCCATAGATACTTTGATCATCGTCACCGACCACAATAAGTTTCATTGGTGTTTCCTTCGTGATCAGGCGAACAATTTCCCACTGTAAAGGATTCGTGTCTTGAAATTCATCAATAAATAAATAATCATATTTTTGTCCCACGAAGTTTCTGATTTCTTCGTTCTGCAAGGCTTGTTTTAAATTACTTAGAACATCATTGAATTCAAAAAGATGTTGCTCTTTCTTTTGTGCTTGCAGTTCTCGCATGAAGTGGGTCATTCTTTCGGAAATCGGCATAGTTGCATTCGGTTCAATAAAGTCAAAGTTTTCTTTTATCAATACTCGCGTTTCTTCTATTGATAAGTTCATATTCTGCCAATAATCAAGACGTGCCGCCAAATTTTTTTCTCCATATTGATCAAAAGCATATAAATTATACTTACGAATAAGTTGTTGTATTAGTCCACTGACTTTGTATGAGGTCTCTTTTGAAAATTCTCCCTGTATCCCTTCAGTGACTACTTCTGGGAATTGGCGACAAATATCATTGTACAAACGAAAAAAGATACTATGAAAAGTTCCTATATGAACATTGGTCTTCCGTTGGCTAAAATTATCTACTCGCTTTTTCAATTCATTCGCAGCATTTCTCGTAAAAGTGATCATCAATATCCGTTGCTCATCTACCTGATTTTCAGTCATTAAATAGACAGCTTTTGCACAAATTGTTTGGGTCTTCCCACTTCCCGCTCCTGCAATGATCCTTAGATTTTTTTCCATATTGTAAGTAATCGCTGCTTTTTGCTCGTAATTAAAACGATTGTAGGAGCGCTTTTCCATCATATCGAAAAATGAATGACTATTATTCGTTTCTTTTTCTTCCTCAATCAGCCCAGGTGCTTCACCATAAGCTGCTTCATAGCTTGCAATGATCTCTTCTTGCATCCGGAAAATTTGTTGGAGCTTCTCATATCTTTTTTCCCAATGACTGATTTCTCTTTGTAAGCGAAGTATTTCTTTTTCATTCCCTTGATTGATTGTTTTCACATCTTTCTATATATAAATGGTCAATATTTTTCTTTTATACTAACAGACCTTTCTAAAAATTAAAATGACTTTAGCAAACACTGACCTTTTCTGAAAATTATCTATAAAATATCAAAAACATATAACCAATATGATAGAATAAAAAAGACAAATATATTAATTTGAAGGTGAATATAAATGAGTACTTCATTTCATGAAGGACGGACAATCGGACTTTTATTATCCTTTATCGGTGGCGCAATGGACAGTTATACATATATTCAATATAACGCATTTGCTTCAGCACAAACGGGTAATATTGTCTTAGCAATCATCCAAGCTTTCGATGGTGAATGGATTAGCGTTGGAAAAAAAATTCTTTCTACTGTCTTCTTTTTTTTAGGGATTTTACTGACAAAATTTTTGATTGATTATTTCAAAAAGAAAGAAAAACACTATTGGCGTTTGTATGTTCTTTACTACGAAGCAATTATCTTTTTCTTAGTCAGTCTGACTCCAATCAGTATCCACCCAGCCATCGTAACCATCATGATTGCATTTACAGCAGCTATTCAATGGGTCGCTTTTGATAAAATCGATGGACGAGCTTATACTAATCTTTTTACTACGGGGAATCTAAAAGGAGTTGCTACTAACTTATACGATTCTCTTGTCACAAAAGAAAAAGCAGCGTTCGATCGTTTTTTCCATTTTCTGACAGTTGTTCTGGCTTTCATCAGTGGTGCAGGCGTTCTCGTTTTTTGCCACCATTTATTTGGGCATTTTGCTATTTTATTAGTGGCTGTTTTATTTTTAATCATAGCAATTGTTCAAAGCATTCAAGTATGGAAATTTTACCAACGTCATATAGTCTTATCCAAAAAATAAGGACAAGCGTGTTCACTTTAATGGCCAACTAAAAAATCACTATACTTCAAAACACAACAAATAGACTGATTTACAGGATACTCGGACAGTACCTCAGCCTATTTGTTGTGTTTATGTTTATTTTTATTCATTCCATTATCGCACTTGATTTTCGAACAACAAGCTGCCAATGCAAACTGTCGGCAGTTTCATTATCTTCTACTGCACATTTGATGACCCGGATCATCACGCTGTTTTCATAAACTTTTTCAATTTCTCCTTTGATAGTTGCTTCAAATAAATCTGAAACAAAAGCACCTGTTTCACCAACTTCAAATAATTGCTCATCCATTTTCTCCATTACTTGTTCATTCCCCATGATAGTTCCTCCAATATTTTTTAAGTCAATCAATTTTTAACACACTTCTAGGCAGAGAACACATAAAAATCATAAAAAGCCCTTTTCATGTCAAAACCGTTCACTTTTTTTATCTGCCATTTATAAAATACTCAAAAAAGAAAGATCTAACTGAATTTTTTGATCTTTTTTTTACGGTTTTGATGTCAAAACAACCTTTTATGAATCGAAACACTATTTTTAACAAATTTAGAATAAAATCGTTATTGGAGGTACGTTGGATGAAAAATAAAGTTGTAAATAGAATATTAGACACATTATTCAGTGGTGAAAAAATAGAAGATGAAATGGTTTATCTCCAAGTAAAATTTGCCCTTGATGTATTAATGAATAACCTTGGCAAATTGGCCGTTGTTTTAGTATTTTCTTTAATAACCGGTTCTTGGGTCGAAACAGGATTGACCTTTCTTTCTTATATTTGTATCCGTCGCTATGCTTACGGACTTCATTCTGATTCTGAATTTGTTTGTTTACTATGGACTTTGCTTTATTTGTGGGGCGTTCCCCTCTTAATGAAACACTTTGATGTGACCATCTCTTCCCCACTGAAGGTCATTTCATTGATCATCTGTTTCTTATTGTTGCTTCGCTATGGATCAAAAGGTACAGCAATCAATCCCATTGAACCTGAAAAACGCCCACCACTGTTAAAAAAAGCAATTTTCATGTTTCTTCTATTTGCAATAACTATTTTATTTTTCGCTAATTCTTACTTTTCTACTTACTTGCTTCTCGGGATTATTTTAGAAATAGCTACGCTGCTTCCAATTACGAATTATATAATGAATCTTGGAGGAATTTTCTATGAAAAAAACAATCATTAAACAACTTACTAATTTGTCTGACTTCTTTGTGTCTGGATGCTGCTTTGGTATGAGTTCAGAGTTTAAAATCCCTGAAAAATTAAAAAAATAATTCAATAAATATGCTATAATTTGGTAAAAATCAATGGGAGCTGTACTTTATGTTTTTGTGGTCCATAGCCTTGCAATATTTAATTTACACAATTTGTGTATTACTCATTGAACACCAAATTAAAAAGAAATACTTATTCGTTACCACTATTTTAATCTCTTGTGTCTTGTTAGGTTTTATGTATCCTTTATTTGGGATATTTACTGCTTTATTTGCTATAGGTATGCTGATGCTAACATTCTTCTTCTTTTCTACTTCCCCGCAAAAACTGGTTTATGCTCTTCCTTGGGGATTGCTTACTTCGCTTTTAGGAGACCATTTGACGAGCATCAGCGATTTTTTTATTTTGAAATCTGCTGTCATTGAACCAGGAGATTCCTTGCAGTATATTCATATCGTCATTTCTGCGACGTTATCGACCTTACTTGCTTTAGCCTTTAAAAAAGCCTTAGAAAATTTCCATGGGTTGGATCGCCGAATGATTGGAACCGTTGGCGCGTTGATGTTATTTACCTATTATATCGTTATCTTTTATACACGTTTTTCTGGCGAGACTCCCCAAATTTTAACTATCAACACTGGCTTTTTCATTCTTTATCTCTGTGGCGGGCTGTTTATCCTCATTTATTATTGGAAAATTTCAAAGAGAAAAATGGCAGACCAATTGTTAGAACAGCGTATGCAAATGCAACAAGATTACATCCGTGATCTAGAAAAAAACTATCAAGACCTTAGAGAATTCAAGCATGATTATCAAAACTTGCTTTTTTCAATGAATAGTTATCTTGCTGAAGGTGACCTGGAGGGATTACGTAAGTACTACAATCAAAATATCTTACCCACTCGTCAAATGATGGATCTTTTCCCAGCAAACCTTAGTCTGTTAGATAACATAAAAATTCCTGAAATAAGAAGCTTATTGTCTTTGAAATTAATGATGGCACAAGAAAAAGGATTATCCGTGCATCTTGTTATTCCAGAAGAGATCACTTTAAAGAAAAAACACACAGTAAACATCGTCCGAATGTTAGGTATTATTTTAGATAATGCGATTGAAGGAGCTTTAATTACTAAAAAGAAGAAAATTGAACTCTTTGTTTTAAAAAAGAAAAACTCAGTGATTATTCGTGTCATCAATACAACGATGAATACACTTCCGTTAAATCAATTAAAACAAAAAGGTTTTTCAACAAAAAAAGATCCTAAAAACGAAGGACTCGGTTTATTCATTTTGGATGAGCTGTCAAAGGCCAATCCTTATATCTTTTTAGAGACATCTATTGAGAATCAACGTTTTTCTCAGACAATCTATATACAAACAAAATAAAGGAGTATTCGTATGATTCCAATTTATATTTGCGAAGATGACACGAAACAGTTGGAAGTAATTTCAGCAGTGATCAAAAATCGAATTATGATTGAGAATTTGGATAGTTATGTCCATATCGCCACTTCTGATCCAATTGAACTTCTTCAAGCAGCTAGAGTACGAACCTCATCTTTTGGTATTTATTTTTTAGACATTGAATTAAAAGATAGCGATCTAGATGGTATTATGATCGGAAAACGCGTAAGAGATCTAGATCCTTTAGGAAAAATTATTTATGTTACTTCTCATACGGATCTTTCAATGTCTATCTTAAAGAGTAATATTGAACCGACTGATTATATTATCAAAGAAGATATTTTTGATTTAAAAGAAAATGTGGAACGTATTTTAAGTAAGATCTTTGAAGATGTCAAAGCGACTCCTTTACAAAAAGATATTTTTAAAATCGAATTTAACGATGAAATAAAATTTCTTCCGATCAAAGATATCCAGTATTTCTCTACTTCCCCAGGAACGCCACATAAATTAGAGGTTCATTTGACTCATGCGCAAATGCAGTTCTATGATAAAATCAAAGAAATAGAGAAAATGAACCGTCATTTTATCCGCTGCCATAAATCATACGTGATCAATACTCAAAATGTCCGTACGATCAACAAAAAAACTCGTGAAATCACGTTAGCAAATGGCGAAGTGATTCCGGCTTCTGTACGTGGTTTAAAAAAATTGATCTCGTAAATCTCAGACTTCTCCCCAAAAACAAACAAAAAAATGAGCAAAACTCGTCTGTTTGTTTTGCTCATTTTTTTCTTATTTATCTCTTCTTGTTCCTATTTTGTAGTTTAATGTAACAGCATTTCTTGCGCAATTTCTTGCCCACTCATCTCCACTGGATAAAAAGTTGGCCAATGATCCATTTCTGCCAGTAAACTTTCTTGACTTTCATTCCCTAAATAGATATGAAAATGTTCCGAATCTGTTGGTTCAATCGAATGATCACTGAATTGTACATATCGATAAGCGCCACTTTTTGGCTCTACTGCTTCAAATAAGTAGCGTACGCCTCGATTTCCTGCAGCGTAATTCAAAACTCTTTTACCTGCATATCGGTAAGATGATTGCTTCATCTCACCATTTTTAAAAGTAAATGCCATTCGATCTCCGTCAATCTTGATCTTTTCGACATCCGTCTGGTATCCGACGGTATAATAATCCTTGTACTCTTTTGCTGATTTTTTTGGATCGATTTTTGCCTTATACTCAAATACGGGATCTAAGGTTCCATCAGCTAAATAGTTATCGACCGTTTGCCATTGCCCTTTCCAATCGGACAATTTGCGGTCTTTCACAGCTGAATCTTCAAAGTAACCATTATATACATTTTTTTCTTTTTCTGGTGTCAGTGTGGCTTCCAGTGGATTCACTGTATCTGTCGTTTTTTGTAATGACTTAAGGTTTTCTTTCATTATGGTTACGTAGTTTTCACCATTTGCAAGTTGTTCTTTCGTTAAACCTTCTATAGGATTTAAGACAGCCAAAGAAACGCCGGCTTCATTTGCTAGAGTTCTAGCGATACTGTCTTTAGCATTTTCTTCGAAATAAATATATTTGATCCCATGATCTTTTACAAACTGTTTTAATTCAGCAATTCTTGCGGCTGAAGGCTCCTCACTTGAGGATAAGCCAGCTATTGACACTTGATTCAGTCCATACTCTAATGCCAAATAGTTGAATGCGGCATGTTGGGTAACAAAAGATTTTTGTTTTGCTTTACTTAAGGTATCCTGATAACTCTGATGAAGTTCTTGTAATTTTTCTAAATAATTCTCCGCATTTTTAGTAAAGGCTTCTTTTTTATCGGGGTATTTTGTGATCAGTTGATCCCTTATACTTTTTACTTGTTTCATTGCTAAACTTGGAGCTAACCAAACATGCGGGTCCAATTCATGAGAATGCCCTGCTTCGCCATGACTATGGTCATGTCCTTCTTCACTACCTGGTAACAACAACATCCCTTCAGTCGCTTTGACTGCTAACACATTCCCCTCTTTCAATGTGTTTTGGATTGCTGGTACCCAGGTTTCCATATTTTCGTTGTTATAGACAAAGACATCCGCATTTTGAATTTTTGCCATATCTTTTGCTGACGGCTCATAGTCGTGTGAATCTGTCCCAGCAGGAATCAATAACTCAACTTCTCCTTCATCTCCCACTACTTCTTTCGTGAAATTATACATTGGATAAAAAGTCGTCATCACCTGCAATTTTTCTTTTTTGTTCGCGGCTTCTTGTTGATTGCCACAACTGGCAAGTATACAAACAGTAGCTACTATCCCTAATAAATAAACCAAACGCTTCATTTGACGGCACTCCTTCATCTTCTTTCATTTTACGATTAAAGTTACCAAATCGTAATCTTTACGCTTTAGCAACAGGATTTAATTTATCATATCGCTAAATAAATAGTCAAGCGTTTTCTTAAAACTATTTCTTTTTATTTTCTAGCCATTTCTGAACAGTATCATTTTCTTTTTGTCACTAGTTCCGACTATAATAAGATAAATCAGCTTGACGTTCCCGATAGGTAAAAAACAATTTCCTTTTACTTTTATCTTGAACTTAGAGCGATTTAGTACATTGAAAGGAGTAATAAATTGAAGTATAATTCTAAAGATCAGTCACGTCTGATACGTTTTCTAGGGGGAACGACTTCCTATTATGTATTAGGGTTGTTGATTATGTTAGCTTTAGTGATCTACTTTTTTCAGCAGATCGGTTTTATTTTTAAACCATTTTTTGTGATTTTTGCGACGACACTCGCCCCAGTACTATTTGCGTTAATTTTATATTATTTACTAGACCCGTTGATCAAACGTTTGAGCCGAAAACTATCTAGAAATTTATCTGTTACTATCGTTTATGTCATTATTTTATTTTTGATCGGCTTAGGGAGTGTTTGGTTAGTTCCTTTCTTGGAGCAACAAGCCAAAACACTAATGACTAGTTTTCCTGATTTGTTCAACGATTTTATACAAACTTTGAAAAACTTCCTAGCGCAAACACCTTTTGCGGACACATTCGATCAATTCTTTTCATCGATTGATGATTGGACATCTAATTTTGCCTCGTTTATTGGCGATTATTGGGAAAGTGGCGCACAAAGTATCGGGAATATCTTTTCAGCAGTAACATCTACCTTTATTACATTGTTTACTGGTCCAATCATTGCGTTCTTCTTATTAAGAGATCCTCAGAAATTTTATCAAGCTGTGTTAGGGATCGTACCACCCAAGTTCCGTACAGATTTTCGGACATTGACTAAAATCGCCAATCAACAATTAGGTGATTTCTTAAAAGGGCAAATCATTGCTTCTTTCATCTTAGGAGCTGTTTATTGGGTCACATTTTTATTGATCGGCTTAGAATTTGCAAGCATACTAGCAATCGCAGCTGGGATTTTATGTATCATTCCTTACATTGGACCATTTATTGCCTTCTTTCCTGGATTGTTTATTGCTTTCCAAGATTCGACATTCATGGCAATTAAGTTTGTTTTGGTCTGGTTCATCGTCCAATTACTTCATGGGGACTTAGTTATCCCTCGAGTTATGGGCAATCGTCTTCAAGTCCATCCAATCACTATTTTGATTGTTTTATTAGTGATGGGTGATTTACTAGGACTCATGGGTGTAATTTTTGGGATCCCCATCTACACATTGATCAAATTATTGGTTGTCTTTACTTTTAAAAAGTTCAAACAACGCTACAACAAGTATTATGGCGATCAGGGTGTCTACCAAAAAGCAGAATTTTCGGAAAAAGACTACTTTGAAAAAGAGTAAAGAAAGTCTGGAACATCTCTCAAAAAAACGAGGGACTAGGACGATCAAGCTTATTTTTCTTACTGAAGAAGACTATTGTCCCAGTCTCTACTAAACAGACCTTTGTTCCTGTTTCTATGTAAAACAACAAGAGCTGCAATCCACATTTAGGAGTGCAGCTCTTCTTTTGTATGCTCATCAATCGCATAAAATGATTGGGGTTTTTAATTTACATCGATTCAATGACTAAGTGATTCCGTTTATTGAAGTGACCTGTTACTGAAATAGTATAATTGCCTTCTTCCAAAATAAGCAATTTATCCGTTATTTCTATATTGACCACTGATTGATTGGTTCAGGGCTCATTGGTAATGTAAATCGCACAAGCAATGGCTGTGTCTTGATTTCCTGAATTTTACCGAGTAAAACAATAGATTATTCCATCACGATCACCTCGCTAAAATTATAGAAAAAACAACTAAAATCGAGAATTTTTAATCGATTTTAGTTATGCTAATAATAATCAAGACAGTAAAGTTTGTGACGGTGGCTATCCGATTGAAAGTGAGGTGGTGCGTATGTGCGTACTTCCAAAATCTTACAGAAAGGAGAAGCCTTTTGCCTGTTGAAACGGCGTTAGGATTAATGATTGGTTTCGGTTCTTTAATCGCAACAATCATTTTTGGAATCTTGGCAGTTGTAAACAACAATCAAAAAAAAAATAACCGTCAGCTTTAGCCGGTCGACGATTATTTTTCAAAAATAATATTAAACTGGTCACCGTCTTAAACGGTGCTGTTAAGGGAGTTGTTAGCGCAACTCCTCTTTTCGTATTCATTATATCAACTTTATTGATCTTTTACAATCAGAATGGGAAATCATCATTGCTAATATCATTGTCCATCAAATGGATTTTGTGAAGCGTTAAATCCATTGTTATTAGTCATCGTTGTTTCATGTTGTTCAAAGGTGGTTGTGATTGGACTCGTGGCAGGTTGATTAGTGTAATTACTACACAACACTAAGTAACACATAATTTTACATCATATTTATTTTTAGATATTAATGTCCAGAAAATGGAGATTTGATCGACACAATGACAATAGATATTTTTAAACTAAAAAGTAAGAATAGAAAGGGAAAAGATAGCTAAGTTCACAAGTTAAAAAAAGAAGAAACCCCTGATATAATGTATTTTTTGTGTGTCACTTTTCTTTTTAAATGGCATAAATTTTTAATTTTATTTGACGAAAAATATAAACCTCTGTACACATTCCGGTATTCATCATTTAGCTCAACCTGTTTGAATATTGAGCGTATCTTAAATCAAGAAAACTGAGACATTGATCAGATTTTTTCTAATCAATGCCCCAGTTTTTAGACTTACATAAATTTATTTTTTCTTAGTTTACAGAAACTGTTTGGTTTTCAGCCAATAAGTTGCCACTTCCATCATAGAAATTCATTGTCACTTGATCATCAGCTTTGATTAGGTCTGGCTTCACATAATAACTGATTGCCCCATCCTTAAAACTTCCACCTTTACTGATCAGTTTACCATTGACAAACAAGTGTCCTTGGTGGACCTGGGTATCAGAACCATAGGCTCCTTTGATCGTTTGTGTGCCAAGTTTATAAGTCAATTCGTTGATTTCAGCTGTTGGTGTTTGAATAGTGACATCAATCTCTGATCCTGGAATTTGCTGTCCTCGATTGTTGGCACCCATCAAGACTACTTGATTATCTTCTGACACTTTAAGGTTTCCTACATAATAACTGAACTTGCCATCTTTGAAGCTACCGCCTTGACTAACTTTTTCGCCATTGACCAACAAGATTCCTTGGTAAACATCGCCTGTGTAGTTTCCTTCGATCACTGTACTGATTCCCACACGATGGGCTTCTGTTAATTGACCCAGTTGTTCTCCTATAGTCACTGGTTGTGGGTCCCCTAGTGGTGTATCGAATTTATCATAGCCTTGAATCGTTGCTTGATCCCCTGCTTTGATGATTTGAGAGTTCACATAATAGCTAAGCTTACCATCTTTATAGGTTCCGCCCCAGCTGATTACTTCCCCATTCACTACTAGTTTTCCTTTATGGATATCCCCCGTATAAGTTCCAGTAATGGTTGAATCACCTAGCTTATAAGTGTCCACCTGATCAATTGATCCTGAAGATTCGGAAATCACTTCAATCTCTTTTGAATCTATCAATTCCTTCTCTTTGTTGTAGCCATCTAATACGACTTTGTCGCCGACTTTTAATTTTCCAACACCGACATAATAGCTGAATTGACCATCTTTGAAGCTACCGCCCCAGCTAACAACTTTACCATTAACGGTTAATCGGCCGAGAGACATATCCCCTGTGTTCCAGTGATATTGACATCTCCTACATGATATTCTTGTGGTTTCAACTCACTTTTCACTAGTTCTGCCACATAAGTTCCTGCCGTTAAATCCCCAGTTCCGTAATTTGTCATAAAGTCAGCAGGTGAATAGCCTTTGGACTGACCATCTTCACGAATCCAATTTCCTGTCAGCTGATCTCCATCGTTCAGTGCTTTCGGTGCTGATAAACCAGTGTCTCCAATCGCTTTAAAGTGATCGCCTAGTGTTAATTTAGCAAGAGGTGTATTCTTAAACATACTTCTCATCGTTGTTACTTTGCTAGTGTCAAAGCTACTTACATCTAGACTTGTTACGCTGCTTATATTGTAAAACATATTCTCCATAGTTGTTACATTACTGGTATCAAAACCACTTACATCTAAACTTGTTACGCTACTCAGACCATAAAACATAGATTGCATAGCTGTTACGTTGCTGGTATCCAGTTGACTTAACCCTTCGATTTCAGTTACATTCATAAGGTTACCTTTACTGAGACTTCCAGTAAATAATAAATTAGCATTTTCTGGAGCAACTACTTTTCCAGACAAGACAATTTTCTTGATGGCTTTAATATCTACTTTGTCGCTGTTCCATGGTGATTCTTCATAGCCACTTAACTCACCTGCTTCGATCGTCAATGTCCCTGTGTTTTTATCAAAATTATACGGACTGGTACCCCACCATCCTGTAGCAGAAACGTACGTGCCAGCAGTCAAATCACCAGTGCCATAGTTTTTCATGAAATCTTCTGCTGTATAAGCCTTACCTTTGCCATCTTCTCTCTTCCAAGCAGAAGTAAGAGCTCCTTGTCCATTTACAAATTTGAATGTATCTCCTAGAATTAATTTCTTAAGTGGAGTATCAGCAAACATATCCTTCATAGTTGTTACGTTACTAGTATCAAAAACACTTAAATCTAGACTTGTTACGCTGCTCATGCCTTTAAACATAAAATCCATATCTTTTACGTTACTGGTATTAAAGTTACTTACATCTAAACTTGTTAAGTTACTCATACCGGAAAACATATAATACATCTTCGTTACATTACTAGTATCAAAACCACTTACATCTAAACTTGTTACGCTACTCATACCGGAAAACATAGAATGCATATCTGTTACATTACTGGTATCAAAACCACTTACATCTAAACTTGTTACGCTACTCATACCGCTAAACATGAAGTCCATAGATGTTACGTTGCTGGTATCCAGTTGACTTAACCCTTCGATTTCAGTCACATTCTTAAGGTCACCGTTACCAGAAAATAATAACCTAGCATTTTCTGGAGCAACTATTTTTCCAGACAAGACAATTTTCTTGATGGCTTTAGCATCTACTTTTTCGTTTGCGTACCATGGTGATTCTTTATAGCCACTTAACTCACCTGTTCCGATCGTCAATACTCCTGTGTTTTCATCAAAAGTATACGGACTGGTACCCCATGTGCCTGTTTCAACGGAAACATACGTGCCAGCAGTCAAATCACCAGTGCCATAGTTTTTCATGAAATCTGCTGCTGTATAAGCCTTTCCTTTGCCATCTTCTCTCTTCCAAGCAGAAGTAAGAGCTCCTTGTCCTCCTACAAATTTAAAGGTATCTCCTAGAATTAATTTCTTAAGTGGAGTATTATAAAACATATTAGCCGTATCTGTTACGTTGCTCGCATCAAAGCTACTTATATCTAAACTTGTTACGCTACCCATACCGCTAAACATATTACCCATATCTGTTACTTTACTGGTATCAAAACCACTTACATCTAAACTTGTTACGCTGCTCATACCGTCAAACATACCAAGCATATCTGTTACGTTACTGGTATCAAAGCCACTTACATCTAGACTTGTTATGCTACTCATACCTTTAAACATTTTCCACATATCTGTTACGTTACTGGTATCCAGTTGACTTAACCCTTCGATTTCAGTTACATTCGTAGGTTTTTCAGCCCCGGTATTTCCACTAAATAATAACCTAGAATTTTCTGGAGCAACTACTTTTCCAGACAAGACAATTTTCTTGATTGCTTTAGCATCTACTTTTTTGTTTTCGAACCATGGCGATTCTTTATAGCCACTTAATTCGCCTGCTCCGATTGTCAATACTCCTGTGTTTTCATCAAACGTATACGAGCTGGTACCCCATGTGCCAGTTATCTTAGAAGCTGCTGCCACGTTCGATTTTTGCGCTACTTTTGGCGCTTCAGCTGTTGGATTAGTTGCATCCCCTTCACTTTCGGCAGTCGCTGCTGTTGCTTGCTCTTGTTCTGTTGCTTGGTCTTGGGTGTCATCCGTTGTTTCATCGGTTGGTGCTAATGAATCACTAGCTGTAGTGGTTGAATCCGTTGTGTTTACTAACGGATCTGTGACGTTTTGTATCGTTTGATCGATGACTTCTTTTGCTTCATTCGCCTGTGTTTGTTCAGTAGAAGTTTCGGCTGTTGGTGTCAAAGTATCCGCTAATGCCATCGTTGGTGCGATCCCAGTATTTCCCATCACACCAGCCACCGCAAACATCGTTAATAGCTGTTTTTTACGTTTTGCTGTTAATTTTTTCTTACTCATATTTACTCCTTTTTTGCTCTTATTTTTGATCATTACTTTCTCGTCAATACCACTTCATCAGCTTTAGGTGTTTCCCCTGTTTTCAATTGATGTCTCTTTCCAATGTCCATTTTGTTACCGAAGCTGACAAAATCGTATTAATCATCTCCCCTGTAGCGTTTATTTTACTTGTTCTAAGCAAGCATAAACGCTCAATATTCCCAATTAATATTCTTGAATTTTGAGCGTTTACCATAACGTTTTTTTGTATATATTTCTTTCATTGATCGAGGAAATCAATCAAGCTTCTTCTACTACTTATCATCTGAAGAAATATTTCACCTACATGTTACGCTTTATGTAAAGGTTAATAGGTGAAAGAAAAAAGAGAGTAGAACAATAGTCAGAAAAAAATCTGATTATTGCCCCGCTCTCTTTTTTATTACATTTTTAAAGCTACTTTCAAATGTTGTTTGCTATAATTAAAAAAAGGCCTTTAAGGAGAACTAAATAATGCTTTTAATTAAATTTATGTTTACTTTAATATATTATGGTAGTTTTATTTATACAGTCTACAAAGTCAGGCAGATCCAACAGGAGTATTCAGATATCATGGCTCTATATAAACAAGAAAGAGAGCGTACTTTTCCAAACCTAACTGAACAAGAACAAAAGAAACGAAAAAAAGCAATCTCACAATATTATGAAAAAAAGGATCCTTCTTTTGCTCTAAAAAGAAAATTTTCATTTATCATTTATGTTATTGTCTTTTTTATTTTGGAACGTGTTATTCGCTGCTTTTTCCCTATTGAAGACGTTCCTAAAAATTTGAATTATATAATTCCCTATTTGGGAATAGCCCTTACTATCAGTGCTGTTACAGGTTTTTACTTAATTAAATCCAAAAAAAAGGAACGCGAAATATTTAAACAGTATTTAATAGACCATCCCAAAAACGAATTACAATTTGTTTGGGTTTCAGAAAAACTTCAGGCAAGTTTTATGCAAAATACAAATAAAAGATTTATAGTCCATCTTACACTAGGTCTATTAATGATATTGTATCCTCTTTTTTCTTAGATGAGAGCATACATTAAATGGTTATTGCTTCCATCATATTCTTTGATTTGCAATACTCAATTTTAACATTACTTAATCGATTTTTTCATGATTCTTTCTTCTTATCTCACATTTGTTTTTAGACAAAATAAAAACGACCTTAATCCAATAACTCATGGATTAAGGGTCGAATGTTTTCCCACTAGCTGATAGTCCATTAAAAATTCAAATTTCTTTCAAAATATCTCGTGTAAAATTTTATCTGCAACCGATTCATCGTTTTTTTCAAAACAGTTGCTCATAAGGACATCAGTAATTTGTCAAACTCATGAAAGTTTTTTTACTTTAGAAACAAAGATCATGCTCAGTTACTATTGGCTCATCGTTTACCAATTTTTTGCTCTTGATCTTTTATTTACTGGATCAACAGTGCGATCGCTTGATAAGGCCTTAGGGTCACTTCCTCTTGGATAAGAGTATTGGCATAATTGCTGATAAGCGGTTGGGCACTAACAAATTCTTCTGGGATCGTTATGGTCGTTTCATTTTCGTAAAAATTAGTTAAAACCAATAATTTTTGTCCGTCTAATTGTCTTAAATAACCGTATACTTGAGGATGATCGGGTTCATAAGCTTGATAGTCCCCTGATGCGATTACAGGATATTGTTTTCGCAATTGAATCAATTTTTTGTAGTATGCGAAAATCGATTGTTCAGATGTACGTTCTTGTTCTACATTGATGACCTCATGATTTGCTGCTAAACCTAACCAAGGTGTTCCTGTGGTAAAGCCAGCTGTTTCATCGCTTGTCCATTGCATCGGTGTCCGAGCGTTATCTCTGGATTTCGCCTTGATTCGCCGAAAAGCTTCTTCTTCCGAGAAGGATTGGTTCAGCATTTCTTGGTAAGCATTTAAACTTTCTACATCGACGTAATCATCGATATGCTGAAAGTCTGGATCGATCATCCCAATTTCTTCCCCCATATAAATATAAGGCGTCCCACGATTCAAATGGATCATCGTCGCTAACATTTTAGCCCCTTCTGTGCGGTATTTATCAATTGCTACAAAGCGGTTGAGGGCTCTTGGCTGGTCATGGTTATTTAAGAACAACGCATTCCAGCCATTTCCTTTACTCATCGCTTCGCCCCATGTATGAAACAGACTTTTTAAAGCTTCAAAATCAAAAGGTGGCGTACTCCATTTGTTTCCATTTTCGTAATCAACCTTCAAATGATGAAAATTGAACACCATCGAAAGCTCATTCCGACTTGGTTCCGTATACAAAATACAATTTTCAATCGTCGTTGAACTCATTTCTCCAACTGTGATGATTTCTGGATCTTGACCAAAAGTTTCCCGATTTAATCGTTGAAGATACGTATGAGTAATCGGCTTGTCAGTATATTCTGCTTTTCCTTGGTTCTCTGCATTATTTTTGAGTTCTTCATCTTTCCCGATCACGTTGATTACATCAAAGCGAAAGCCTTTGACCCCTTTAGACATCCAAAAACGAACAACTTTGAACAACTCTGTTTGCACTGCTTCATTTCGCCAATTTAAATCTGCTTGTGTTTGATCATAGAGATGTAAATAATACTTACCCGTATCTCCAAAAGGCGCCCATGCATTACCACCAAATTTAGATACCCAATCGGTTGGCTCATCTCTTAGAATAAAAAAATCTTGGTAAAAACGATCGCCAGCTAAAGCTTTTTGAAACCATTCGTGTTCTATTGAGACATGGTTTAAAACCATATCAAGCATAATCTCTATATTATAGCTCTTTGCTTGTGTGACTAGTTCTTCAAATTCTTCCATCGTTCCAAATAGTGGATCAATCGCTACATAATCAGAAATATCATAGCCATTATCTTTTTGTGGACTCGGATAAATGGGGTTCAACCAAATCATATCGACCCCTAGTTCATGCAGATAAGGTAATTTTTCTTTGATCCCTTTTAAATCGCCAATCCCGTCACCATTACTATCACGATAAGATTTAGGATAAATTTGATAAACTACTTTCTCATTAAACGACATCCTCATTCGCCTCCAATCAGCTATTATTCCAACTTATATATACAAGTTTACAAATCCTATTATAAAGGAAAAGGAAGCGTTTATCAAGGACAGAGCTAAGTCCTCTAATAGGAAGACCTCACCCATTATAAACTGTCGCACATCCAACAAATTGGCATAACAAAACCTGCGTATTATTTTCCCTATACCAAATTTTCTTTTCATCAACCAGTTACTTAATAAAAAAACTTCTTGCAAAAGTCTACTCAACTTTTAGCAAGAAGCTTTTTTTATTCGTTTGATTTCAAAGCATCAATCATATTGATATTTTTCAGCTTGAAGTGGGTCGCTATCATAACGATAACTGTAAATTCAATAGTCAAAACAGCAGAAAGAGCATATGCTTTCCAAGTGATCACTAAGGGGAAGATCACCGTCTCCATTGAAGCCTGTTGTAAAATAAAGTCAGTTAGGACGTAGCCGATGCCAAATCCACCTACAATACCAACTAAAGTAAAAATAATATTCTCCCTCACAATATACATCGTTACTTCTTTATCAAAAAAGCCTAGTACTTTGATCGTTGATAATTCCCGCACTCGTTCAGAAATATTGATATTGGTTAAATTATACAACACGATAAACGCTAACAGCCCTGATAAAACGACAAAAATCACAACGATTGAATCGAGGTTCGCAAGTGATTCTTCTTGGGTTTCCATTTGTTTCGAAACAAATGATGTATTTGTTACTGCATTGGTTCCCAATAGCTTTTCTGACAAAGCATTCTCTTGTTTTTTAGACATTGGGTCAGCTTGAACTAAATAAGCATTTGTAGAAGCTTCGTTTCCTGATACTTTTTGATAATAGGCAGGGCTCATATAAACAAAGTTTCCTAAATAGTTTTGAGCAATGGCTTTCACCGTAACCGATAACTCTTTTTGGTCATCCGTGTACAATGAAAGGCGGTCTCCTTCAGATACATCAAACAGTTGGGCAGCTTTTTGTGTGAGGACGATTCCTGAATCATTCAACTCCATGTTACGTCCTTTTAATGAGATCAAGTGAATAAACGGTGATAGACCTTTTGACGTTTCCGGTATGATCATCGTAACGCTTTGAGTCGCTTGTCCTTGTTGCCGAAGCTCGATCGTTTGCATGTTTACTGCTAGCAAATCAGTAATTTTCGGATCGGATTCTAACTGTTCCTTTGCTTTTGTTTCACTGTTTTCTGTTTCTCCATCTAAAGTGACAATTGCTTGGTAATTCGTAATTGGGCCAAATTGTTTATCAGAAACAGAGCTTAAAGAGTCTTTCAATCCTACGCCTGCTACCATTAAACCAGCACAACCAGCAATCCCAACGATTGCCATAAACATTCTGGATTTATAACGGAACAGATTTCGATAACTGATTTTCTGATTAAAGCTTAATCTTGACCACAGTGGTGTGATATATTCCAATAATATTCTTTTGCCTGGTTTTGGCGCTTTGGGTTGTAATAAAGCTGCCGGTCTTTCTCTTAAATCTTTGAATAAGACAATCATCGCTGCACCAAATGCAGCGATAAAAAACGCCACTGCCGCTTGTAAAATCGGAGACCAATCATAAAAAATGACTGCTGATCCGATATCATAGCGTTCATTCGATAGTTCAAAAATAATTCTTGGTAATAGATTGGTTCCTAAGACGGTTCCTAAAATAATTCCTAGACCAGAAGCTAAACTTGCATAAATAGCATATTTTTTTGCAATTTCAAGTTTAGTATAGCCTAATGCTTTCAACGTACCGATTTCTCGTCGGTTTTCTTCGACCATCCGTGTCATCGTCGTAAAAGTGATCAATGCTGCAATAAAGAAGAAGAAAACAGGAAAAACATTAGCAATGGCTGCGATCCGTTCAGCTAAATCACCAAATTCTTGAAAGCCCACATTATCGGAACGCTCTTGGAAACGATAGGTTGGTTTTTCCAAACGATTGATCTTTTCTTCATTTTCGGTAATTTGGGCCTGTGCATCATTCAGTTTTTCTTGTTGTTCAGCGACTTGCTTTTCTTGCTCAGCTAGCTGTGCTTCTTGCGTAGCTAGTTCATTAGTTGCTACTGTTCGTTGTACTTCAGGCAATTGTTCGAGCATTGAACGTTGTTGCTCTAGTTGGGCTCTGGCAGCTGCCAATTGACTTTGTGCCAGACTAATTTGTTCTTGACCAGCACTCACCTTTTCTTTTTCTGGTTGTAAAGACTCCTTAGCTTGTTCCCTTAGTTCAGTTAAACGTGCAGCTGGTCGATCTTGGAAAAGTTTCTCCACGCTTTTTTGGTTTTGTGCCATTTTGTCCCGATATTCTTTACTATAAGTATCAAAGGATGAAACATTTTTAAACGTTAAGTAAATAACCGATTGAATGTCTGTGTTAAATTCTGTTTCAGGTAAATAAACAAAATAATCGATTGTGCCGTTCCCGACATTGGCAAAACCACGTTCTAAATTATTGATGAAAAGTGGCGATCGTACAAATCCAACAATTTGATAGTCTTTCTTTTTCACGTTGTCAGAATCGATCGTATACGTTTCGCCTATTTTATAGCCTAGACTTTTTGCTTTTTCATCTAGTACGAGTTCGTCTTTATTCTTTGGTAAATGCCCATCTACTACTTCTAAAAGGTTTTGTTTATTTGATTTTTTATAAGAAAAGACTTGCACAACTTCGTTTTTACTTGAGCTGGAATAATAAAATTGTTTTCCCGTTTCCAGTTGTGCATCAGGGATTTTTTCGACTCTAGTTACGTCTTGTTCCGTTAAACCACCAGTTGAAATGATTTGTAAATCCGATAGATTGCCTTTTTCAACATAGTGATCCATCGTTTTTTGCATAACCGGCCCCGCCGTTTTAACGCCTACGAATAACAAGGTCCCTAGCAAAATGATCAATACAATGGCAATAAATCTGCCTTTCGATTGTTTGATTTCTCTAGCACTTGCTTTAAGATATGTTTTTGTTTTCATAGCCCCTCCTTACCACACAATCTCATCAATGGTTGAAGGATGATCGTTTGTTTCAATCGAACGGACTTTCGCATCGTTGATATGGATGACACGATCAGCAATCGGTGCTAAGGCAGAATTATGAGTAATGATCAACACCGTATTTCCATGTTCTCTACTCGCATTTTGTAATAACTTCAACACCTGTTTCCCTGTTTCAAAATCCAACGCACCTGTTGGTTCATCACATAGAAGTAATTTCGGATTTTTTGCTAATGCTCGAGCAATGGAAACACGCTGCTGTTCTCCTCCTGAAAGCTGTGAAGGAAAATTGTCCAGCCGATGTGCCAAACCTACTTGTGTCAATACCTCCACTGGATCTAACGCATCTGGTGAAACTTCTGTTGCCAACTCGACATTTTCTTTTGCTGTTAAATTCGGTACCAAATTATAAAATTGAAATACAAATCCGACATCTGTTCGACGATAGGCGGTCAATTGTTTATCGTTGAACTGAGCGATGTCTGTCTGATCAATGATGATTTGCCCTTCATCTGGCTTATCCATCCCGCCTAATATATTAAGAACTGTTGACTTCCCTGCACCACTTGGACCAAGTATAATGACTAGTTCTCCTTTTTTGATCGCAAATGATATATTATCATTTGCGGTAATCGTTGTTTCTCCCATTTTGTACCGTTTACATTCGTTGATTACTTCTACATAGCTCATCCTTCTTCTCTCATCTCCATCTCTTTACGAATAAAGTCGCTACTTTTTATTTTACCATTGAAATGAATCAGACTAAAGATTTGATAGACGATTCATTGACAAATACAGAAATTATGTTTTACTTACATGGAAAACGATCTATTTATTGAAAGAAGGAAAACCCATGACTACTACAAAATCACCTATTCCACTCGAATTAGCAAAAACAGCTTTTTTACCGATCGATCTCCAAAAAGGAATTGTGAATTCTGGGCAATTATTCCCTTATGATGCAACCACATCCTCTCAAACAATCAACTGATTGCTGAGCAGTTAAAGCATACACCTGCTTGGAATATACTAGTCAATGTCGATATTACCAGCTTTCAGTATTTGAGTGCTAAAAATGACCGAGCACAAGCAGGTGCTTTTTATACCCCCCCTAAAGAATTTACTGATTTATTACTTGAACCTACCACCAAAGGAACACAAAACACACTCACGATCACTAAACATAATCCAAGTGCTTTTTTTGGAACGTCTTTAGATGCCCAACTTCGTCGAAGAAAGATCGATACGCTCATTCTTTCAGGTGTAGCAACTTCAAACGGTGTCTATGCCACCGCTTTAGATGCTTTTCAACATGGTTACCATGTTATTGTTATCGAAGATGGTTGTAGTGATCGAGATCTAGATCTTCATACGCTCTTTTTTGAAAAAATGTTTCCAAAAACAGCACGAGTGCGTACAACCAAAGAAATCCTTCAAGCAATCGAAGAAGCCAGATAAAGGAACCAAACACGCCTTGTTTTTCATTTACATTGCTGGTTTTCCATGGGAAAATAAAAGTAACCGTTAGATAGGAGTATCAGAATGAAGAAAAAGAAAATAACGATTAAAGACGTGGCAAAACATTCTGGTGTTTCCATTGCCACTGTTTCATTGATTTTAAATGGTAATGAAGAAAAATTCAGCGCTAAAACAGTTGAAAAAGTGCTTGCTTCAAAAGACATTCTCGGCTATCAACCTGACTATGTCGCTCGCCAAATGATTACGAAAGAAACAAAAACGATTGGTGTCCTCGTGCCGGATATCACCAACCCTTTTTTTAATACGCTAATGCGTGGAATTGAAGATGTGTTATACAAACAAAACTTCGTGACGATTTTATGTAACGCTGATTCTGACCATCAAAAAGAAATTGAGTATTTAGCCGAATTAGCACGACGAGGCGTCGATGGGTTTATCATAGCTACTTCCGCTGTTTCGACTACAGCAATCAATGAAAATCTCAAGAAACAAAATCGACCTTTTATTGTGTTGGATCAAAAAAAGGCTGAAGGATTTAGTGATGCGATCAGCACAGATGATTTTCGTGGAGGATACTTGGCTGGTACACACTTACTTCATTTAGGTCACCAATCCATTGCGCTCGTTTATCCACAAAATCCCCCTGAAAACGTCTATCGTAGGATCGAGGGTTTTAAACATGCACTAGATTTTTATCAGCTCTCGCACGACAATTTATTGTTACTACCTACTCATTTTTCTAAAAATGGTGGGTACCAGGTCGTTCCAACGATTCTTAATTCCTCTGCGACCGCAATCTTTGCCTTAAACGACGAGCTCGCTTTTGGTATTTATCGTGGGTTGGAAGAACATGGAAAGAAAATCCCCGAAGATTATAGTGTGATTGGATACGATAATGTGGATATGTGTGAATATGTCAAACCAAAATTAACGACGATCGCTCAACCAATTTTTGAATTAGGACAATCTGCTGCTCAATTATTATTAGCCCGTATCCAGTCGCCTGAAAAAGAATGGAGCGAAAAATTATTACCAGTAGAATTGAAAAAAAGAGCTTCAACTAAGCGTGTAAGTAGCATTTGTGAATAAATTATGAAGAAAAAAATAAAACATGATGAAGTATTTTTGTGTTTTATTTTTTTTTTGTTTTTTACGGTCGTTATTTTTACAAATATTTTGTAGAAATCTATCTCCTTTGGTACAATTTAAGTAGTATGACCATTTCCCCCAAATTTGTTCTCCCCCAACAAATTAATGGCATGCAGAATAATTAAAATATTAAAGCGAAGCGACTTATTAGAAAAAAGAATCGTAGCTTATTAATCAAAAAAATCAGATCTTTGTTATGTATTAACAACAGTTGCATGAGCATAGAGACTCGTCACAAGCAAAAAGAAAAGGAGTACCGCATATGAACAAAAATAAAGCAATACGCCTACTTGCTGCATCTTGGCTGATTGCTCCAACGATTTTATCGACTCAAGCTGTTTTTGCAACAGAAAACCAACCAACAACTACAAGTAGCTCACTTGTTTCGGGAAGTGATTCTGTAACTTCAACAGCATCAAGTACAGACACAACTGAATCGTCCACCACAGATTCATCAGCCACAACTGGCTCAACGGGTGAATCATCAACCACTGATTCATCAACGACTGAAACAGGTGAATCAACTGAGAAACCTGCGGAAGAAGTTGCGACACATACACTGACAGTTAATCCTGAATTACTGGGGAAAATTAAGCTGTTTGTTATCAGTAGCGCCCCTCGAGAAGAAAAAGAGTTGACCATCCAACCTAATGGCACGGTCAGTGGGTTGAAAGAAGGAACGAAAGTGTTCTATGAAATCACCCCTCCTAAAGGTGAAAAATTACTTTCTTTCCAAGTAAATGGTGCCCAAGAAGTGAATTATCAAAAAAGATTCTTTGTCGTTGGTGTAATGGATCTATCATTGACTGCTTCATTCAACACACCAACTGTTCCATCTGAAGACTCTTCTACTCAGGATACGACTAATTCAGCTGGAAATACGCAAGATTCTTCTCAAACGACAAAACCTAATGATACAACGAAACCTAGCACAGATAAAAATAAACCAACTGATAGTTCAAAAGAACAATCGAAACCGTCAACGTCAACCAGTAACGATTCAGTTGTTTCAGCGAATACCAATAATTCTTCCAATCACCAAACAAATGACAAAAATAAAGGTCAACAGTCAGGAATTGAAAATCCTGTAGACGGGTCCTCCGATTTTGTCAGCAAAACACCGATTGAAACAACTTTACCAACAAACACGACAGCAGTTCAAAAAGAAATCGTGAAAGAAGCCTATAAATATTTAGGCAGACCCTACGTTTGGGGAGCAAAAGGACCAAGTACATTTGACTGTTCGGGTTTAGCTTATTATGTTTACATGAAAGCCACTGGTCATTATATCGGTGGATGGACAGGTGAACAACAATACGCTGGAACACAGATTCCAGTAGATCAAGCACAACCAGGTGACTTAGTATTCTGGGGACCTTCCTCAGGTGTCACTCACCACGTTGGGATTTATATTGGTAATGGACAATTTATTCATGCCCCTCAACCAGGTGACAAAGTTCGGATTACTTCAATTGCTGATTTCAGACCAGATTTTGCAGTACGTGTCAATATCGCAGGTCTACCAAGCGTGACTGACCAACTGAAAAACCAGTCGATTTTAGATGGTTTAAATGATTCATTCAACTTTACAAAAAATCAAACAACGGATCAGTTTTTGAAAAAAATTGCTACAAGCGCGCAAGAAATTGGTCAAAAAGAAGGCATTTACGCTTCTGTTATGATGGCTCAAGCGATTTTAGAAAGTGGTTCTGGCAATAGTTTGTTGGCAAGTGAACCAAACTATAATCTGTTTGGCATAAAAGGAACTTATGAAGGAAAAAGTGTTTTGTTCAATACTTTGGAACAAGACAGCAACGGTGCAAATTACCAAATCCATGCAACCTTCCGTAAATACCCTTCTTATAAAGAAAGCTTAGAAGACTATGCGAAATTGATCAAAGGCGGGTTGTCCAATAACAAAGATTTCTACAAACCAACTTGGAAATCTGAAGCCAAAAGTTATAAAGAGGCAACGAAGTATCTGGAAGGCCGCTATGCTACAGATAAACAATACGCCAAAAAATTGAATGCGATCATTGAATCGTATGATTTAACTAAATACGATGAACCGAAAAAAGAAGATAATAAAGAAACCAAAGTTAAAAACGTTTCAAAACCTTTGGTAGTACCTGTGTCTTGGGATAAAAATGAGATGTCGCTAGTTGACGTAGACACTTGGTCTTTAAAAACAATTACGAAAAAACCAGAATATCTTTCTACAATGAAAACACCAAATTACTGGGAATTGTACTTGCAACTATCTGCCAGAGAAATTCCAAAAACGACTGTCATTAAAGTCAAAGCCGATACCATTCCTTTATTGAAAAACTTAGCGATCATCCATCCATCGTGGAGTAGATTAACTTAAAAAAAGCTATGACAGAAGTGTCTAGCTCTGAAAACAAGCCGGAGAAGAGGTTGAGACAAGTTTTGTCTCAGTCTCTTCTCCGGCTTATTCATGTTTAGAGTGAACGTGTGATATCTCAGATGTTTCTTGTTTTAGCGTACACAAAAAGCACACAACCTTGTAAGATTCAAGTAACGAACAAAAATCAAAGGAGTGTGCCTTTTGTTTAACTATTGGATCGTCCATCAAACCACTTCAGTAATCCATATGGAACAATTTATTCCTCCAGAAGCTGATATTGCCTAGTTCAATACCTCAGATGAACCAATGCTTCTTTTTCGTCTCTTTAACAAGTGCTATCGATGAAACCAACCAATTTCACCTATTTAGAGTATTTTTATTTCTCTCTTTTCAAAACAATACTTGTATATAACCAAACAGTCAATACATAGTAAATAAAGTACATGACAAAGAAAATTCCGAATGGTATCAACACATCACGATATGGATCATTCATTAAAAATTCAAATAGTCTTAAACCAAATAAGACATGGATCGCTCCTAAAATACCAGGCGCTAAGAATAAAACACCAATTTCTCGTCGAATCGATTGTCTTAATAAACCACGAGTCGCACCGATTTTTTCTAACATCGTATATCGACCAATATCGCTCTTACTACCTGAAAGAATCTTAAACATCAAGCAACTTGCTAACATCGCTAAGAACGCAATTCCTAGGAAGAAGCCCATAAATTCCATCCCTGAGAAAATACCATTCACTTGTTGATACATTTCATATTTTTGTCCACTCATAGCTTGGTAATCTTTCAACTCTGGATTGACTTGATTATTTTCTTTTACTAATGTTTCGATACCTGGTAAACTTGCTTCAAAATCTTTGACTGTAATTAATTGTAACGTTGTTTCTGGCAACGCTAATTGATCGAATTCACTCGCACGAACTAATTTTATTCCCTTCGCTTGTTGCGTAGGTAATTCGTTTTGTCTTAATGTCTCTTGCAACTCACTTGATTTTGCGATTTCTTCACCAGTTGCTGTCTTTACTTTGTTATCCGCAAAAGTGTTCCCACTATATGCAATATATCTAAGCGGCTCTTTTTCCCATTCATCATAATTGTAATAAACGTATTGTTCATCTTCTTTTTGAGCATAGATGTTATTTGACGTTGGATTTAGTTCTCTGACTTTTCCTTGGTCAATCTTTTGTGCATTGTTTAGAACTAAATCATAAGCGTTTGATGAATTGGTCAATGCGGAGATTTGATTTCTGAATCCTAAACCAACCGTTAACGCTCCTAAAGCTAAAGCAAATAAGATCGCTACCATTGAAAGCATTTGCGTATAGTCCCGAATCCTAAAGCTTAATTGTGATAAGGTAAAGTTGTTCAACTTTTTCAATGAGATACCTTCTGATTTTTTCAGTAAAGACAAGAAGAAAATAATCACTGAATGGAAAATGAAATAGGTTCCCAGACAAATCGTTACGAGAGAAATCCCTAAACCAGACAATCCAATACGTGCAATTTCTGATAGAACGTAATAACCAACGCCTAATAAAACAACCCCTAATACAACTTCAAGTAAAAATAAAAATTTATTTTGTTTCATTCGTGTTGGTGTAGCTTCCGCACGAATCAATGTAAGAATTGGCTTTTTCACAATTGAAAAAGCATTGGTGATTGCTGCTAATAAAAACAAAACAGCAAAAAAGAAAAGAGTGATCAGAATACCCTTTACACTAAATGGTGTAAAATGTGTAATTGAAATGTTTAATTGTTCAACGAGTACTCGTTCCACAATACTTGTTAGCCCTACACCAATCGCAGATCCGACGACGGTCGCTGTAGCACCCACAACAAATGTTTCGGTAAAAATCATTTGTGCAATTTTTCTGCCCTTAGCCCCTAACATCATAAACATTGCATAATCTTTCTGACGCATTGCCATTAAAAATGAATTAGCATAAAGGATGTACACAAAAGTAATGATTGCTAATAATACCGAGCCAAAATGAAAAATTAAAACAGTTGATCCAACGGTAGAATTACTTTCTAAAAACGCTTCATTGCTTGCGATTGACTCGAACATATAAAAAATAGCTGAAGTCATAACCAAACCTGAAAATAATACAATATAATCTCTTAAACGCCCTTTAATCCCAGTAAGCGATAATTTCCAAAGCATGTTTTTTCCTCCCCTTACTGTTCTAGATTTCCTAAGATCGTTAGAATATGACGATAAAACTCATCACGGCTTTGCTCGCCACGTTTGACTTCTTCGTGGATACCGCCATCTTTGATAAATAAGATTCGTTCACAGTAGCTGGCAGAAAACGGATCATGTGTTACTAATAGAATTGAAACATCATCTTTTTGATTCAATTCTTTCATCGTATCTAGCAAATCACGCGCACTCTTAGAATCTAAAGCTCCAGTCGGTTCATCACCTAATAAGATCGTTGGTTGTGTAACCAAGGCACGAGCTGCTGCTACCCGTTGTTTTTGACCACCTGAAATTTCAGAAGGATAACTTCCCATGATATGAGAAATCGATAAACGTTCTGCTACTGCTTTGACCCGTCGCTTGATTTCTTTAGGTTTAACACCTTGTAAGGAAAGTGGTACTGCAATGTTTTCTTGTGCAGTTAAGTTTTCTAGTAAATTAAAATCTTGGAAAATAAAGCCAATCTCTTTCGCACGAAAGTCTGCTAATTGGTTTCCTTTTAACTTTGTTACATCGTTTTGATTGATTCGGATATTTCCGTCTGTGGGTTTGTCTAATGTAGATAAAATATTTAACAACGTTGATTTACCAGATCCAGAAGCCCCCATGATTCCGATAAATTCTCCTTTTTCTACTGTAAAGCTAATCCCACTTAAGGCTTGTGTCTTCTTCTCATTATTCTTACCGTAGATTTTTGTTACATTTTGAACCTCAACAATTTTTTCCATTTTCATCTATCCTTTACTTAGTTTTTCTTGTGCTAACTTAGGTATATCGTTTTGTTTGACTTCTTCATAAGAAGTGACACCTTTGCTTTTATTCCATGTAATCTCTAAATAGGCTCCTTTTCTTAAAGGACGCGGTTTTTGTCCATTAAATGTTAATATTTTTTCACTTCCCTTTTCATCATATCCGGGAAGAGTATATTTATATTGGATGGTTATTTCATTACGATTATCTTTTATTTCCTCTTTTTCTCCATCTGTCGTAATTTTGACATAGTAGCTATCGCCACCCATGATCATTCGATCTGCAATTTTTAGGCCCCCAAAGATAAAAACTACCGAACCTAATACCAACGCTGCAATGGAAATGCCAATCCCGACCAGTAGTTTCTTCATTTCCTCTCCTTCTTTCACATATGATAGGGCAATTATAAAAAAAAAGACCGTATTTTACCTTTGATTTAGCTGTCAAATATCTTTCAATATTGTCATTTATCTATCACAAAGCAAAAGAGTGATCCGCAAGCTTGAATCGAATCGTTTTTTATTTAGATAATAGTTTGATGAATTTTATAAAAAGAAGTTGAGATAAAAGTGTTTAGCATCAAGAAATAAGAAGGACTTTCCGAAAACTGCTTCTCAAATTTTTTGAAGATGCTGCTTTGATCTTACCGTGAACAAGAGGTCAGCTCTTTGAACGCCATTTATTCGTTTTTAGAGATACTAAAAAAGACTGAGTTTTGGCTCAGTCTCTGACTACTCTACTGTTTTATTATAGAAAAAATACAGTTGAAAAATTCGTTACAATCATACGATATTTACTCAATAATGGCTATTTTTCTTTCACTGTCCCTGTATTAATGACTGGTTGTGTTCCTTTATTTGTAATAATCGAAACAAGTAGGTTATTGATCAATTGGACTTTCCGATCATCTGTGAAATTGATTTCTTGTCCTGTTTCAATTTGTTCCAATGCCATTTGTGTCATCGTAACTGCTCCTTCAACGATCGTTTGCCGAGCCGATAAAATAGCTTTTGCTTGTTGTCTTTGTAACATTGCACTAGCAATTTCAGTCGCATACGCTAGATGATTCAATCTCGTTTCAATCACCTCGACCCCAGCAACAGATAACCGCTCTTGTAGCTCGTTGGCTAATTCATCAGAGATGGCAGTCGTATTGCCTCGCAAAGTCAAATCTTCTTCATTGAAAGTATCATAAGGGTATTGGCTGGCAATATGACGAATCGCTGTCTCACTTTGAATCTCAACAAAATCTTGGTAATACGCCACATCGAACAACGCCTTAGCCGTGTCAACAACTTTAAAGACTACGACGGCAGATATTTCGATGGGATTGCCGTCTAGATCGTTCACCTTTAAAACCGAACTGTTAAAATTTCGTACTTTTAAAGATAAGTTGATTTTTTGTGCAAACGGAACCGTTAAGAAAAACCCACTTTCTCGTATCGTCCCAATGTACTGTCCAAAAAACAAAATAACTTTTGCTTGGTTGGGACTAACAACCATTGCGGAGCTTAGTAGTGCAATAGCAATCAACCAACAAACGAAACCCATGACCGTTTGGAAGATCGCTCCACTTGTCATGCCAAAATAGAATAAGAAGCCGCCGATACCAACTAATAACACCAAACCGATCAATCCAATATACCCATTTACATAAACCGCTTTCTTTTCACTCATCACTTAGTTCCTTTCTTAGACCATTCCTACATGATTGGTTTCTTTCTAATCCGTGCCATCACTCCCTCTAATTCTAATTCCTTATCTTCTGTGATATACCAACCACTCACTTGTGGTCCTCCGGAAGTTTGGGGTAGATATTCTAACCTTGTGCGTACCCAATGTTTTTCTTCAGTAAAATAATCTTCCACTAAAATCTCTAAATCAATTCCTGCAGAAAGAATCAAATTCTCTCGAACTGATTTGAACACAAAACGCTCTTTTTCTTCGTCGTACTTTAAGATCCCTGTATCTAAAATCGGCAAAGAGTAATAGTCTAATTCCCTCTTTACTTTCAATAAATGATGGAATACTTCATTGTAAACTTGTTCTAATTGCCGACCTTCTGAGTTATTCGGGTAATCGATCATCACACGTTCTTTTTTTGTATCATAATATTTATGATTAAGTTCCGTGAGATAATTATGTAATTTTGTTATTTCTAACTGTAGCTCTTCTCGTTTCGCTTCATCTATTCTCATCTATTTTTCCACCTTATTATCTCAGCTGTGTTTTCTCTATTTTCTCTTATTTTACTACAGATTTGTAAGTTAAGCGATGAAAAAAATCGTTATTCCCCATGATACTGCCCGATGTCTTAGCATCCTAACAGTCATATCTGTTATATTAGCTAACCTATCCGAGATAAAAGATGTAAAATCGTTATCTAAATGTGAATAAACTGTTATTCGAAAAAAACTTTTACGTGGATCATCATCCATAATCAACGTCCGTCATTCAAAATCTTTTGAAAAAAATCACTTAATCAAAAAATCGAAAAGTTCCAAAAATAGTTGCACCTATCTTTGAACCTCTTCGATTTATTTCTCTTTACTTACTCTTAATGAAAGACTTTATCCTTTTTAAACATCATATTGATGGTTTTCGTCAGCTATCACCACACTGCTATCATAACCAGTGATTTTTATATTGTTTTCTCCTTTGATCACTGTTTTGATTGGTAATTCTTCATTATTTTTTGTGACAGTTGACATCCCTAATAGATCAATATCTAATCCAATCTCTCCATTATCAAGAAAGTCTACATAGCAATTTTCTAACATAACTGTTCCTTGGGTATTTTTGAATCCATTTAAGAATAGATTCCCATACTTGGCATTCAATTCGATGTTTGAAATATCTGAATTATCAATATTTACATAACTTTGTACAGAATTTACTTTGACTTTTTTTCCATCAACTTTATTAAATGTAATGTATCCACCATTATTTGTAACGGAAACATTCTCACTCACTACGTCATTTAATAAAAGTTGTCCTTGCTCTCCTTCTAACACAAGTTGATCTAAAGGAAGTTCGCTAGGAACTGTCAGAGTGATTTTGGATGTGTTATTCATTACATGAAACAAGACGTTTTGTTCACGACCATTTCCGTTAATCGTCAAAGTATCTCCTTTAGTAGTGACTTGAGGTTTACTTGCTTTTTCATACGTAGAGTTAACTTCAAAATTTTTGCCACGTTTGATCTCAACTTGTTGGTATTGTGCATTGACCACTATTTTGTTGATTTTTTCTTTTGTCGATATCACTTGTGAGTCATGGTTCATTTCGACCAATTGAGGGCCATTTTCCCAAGCAAGGCTTCGGTGCGTCCCAAACGCATAGGTTGTCCCAGCAAGTAAGCCACCACTAACCATCAAGCCTAGACCAGCCATTAAAAAATATTTTAATTTCATCTTCACACCTCTTTTTCTTATAACTTCGACGAATGAATCGCACGTCTCGTTACAAAACGACGTCCAACCCACTTCACAAAATTCATCATCATTTTAAATATCCATTTTGTCATTTTCAGAAGGAGCGGCGCACAGAAGACGACGGTTCCAGTAGCGAATAGTCCTAATCCAACGTAAAATAATCCACTTTCTATCGACTGCCCCAACACACCAATACCCGAAACAACTGAAAATAATCCAAGCCCTAAAACAGTAATACAACCGACATAACCACCTACCAGCAAAGCAACTAATAGACATAATAACCCCACGATCACTGCAACAAAACCAATCGCCAAAGGAATCAACAGAGGGGAGGCACATAAGCCAATCACGATCATCCAAATCAACCGAATTTGTCGTTTAGAACTTCTTGGGTTGACTTCATCTGTTGCTGAATCATCTTGTTCAGAGAAATAATTGATTTTCAATTTAAGCGCAAACTGTTTAGGCGTACCATATTCTTCAATGATTTGATCAATTGTTTTGCCAGAATCTAAAAAATATTCTTCATAATATTGAATCAAATCGAATCGGTCATCTTCAGGAATCTCTTGGATTTCCTCTATTACCTCATCTAAATATTCATTCATGTTTATTATCCTCCAATAATCGATTTAAGGAATCTCGAAAGACGATCCACTCATCAATAATATCTTCTAACCGATTATACCCCGCTGGTGTTAATTGATAATATCGACGATTTCTTCCTTCAAAGGGTTCATCATAAGTATCTAAAAATCCTTCTTTTTTTAACCTTCTTAAGACGGGATACATCGTTGACTCACTTACCGACAGGCTTTCCTGTACGATTTTAGTCAACGCATAGCCATACATATCTTCTTTACTCAATGCAGCTAATACCGTGCCATCAAGTAATATCGTTGGAACTTGGATGTGCATTCCTTCACCTTCTTTTATACAATATCTTCTTTCACAACATATTATACTACATATAATATTGTTTTAAAATATAAATGTTGATTATTTTTAAATAAAACAGCATAATAGTCAGATCTAAAATCTATAAATAACGCTCAGAAATCAATTGCTGCTTCAGATTATTAGAGTTGAGCCATTTGAGAAAGACAAAAACATACTAAGATTAGTCGACGGAATACCTTACCCACTCATCTTAGTATGTTTCTTTTATCACGTAATTGATCTGGTTCTAGTTCATAATAAAACAATTGAACAGATCAACTACTTCATCATTAAAGTTTAGCTTTTTATTTTTTCAAGCTGATCACAGCTGTGGTTCCTACCTCAGGAATGCTGTTATAGCGTATCGTACCCTCATGCAATTCAAGGATTTTTTTTACCAAAGACAATCCCAAGCCATTGCCAGCCATCTGACGGCTTGTGTCTCCTTGATAAAATTTTTCAAAAATGCGATTTTGAGTTTCTTCGTTCATCCCTACACCTGAATCCGTTACTTCCAATAAAATATCTGTAGCATTTTGAGTCAAACGAATTTCGATCTTGCCATCAGGTTGATTATACTTGATCGCATTATCCATAATATTCAACCACACCTGGTATAAAAATTCTTCGTTTCCCTCATAAAAGACCGTATCCAAATCGATATGCAACTTCAACCCTTCCCATTTAGGTTGCAAAAACACGATGACTTCTCGTATTTGTTCATCTAAACGAAATTTATGCTTTTCGATTTTGACACTTTGGTTTTCTAACTTATTTAGTTTCAAGATATTTTCAGTCAACTGTGAGAGCTGAGTAATATTTTCAATCAATCGTTGCAAAAACACTTGCTTCTCTTCTTCTGGAATATCTGGTGCTTGTAACAATTGGACATAGCCTTGGATCGTCGCTAGTGGTGTTTTAAACTCATGTGAAACACTCGAAACAAAATCATTTCTTAGCGTTTCGATGCTATTGAGTTCTTGGACCATCACGTTGAAATCTTTATATAACTGCTGGACTTCTGCGACTTTGGGAGGTTCCTCCATTCGAATAGAAAAATCACCTGTAGCTACTTTACTCATATTTTTACGTAGTTCACTGATTGGCTTCAAGATCCTATGACCGACAAAGCCAGAGATTACCGTTCCAACGATCATGCTAAAAAAAGCAAAAACGAATAACGGATAGAGTGTTGGTCGTTCAGATGGCGTAACGTTTTGATGAGAAAGCAAAAAAATAAAGCCTAAGAAACACAGTAGAGTCACTAATATTGAAACAAACACAATGCTAGCAAAGTAGATCCACAGTTGAGAGTATAATTTCTTTTTCATCTTTTGACCTCCGCTTTATACCCGAGTCCTCTAACGGTGATGAGCTGAAAATCTTCACTTGCTTCAAAACGTGTCCTTAATCGTTTGATATGTACATCGATCGTTCGTTCTTCTGTATTTGTATCCAGCCCCCAAATATCGTCCATCAATTGTTGTCTCGTAAAAATCTTATTCGGATAAGCTAACAGTTTGTAAAGCAAAAGAAATTCTTTCTGAGGCAGCACACTAACCTTTTCATTTTGTCTTACTTCATACGTTTCCTGATCTAAGGTAGTATTTCCAATATTCAATTGATTACTATGATTGATTTTTGCTCGCCTTAATAACGCTTCCACACGTAAAACCATTTCATTGACATCTACGGGTTTCGTCATGTAATCATCCGTTCCTAACTGGAAACCACGTTTTTTATCTTCAAAATCGGCTTTAGCCGTGATCATCAGCACAGGAAGCTCTATTTTTCCATCTCGTAAACTTTCCAACAATTCATAACCATCCATCTCAGGCATCATGATATCGGTAATAATCAATTCTACATGAAAATTTTCCAATCGTGCTAGTGCTTCTGTTCCACTACTAGCTGTGACCACCGAAAAACCAGCATGTTCTAATACTGAACGATAAAGCAATTGTAAATTTTCATCGTCTTCTACTACTAATATACGGTTCATTTTATTCCCTCTATTTTTTGAAAAATTTCTTGTTTCTTTCTGATTGTTCATATTGAGTTAACATTCATTGATTATACTGCGTTTATTGTTCTGATATACTTTTAAGTATACCGAATATTCTAATAAGAAAGAAGGACGAATATGCTACAACTTAAAGATATAAAGAAATATTATAAAGTTGGCGAAACAACGACTAAAGCATTAGATGGCGTATCTGTTGCCTTTAGAAAAAAAGAATTTGTTGCCATTCTTGGTCCAAGTGGTTCAGGAAAAACAACGATGTTGAATGTCATCGGTGGCTTAGACAACTATGATTCCGGAGATATGGTGATCAACGGAAAGTCCACAAAAGACTTTAAAGATAGCGATTGGGATGCTTACCGAAACAATTCGATTGGTTTTATTTTTCAAAGTTATAACTTGATTGGACATTTAGGAATCATCGAAAATGTTGAATTAGGGATGACGCTTAGCGGTGTGGCCAAAGAAGAAAAACGCCAAAAGGCTGAGGAAGCCTTACGCCGTGTCGGTTTAACGGACCATATGCACAAAAAACCAAACCAATTATCTGGCGGACAAATGCAACGGGTCGCAATTGCCCGTGCTTTAGCCAACGATCCAGATATCCTCTTATGCGATGAACCAACTGGAGCACTAGATACCGAAACAAGTATCCAAATCATGGAATTGATCCAAGAACTATCTAATGAGAAGCTAGTAATCATGGTTACCCATAACCCTGATCTTGCTCATCAATATGCAGATCGAATCATTGAATTTTCAGATGGTAAAATCTTGGCAGATTCACATCCTCATATCGAACGACCAAAAGATGATCAATTCAATTTACGTCGGACAAAAATGAGTTTCTGGACAGCCTTGAAACTTTCATTTAATAATATCCGCACGAAAAAGGGGCGAACATTTTTGACGTCCTTTGCTTCAAGTATTGGGATCATCGGGATTGCGATCGTCTTGGCATTATCTTCAGGCTTCCAAAAACAAATTGATAAAACACAGTCTGAAACGATGGCAAAATTCCCGATCACTATCTCCAAAGTGACAACCAATCGTTCAACAGATTCTGCTTCATTGGGTACGAGTAAAGCGGATTATCCAAATACAAAACAGGTAACTGCTAAAATCAGTGATGAAGATAAAGCACAGCACACCAATAAAATCGACCAATCTTATGTAGATTATGTCAAAGATATCGATCCTAATTTAAGTAATAATATTGGCTTTACTCGTGCTACTGGTATCAATATGCTTCGCCAAGTTGATGGTAAAGTGCAACCAGTAAGTTTCTCTAACCAAAACCCTGAAAACGAATCATTATCATTATCAAGCACGATGTCTGCTATGACGGGTGTCGGTGTTTCCAGTTTTCCAACACAGTTAGACAATCAAAAAGAAAACTTTTTAAAAGCGAACTATTCACTGCTTTCAGGCAGTTATCCTGCTTCTGCGAATGACGTGGTCTTGATCGTAGATGGTAACAACAATACAAATATCAATGCCTTGAAAAACCTGGGCTTTGATGTAAAAGACGGTCAAAAATTAGACTTTGATCGCATTGTTGGGACAACTTTCAAAGTGATCAACAACAATGATTACTACACGAAATTACCTACTGGCAACTTTATTCCAAATACTGATTACGATACGATGTATGCTAATTCAACGAGTGAAGTAAAGATTGCAGGGATTTTACGAGTAAAATCTTCTTCAACAATGAATCTTCTTTCACCTGGAATCGCATATAGTGATCAATTAACGACACAAATCGTTAACGAAAATAAAGATTCTGAGATTGTAAAAGCGCAAAAAGATAGTGATACGAACGTGATGTCCAACGAAAAAGTGGATGAAACAGCTAAACAATCACTGATCAGCTATTTAGGTGGTGACAGCATTCCAACTAGCATCATGATCTATCCAAATAACTTTGGTGACAAAGAAAAAATCCTTGATTACTTAGATGCTTACAACAAAGGAAAAGCAGAAGAAGATAAAATCATTTACTCTGACTTAGCAGGAACAATGACTGAATTGACTGGTGGTTTGATGGATGCCATCACTTATGTATTGGTTGCTTTTGCTGGTATCTCACTAGTGACAAGTATGATCATGATCAGTATTATCACGTATACTTCAGTCATCGAACGTACCAAAGAAATCGGGGTGTTAAAAGCATTAGGGGCTCGTAAAAAAGATATCACTCGTGTTTTTGACGCAGAAACTTGTATCTTAGGAATCTCTTCGGGCTTATTAGGTGTTTTGATTGCTTGGTTAGCAACGTTCCCAATCAATCATTTACTCTATCAAATGACTGATCTAAAAAATGTGGCTCAACTGAACCCACTCCATGCACTGATCCTCGTGATCGTCTCTACGATCTTAACGATGTTAGGTGGGCACATCCCAGCAAGAATGGCTGCTAAAAAAGATGCAGCGATTGCTCTGCGTGCAGAATAAACGATTGATATTGATTGAAAGAGATTGAGAAGTCTTTAGCAGCAAGAAATAAGAAGGAATTTCCGACAATTGACAAGAAACACAAATACTTGTTTTCCCTGTTGATTGTCGTCTACTTGGTTCTTCTCAAATTTTTGGACAATTTCGGCTTATTGCCGAAGGTCAGACTTTGAACACTATTTATTCTTTTTTAGAGATACTAGAAGAAACTGAGACAAGTTTTAGCTCAGTTTCTTCTTTATTTTTTAGTCAGTAATATTATGTGTTAGAAACAACATAGCATGCACTGTTGACTGGATTGTAAGAATAGTAGATGTACCACTCTTGCGTGTAGACCCCCCAGCACATATTGCTTCTCCAATTGCAACTTTAGAGCTGTAGTTATTCCCTATTTCTGTACCTATGTTTTTTACAGTTAAATGATAGAATATGCATCTTTTAGAAAACGCTTAAATAGCCAAAATTATTTTTATGTATTTGAAACTTTTTCCTATTTATTTGACTCTAATAGATGTAAGAGAAAAAATCTTTATGAAGTGGGAGGAAAATCGTGTGCCCAGTGATTTATTTTTAGTAAAAAAAGCAAAGGAGGGAGATAAAGAGGCATTTGTCCAATTGTTTAAAAGTTATGAAGCTGTTCTCTATAATACAGCGCGTAAGTTTTTGAACAATTCAGAAGATATTGCAGATTGTTTACAAGAAACAGCATTGACGGCCTACAAAAATATCCAAAGCGTGCAAAAACCAGAATATTTTAACACCTGGTTATGCAAAATTCTCATTAATAATTGCAAAAAAATTCTCAAAAAATCAAAGAAAGAAACTTTTTATGTAGAATACGAGGAAGAAAAAAATACAACGATACGTTCAATGGAATTAAAACACATGCTACAAAAATTAGATTTGAAATATCGAATTCCGTTGGTGCTCTATTACTATAATGGGTTTTCCATCAAAGAAATCAGCACGATATTATCTGAACCAGTCAATACAGTGAAGACACACCTTGCTCGAGGGAAAAAACTACTAAAAATAGAGGAGAGCTAGGAGGAGAAAAAATGACTATTTCTGAAAAGAAATTTATGGAAGAACTCAAAAAAGAGGAACGCTTACCCTCAGAAGTACGAACCAAATTAGAAGCCACCTATGACTCTATACGAAAGGAGAAACAGGTTCCACTTAAAAACTACATAAAAAAAAGGGTTTATTTGATAGCTGTTGCCGTATTTCTCATAAGTATCTGTTTGTATGCTTACTCACCCTTAGGCACTGCAACTGCTAATTTTTTACGGTTTGGGAAATTTACTTCTGAAACATTGAATCAAGAAGGGTTTATTTCCAACCAACAACTTACAGCCTATGATAAAAAAGCAGATATACAGTTAACAGAACTCTATGTAGATAAAAATGAACTAGGGTTACATTTTACTGTTCATCTTCCAAAAAACTCGGAGCTTTTAAACAAAAAATGGGAGAAATATGGATTAAATTTTGGGATCAAAAATGGGCAAGATCAGTATTTGATTGATTTTCGTTCAGGTCTAGCAGAAGAAAAAGAAGACTTGTCGCTATTCCGTTCGATCAATGAGGAACAGACCATTGATCGAGAAACAAACACATTGGAATTTATTTACAATCTACATCCTACAAAAACGGGCTCGGTTCCCTCTCTTGAAGAGACAACCATACAAATCAATGGCATCACAGCCTACAGAACAAGTGACCCAAAAACATATTCTATTTTTAAAGGCGAATGGGAACTACCTATTGATACAAGTAAGATCAACTATTTTGACGAAATAAATTTTACTCCAAAAAACAATCACCTTTTACCGATTGAGCGAGCAATGGCATATCCTACTAATTTTGTCATTCGTTTTAAAGATGAACAAGACTTTTTGAAAAAGTTGCCAAAACCAAAAAGTAATGCCGACAACAATATTCAATTAAAAATAGTAACTGAAAAGACGACAACCTATTACCCATATTCTAAATTTACTTCTGTTACTGAAGGGTCAAATAACTATTGGGATATGACTTTTGACTATTCTGGATATGATCAACAAGCCTCGATTTATCTCGAATTGAAAGGAATCGGAGAAATTGAGTTAGAAAAATAGATCGGATTGTGGCAAATCCATCATGGTAGTTAATAAAAAATGAGCAGAAGACAACTATCTTCTGCTTTAATTTTTTGGAATCACTTCTACAGAAACGATATCACCGATGTCTTTCTCAATTTTTTTACGAATATCTTTACGTATCCCTAAGATGTAGCAAATTGTTCCATCTTCGTTTTTCACCCCCATATTCACAATACTTCCCTCATATGCTACTCCATCAAATGTCGCTTGAACTTTGACTCGGCCTACACCAAACTCTTCTCTGAGATCATAAGGAAAAATGATATATGCGCCACCCTTACCTATTTCAGAAGCATAAATTTTTGACTGGAAAGAATATTTTTTTTGCATTTCCCCACCCCTTTTTTGTTCAGTATAACAAAAAAAAGGACCCTCCACAGCTGATCGTTCAACTGTATGGAGGAGCCCTTTTTGAAATTAACTGATTCTTGCACTTACTTGATTAGCTGACTATTTATTTGCTTTGACTTCTTCAACTAATTTCGTTAATGCTTGTTGTTGGAATTGCGTTGCTAATTCTTTTGACAATGTTGCTTGTTCTTCTGGCGTCATGGCTGGATTTTCAGTCATAGCTTTCATCAGATCTTCTTGTACAAAATCCTTTGCGTCGCTTTCCATCGTACTTTGTTGTTCTTTTACTCGTTGCGCTAATGTTTTTGCTTGATCCGTACTTAATTCGATCCAATCAGCTGGAATTTTAAAGGTATTCACACGACTGGCATATTCGTGGTTATTGTCCGCTAGATTGAACCAGAATTTATACATATCATTTTTATAGACCCAATAAGTTGTTTTTGCTACTTTTTGCGCTTGACCAGTCGTACGTTCTACTTTATTGGTTTCATTATCAGTACCGGTAGCTTTTGGTTTCTTTTGGTCTTCACTCGTACGGTAAAGGTAGACTTTTTCAGTTCCGTCACCTAACGCTTGATATAAAAGCATATTTGCACTATCTGAATCAGCACTTGATACGATGTTAGTGGTTTTCGTTTCAGTTACTTTTTCCATACCAAAATGGTTGGATAAATTAGCCACGATCAACCCTAAGGATGCCACAAAGACTAACCCAAAAAGTAATGATACAATTGTTTGCCAAGCTTTTTTTGCAAAGATATTCATTAGGGCAAAAGCCACTAAACTAATGATCAATACGAAAATAATCATGCTTTATCCCCCGCTTTCGCTAGAACAGGTTCTTTTCTCTTCAATAAGAAGGCAATCACAAAACCAATCACACCAAAGACGATCGCCACAAAGAATGCTGCGTGGTAACCAGATAATGTCGCATTGATCGCTTGGTCTTTATAAGTTAAAGGCGTGCTTTCTAAGACTGATTTTGCAGGTAGATTATCTTTTGTCACATTGGTCAATACACTGATCAAAATAGCTGTCCCAATCGAACTAGCAATTTGTCGGAAGGTATTGTTTACTGCAGTCCCATGACTGATCAGTTTGTTTGGTAAAGCATTCATACCAGATGTTGTTACTGGCATCATAACCATAGAGATCCCAAACATCCGAATCGCATAGAGAACAACAATATATAAAATAGGCGTTGTTTTTGTTAAGAAAGCAAATGGTGCTGTTGCAGCGGTTAGCACGAACATCCCGACAATCGCTAAACGTTTTGCACCGTGTTTATCAAAGATCGCACCTGTGATCGGCATCATCGCCCCCATAATCAAGGCACCGGGTAGTAACATCAAGCCAGAATGAAAAGCTGATTCGCCACGGATATTTTGGATATATAGAGGAACAACCATTTCAGCACCGACCATCGCCATATTCGTTACACCAGCTAAAACTGCTGCAATCGTAAAGGTTGATGATTTAAATACACGCAGTTCCAAGAATGGATTTTCCAAACGAAGTTGGCGCCATGCAAATAAGGCAATAAATATTACCCCTACGATCAAGAAGCCGATCACTTTCGCACTGCCCCATCCAGCATCACCGACACTTGAAAAGCCATAAAGCAAACTACCAAATCCAATTGTTGAAAGGATAGCAGATAGAATATCGATACTTGGATTTGATAACGGAATAACGCTTCGCATCAAGAAAAAGGCTAAGACCAAAACTAAGACGACAATTGGTAAGACCATACCAAATAGATCACGCCAATGATAGTTATCAATAATATAACCTGATAATGTTGGTCCTAAAGCTGGAGCCAATCCAATAACGATCCCTGACATCCCCATGGCAGATCCTCTTTTTTCTGGTGGGAAAATCGATAACATAATATTTTGTAATAAAGGCATTGAAACACCCACACCACAGGCTTGGATCAAACGTCCAATCAATAAAGTACTAAAGTTAGGGGCAACAAAACAGGTAATTGTTCCGATTAAAAAGACTGACATTGCTGATAAATATAAACTTCTTGAACTAAATTTATTGATCAGCCAAGCAGTAATCGGAATCATGATTCCGTTAACCAATAAGAACCCTGTTGTTAGCCATTGAACACTTGATGCAGAGATATCAAAATCTTTCATCAGCGTAGGAAAAGCTGTAGTTAATAAGGTTTGATTTAATACCGTACAAAAGGTACCAATCAATAAAACGACAACTAATAGTGTCCGATTATATGGTTTGCCGTAAATATCTACGGGTTGATTTTTATTCATATTTCTCCTTCTTTCTGAATTCTTTCTGAAACCACTTGAATACTTTAGTCCTATTTCGTTCATTTGTCAACCTACTTGACACATAAGTTATCCCAAGTATAATTAAGGAAAGTTAGACAACAAAAGGAGGGACAAAAATGGTAGGAGCATCCCTGAAACGTTTATTAGAAAATGATCATTTACTGGTAGGAATCAGTGAACTAAGTGAAATTGTCGGTGTGTCTCCACGTCAGTTACGATATTGGGAACAAAAAGAATTCATTCGTTCCGTTTCTACTGGTGTGAATTGTCCTCGAAAATATCAATTACCTACTGTTATCAAGGTTGAGATTATCAAAAAATATTTAGATGAAGGCTATACGTTGAATAAATCAGCTGAAAAAGCCGAAGAACGTCTAAAAAAAATGAAGCATGTCCGCAAAGTTTTTTCCAAAGCAATCAAAGAAATCGAATTGATTGATGAAAGATATACTGTTTTATTAATCGGTGATTTCAAAGAGACAACTGAAGACTCAAAACTTTATATCATCCACGATGAAGCAACAGATGAACTCACGTATAAAATTGTCCCCGTAAGCGAAAAAATTGATTTCGAACAATTATTGAAAAATCTTTAAGCAATGGAAAATAAAATGTAGTCAATTCTCCCAATTTCTCATGTGTTTTACCAAAACAGTTTAAGAAATTGACGATAATCGACTACATTTTTTGCTTCTTTTCTATCTTTTTCAATTCACTACTATCATTAAATGAAGTTATTCAATTAAGTTTATCTTATATTCTCTATTCCATTTATTATTTCTGTCTTTTTTGCTCTTCTAATACACTCGTCAACCAATTCGCATATTCTGTTTCTCGATTGATCGCATGGGATAAAATCAAATAGTGCCCATAATTTTCTTCTTGTTCTTTTCTTGTTGGAAATATCCTCTCTTGACGTGCCAATAGATGCGCTCGCTTTTCTTCATGGAGATCCCGTTGCTGCTCAATGATCTCTCTCAACATCGGATCATTCACATCTTTCACAAAATATAATTTCAACACAAACTCATCTCGATTGACTGGTAATTCATTCGTTGGCGTCCGAATCCATTCGTTTAACAATGCCTTTCCTTCATCCGTTAATTGATAGACTTTCTTCTCTAATTTCATCCCTGTAATTTCAACTTCATGTTTGATGATCCCTCGTTCTTCCATTCTTGCTAATTCAGGATAAATTTGACTATGCTTCGCTTGCCAAAACTCACCGATTTCATTTTTGAACGATTGGTTTAATTCATAGCCTGTCATCTTTTTTTTACTCAACAATCCTAACAAAATATAGCGTAGCGTATTTTTTCTCGCCATGCTCTCTCCTCCTTGACAAATCCTTTTATTCATTCTATCATAATCACGTAATCAAAAACATGTACTTTATTACATGTTTTAATTTAAAAGGAGCTGTTGTTTCATGAAAGAATTTAAAGAATTAGAAGATTTTATCGGTACACACTTTATTTATACGTACGATAATGGTTGGGAATATGAATGGTATGCTAAAAATGACCATACTGTCGACTATCGAATTCACGGCGGAATGGTCAAAGGCCGTTGGGTCAAAGATCAAGAAGCAGATATCGTTAAGTTAACAGATGGCGTCTTCAAAATTACTTGGACTGAACCAACTGGTACTGACGTGGCCTTGGATTTCATGCCCAATGAAAAAAAATTACATGGAACGATTTTCTTTCCTAAATGGGTTGAAGAACATCCTGAGATCACAGTTACTTTCCAAAATGAACATATAGCTGAGATGGAAGCAGCACGTGAAAAATATGAAACTTATCCAAAATTGTTAGTACCAGAGTTCGCTAACATTACTTATATGGGCGATGCTGGTCTCAATAATGAAGATGTCATTAGTGAAGCTCCTTATGAAGGAATGCCTAGTGATATCCGAGAAGGTCGTTATTTTGATAAAAACTATAAACGGATAAAATAAGAATCATTCGTAGATTTGACTATTAGTCTTATATGAATAGGGAAAAACAACCATAGCATCTCATACTATGGCTGTTTTTTTAATTAACTATTGATCTAAATAAAGCGAGCAACAAAGGATGTATTTTGAAAATTTCCTGTAATAATGATAATTTTTTTCATATTTTTTCGAATTTCTTGCCACTCTTTTAGGTAAGCTTTATGATTAAATAAGTTACACTATCAAAAAAGGAGTATGACAATTGAAAAAATATGTTCCGTATTTGACAATTTTACTATTTGCATTCTTATTTGTTATGCCAAATATCCTAACACATGACCTTATCATTGGAGCAGATGCACCATTTCATTATAACCGTTTTTACGATGCCGCTGAACAATTCGCTAATTGGGATTTCCATTATTTCCCTTCCATGTATGGATTTCAGCAAAGCGGGCGTATCGTCAATGCGATCTATGGTCCGTTGTTTGCTTATTTTCAAGGCTTGATCGTTTTAGTTTCAGGCAGTTGGTTCCACTATCAAATCTTATCAAACTTTATTCTCTTTGTGATTTCTGGTTGGTCGATGTTGACACTATTGAATTATGTACAGGTGAAAAAATGGGTCAGCATACCAATCTCTGTATTATTTATGACGACTTATTCCATTCAATATTGGGCAATCAATCAGGGCTTTACCAGTTGGGGCACCTGTTTTTATCCCTTATGCATGATTCCATTAGTGGACTTTGTTGTTCATAAAAAATTTCCTGTCTTGAAAGTTACCTTTTCAATTGCACTGATGACTCAGATCCACTTACTGTCCACCGTTATGTTGGTACTGATGTATATCCCTTTTTATCTTTATTATTTCTTTACTCAGACAGAAAAAGGCAAAGCAATCGGGCAACTGATCAAATCTGTCCTCTTTTATTTTGTACTAACAGCAAATATTTGGGCAGGATTAGCTATCGTCTATGGTGGAAATAAGATTTTGCCACCTTTTGTCAACCGAGAGATGAGCCAAAAAGCAATCAATCTGGATGGCAGCTATTGGCTAGCGTATCCCAAGATTTTTCCAATTTTTTTATTGATCGGACTAATACTGTATCTTCTTTTCCGCCGTCACTACGACATTTTTACAAAGTTACTTTTACGCACAAGTCTTGGATTCTTCCTACTTTCAACCAGTTTGATCCCTTGGACAACACTAGTGGAAAAAGAGGTACCTTTCGTAAGCTTGATCCAGTTTCCTTTTCGTTTCTTTGTCCCATTTACCTTGCTCTTTCTACTCTTTTTAGCGCTTGCGCTAAATCAATGGGAAAAGAAAAATTGGTATCGTGCGTTGAGTGTCCTATTTCTCTTTGTCGCTTCTGCACAAACGATCCAAAACCTCTATCAGCATCTGGATAAATGGCAAGACGAAACATTTGTCAGCCATCACACGTATCTCTTTGATACACCAGCAGAGGCAAGAAAAACATTTTATGACCATGATATGTCTACTAGTTTATTCGTTTTTCAAAAGACAACACCCGATTATCTACCAATCTATCATGAAACTAAAGCAAATAAATATGATCGCTATAATGAAGAAATCTTGGAAGGAGAAACCACGTTCATTAAATCTCATCCTGGAGGACGTTTAACGATCAAATGGAAAAACACTGGGGAAGAAACTGTCCATTTACCAGTCATTGTCTATGACCGCACAGTGTTACTGCAACACGGCAAAAAATTGACAGATTATCAATTAACAGATATCGGTACTCCTATCGTCAAACAGCACAATGGAATCAATGAGATCACTCTCTATTATGATTTACCAATTTTCTTTTACTTTGTGATGGCATTCTTCCTGATTGGTTGGTTCGTTTTGATCGGACTCTTTGTCAAAAATCGTTACCAGGTTGGGAGGATAACTAAAAAATAAGGGACTTGCTTCTGTGGATCAAAAAGAGAATATCTCAACACGGAAGCTGTCTCTTTTTTATACTTTTTTATAAAATAGCAAACAAATCGTCAAATATAGTAGTCCTAATAAACGAATCGTGTTAGTAGTTACTTTTTTTCTAAACATAAGAAAAAATATTTATTTACTCTCTTCTTTTATAAACTATACTAGAATACAGAAAAGAAGGAGTGATACATATGCCTCAAACAACGAATCGACAATTGACTTTGAAAAAAAAAATCGAACTTGCTTCTGTTCATCAATCTACGAATACTACCCTTAATACTACGTCTCCCCTTAATACTAAGTCTCCCCTTGAAATGATACTTAAAGATCTACCTGAGGATTCGCTATCAATTAAAGAATCAACTGATGAACAGCTGTATGAGCTGCCAAATAGTAAGACTGAGTCGCTATATGTAACTGTAATTGGTGATCGATCACCTACGCCCATTTCAAATGTTCGGTCAACGAGTGAATCAACTTGTATTAATGACCAAGATTATTCTAAAAGAAATACCATTTTAGACATTTTAAAAAAAACTGCAAACTCTCCTGAAGAGGTAAAAGAGCTGACAAGCATCATAGAGCAGTTAATTAATGAACTGCCACATCGTGAGCCTAGCGGTGAAGATCTGCAACCTCATGAGCCTAAAATCAAAGATTCCCTCGTTGTACTTTTGAATCTTTTAGATAACTTGCCAATTCTAACCAATTCCGATAAAGATCGATTTATAGACCATTTTGATATTTTACATGAGGAAGTACTACATAATACCAATTTACAAAAAAATACACCGGTAACTAAAGAGTCCGACTCCTTGAAAAATGTCCGAGAATTCATTTCTGCCCAGCGGAAAAAAAGTCCAGCCGAGTTAAAAAAACAATGCAGAGACCAAAGAAACAGCGAATTTTATTGCCTTCCTCCTTGGTGCTTCCCATCGCACTAACAGTCATTTCATTATCCAATCAAATTTCTGCACGTAGCTGAAGCTGCTGCAAACAAAAAGTCCCATAGAAAGGATGTATCCATTTTTCTTTCTATGGGACTTTTTGATTATTTTATTGAATGGGGCTGACCGTTATCTCTACTCCATAATGGTCACTTACAATGATTTCTTGTTTTCCATCAAAAATACTACGATAAGAAGGAACTGAGAATTCCTGTGGTACATAGATATAATCGATTCTTAACTGCTCTGTATTCGTTTCCCATCCATCGATTTTCTGTTCAATGGTTGCCTGACCATGAACTTCTTGGGCAACAGTATAGGAATCGACAATCGCAAGAGGGCTTTTTTCAACCAAGCGATAGCCTGCCTCTCCTGCTGGGTTGTTAAAATCCCCCATTAAAAACAGCGGATTTGAGAGATTAGCTAAGTGTTCCATCAAGCAATACCATTCAAAAGCAAAGCCCTTCGTTTCATCTATCCACCAAGAAAAATGACAGCTTGCTAGAGTGATTGTTTGGTCATCGATCATCGTCTGACAGATCAAAATTTTCCGAGTGTGGTAATCCTCTTTTTGCTTTGTTTCAGAAACATAGATTGCTTCACTGGTTAGTGGTGTCTTAGAAAGCAGCGCATTCCCCTCTTCATAAATCCCATAACCGACATGACTCATTTCCCAACTCCAATAATAGTCTTTCCCTTGTTTGGCTAAGCAGCGCACCAAACAATAAGCAAAATTATCGACATGGACGGGCGATTGTTCTATAACTGGACAAAATTTGTTTAATTCTTCATTCACGATACTTTCGGAAGTGATTAATTGATTGACTTCTTGTAAAGCAATCACATCATAATCTGCTTGACAGATTTTATCTACGATCTGGCGCATCTTTTCTTCTGGTGATTCTTCTAACCAGCTATGTGTATTCAAAGTCATCATCTTCATCTTCAATTCTCCTTATTGATTAAAACTTACTTCATTTCTTTTATGATAGGATAGCCATGGATTATTAGCCGTGATTGTTTACCCGCTCGCAGATATTCAAAAAAATAAGTCTGAGAACTCAAAAACGAAGTATAGCGTTTTCGTGTTTTCAGACTTATTTGAGAAACAGAAAAACTGACTATCGGGAACCAAATAAGGAAATAAATTTGGTACTGGTCATCTTACTCATTATTGTTGGGTGTCTTTTATAATGATCACAGTTTTATTTCGCCAATTACTGTTCCTAATTCCGTTGGTCCTAAATGTTTGAGAATCATTTCATTGACTTTCCCATCCGTAAATACCACCATAATCGTTATATCTTTTCCTTCATTTTTGATTTCGGTTAGATTCATTTGTGCCAGTTTTGCTCCTGCTTCAACGGTTTGACCTTCTGTTACCAGGATTTCAAAAGCTGGTTGATCCATTTGGACTGTGTCGATTCCCATATGGATTAGTACTTCTGCACCTTCTTCTGTTTCCATTCCAATAGCATGTTTGGTTGGAAAAATACTAACTACTTTCCCAGTAACAGGTGCCACAACTTCACCAGTCGTCGGAATAACAGCAAAGCCATCCCCCATCATTTTCTTTGAAAAAACAGGATCATTGACTGTTGCCAAGTCTATCACTTCACCAGCTGCTACAGTCTGCAACTCTTTTCGTATACCTAACGTTTGATTATTAGCTGTTTCTTTTTCAACAACAACTTCTTCTACTGGAGCTGGGATAGGCGCCCCCGATTGAAGCAAATCTTCGATATCTGATTTTAATACATCGGCTTTTGGACCATAGACAGCTTGTACACCATTATCTTTGACGATTAGCCCCATAGCGCCTGCACGTTTCCATTCTTCTTCTGAACCTACTTTCTCACGATCAGCTACACTCACACGTAACCGTGTCATACATGCATCTACATCTTTGATATTATCTTTTCCGCCTAATAAGTGAATGATTTTGATGATTTGTGGGTCTGACGTGCCAGCTTGGACTGTCGTTTGTTCTCCATTCCCATTGCTATCGTTACTGTCACTATCATAATTACCATTACGCCCTGGTGTAGCAAAATTGAATTTTTTGATCATGAAGTTTGCCACAAAGTACGTAACAACTCCAAACAAAATGACGCAAATGACGAAGTTAAGCAAATCGCCACCAAGTCCAGCTTTCATCGCTAGAGGAGTTCTAGTTAACAATTCGATGTTTCCAAAGGAATGAACACGTAACGGTAATAAATCTGCCATTGCAAATGCTGCCCCTTGGATCACAGAATAAACAATATAAAGTGGAACTGCAGCAAACATAAACATAAATTCTAATGGTTCAGTAACCCCTGTTAGAAAAACAGCTAATGCAGCTGAGAAATACATGGAACGATAGCGTGCTTTTTTATCAAGATCAACATTTCGATACATAGCTAAAGCTAACCCCATCAAAATACCAGAAGAACCAATCATTTGCCCCACTTTAAAACGAGCTGGTGTCCAGTTGTTCAACACAAATTCATACTGTGATAAATCCCCCGCACCTTTTAAATTCACCAAATCAGTAGCCCAAGCTAACCATAAAGGATCTTGTCCAAAGACTTGCGTTCCTGCTTGTGCACCAGATAAGATTTCATACGTGCCCCCTAATTGCGTATAATTGATCGGAATCGTCAACATATGATGTAAGCCGAAAGGTAACAATAATCTTTCTAAGGTACCATAAAGAAATGGCGCTAAAACCGGTGCACTTTCTTGTGACTGAGCGATCCAAAGACCAAAATTATTGATACCTGCTTGGACATTTGGCCAGACAACAGCCAATACTAAAGCTACAATCGTTGACCAAAGAATCACTACAAAAGGAACAAATCGTTTTCCATTAAAGAAAGATAACGCATCAGGTAATTTACGATAATTGTAATATTTATTATAGGCCATTGCACCAACAAAACCAGCAATAATCCCTACAAACACGCCCATATTCAACGCAGGTGCCTCTAATACGCTGGTAAAAAATCCTTTGACCATGATCTTCGTGCCAAATAATGTATGGGTAAAGGCATCTTCATTTGCTAGCATCTCACTCGTCACTCCGAAAATCGCTCCCGTGATCCGGTTGATCAAAACAAATGAGATCCCTGCCGCAAAAGCACCACCTGCACGCTCTTTTGCCCAACTTCCACCTATTGCTAAAGCAAACAACAGATGTAAATTCCCGATGATCGCCCAACCAATATTTTCAATGACACCACCCGTTGTTACTAAAAAAGCTAAATCGGGATCAATCAATGGAATAGATTTCCCGATACTGATCATCAAACCCGCAGCTGGCATCACTGCCACAACAACCATTAAAGCTTTCCCAAATTTTTGCCAAAACTCAAAATTAAATAATTTCTTCATAACTCCTACTCTCCTTTATGCAATCGGTTTCGTTGTTAGTTATTATAGCCTTTGTTTCTTTTTTTGTAAATGCTTTATTTTTGATTTTATTCACTTTCTACCCAAACAGTCGCTATCAGAAGAATCATTTTCTTTTCGCATTTAGTAGTAACTTATTATCAAAACAGTTAATGTTTTCCAGGAAAATTATCTTTTCATTTCTTTGTTTTAAATCCCCACTGAAAAATTCTGCTTTATTTATATTGACTTACGCAATCGGTTGCGTTTATTATAAACGTATCAATGAAATTATCTAGGAGGAGTACAATGAAACAAATCAAGCGCCTATTTCAAATTGATCCTTGGAAGATCAGCACCAACACATTAGATCGGGAAAATCTCCGTTTACAGGAATCTTTAACTAGTATTGGTAACGGATACATGGGCATGCGAGGGAATTTTGAAGAAGCCTATTCAGGTGATCATCATCAAGGAACTTATTTAGCTGGGGTTTGGTACCCCGATAAGACTCGTGTTGGCTGGTGGAAAAATGGCTATCCCGAATATTTTGGCAAAGTGATTAATGCAATCAATTTTATTGCCATGGATATCTATATCGATGAGCAATTATTAGACCTTGCTACAATCGAACCAGAAGACTTTTATTGGGAATTGAATATGAAAAACGGTGTGTTATCACGTAGTTACACAGTAACGACTGCAACTAACAAACTAAAGATCACCTTTGAACGTTTTTTAAGTATCGTCAAAAGCGAAGCTGCTTATATTCGTTTAACAGTTACGATGCTCGAAGGAAATGGCACGGTCAAAGTCATCTCTAAATTGGATAGTAACGTTCAAAATGAAGATAGTAACTATGATGAACATTTTTGGAATGAAATCGGTCGAGGTACTTCTGATGAAACAGCCTACTTAATGACCAAAACGATTCCAAATAATTTTGCGATCGAACAATTTACCGTAACAGCTGCCATGAGACATTTCGTGAATGAAGAATTAGCGCAACCAATTTACCACGAAGATACATTAGCCGTCCTTGGGGAATTTTCTTTCGACTTAGCAACGAATCAATCCGTGACACTTGATAAAGAAGTGCTTGTATTGACGAGCCGTGACATTCCCGAAGCACAGCAAGTCCAACAGATTCTCCAAGAATTTAGTGATTTACAAAGTCATTATCTGCAAGCAAAAGCAGAACAAACCACTGCTTGGAGCAAGCGCTGGGCACTGGCTGATGTGGTGATCGAAGGTGACGAGGAAGCACAGCAAGGGATTCGTTTCAATCTTTTCCAACTATTTTCTACTTATTACGGCGAAGATGAACGTTTGAATATTGGACCCAAAGGCTTTACAGGAGAAAAATACGGTGGTGCTACTTATTGGGATACGGAAGCTTACGCTGTTCCCTTATATCTTGCTTTAGCAAAACCTGAAGTGACAAAAAATCTCCTTAAATATCGCCATAATCAATTGCCTCAAGCTATTCATAATGCCCAACAACAAGGGTTAAAAGGCGCCTTGTACCCAATGGTTACTTTTACAGGGGTCGAATGCCACAACGAATGGGAAATTACCTTTGAAGAGATCCATCGTAACGGTGCGATCGCTTATGCGATTTACAACTATACGAACTACACAGGTGACACCGATTATTTGAAAAAAGAAGGGTTAGAAGTATTAGTTGAGATTGCTCGTTTTTGGGCAGATCGGGTTCATTTTTCAAAACGTCATAACAAATATATGATCCATGGCGTGACTGGTCCGAATGAATATGAAAACAACATCAATAACAACTGGTATACCAATACGATAGCTTGCTGGGTATTAACGTATACCCGGGAAAACTATTTAAAATTCCAAACAGAAACTGCTGTAACGGTCACTGACGAAGAACTAACGAATTGGCAAACCATTGCAGAAAATATGTATTTTCCTAAAGATGAAGAATTAGGTATTTTTGTCCAACATGATACATTTTTAGATAAAGAATTATTGCCGGTATCAGAGCTATCTCCTAGCGAGCTTCCATTAAACCAACATTGGTCTTGGGACAAAATTTTGCGTTCTTGTTTCATTAAGCAGGCGGATGTGCTACAAGGAATCTATTTCTTCAACGACTCGTTTAGCAAAGAAGAAAAGCAACGAAACTTTGATTTTTACGAACCAATGACCGTTCATGAGTCTTCCCTTTCACCAAGTATCCATGCCATTTTAGCTGCTGAATTAGGTATGGAGGATAAGGCAGTGGAAATGTATCAACGGACAGCCCGCCTTGATTTAGATAATTATAATAACGATACCGAAGACGGCTTACACATCACGTCGATGACTGGTAGTTGGCTCGCAATCGTCCAAGGATTCGCTCAAATGAAAACAGATCACGAACAGTTACGCTTTGCTCCTTTCTTACCAAACACGTGGACAGCCTACTCCTTCCATGTGAATTATCGTGGTCGTTTATTATTTGTTTCGGTGTCTAGTGAACAGGTGCAATTGACCTTAGTATCAGGCGAAAGTTGCCCATTAAAGGTGTACGAAAAAACGTATCTTTTAGAAGACCAGTTAAAGGTACCATTGCGTAAGGAGGAATTAGATGTTTAAAGGAGTTTTGTTTGACTTAGATGGGGTGATTACAGATACTGCGGAGTTTCATTATCGCGCTTGGAAAAAATTAGGTCAGGAAATCGGTGTTCCCATTGATCGAACATTCAACGAACAATTGAAAGGGGTTAGTCGAGAAGATTCACTTCGCTTATTGCTTTCCTACGGACAAAAAGAAAGTGAGTTTTCCCCACAAGAATTTCAAGAATTAGCGCACAGAAAAAATGAGTACTATCTTGAAATGATTCAAGCGATCACGCCTACAGATGTTTTTCCAGGGATATTGCCATTACTTGAAGAATTGAGAGCAAACAAGATCAAGATTGCCCTTGCTTCAGCTAGTAAAAACGGACCTTTCCTCCTTGCTAAAATGGCATTAACGCCATTTTTCGATGCAATTGCCGATCCTGCAACGATCAAACTGGGTAAGCCGGCTCCCGATATTTTCTTATTGGCCGCAAAAGAAATTGGCTTATCCCCACAAGAATGCATCGGGATCGAAGATGCAAAATCTGGGATCAAAGCAATCCGTGCTAGCGGGGCATTTCCAATTGGTGTTGGACGAATAGAAGATCTTGGAAAAGATATCCCAGTCGTACCTGATACGACTTGCCTTACACTAGACTATTTAAAAAATGAGTGGACACAGTATGTCTAAACCTTCCATCACTGTGATCCCCATTCCCAACACCAACTTGAAGCAAATCACATTGAAGAACGACGAACTAACAGTCGTTCTTCTCAACTACGGGGCAAGGCTTCATCAAATTCTGGCTCCAGATAAAAATGGTCACTTAGAAAATATCTTATTATCTTATGATTCCTTAGAAGACGTTTTAAAAGATCAAAGCTATTTTGGGGCAACGATTGGACCAGTCGCTGGCAGAATTAAAAATGGCTCTTGGGCTGATCATCAGCTAGAAAAAAACGAAGGAAATCACCATATCCATGGTGGTTCAAACGGTTGGGCATTTCAGTATTGGGAGGTAGAAGTTTTTGAGACTCCTACAGCGATCGGTGTTGTTTTTTATTTGCAGGACACTTTTTCCGGTTATCCCGGTCCGATCACCGCAACCGTTACGTATCAGATAACCCAAAATAAATTAGAAATGATCACCAAGACAAGCAGCTCGACTGAAACTATCTGCAACCCAACGAATCATGCGTATTTCAATCTTTCTGGCAATGGCAAACGAGATATCTACGATCATGAACTAACGATCCAAACAGATGGAATATTAGCCTTAGATCACGAAAAAATACCAACTGGTGAAGTGATCGCTCTCAGCGACTTACCGCTTAATTTTAAACACCCACATTCGCTAATGGAAATTTTAACGAATGATCCAAACGGACTAGATGATGCTTTTGTTTTAAGTACGCCTAAACGAACGAAGAAAATACTTACCTTGACCGAAAAGCAAGCTGGTCGCCAGTTGTCTATAGCAACGACGAGCAAAAGTATGGTATTATTTTCTACGACTGGATTTGAAGCAGATTTTTTAATCAATGGGCAAAAAATGCACTCAAATTATGGGTTGGCAATTGAACCACAAGAACTTCCTGATGCCGTTCATTTCCCTGAATTTGGGTCAATCGCATTATATCCGGGACAAGAAAAAATTTGCTCTACCACTTATCAATTTCATCGTTTAAATGAAAAGCAAGTCTAGAAAAGAGGTGTATCGTTTATGGCGATCACAGTGAAGGATGTAGCCAAAAAAGCTGGTGTTGCGACCTCGACCGTTTCACGGGTCATCAATGACCATCCAAGCATCTCAGAGGCAACCAAAAAGAAAGTACGAAAAGTCATGGATGAACTAGGCTATGTACCAAATATCACTGCTAGAAATCTAGGGAAAAGAATTTCTAGCGCAATTGGCGTCATTCTCCCACCCCTTGATTCAAAAGAACGGATTGGGAATCCTTTTTATCTTGAGATCATGGAAGCGATCAATGAAGAAGCACGCCGTTATGATCTGACAACTGCTATAGCAACAGCCAAAAATTTTGATACTTTATTAGAAAACGTGCAACGGATGCATCTGCAAAAACAAGTCGATGGGTTTATTTTAGTTTATTCCGACAGTGAAGATCCTGTCATAGATTATCTCTATACGAATGAGATTCCTTTCACTTTGATTGGTCAGCCTTACCGACATGAGAATGAAATCATTTATGTCGATAATGATAACCAATTATTAGGTAAACAAGCCACGGATTTCTTGATTCAAAACGGTCATGAAAACATTCTTTTCGTAACCAATACAACCCACGAGAGCCTTTACTTCGAACGTTATTTTGGCTACCAAAAAGCCTTGATGCTAGCTGGACTTACAGTTCATCCTAGTGTAGTGATCGAACAACCCGAAGATTATTTAGCTTTTGATGCCATTTTGAAAAAGTCCCAAGCAACAGCGCTGGTAGTCATTGACGATATTTTTGCCTTACGAACGATGCAACTAGCACAGATGTATGGCTATCGAATTCCTGATACCCTATCGATCATCAGCTTCAATAACTCTATTTTCGCTACATTGACTCACCCTTATTTAACCAGTATCGATATCGATATTTCTGAATTAGGAAGGGTTGCGATGCAAAAATTATACGAATTGATCCACGATGAAATCAGTAGCGGTGTTCGTTTAGTCATTCCTCATCAACTCGTCAAACGAGAAACCGTCGTTCCTCGTTTATAAGAAAAAAAATAAAACAACTGTTGAACACACAAATAAACTATTTGTAGTGTCTTCAGTTGTTTTTTTACTATACAGGTTCATTTTTTAAGAATCTACACTCTTCAAATAACTTTTTCATGAAAAAGAAACTGAGTATAAAAAGCTATTTCGCTTCTCGTTCTCAAACCTTGATGGTGCCTAGACTATTCACTGGTACGTTTTTTCATCTTTTGATTAAGCCAGAAACCACTCAAAATCGTAAAAATCGGTGCTAAGATCGAGAAGAAAGTAAATGGTAGATATTGTAATGCACTGACTTTCATCGTGCCCATAATAAAGGTACCACTAACTCCCCACGGAACGAGTGAATTAACGGTTGCTCCAGCATCTGCCAAAGTTCTGGTAAGATACTTTTTATTAACGCCCGCACGATCGAACGATCGCTTAAAGGTTTCGCCTGGTAAAATGATCGACAAGTACTGTTCGCCTACGATCAAATTGATCCCGATACAGCTTAATGCTGTAAAGCCAACCAAGCGAGAAGGCCGATCCATTTTTTCTCGCAATTCCTGAACAATCGTTTCCACAATCGTATATTTGATCAATAAGCCACCCAAAGCTAAAGCTAGAAGAATCAAGCTTGCTGAACCAAGCATACTAACAATTCCCCCTCTTGAAAGCAATTCATTGATTTTAGGGTCTGCTGTATGGGCAACATAGCCGTTCATTAAAATATTAGCTACTTTTGACATCGTTAAATGTGGTTGATTGATGAAGGAAAGAACAATCGCAGCAGTTGAACCAACTAGTAGTGTTGGAATCGCTGGAATTTTTTTAATCGCTCCACCAAACAAGATCACTAATGGGATCAACGTCCATGGAGAGATCCAGAAACCTGCTTTCATGTTTTGGATCATATCCGTGATCGCATGTAGATCCGCTGTGTGACTTCCATTCCCAAGAAAAACATAAAATAACATAGCAATTAAAAATGCCGGCAAATCAGTGTAACGCATTTGAGCGATATGCTCAAATAAATTTACTTCTCCGATCCCTGCCGCCAGGTTCGTAGTATCAGATAACGGCGAACAATTATTTCCTAAAAAAGCCCCCGAAACAACTGCTCCTGTCGTCATCGCATCACTAAAACCTAAAATATGACCGATTCCTAAAAAAGCAATACCGATCGTTGAAATCGTTGTAAATGAGCTTCCCACCGTAATCCCGACGATTGCACAAACAAGAAAAGCAGTCGGTAAGAAAAAGCGAACCGAGATCAATTGGAAACCATAAACCATGATCGTTGGAATCGTTCCAGATAAAATCCACGAAGCTACCAAAACACCAATCAATAGAAAAATCAAAATTGGGATGATCCCTGGAGTAATTCCTTTGACAATCCCATCATGAATCTCATCCCATGAGAAACCTCTAAATCGTCCGTAAAATAACAAACACATGAAAGCGATTAGTATAGGAATATGCGGAGACAATTGAAATCCAATAATCAGTATTCCTAATATCGCCAACAATATGAATAAAACTGCCATACTTTCTTTCACAGATATTTTTTTATTCATCGTATCTTCTCCTATTTTTTTTACAAAAAAAGCCCTACCTAAAAAAAGCGTTCTTTTGGTAGGACAACTGGTCATAGCATCATTTTTTTGTTTTAGCGGATAGACGATGCTAATGACGATTATTTTCTCAAATCCGCTGAACCTTATGATTAGCGTTATTTTCGCAAAGGTTCCCTGATTAAAAAGCATACATTTGGCAAACCATGCTGTAACAGACATGAGCTACTTCTGGAACACCGTTTGTTAGGAATAAGGGACTGTGACAAGATTTTTGTCATAGCCCCCTTCCCTATTTACATTTTTTACTTGCTTCTTATTTATTCTATTCTTTTAAACTCTTTTCTACTTCGCTTCCCCAAGAATCATTTTTAAAACGATTGATAATCAAAGGAATGACAAACATAACGATTGCAATAACTGCTACCAATAATGCATCCGTCAAGGTAGATGTTCCTAAAGTGGATACAACTACTGCAATGATAGAGAAAATCAACATGCAGCTAACTACCCAAGCCATTCCATTTCCTTTTTTACCAATTCGATAAGGACGTTCTAAATCTGGATGGCTTTTTCTCATTTTGATCAATGAAACAGCAATCAAAATATAGACGATACAATAAATAACAGTTGTAGCATTTGTTAATGTTAAGAATACAGCACTGACGTCATCCATTACGCCGTAAAGTAAAGCGAATAATGAAATAACGATTGATTGAGTTAATACGACATTACGAGAAACACCATATTCATTTTCTTTATGGAATCCAAATTTAGGTGGTAAGAAACCTTCACGTGCTACTTGGATAATCGTTTTAGATGGTCCAGTTACCCATGCAGATAATTGAAGTAACACACCGATAAACACCATAAAGCTGAAGATGTTCCCAATAATTGTTGGTAAGCCAAGGATTTGGCAATAAATCAAGATTGGTTGCGTAATGTTTGCTAATTCCATTTTTCCATTTGGTACAACATTGGCAACTAACATTGCATTGATCACGTTCAATAAAACAAGACCAATCAACGCAATAAAGACCCCTTTAGTGTAGTTTTTCGTTGCATCTTTTAAACGAGGCATGTAAACAGAACTCATTTCGATACCAACAAAAATAAATGTGATACCTGCAAGATATTTCAATGATTCACTATGTTGTAAATCTGGGAAAGCTTTTGACCAAGAAAAATCTCCTAAGTAACCATTAGATACTAGACCCACTTTGAATGCGGCGAATAAACCAAGGACAAACATGATAACCACTGGGATATACACACCTAACCAAACGCCGATGTTCCCACCAACTTTGGCCATATCAAATTTCAAGTTCAAAATTGTAATGATCCAATAAATAACTAAAATACAACCTAATACAAATAAATGATTATTGCCTAATTCTACGTTCCCGAATGTATTTCCTAATAATGGACCTAATGTTGATGCAACCATAACCATCCCTGGGAACATTTGAACCCAAAGCAACCAGGCAACAACAAATCCCCATTTACTTCCTAAGGCAGTTTTGACCCATAATTGTGGTCCACCTTCTTGTGGAAGCATCGTAGAAAGCTCACCAGAAACCATCGAAATAGGACCGGCAAAAAACAGTACGGCAAAAATTGAATAAAAAATCAATGTCCAACCAACGGCTGCTAAAGTCGGAATACTCCGAACTGTCGCACACAAAGCCATCGTCAGACCGACAAAGGTCCCAAGACCCATTTTACTTACTTGTGATTTACTCACTGTTGACACGCTCCTTGTTTTTTTGAATAAAAAAACGTTGTCTTCAAAGTAATCCCAAGTCGCAAGACAAAAGCCAAGAGGTTGTTCCCCACAACTTTTTTAGTATAAAAACGATGCTTAGTGACTGGATTTTATTAGTTATTATTTGCTAAAAAAGAAAAATCTGAAATAGTCTTGTGTTCCATTCGCTGTATTTGTATTGAAGCTTTTCGATCTTTCTCTTCATTCATACCAAATACCTAAAAGAGCGCAAGCTATTTCATTACAACCTCGGCTGTTTTGAACAGATTACTTGTATCGCTTCAAAGACAACCTGTAAAACAAAAAACACCTGAGCAGATAACAGAAGTGCTGAGCTCAGAAAAACCAGCAGAAGAATCTAAAAAATAACTTTTTGTATTTTAAAGATCCTTCAACTGTATTTTTCGATTGAGCTACCACCGTTTATTCGGTTTTATAGCATACAATAAAAGTGACTTCTACTTCTTATACTCAGAATGTTTTTTATTTTATTATTTTTCTTCGCTTGCTAGTAATTGATTTGCGTAGATTTTTTCTAATTTTTCTTGAAGAGCTGCTTTGATTTTTCCAGCATATTCTTCGAAGTTTTCTGCTTTATTCATGTATGGTGTCATTACACTTGCACGTAAAACAGTTACTTTTCCTGCACGGTTCCATTCTTCATCTGAGAAACCTAATTGGTTCACAAATTGTAATGGGCTGTTGCCATAATCTGGAATAGCAAAGTCAGTGTGTGATGTCAAGAATTCATTACCATAGATGCTACCTTTAACGTATGAAGAGTAGTCATAAACGTCATGATTCAATTTGTTCATTGCAACTAGATCGTCGTTGCCTTTTTCTTTAAATACATAGTCAACCATATTGAAATCTGGGTAAGTTAATGGATGTACTTCGATTTCTTTATCGCCAACTTTAAATGATAAATCTTGTAAGAAGTTATAGAAACGATGTGCTCCTTCGATTGAAGCTCCCATCAATTTACCATAACCAGTTACATTAAGTGGTAAGACATGATGTGCAGCCCAAACACTAGCAGCAGTTGCTCCTGCTTTTGAACCTTCTAAAATGTATGCACCAAGTAATGCTGGGATATCTGCGCCTTTTTCAAACACGTAAGTAGCAAAGTAAGAAATAACGTCGCGCATACGTACGTCTTTGATGACGATCCCACCAGCTGAGTAAGGAACATAACCCATTTTATGTGGATCAATTGTTACAGATTCTGCTTCTTCAATTGCTTTGAAGGCACTGTGTACATCTTCTAAGATATAATCTTTGTTTTCTGTAAATACATGATGTTTTGCATGAACATCTTTTAATTCTTCAAATGGAATAAAGTTATTTTCTTCGTCTAAGAAAATGGAACGACCATAACCGCCGTAAGCAGCATCAACATGCAAGTAGAAGTAAATACCATCTTTTTCTAATACTCGACGTAATGCAACGATTTTATCGATACCGTCAATGGCTCCTTCTTCTGTCGAACCAACAACACCGACTACACCCAAGATTGGTGTTTTTTCAGCTGCTAGTTGACGAACGATTTTTTCAAGTTCGTTGATATCCATTCGATAGTTGTGATCAACTGGTACAGGGATTACTTGATCTAACCCGATACCGATGATATCAGCTGCTTTTAGCCATGAGTAATGTTTCGTTTGTGGTACTAACCATTTTCCTAATTGTTGTAAATGTTTTCCGCTACGTGCAGAATGTGCTTTGATGTCATCAATTTTTTCTGGAACACTATCTAACAAGTCCATGATTTCTTTTGTAGACATGTTCATCAATTCCCAGTCACTTTTTCCTGAGACTAATTCAGGTGCAACTTCTTTCATTGCAAGTGGAAGTGATTTGATGTTACGTGCATACCAAAGACCTTCTAAGTTAGCTAAAGAACCATCAGCAACGATGTGTCCCCAACCATCTTTATAGCCCATTAATTTCGCAAACTCTAGTCCTACTTCTTCTTCCATTTGACTTGTTGCTGGAGAAGATTCGTAAGCAACGTTGTTACCATTCCATAGCATTGCGAAATTATATGCTAGTAAAGATGGCATTAATGTTTCAGAGTTCATATGACCCCAATAACGTCCAGCTGTATGCCATGGTACTGAGTGAGTACGCATACGAGCTGAGATTTCAGATAAAACATCTTTTGTTTTATTGACTGTGTGCTCAAAACTTGCACTACTTTGTTCTTCTGGTGTAATAACTGGCATGTCTTGTGGCATGTAGTTTTGTCGCCAGCCTAAATGTTCATCTACTAAATCGTTCAACAAATCTTTATAGAGTTGGCCGTTCTCCGCTTTGTCTCCGATAAATAGTGCATTTAGGTTTAATTCATTTGACAATGATTCCATGTGAAACCCTCCTAAAAAATATTTAAATTTTGTCGAGCCCTACATTACACCTGTTTTTTATTTCTGTAAACTAAATCACAAGTGGTTTTTTAATCATTTTATAATAATTATCAATTGTGCAAATTGTTTACACATTTAAAAAAATTAAAAAAAACGAGGGAATTTACAAAAGTAAATTCCCTCGTAAAGATTGTATTAACGAGATCCCACGTCACCCTTTTAGGTTGGGTTTCAAAATTGGAATCTTGTAATAGAGTTGACCATTTTCAAGCCAAAAAATTACTAAATTCTAATCAACTACTTTGGCCAAAAAGTAATTTTTCTTACCCTTTCGAATAACCACAAACTTACCATCAAATTCCTTCGATGGATCTATGACAAAATTTAAATCGGTAACACGGTCACCGTTAATACTTATAGCTCCGTTTGAAACATCTTCACGCGCTTGACGTTTTGACGGTTCAATTTTTGTGGAAACCAATAATTCCACGATATTTTCAGGTTTACTTGAAATTTCAACGTTTGGCATTTTACCAAATCCTTGAGCGATCTCAGCTGCATTTAATTCTTTGATGTTTCCAGAGAACAATGCTTCTGTTATTTTTTGTGCTTCTTTCAAGTCTTCTTCACTATGAACGAATCTCGTCACTTCTTCTGCTAAACGTCGTTGTGCTTCACGTTTTTCAGGTTCAGTTTCAACTTTTTTCGCCAAATCTTCAATTTCTTCTTGTGATAAGAAAGTAAAGAATTTCAAGTATTTCACAACATCTCGGTCATCTTGGTTCAACCAGAATTGGTAGAACTCAAATGGTGATGTTTTCTCAGGATCTAACCAGATAGCGCCACCGGCAGTTTTACCAAATTTTGTCCCATCCGCTTTTAACATCAATGGGATCGTTAAACCGAATGCTTCTGCTTCTGGTCCTTCTAATTTACGGATTAAGTCTAATCCAGCTGTGATGTTCCCCCATTGATCAGCACCACCGATTTGTAGTTGAACATCATATGTTTTGTGTAAGTGTAAAAAGTCAATTGATTGCAAGATTTGGTAAGTAAATTCTGTAAATGAGATACCGACTTCCAAACGACTTGCTACGATATCTTTCGCTAACATCGTGTTAATATTGAAGTTTTTACCGTAATCACGTAAAAATTCAAGTAATGAGATTTTTGATAACCAATCATAGTTATTCACAAACGTGATGTTTGCATCTTTCCCAAATAATTTTCTCATTTGGTTAGATAAAGCATCAACATTATGTTGGACTTGTTCCATTGTTTGTAAGACACGTTCTGTCTTACGGCCACTTGGGTCTCCAATTGTACCTGTTCCGCCACCGATCAGAATGTATGGATGATGTCCTGCCAATTGAAATCTTTTCATCATCATAAATGGAATCAAATGTCCGATGTGCATAGAATCCCCAGTTGGGTCAACTCCGCAATATAGTGAAATACTCTTTTCGTCAACAAGTTCACGAAGTCTTTCTTCATTCGTTTGTTGGTTAATGGCGTCACGCCAAGTTAATTCGTCGATAATATTCATGTTAAATCCCTCCGTATCATTTTATTGTGAAAGCAGGAACCTGCTATCATTCATACTAATTAAAATCAATAAAAAAAATCCCTTGGTTAACTAACCAAGGGACGAAATCTCGCGGTACCACCCATTTTATATGTTTCATTCAAAACATATCACTCAAACATTTAACGCTGTCACGTGACAAATCAATGCCAAAGGCTCCTAAAATGTAATTCGTCTTAAAGCTTGTACTAGTTCTCAGCAACCACTAGCTCTCTGAAACATTGGCTTTAATAACTACTGCGTTTTGATCATTGCCTGTTATCAAGTTAATATGTGTCTATCATAGAACGCTATTTTTTCTTTGTCAATAAAAAAGATAAAAATTTCTTTCTATACTTCTTCAACAATGGAATAAAACAGTAAAATCCGAACATTCTTTTTTTAAAATTATTTGCATCCAATAACCTAAAATAACTCATTGATCCCTTTATTTCATCCGTTTTTTCTAAGATGAATGATCCATTCAATGGCGCTCATTTGACCATCAAATGAAAATTTTATAAATTTTTGAAGCTTAAGAAAATTTTATAAACTAGTATTTATCAACGACAAATTTACTTCTTTTATTTTATTATTTTAACGTTTTCGTTCATCTAAGCGATCAAATACCTCTTTCTCTCACCCTACTTAATGTTATTATTTCCCATTCAATCGAAGGTATAAAGGCATCAATTCCTGCATACCATCTAAAATCAACTTTTCAGCATCTTTTAATTCATTCGGATAAAAATAAAGCTTACCAAGTTGGAAGGTTTTATCCTCCATTGCTTTTTTTAATTCGATTTGTTTTTGCTTATCCGTCAAATAGGTGGCTAACGGCAGGTGATCCACCAGTTCATGTTCTGGTTGCGGCCAAATATAATACTCTTCAACTGGGATGTGCTTACTCCATTCCTTTAAAACCGTTAGTAGATGATTGAAGGACGAAATACTTCCTTGGCGTTCTTCACTTTTATAATGTTGAAACATCAAATAGATTTGAAATTGTTTTTTATTTAGCAAAGTAGCTAAACAAGCATTTTCCTGTTGGCGTCCTTCACTACGGTAAGCACACCAAAAATGGCTTCTGAGATTCCAACCATTCGTCCAACTTTCGATTTTTGGTTTTCTCATCTGCCATTGCAAGGGGGTTGCTTTTGCCACTTGTTCATTCATTTTTTTCCACTTTTGCCAGTGTGTTTGATACCTCACCTTAAGCTGTACTAATTCTTCAGTAGTATAACTTTCTTTTAGCTGCTTAAAGGTATACATCGAACGATCAAATAATTCATAATCACTAGTTAATAAATCCATTCCGCCACTTCTTTCTTAACGATTTCCCTACCCTACATTGTAAAGACTATCAATGAGAGAAACAACAAAAATAGCAAGAAAAGAGTGAGCATGGAATTATTTCGGTGAAAATACTCGATAATCATCTTCCTTTATCATTTAAATCTTGTTTTGCTTGTGTAATTGGTTGTCTATTAACTGGATTCTGCTTTGTTGTCCCATTTTTCTGTACTTTGTCTTTTAATTGAGCTTTTTGTGGCTGTCCATTCCCTTGTTCTGATTCCATATGCTTTTCCAGAGAGGCGATCAGCTTATCTGTATATTCTATATCTTGTTTTACCAATCCTTTAAAACTATTAATCAAAGGCATCATTTTGGCAACCAGAAGTTGTGATTGACTCTGAGTAGTGTTTTCCAGTTGAACATTCAAATTTAAAAAACGCTCTCTTTCCTTGCTCACATCTTTCTTTAACTTTTCAAGACTTTTTGTTCCTAGAAGTTTTTTCCCTAATGCTAACTCAGCTTTTTGAGCGTCAATTTCTTTTTTCAACATATATTTTTGTAACCAATTCACACCTTTTGCTAATTTTTCTTCGTTTTTGTTCATACTATCCTGCAATTTATCGATTCGTTGAGTCAAATGAACCTTCATATTTTCCTGATCTCGTGGTTCTACGTCTAATTTTTTTGCATGATTTAAATAATTTAATCGATTCATCCGTTCTTTTTTCAAATAAGAAACTCGAGCATACTGCTTCTGTCTTTGCTTATCTAACTCTAGGATCGTTTTATATGTATGTAAAAATTCCTTATCCAATAGCATGGGAATTTCCATCTTTATACTCTTTTTTTTATTTCCATTTACCTCAGTTAATTGGTAAATCTTGGCATTTTTTTTAGATACTACTTCTTGTTCAACAAGCTGATAAATTTTTTCTTTTGTTTTAACCTCTTTTGCTTTTGATAGTATTGACATTTTTTTACTCCTTATCATTTAGTAATCGAGATATTTCGAAAACGAATGCGTTGTGCCTAAACTTAGACGAAACGCATTTGGACAAACGAAACTTTCCAAACATATTACTAATTACGTGAATCGTGTTCAGGCGTTGATCTTTGTTGTTTCTCTGGTTGGCTTTGTTGTTTCTCTGGTTGGCTTTGTTGTTTCCCTGGTTGGCTTTGTGGCTGCGTAACTCCTTCTATCAGAGTATATAATTCACGTGGACCATTTGTTTTTTGTTCATCATTTATTTTTATTGTTTCATGCACTTCATTTGTTTTTTGTTCACCATTTATTTTTATTGTTTCATGCACTTCATTTGTTTTTTGTTCACCATTTATTTTTATTGTTTCATGCACTTCATTTGTTTCTTGCTCATCATTTCTTTCCATTTCGGCTTGTACTTTATTCTGATATTCATGTAACTCCGTATTTAGTACTTGTGGGCGATGATTCTTGATATTTTCAAATCTCTGCTGTGTCTCTAAGAAATTTTTTTCGGTCGTATAAATTGAGCGAGCAAGTTCGCCTAATAGCGGTGCCACGTACGGAAATAGACTGGCTGATACTTTATTATTTAAATCTATAAAACCTTTCTTCACCATACTAAATTGTTCATTCATATTCAAATCAGAATATTCTTTCGTTATTTTATTTATCCATTTCTTCTTTATCTTTTTACTATCAACCTCCCCACTCAAACTATAGCCTTTCCCATAAAGTGATGATAGATCAGACTCCAGTTTACCTTTTATAAGCTTTTGTTCATTTTCCAATGAACGCTTCTCTTTTTCCAAAGCTCCTATTTCACCTGTAAAATAACTTAAAAATCTTCTAAACGGTGAAGCTTTGATCTTATCGATTTCATCAGTCTTCTCCTTGATTAGTACTGGTATTGCATTTAACCGATTCAATTTGTTATCCATGTTGTTTTTTTCACTAGTGTAGCTAGTCAATTCTACGCCTATCTTTTCTTCCAACGACTGAATTTTTATTTTCATGTCGTCTTCATTACTCTCTAAATTGTTTTGCATACTAATTACTGACCTCATGTCTTTATTTAGTTCAAAACACTTTTGTACTTCTTTTTTAGGAACAACTAATGATTCCTTATATGAACCAAAAGAATATTCGCTCATTAGACGTAGATCTGATTTTTCGTGTTTTTTCAATAGTTTTTGTTTGTTTTGTTCAATTGACGCAATTTTAGCTTGGTCGTTAGTGACATACGCTGCTATACATTCCTTTTTATATTTCTTAAATTTATCTTCCTGTTCCATTTCTAAACTAGATACTGCCGCATTTTTATTTTTGTTATTTAAATCCCCCATATCTGCTTATCTCCTTTATTACTTTAGTGTGTTAAGAATAACACGCGCGACAACTGTTATTTCTCCGACATTTTCTCAGTTTGGAAATTTTTGTTTTAAAATTGTTTATCCTTTGTTTTTTTGATTTGAAAGCATATTCTCATAAGTGTTCTGGAATAGAAAAAAACTGACTTTTGTTCCCATTTTTACTGGTTAAAAAGTCAGCTATATAAATATTTTGTTATTTATGATTCTATATTAGTTAATAAAGTTTCAAAGAAAATAGCACTAGAAGCTGCTCCGGGATCGATATGGCCAATGGCTCTTTCCCCTAGATAAGAGGCACGTCCTTTTTTGGCTACTAAATCTTTTGTATGTTCCTTTGCTTCTTCAATCACTTCTTCTGTTAATCGATTATTCTTCAAGGCTTCAGTAACAGGTAACCAGACATCTAGCATCGTTTTCTCTTCTGCTTCTGCTTTCCCCCTAGCTTGAATCCCATTTTTTCCTTCTTCAATGATTTTCCCTAATTGTTCTTGTGATGTAATCACATCAATGTCTTTTGTAGCCTTCATCATATTCATAAAGGCAGAACCATATAATGGTCCAGAAGCACCTCCAACTTTTGAGATCATTGCCATCGAAAGAACCTTGAACGTGTCACTGATCGTTTTCGGTTGTTCTTTTTGAAACGCTTCTTTATAAGCCGTCATCCCTCGCCCCATATTATTGCCATGATCGCCATCACCGATCGGCGTGTCGAGCTCACTCAGATAACTTTTATTTTCATCGATTTTCTCTGTAAAATCCGTTAACCACGCTTGAATTTCTTTGACCGTTAGTTCCATCATTCTCCCACCTTCTACCACGAAATTGTGTGAACTTCACTTTCCAATGCTTCCTGCCATTTCTTAGTTGTTAGGTCAATCATCGTCAGAGATAATCCTTGCATGTCTAAAGAAGTCATAAAATCACCGACTTTATGAAATGTCACTTTGACTGCTTCTTGATCGAGTAATGATTGGACATCATTCATAAAAACAAAGAGTTCCATCAATGGCGTGCCACCCATCCCATTAACTAGCACTCCAACTTCTTTTGGTTTCTCTGGGTAGTCAGCTAAAATTTTTGTTACTAATTCTTCAGCTAATACTTTAGCAGGTTGCAACTTTTCTCTACGATAACCAGGCTCGCCATGGATCCCTACTCCGTATTCGATCTCATCTTCGGCTAATTCAAATCCTGGCTTTCCTACTTCAGGAACCGTGGCCGCACGCAATGCCACACCAATCGTCTTGATCGCTGGAACTAGTCTATCTCCTAGTTCCTTCAATTCTTGCAAGGATGCACCTTTCCTAGCGGCATCCCCTAAGATTTTATGCACAAGAACTGTTCCAGCCACTCCACGTTTTCCAGCAGTATATGTGCTATTTTCCACCGCAATGTCATCATCCACTACAACACTTTCTACTTCAACCCCTTCCATAGCCGCCATTTCTTTAGCCATGTCAAAATTGAGTACATCTCCTGTATAATTCTTGATGATCAATAAAACGCCTTTTCCTTGATCCGCTTCTTTGATAGCTATCTGAATCTGATCAGGTGTCGGTGAAGTAAAAACATCTCCTAAAACTGCGGCACTCAACATCCCAGCACCAACAAAACCTGCATGCGCTGGTTCATGACCACTTCCTCCCCCAGAAACCAAGCCAACTTGTTCTACTTGATCATTTTTTGCTACTACTCGAGAATCAGCTACTTGGTGAATCATTTCTGGATAACTTATCACTAAACCAGACAACATTTCTTCTACGATCGTACTAGGATTATTCATGATTTTTTTCATTTCACGTCCACCCTTTCTTTCCCGCATTCTGTGCTTCCGTTAGTATTTGTTGAGGATCATCCGTGATACCTGCTGTGATCGCTCCAGCAAAAGCCCCTTCAACAAGTGGCGCATCCACAAGGTAGTATTTCTTTTGTTGGTCTTCATCCAACATTTCCTTGGCCATTTCAGCGTTCAAAACCGCACTCCCGATATCCGCAAACACAAAATACATGGCGGAATCAGCTGATTGGTTGATCGCATCGATGATTTTCATCGGATCAGAACCAATTCTTCCCTCTACTCCTCCTAAGGAAAAAAGTAACACATCTTCTGATTGTTGCATCTGTTCAATCATTTCTTTGAGTCCATCCGTTAACTGTTGACTATGGGAGACAAGTAAGATACTTTTTTTCATGCCATTTCTCCTTCTTCCTTTTGTGGTCACACCAAGTTTGCGCTTTCATTCTTTTGATCATCAACTACATTCTTTTGCATAGTTCCAGTATATAATAGAATGTCCATTTTTTGGAAATGATGCGCTGTAATTGACTAGCTAATTCCAATTGCGACTTAAGAAATAAATTTTGATATACTATTTTTAAAGAAAGGAGTGATCAAATGATCATTACAACAACAAACAACGTGGAAAATAAAGAAGTAACAGCATATAAAGGCATTGTTTTTGGTGAAGTCATTACTGGAATCAACGTATTAAAAGATATCGGGGCAGGATTTCGCAATGTTTTTGGCGGACGTTCAAAAAGCTACGAGGATGAATTGCTTGCTGCACGTGAAGAGGCCTTAGCAGAAATGCAAGAGCGTGCTCGATCATTAGGTGCAGATGCAGTCATTGGGATGAAAATGGATTATGAAGTATTGGGGAGCGATAACGGAATGCTAATGGTCACCTGTAGTGGGACAGCGGTGACAATAAACTAGTTCAGACATGAGGTTGTGAAAAGAGCGTCTTTACCTGAGCGCTCACCAAGTAAAAACTGCGACGAGTAATCGCAGGAGCATTAAGGATGAAAATCTCGAAACAGCTCCTTGAAAAATTCAGGCTTATTTCAAGGAGCTGATGTTTGAACACCGTTTAGCAAGAGGCTGTGTAAAGAAGCGTTTAGCTCCGAGCAAATAAGAGAGGATTTTTTAAAATAGCTCCTCATATTTTAGAAAATCATCGCTTATTGTTGAGGAGTTGCTTCTTGAACGCCGTTTATTCGTTTTTAGAGATACTAGAAGAGACTGAGATAGAACTCTCACTTAAAAAATATTCCGAACCTGTTCTACCAATACACCGATTCAAAAAACAGATGGATATAAAATAAGGTGTTTCCTAAAAAATATACGTAAAAACGTTAAATTTTAGGGAACACCTATGCTCTTTTTTCCTAAATTTAATTGATTATCCAAGTAAGATACTGCTATCTAATTATTTATGTACGTTGCTCTTTTCATCAATGGATTATTTTCTGTTTTACTATCTATGATTGCTGGCATTTCACCATCCGATTATCCTCTTGAAGTTCGATTCGTTTTATTGCTATTTTGCATTTGATCTTGTTTATCACCTCGGTTGCTGAGCTTTTCTACCCGCTGTTGAGCATTCTCTTTTAGTTGGTTTATCTCTTGCTTTCTCACTAGAAGCTCTTCTTTAAATTTTCCATGTTTTCCTATTCAACCTTGTACATTTCTTTCCAGGTCCTCAACCTTTTGCTCCATGACGTTTAATTTCCCACTAATTTTTTCTAAGTTACCCTTCTGATTAATATCTTCAATCAGTTGATTATTCGTATTTTTAATATCCTCAGTAACTGTTTTTACATCTTGTGTTAATTTAGTTTTTTCTCCTGTAAAGATGTTAAACAACTTCCGTACAAAAGGATTGTTGAAATCAGTGACGGCTTGGTTCTTAGTAACGAGATCCGTATCTAGTTTTTTTTATCTCGTATTTACCTCCCCAATAGATGTATCTACCTCACCTATTTCAGCTATTTGTTGATCGTCTTTTTGAACAGGCGATAGCTTTTGTTCTATTTGGCTAATCTTATCTTTAAATTGGGATTCAAAATTATTTACCTTTTTATCTAAATCATCAATTAGAGGATTATCGAGTTGTTCTGATGCTGCAGCCATTCTCTCCAGAGTTTTTTGCTATGCTGATTTTATATTGTTTACTTTTTTTATGTCTTTAGAAACTTTTTCTTTAATTCTTTTATTGTTCTCTAATGCATTATTGTATTGTTTTTGTGAACCTTCAAAAGCTTTTTGATTCGGTATAGTTTTCTCATCTGTAAACTTTTTTTGCTTCTTTAAAATTTCCCTTTAGAGTTTCTAACTCCTGATCGCTGTACCGTGCGGTTGATGGTACTTGAGTAACTTTTTTTATCGTGACTTTCCATATTTCATTCCACTCCTCTGTTTTTCGTACTAACATATGTAATACAAGCGTATTATGAGTTTATTCATGTTATTTACTAATAATTTTTTCGTTTGATAATTTTTGACGATGCCTTGCTAAGTTACTATGCCCTTGAATGTTTTTTACTATTAAGCTTCTGACCATTTTGCATGTTTAGTGAGTCCGATTGATCCAAGTATATAGTAGCTTTTTGTTGTGCTTGATTAATCTTTTTACAGATTTTTTGAGGTTTCTTCGAGTTGTCGTTAATTAGTTTTCGGGCTTCAAGTTGTAGTGGTTCTATTCCATCCTTTAGCGTTGTCACCTTCCTAATGATTTCAGCATATACTTTCATTGCATAGGGTTTAACTGCTTTTACTTTTTCCTTTTCTACTTTATCTAACTCTTTTTTGAACATTTTTATTTCTTTTTCTAAGCCTTTTTTTACTTGTTTTGCAATTTCATCTGTAGATTCTATTGTCTTAAAACGTTCCTTAAGATTATTCGGAAAGCGTGCCTTAAGTTCTTCTGGAAAACGTTCCCCAAGTTTTTCCTGAAAGCGTTCCTCAAGTTTTGCCTCAAAGCGTTTCTTAAATTCTGCCTCCCAATCCTTAGTTTTCAAGGTTGTTTGCTGTATGGGGTTCCTTGGTTGCTCTTTTTTTCCAGTAAAAAAATTAAGCAAGCGTTTGAAGAATGACGGTTTCTCACCAACTTTACTACTTAAGCTATCTACTAGATTGTTATTTACGGGTTCTAAGGAAGATGTCTTCAATTTACTAAGCTGATTCTTTCTTTCTTTTTTTATTTCTTTTTTTATTCCTTCTTTTATTTCTTTTATTTCTTCGATTTCTTCTTCTACTTCTTCTTCGATTTCTTCTTTTATGTCTTCTTCTGTTTCTTTTTTTATTTCTTTTAGTTCCTTAATAACATCCCTATTTGGAAACAAGTCTTTTATAATATTTTTTACTCTAGTCTCTGATTCCTTGATTTGTTGATCTATTTTCTCCTTTTGCTTCCGTGCGTTAGGACCAAACTCCTCAGGTTCTGGATCTCGCTTACTATCGTCAATTTCACTTTTTGGTTTTGTTTCCTGTTTTATTTCCTGTTTCTTTGGTTTGGAAGGCATCACTTTATATTCTTTTAAAAATTCATCCACCATTTCAGCGTGTTTATTTTCTGCAGCTACATGGATACTCTTCGCAACCTTAAACTCATCTGAAAAAGGTTGATATGTTTCCATATGATCCAATATCTGCCATGCACCATCAACTTTTTCTTGTTGTAAGTCAATTTCTTTTATAGCTTTATCCATCGCTTTTTTCTTTTCAGCTTCTGCGGCTAATTCTGCAGCTGATTGCTGAGTTATTCCTTCCTGAAAAACTGGCCTTCCCATTCTTATTTCACTCCTTCGTTATATTGATAAATTAAGCGTAACATGACAATAAAAACTTTATTTTTTAATAATTTCTTTGTTTGGAAATTTTTAAAAAAGTTTCATTCTTCTAGAATAAAAAGACACTTTATCGCACCATTAAAAATTCTGAGAGATCAAACTAACGTTTTTCGAAACAAGTAGCATTTAGGATCCTCTATCTGTACTTACTCGTCAGCATTTACCAATCGTTGACTTCACCTCCGAAAGCAAACAAAAAAATCAAGAAGATCAAAAGCAATTTTTGCTTTTCCATTCTTGATTTTAATGCCAATCCTATATTTTTCTTAATTACAGATTCAAAAGATGCTCCTTCAATAACAGACCACTTTTTTCTTCAGTAATCTCTTGTATCACTTGATACGTATATCATATCTTAGTAAAACATCAAGCAAGATACCGCCACATATTAGAGAGTACAAAATTTTATTCTCTATAATGTATGTACTTCTCTGCCAATTGATTGATTCGTTTGGTTATGTACTTGTTGAGATTGCCGGTTGCGATTTTTGTTATTTTTTAACAACTCCTTATTCCAAGCATTCGTTACCAATATTCTATACTTTTGATAATCAACAGATTTTTTCGGTAACTGATCCACTTTTTTTGAAGGTTCCTTATCTTTAAGTTCCAGCATCACCCAAAAACCCAATTGTTCTTTTATCTTTGGTTGTTGCTCCTTAATAAATTTTAAACTTTTCTTTATTTGAGCAGCTAGTTCATTATTAATCTTTGGATGTTCTTCTCCTGTTGGATATTTATTTTTCAGCTGTTTCAACTGGCTTTTTAAATCTGCCAATCCATTGTTAACATGATCAACTTCCTTTCTCGCCTTGATAAAAATTCTCTCAGCCTGCTCATTCTTTTCTGTTTCAATCCTTTTTCGCTCAATGAGTTCCTTTATTTTATTCTCAAAAGTTGTCGATAAGACACTTTTTTTGGCAGTGTACTTTTCTCTAGCTTTTATATGTTTTTTAGTAAATCGACTAAGAAATCGTTTTACTCTCGGCTGATCGCTATTAATCATTTTTTTCGTTGATTTTTCCCAATCCTTATGTATCTTCGCAATTTCTTGGATAATTTTTTTCACAGAATGACTTGCCTTATCACGCTCTTGTATCGTTAAGTCATATAATTGTTTAAAGTCACTGGAAAAGATATTTTGAACTTTCATATCTAATTCGGTGCTTTTATGGACTAAATATTGATACAAACCAGGTGCATTTAATTCTTCAATACGTACATTTTTATTTCCCAATTCAGCCGAAAGTTGATTGGTAAAGATATTTTCTCTTTCATTCAAATGTTTGCTTTTAGCATTTTGTTCCCTTCTTTCATTTGTTTGATTTACTGTTTCGATTACTGTTTGATCTATCGCTTTGCTTATCAGACGAATAAATCCTTGTTGATCTTTACTTTGTTCTTGCTTACGGTATTCGTCTATTTTTTGCAGATTTTGTGTTATACCTCCCACAGTACCTTTAACTTCTTCTAAATTCTTCTGTAAATTTTCTATTTTTTTCGTTAAAGCTTCCCTATTTACCTCTTTTGGTATATTTTCCTTTACTATTTCATAATTCTGATTTAAATCATTCAAAGTGGCTCCTATGTTTGCACACTTTTCTTTCCACCCCTCAAATATTTCATTACTAGAGAAAACTTCATTAAGGATATTCTCATTTCTTGTGTAAACTGTTTGTGCTTCTTCTATTTTAGAATTCATAGTATTAATTATAGCTTTTTTTGTATCTAACTCTGTTCGTAATTCGGCCTGTTCCTTAGTAAAAAAATTAATGATTTTTCTAAAGAACGACTGATCAATCGCTTTAATTTTCGATTCTATTTGTTCAGTATCTGATTGTAGAGATAACTTTTCAACATAGCTATCCAAAAAATTTTTTTTGGCTTCATCACGTTCTCTTATACTATTTAAGATATTTTTAGTTTCTTCGTCTAGTTTAGATAACTTTGTATGTGCTTCTTCCTTTTTACTTTCTAACGGGCTTAATTTGTCGATAACTTCAGTTTCTACTGTCTCATAAAGAGAAGAATCTTTTTGTTTAAAAAATTCTCGTTCTTCATCTACTGCTAAACTACCTTCTTGGACTATTGATTGAGTTTCTTGCTTACTTTCTGGTATCCTCGCTTCTTCATTATTAGGAGAATGTTTTATTTTTGCACGTTCTCTTTTATCTTGAATTTCTCTATTTGTTTCTTCCATAATATGTAAATCCCACTTTGCTTTTAAGTAGTCATTCTCTACTTTTCTTGCTTTATCATTATGAGGATGGGTTGAATAAGCGTCATAAATTGAGAAGAGCTGTGCTTTTAATTTTTTTTGCGCCTTCAATTCTTCACGACTATATTCCTTATCTGTTGCTTTAATTGGGTGTCTTAGCATCATTGCTAACTTTTCCTCTTCTTTTTCATGAATACGAGCTGCGTTTTTATAATTTTCTCCGTGAGGATAGGTAGCGTGACTATCCATTGTTTTATAGGCGTTCTCTACTATTTTTTTTTGCTTATCAATCACTGCTTTTGTAAATCCTCTACCTTCTGCTATTTCTGTCATTAGATCCCCTTCTCTTATTTGATTAATAATCTGAATGTAACACAAATGTAGAGTTTTTTTAGCCAAAAATTTCTAAATAACAGATTTTTTGTTCTATGCTAATGATATTTATTCCTAGCGACTTTCTTTATTGATGAGAATCGCTGAACCAATAACTGTTTTTTATCTTTATCTCCTCATCATTAACTACAAATATTATTTTTTCCTTCATAAAAAATATCATTCATTTGTTTTTTTGGAACAATCTTCGATGTTGAATATTTAGAATATTATTTAGCAAGTAAAAAGGATGTGATTTTTCGCCTCATCAAGCAAAAAATCACATCCATATCATGTTAGAACATCTTTTTCATTCACTTTTCCAACGATCCTTTTCAAAAACTATCTTTTAGAACAAGGATATCCGCTGTATCAGCATGAGTTTCATTCACTATTACTTCGCCAAACGGTAGATAGCATCTGCATAAATGGCAGTTGCTCTGAAAAGGTCATCCAGACTCATAAATTCGTTGGCTTGGTGCATTGTATCTGTATAGCCTGGGAGCATTGCGCCGTAAGCTACACCACGTTTCAATAGTCGGCCATAGGTTCCGCCACCAATGATTTGTTCATAGCCTTTTTCGCCTGTATGGTCTTCATAAACTTGCAATAAAGTTGCTACCAATGGATCTTCCATTGGTACATAGTGAGGTTCCATGACACGTGCGCCACGAGTAACTGTTGCTCCTTCTGCTTTCATCGTTGTTGCAATGTCATTTTCTAAGCCGTCAACGGTAACCCCTTTTGGAAAACGGAAGTTCATGTTGATATAGTTATCTTCTTCTGACCCATTTTCTTTAAAGGCAAACAATCCAGCGTTCATGGTCAATTTACCCATTTTTTCGTCTTCATGGGCAACCCCTAATTTTTCTCCATAAAAATCTTCATGGACATAGGCTGCTGCTACATGGATGAATTGTTTAGCAGAACCGATAAATTCATAATCGTCTAAGAATAATGCTAAGAATGAACCGGCATTGATCCCTGATTGAGGACTTGCACCATGTGCGCCCTTTCCGATCAATTCGATTTTCACATAGGTATTATCCGCTTCGATCGAACCACTTACTGGGTTTGCTTCAACAAAACGATAAAAAGCTTCTTCCATTTGGATCGCAGCTTCTACATTTGGTACTTCAAGAGTCGCTGTTGCTGTTCCAGGCACCATGTTTTCACGTAAACCTGAAGTAAATGTCTTCAAGACATAATCTCCTGCGTTGTCTCCTTGGAAACGTAGTGCGAAAGAAACATTTCCTTTCTCACCATTGATGATTGGAAATTCTGCATCTGGAGAAAAGCCAAAGTCAGGTTCTTCTTCATGTTCAAAGTAGTAAGCCATGTCTGCCCAACCACTTTCTTCATCACTACCAACTACAAAACGAACTTTTTTGGATAATTCCAAGTCAAGATCTTTGATGATCTTCATGGCATAGTAAGCAGCCATGCTTGGTCCTTTATCATCACTAGAACCACGAGCAAAGATTTTCCCATCTTTGATTACTGGTTCATAAGGATCTGTATCCCAACCATCCCCTGCTGGTACTACGTCCATATGACCAAAAATACCTAAAGTTTCATCACCTTCACCAAGATCAATATGTCCTGCATAGTTATCAACATTTTTTACGACAAACCCATCACGTTCGCCATAAGCCAACATATGTTTTAGCGCATCTCGAGGTCCAGGTCCAAAAGGTGCATCAGGAGTTACTTTTGAATCATCCCGTTCACTGTTCACACGTAAAAGATTTTTTAAATCTTCAAGTAGTTCTTCTTTACGTGCTTCTACTTCTTTTTGCCAATCGATTGTCATAAAATCAATCCTCCACTCATTAAGTCTACCTGTCCATCATACCATAAATCCTGCCAAAAAAACGTGCAAAAAAATTTGTGGTTCCTTAGCCAAACGGTATTTTATTTAAAAATACTCAGTTATAATACAAGAAAGGAGGCGGAGAAATTGTTAATAGATAGCGATTTATTACAAAAAGTAATTCAACCACGCCCAGAAAAGTCACATAAAGGAACATTCGGTCGTACTGTCTTGATTGGCGGTAACCATCAATTTGGTGGTGCGATCATCATGAGTGCACTAGCGGCTGTACACAGTGGCGCAGGATTAACGACTGTTGCTACAGACCAGCGGAATCAAGCACCGCTTCACACCCATTTACCTGAAGCCATGTGCATCGACTGGCAAGAAAAAGAACAACTGTTAGCAGTGATGGACACGGCAGACGTTCTATTGATTGGTCCAGGATTAGGGGACTCCTCATTGAGTTTAGAATTATTAGCATTCACTTTAGCACATCAAAAAAGCCATCAGTGGTTAGTGATGGACGGTTCAGCATTAACATTATTCGCTAAAGAAAATCTAACCCTCCATTTTCCCGAGCAAACCGTCATGACTCCTCATCAAATGGAATGGCAAAGAGTAAGCTCACTTAAGATCGAGGAACAAACACCTGAGAACAACCGCAAGCAGCAAGCCAAATTAGGCGCAACGATTGTTTTAAAAAGTCATCGAACCACGATCTACGGGCAACAAGAATGTTATCAAAATACTACTGGCTCTGCCGCAATGGCCACTGGAGGTACTGGTGATACATTAGCTGGTATGATCACTGGATTCTTGGCACAATTCCCTAAAAACGATGAAACGATCGCAGCAGCTGTCTACCTGCATAGTTTTATTGGGGATCAACTGGCAAAAAAACAATATGTTGTTTTACCGACACAAATCAGTCAAGCAATCCCTCAATGGATGCACTATTTTAGTCAGAAAAAAGATAGAAACAAGGAGTTCTAATGATGGAAAAATTTACTGGGTACATTCGTGAGCCGTTTTACTATGAAACCGATCAAATGGGGATCATCCATCACAGCAACTATATCCGTTGGATGGAAGAATCTCGTGTTGCTTTATTGGATCATTTAGGTTTCAGCTATACAAAAATTGAAAAACTAGGGGTGATCATCCCTGTTTTAGAAGTCACTTGCCAGTACAAAGAAATGATTCGTTATGGTGAAACTGTTCGTATTTTGCCTAAAATCGAACAATATAGTGGCACAAGATTAAATTTTAGTTATGAAATCTACGGTTTAGATGACGGAAAATTACGAACAACTGGCTCTAGCAAACATTGTTTTTTACTCGCTGACAATCAGAAGTTAACCAAACTTGAACGGGTAAATCCTGCATTAGATCGCTTATTCCACGAGTATGCACAGTTGGATAGCTGAAGAATAGTCTTTAACTCTTGTATTTTTTAGGATTTCCATTACGGATTTTCTTAAAAAAAATCAAAAAAGCTGCCTTTTTTCTTGTGTTGGCTTGATTCATCCGTATAATAAAATAAAAAGCAGGTGATCATCATGTATGTTGTGAAAGTATTGCACGGTTACATTGATAAAACAGGCTGCCGCACAAGAGAAAAAAATCCAGATAACTTATTGATTTTCAAAGAAAAAAAAAGCATCAGAAGCTTTTGCTAAATCGATCGGAGGGCGTGTCAAACAACTGCACGAAGTACGCCCTGATTGAAATAAAACCTCAATCATTAGTTAGTCAACATGGTTGAGGTTTTTGCTTGTCCAAAAAATTTCTTTAAAAAACGAGCTTACCAAAAAGAGTGATCCTTTTGGTAGGCTCGTTTTTCTTACTATTTTCTCTCTTCTATCTTGAGAGGGTTAGTTTGTCACCAGTTAATTGAATATTAACAGCATCTACTATTTTTCCTTCTTTTGACAAAACAGCAATATTTATGCCCACTTTATTTCTTGCAACATTTATATCGCCCACTTTTATCGCAGCAAACTGTTGGTCAGCATACGGTGTAAAACTTGAAGATACTGAGATCTCTTTCCCATTGATTTCTTGGCTAACAGAATTATAGTTCTTTGTCTGTGAAAATTCAGGATTTTTTCCTAACAGACGGATACCCGAAAAATTCCAAGAACTTTCTGAATCCCCATTTTTAAACTCAGGGAACAGCTTACGGATCTCTTCAGCTAACTGCTGGTTCATTTGTGCCTTGTCTCCTGCACCTGCCATCACAACCAAATAATCAGTTTGACTTAATGCTTCAAAATAGGTGTTAGCATTCCAAATACTCATCCATTTTGGATCTCCCTGTTGATAGATTGTTTCCCAAGCCTCTTTTGGTACTGAATGAATGGACTCTAAACCAAAATATTTTGCATTCGCTCGATTGACTTGTTTCGTTATATCCGTTTTTACGTGGGATAGTCCTCCCGAGTAAGCAGTATGACCAGTTTGATTATAAATCGTAAAGTTGGCAATCACCGGATTCAAATTCCCTTGTTTTTTTTGCTCTCTGACGTAATGGTATTGTTGATTGATCTCTCTATAAGAAAGTGCTATGTCATTGACTCCTAAAGCAAAAGTAAATAGAAATTGGGTAATCAATACGCCACTAATCACCCCATAAAACGCTCCCTGGGTAGATTTCAACACTTTATCTGGCCATTCAAACGCCATCGCCATAATGATAAATAAAACACCACCAAAAAATGATCTTCCCCAATCAAGTCCAGCTGGTGAAAGAGATAATACATAGATCGTGGCTATCCCTGCAAAGAGATAGATATAGGATAGTCTCAACCATTCTTTGTGTTTACTAAAGAAAATTCCCAACACGATCAGAACCGCCATCAACACAAAAAGAGCTAAACTATTTTCATATAGCGTTTTTGTGATTGAAAAAACGCCCGAATACAATTTCCGAGGTAAAGACCACTGGCTACGAGCAAAATAAGTAGCTCGAACAGCATTTCCAGGGGCTGTTACCATCATGAATAAGCCAAAAATTGCTCCTAACAATCCTGTGAACATCCATGGTCGTAAAGGCTTTTTCTTTTGATAATAAAAATAGAGGTAGCCAAGAACGATCAAGATCATACCACCAGAAGTGTTTTCATTACACCAGCCAGCTAAGATTCCTAAAATGAGTAGCAATATGCTATTTACTATAGGATTAAAAGACAATTCTTGCTCTTTCTCATAATAGCGGTGGTAAAGAAATAGGAAACTGACAACGATGATACCTCCCCATAAATAGTTAGCAGCACCAGTTTCCCATAAAATTGTTTGACCGAAAGCTGGGACAAATAACCATAAAAATACATTAATTAAAAAATATTTGAAGGAATAAAACGTAGTATTATCTTTTGTGGTCATTTTATAAATCAATAATGTCAATAAAACATAGATCAGTGGATTGACCAAATTAAATACTGTTTTAGGCATCAACAAAAATAAACGTGCAATGATATGGACAACGGATCTTCCCGTCCAAGTCATATATTGTGTGTATTCATCATGTAAAATAGACGAAAAACTACTTGTTTTATACATATACTCAATATCATCCGCAATTAACGGTGTCAAAAAGTTTAAAACAACCATGATAACATAGGCAGAAATAAGAACTAAAATTTTTTTATTATTGCGGATAGTCTCTTTTATTTGTTTCACTTCGCTCCTACTTTCTTCTTAAATTTTGCTATAAAAAGGGTTCCTGTGATTCACAAAGAAAATTATAGCATTTTTTGATTCAACTTACATTCTTACTTTTGTATTCGACTGCCACATAGATCAAATAAGGAAAAAACCATCAGTAATCATGAATGCGCGTCATGAACGAATACTCAAAGGACTAACCCTATTCTCCGACCCTGAAAAAGGGAGATAAAGACAAAGCACCTGACCTGTTCGTTATTCGAAATAAGACAGCATAAGCAAGATTATCGTAATAGCAAGAGGTTGAGACTAAATTGTTTAGCATCAGAAATAAGAAGGAATTTCCGGTAAATTTCGGACTTATTTTTCTAAGATGCTGCTTTTGTCTCACCGTAAACAAGAGGACGTCTTGTCCTAAGTATAAAGATGAAACTCCCAGCTCCCTATGTTTTGATAATTTCATCCTTATTTTTGCTATCAAAAAAATGCTAAGATTAGCAGACAAATATTTAACTATTACCGGGGTTACTTACGAAACCTTCTAGAAGAAAGATACCTTAATCATTGATGCAGTTCTCTCACCTGCTCCGTGTACTTGTAAAAATTGCGGTTCTTCCGTGTTCGATGCGTTTGACAAGTCAATTGTTGTAAAAAATGGTAAGAAGAAAACGATGATCCGTTTTGACCAATACAATCATACGCCCATGGTCATGCGCTTTCTGTTAAAAAATCGTGAAAACATTAATCATTATGAATACAAAGCCTGGCGAAGTTTCCGAGCACCTAAATCCCCACTTCTCATCGAGGCAATGATGATTGATCGCTTGCTTGCTTTTTCCACACCGCTGAAAGAGACATATACTGTTTTTCACGAGTTAACTGATGCATTTCGTCTCAAAGATTCCAACTTGTTTTTCTCCTTATTAAAAGAACTTCCAGAAACGCTGGGTGACCGTTTGCGAAACCTCAAAACCTTCTGTTTTATGAAGAAGGAATTACCAATGCACTGATTTACCCTTACTCTAATGGAAAAAATAGAAGCAAAGAATACCCATATAAAGACAATCAAACGTGTATCTTACGGATTTAAATCATTTGAGAACATGATAATGAGGATCTTTTTGATCAATCAATTAATCAATGTGAAATAACAAAAAAATCTGAGACAGAATGAGATTCATTCTGACCCAGATTTGATTGTGTGTTTTGAAAACCACCTGCTATGCAGGTGGTTCCGGAAAGCTTCCAGCGAGGTATAAAAAAAGCCTCCTAAACTGATAAGATGAAGTAGGTTTCCCGACCACCACATCAAAAAATTTAGGAGGTACCTTTTTATGAAAAAGGCTACAGAAAGTTTATCACACACTGTTTGGAAATGTAAGTATCATATAGTATTCGCTCCGAAATATCGCCGCCAAATCATTTATGGCAAATACAAAGCAAGTATTGGAGAGATTATACGTGAATTATGCGAAAGAAAGGGTGTTGAGATTTTAGAAGCAAATGCTTGTCCAGATCATATACATATGTTAGTCAGTATCCCACCAAAAATAAGTGTCTCTCAATTTTTAGGTTACTTAAAAGGAAAAAGTAGTTTAATGATTTTTGATAGACATGCAGAACTCAAATATCGTTATGGAAATAGAAAGTTTTGGTGTAGAGGATATTTTATGTGAACACAGTAGGACGAAACAAGAAAAAAATCGCAGAATATATTCGTAATCAATTACGAGAAGACCACGTAGCAGATCAGCTTACATTGTTTGAAGAAGTTGATCCGTTTACTGGAGAAAAAAATCGTAAGAAGCACTAAGAGCTTCTTTGAGAAGCAGCGAGTAAATGTGGTGCAAGAGGGAACCGATTCGGTAAGTCTTTTAGACTTAGGCCGGTAAAAGAGGCTTTCAGCCGCAGAACAAACCACCCGTTCACACGGGTGGTTTTGATTTTACACCACTCATCAGTCCTTATTGACAAAGAGCCAATAAAAGCAGGGTATACGTTGGTTTAACAACGTTTATTTGATTATTTAGCTAAAGCATCTTTAGCTTGGTCAGCTACTAAGTGGGTTTCAGAGAGTTTCATAGTATTGAATAAAAGTAAGGTTTATATATACATAGTTTTCACCTGAGTTCACTTGATTTCATAAAATTTCAAGCTACTTTGGGTCAATTTTCGGTCAAAATAAGAAATGTGGGGCGCTGAAAAATGTTTATCTCAAAACTGGATCACAATATACATACTAAAATTTTGAAACATAGTTTTTTTGTATAGATACAATTATTTTTAACTCAACCTTTAAAACCACTGATTCTATAATTTATGGGCTGAGCAATAAATACTTTATTTAACTCTTCATCGAAATCTCTTCCAGAAAGACTTTTTTTAAATGGAATTAATTCATAATATTTGGGCTTTTTCTTCTCCAAATTGAAAACCCTTCCTATTCTATACTGTTTACCAAGTTTCATCCCAGTCATTAATTCATTTCTTGAGATATAAAAGGGGACATTTGGTTTCTCAGATAGTGAACTTTTCACTTCGATGTAAACCTTTGATGGACTATCAGTATTCAACGAATCTATATCCCAAGCTACAATATCGTATCCTTTTCCGTGTGTCTTTCCGGTATATTCCATTCCGTCAATGAATCGCTGAGCTTCCTCCGTATCTCCAAGCTTATCAATAATCTTTTTAGCATAGTACTCTAAGATGAGTTCTTCACCGATATCGCCATAATGTTTTTGCTCTATGCGCCTTATTTCAAGATCATCATCTGAAATTATTCTAGATGAAGTTTCTGCTACTAATTCTGAGGTAAGAGATTTGTTTCCCAACCCTTGCTTTACTTCAACAACTTCATCATAATCAATAACATTAGGGTGTTCTTTTTTTAGTTCAATCAGCCATTTAGGTATTTCTTTGTTTACCCCAATATCTAACACTTGTACTTCTCTTTCTATCAATGAATCATTTGCTCGTTCCAATAAATCAGCAACTATGGAATGTTCCATATCTCCGAACATCCTTAGTTCACTTATCGCAGCATTTGTTGAAGTGTTTATATAAAAACCTTTATGAGGAGCAGTCAATCCGTAATAATGCAAAATATTCATTGCATGGAAACCTTTTTTAGTTATGTTCAACACTTCAGTTTCCAATGCCCTATGAGGTTTTCCGTCAAGTAAATATCCTGAGACAACATGGGCACGCTGTACAAATGTAAATTTATTAGCCTCTTTTACTATCCTATTTCCGTTGTAACTATCCTTAAAATCTAATTTTGGAAATGTCATTGATATTTCCTCCACTAAAGAATCCCAAATTGGGTTCTTCTAGACTTCCAATCAGTACACTTCTATCCAAAAAAACATTCATTTTCTCACAACTAGTTTCTGAAATAAGAGAACATGCATGGCAGGCTGCACCGTTTAGCGAATCTCTCCCTTGAGATTCACTTTCAATACACACCGGATCAAAGCTACACCATTGGGCTTTTTCTAACGCAGCATTTAATAGATCAAAGAATTTTTCTGGAACTCCTTGTTTAACAAGCCCTCCCAATGTTCCTTCCGAGTCTGAACTTGATGTATAAATCAATACTCCATACATTTCTTTTCCAACTTCATTTGAATAGTATATTCTTTCCTTTAATGAGGATGAAGAATACCCACTACACATACTTAATTCTTTAATAAAAAGGTGAGACAGTGTATGAATAAGATAGTAATCTGGACGAATGTAACTTTCTTCATCTGGGAATCTTACATTACTCATTTTTTTATAGATTTTATTCGAAATTACTGAATCTTTAATTTTATATCTCCATTTTTCAATTTCTTCACTATTCAAAGAAAAGAATATTCCCTCTCCTAATGAACGCATGCCAACATAATAATTATCTTTTCTACGCAGTGATACTTCCTGTGACTCTCCTAAAGTCTCCTCACCTTCTAAAGCCTGTTCTTTCATTAATTCAGAATCTGTAGTCTGTATCCTGCTATAGCTTCGAAGTGCACTAACCACCTCGAGTTGATGCACCAAAGTTATCCCGTTCAATAATTCACTGTAAATGTGACCAGAAATTTCCTCTGAATTGAAAATCTTCATTCGGAACCTCTCTGAATCCTCATCATATTTTTCTTTTCCAGAAAGAACTTCAAACTCGGCTCTCCTATAATCCATTACAGTATCCGGATAATCCTCACTTATCTCATTAAAGAACTTAACTGAAATTAAATTTTTAACTTCATCAAAATCATATTCAATTTTTTCCGCTAATCGTGTAATCATTTTATTTACTAACTCATCTTTTGCAAGCTTTTCAATTCCTTTTTCTCGCGTGACTCCTCTAAGCTCGGATTCCAAAACGCTATAGTACTCGTTGCTCTGGATTAATTCGATTAATTTATTTTCTTTGAACGGTATATTAACTGAACTTGAGATATTAGGGAAAAAGAAATTATTAGCATTTCTAAGAAGTACATGAACCTTCTCGTCACATTTAACTCTATTCTCCTCTTTTTTCCAAATGTATTCACCCTTACAAGCAATTCCTAATTTCTCTAATTGTCGTGGAAATCTCTTTTCATCAAAAACCCCGGCTAAATTTCGGCTCTTATTACATCTTTTACAAGAAACTATTAAGTCTGAAATAGAGCCTGATTGTGCTGTGCTTCCCAACGTAATTTCATGATCCTTATAGCTATCATAGGCCATCCCCTCATGAACCCATTCTAACCAAGGAAAATCTTGTGCATGCCCATTGCAACAGGCGCAGATAATCCGGACAGGAACAAGCTCGGTTCTCCTTTTACGAACATCAATTGGCTTCTGATTAAAAGCTTTGACTAAACTCGGTATCCCCTTTGCCTCAACCAATTGACGCCATGAGTCAATTTTCCTCAAACTTCTATCTTCTGGAGAAAAATACCACTGCGGGAATCTTTTTCCTACAATATCATCTTCTTCCTTAAATGGCGGCTCAATGAAACCTTCAGCATCCATAGCTTTTTCTAATCGAATATCATGGACTTTCTCGCATCTGTTCGTATTCCAATACTCCGAATCTGCAATCATGACAGATTGATTATTTATATCCATTAAGGCCCCTATACCAAATGGCGTTAAAAGTTGAGATCTTCTAACATTAAATTCTGGTTTATCTTTCTGTTTGTACACCATAATATCTCCCTAATCTATTATTCTCAGATAAGCTGTATCTTCCACATTCCTCATTGTCCCCATGACTTTAGTAGCTTCCTTATGTGTGCTTTTATCTTCAAATGATCTAAGCAACAATTTCCCTTGGAATTCTTCTGCCTTACTTTTATATAAATAATATTTGAATAGTTCCGCAGTTTCTTCTATCTCTTCAGCAATATTGCACCATTTATCACCAAAATTACTAATTATTCTTCTTGCATCTTCCCTATACAGCTTATGTCTGTCTTCACTGGCCTTGACACGTTCCATAAGATAATCATTTACTTTTTCGAGTGCATCTTCAAATTCCAAAATGTTTTTTGCAGAATTATCGTCAGCTAATGAACCTATCGTATTCCTAAGCATTGCAACAATGACCCCGGCAGCGGCTTTTTCCAGAGCGGGTACCGAAAAGGGAGTTACACTACTCGATTCGACAAATTTATATAAACTTTCATGATACGATTGAAATGTTTCATAATGAGATCTATCCCGGCTTCGAGAAGAATTATACAATGTACATACCAACCCTAAAGATTGTCTTCCTACTCGACTGGTGGCTTGAATATATTCTGAAGTAAGTTTCGGTTGACCAACTACAAACATCGCATTTAAACGATCAATATCTACACCTACAGATAGCATATTCGTTGCAATTAACGTATCCACAGCTTTTGAGTATCTTTCTGCACCCTTACATTCATCTGTAATTCTATTGTGTGGAATGTCTAATTTCTTTAAAATTGTAGGTATTTCTATACCAGGTACACGCGAAGTCAACTCCACGCTTGTATCGTCATTCATGAAACGTTTATTAGTATTATTTCGTCTGTATAATTGATTGATCTGTTCCTTTACATCATCCTTAATCAATCCTGAAGCTTTTCCGAGTTCTCGAATACTGTTAAAGTACCCAGCCACTGTCCAATACAACTCTTCTTCATCAATACTTAGGCCTAATTCTCTTATTGTTTGTAACATTGAAGACAGGAGCCGTATTTCCGCTGTTACTTGTGATTTCCCTGTCGGCATAATTCCAAGGTATTTTCTTCCATAAGCCTGCGTATCTTCTTTTACAAAGAAGTTATCTGTTATATTTATTCCATTAGGTGGAAATTGGGAGACTTTTCTGTCAAAAATTCCTTTTACCTGATCGTCAGCATTTCTGATTGTTGCAGTCGAAGCTATATATTTTGGAGCAATACTTCCATTTGCATTTTTGAAAATATAATCAAACCCAGCTTCATAAAGTCCAACAATGCTACCAAGCGGTCCAGAAATCAAATGTAACTCGTCTTGAATAATTAGTTCAGGACGTCGATATTTTTCTGGATTATCCGAACCAAATAAGTTTGCTGTTTCTTCTTTTAAAGGAACTTGGGCGAACTTATCAACAGTACCAAAAAGTAATGTAGGTCTCTTTTTGTAGATTAATTCATCCACTACATAAATCGGTAATCCCTTAGAAAATTCACATTCCTTGTTCAAACATTTCATATTGAAATCATTTTTCTTTTCAATCTCATAGTATCCCCATCTTCTTTTGCTCTGAAAGTTTTTATCATCAGGAATAATACTATGTTGTTCATGACACCAAGGGCATTCCAAAACCTGAAATGTATTTTTTTTCTTCGCAGATTCAAGATTCTTTTGTTCAACCATATCTTTAAAATCTGCCTTAGCGTCCTTTAATTTATTTTGAGTTCCTTCACCTATCCAAAGGCCAATGCTAATTTCTGCTTCTCCTAGATCACCTTCTTTTCTTCTAATGAACTCTAACGCACAAATTAATTGAGACGCCCTATCAAATTGTTGAGCTGTTAAAAGACGTAAAGTATACCTCATAATTACTGTCACACCTGAGGAATTTTGATATTTCAATCTTCTATAAACTACAACGGCCGCGATAGCAAAAAGGTATGCTTCCGTTTTCCCACCACCTGTACTAACCCAAATTAAATCCAATAGCTCGCGATCAGAACTTTCTTCATTCAATATAGACTCTAATGAGTTTAATACAAACGCCAATTGAAATGGTCTCCATCTAAAGTTTGCAAGTTGATAATTTTTCGAATTATATGCCTCTTCTTTTTCAACTGAGTTTTTTAGTCTCTGTAAGAGCATTGCCTCATTAGCTTTATTAAAAGCCATAAAAGCATCTTTATCTTTTGAGAGGAATTCTATTGTTTTCTTCATACGATGACTACAATTTTTACACTTCTCAATGTTTTCCTTTGAAAGTTCTACATATTCAGGAATTAATGTTTTAGAATCTTTCGTAATTGAATCAATCCATCTATCATATTCCTTAACAAACTGATTTAGTTTTTCTAACTGTGTCTCATAATTATTTCCAATATAACTTTCTGCGCTCAAAACATCTGGCGAAATCCCCTCAATATCAAAAGACATTGGACGCAATTCATAGCTCGGAATATATGACGTTTTTATTTCGGATACTTTTCCATGCTCTTCTTTCCAAATTGCGGATACACCTCTTCCAAAGGCATACGTCTTTTTATCTCTATATAAGAAAAAGTTCATAGCGTCTTCCGAATTTAACTTAGACAAATCTGGAAGTTTTACATCTTCAGAAGCTTTAAACTCAACATTTTCTTGAGCTTTTATAGCGATTTCTGTTTGAAAAAGATGATTCTCTGAAACATTTTTTAAAACTATAGTTACTGCTGTCACAGTATCCTCTTTTGCCAAACTGATTTTTTGTACTTTCGAAAATACTTGAAATGTTTTTTCTTCATCAACTAATAATCTTTGAGTAGAAATACCTTCTTTTGAAGAGTCCAATTTCACTTCAAAGAAAACTGGAACGCGTTCAAAACAGCTCTTATTTTTATAATTTATATTTTTAATCTTTTTTAGTAAAAATAGTATCTCCGAATCTTTAGCTTTATCATCTGGTTTTAGTTCATTTAAAAAATCAGATATAGTCTCATCTCTATCCTCGAAGCTATCTTCATATTTAATTTTTGAATTTTCTAGGTCAAACTTAAAAAGCTTTTCGATATTCATTACTTTTGAGAGGTCGATTTTTCCTTGTAACTCTTCCAGAACCTCTTTATTCGTTTGAATAAATGGATTCTTTATTTTTTTATAATATGAGCTATGAATTTCAATATCTAAATCCTTTTTACTACTTTTACAATAGAATGTGATACCTAAAGAAGACGGAAGGAAACTGTTATCAATTTCGGCGGATTCTTCTTCTTTATCTAAAAACTCTTGAGCTTCAAGAGTTGTTTCAATATCCTCAGCTGACGCTTCTTTTAATTCTCTAAGAGGATATAGAATACCTGTAATATATCTCGTTTGAGGTTTTTCAGAAATTATTTCATGTTCAATATCCTGATTAATTCTTTCTGAACCCGGTCCTAATAATAATTGCGAAATAGCATTAGAATACTTTTCCCTTACACTATTTTGTTGTTTCTTATCCGTAATTTTCACCATTAGCTTTTTCCTCCCAAAAACTTATTAGTCAGGTATCTTGGTACGTCTTCTATATCTATATCTTCAACTAAAATTACTTTATCCACCGAATAAGATTTTATTGAGCTATCTTTAATTATTTCATTTAGTTCTCTGCCATCAATCGAGTCCATAAGTCTATCTCTTTCATAATTCAAATTTTTCTTTACTTTTGCGCTTGCACTATAAAACTTATCCGGCTCATTTGTTAATTCAGGATTTTTCGTAAGTAATCCAATATAATGAATAAAACTAGAATCTCTAGGAAGAATCGGCATTTTATCAATTGAAGACCATGATCCATAAAAAGTTACTGTCTTATTTGCCGCACCTAGTTCTTCCATGTTTTCTTTGAATTGAGTTGGAGTAATGGATCTTTTTTCAATATATTCAAGCAAAATCATTTTCCAAAAATAGTCAAGGCTTAAATTTTCATCAAGTTTATTATCAGTAAAATTTCCATTTGTAAAGTTATACTTTTTGAATTGTTCTCTATAAAAAGCATCGGAATAAGGGACCTCAAATTCAACAATATCTTGCCCAATTTGTATCTTATTTACATCCATTTTCCTACAAAAGTTTTCTTGTAAAATAAAGACTTTTCCAAACTCCGTTCCAAATATATTTTTTCCTGACTCTAAATCTATTCCACAAACAACATTAACAAGTTGTTTTTCACTTTCAGTCTCAATTCCCGAAGTAGTGTTGATCAAACTATTTATCAAACTTAAATATTCTTTTTGTGGATCATCTTCTTTATCTAGTTCATCATATAGTGCTTTGTCATCGCTGTTATTATTTTCCTGTGTTACTCTCTCCATTTTTTCAAAATATTTGTTAATCGCTTTTAAATAAGCTGAATCTCTATCAGAATAGCTATTATCCAAAGTATATAAATGTTGAATTATTCTTTTATCTCTTTTTAAGGAGTACGTAAGGTAACTCTTTTGCAAATCCGGAAAAACAACAAAAATCTTATTTGTTAGATAGCTCGACAACCATTTTTTTCTATCTCTTGCATACGGGGAAAGCAAGATGACACTATCAAATGTTCCATAAAGGTCTTCATATATCTTTTCACTGTACGGCAGAACAGTTATCTTATCATCATTCGAATATACTTCTTTTGTTTCCTCAACCATTTCATCCATTACAACAAGTGCACATTTATCTTCACTTCTTATAGATTCAATTATTTTTTTGTTTTGAAAACCAAATCTATTACAATAGATATTATACAAAATACCGGAAATTTTTTCGGTCTCTTCCAAATTTAATTTTTCCATATATTCTGATACGATTATCATTTGTTGCTCAAGGGTACGGGAATGCCCAATTATTTGACTGTAATTCATCTTTAAAAATCTTTTCAATAGTTTATCCAGATATTTTAATCTAGGAATTTCACGAATATTTTCTAAGTACTCATTGAGTTCTGTTATCGCATTATCAAACTCTTCATTACTTGATACGAATTCAAATGAAATTTCCATTTTGCTAAATTCTTCAAATTCAAGCCAGCAAAATTCTTTTTCCATTTTCTTCAAAAATTTAAATTTTGATTCATCCATAACCGATGGAACACTAGAAAATACAGTCAATGGAATGCCGAAATCATCGCACGCATCTTCAAGAGTTAATAAATTTGAAAATTGGCCATTCGAAAACCATTTATCCCCAATAACATATACTCGTTTTTCTGATATATTTCCCTCGTTTTCATCTAAGTACTCTGTGACAGCTTTCATATTTGATGAAAAAATTACCATAGGCTTTTCTGTACTATTAGAATGCGGTACTCGTTCAAAAACCAATGATTCTTTTAAATACTTTGCAGCACAAAATTCACCCAAATATGAATATCTATTGTTAATGTTGAACTGTATATTTACTATTTCATCTAATATCTTCTTTTCCAGAATTATTATTACGCTTTCTTCATTTGTCCAACTTATAGAAGAAAGTCCTATTTGCTTTCCAAAGTCTTCTTTAGTACTTTTTACTTTTTTACTTTTTGTATCAGTTACAATGCTAGCTTTATTTTCAATTACACCTCTTTTTAAAATTCGAACATAAGAATCTTTCTTTTTATATATAGGAGCCAATACATAATAACCTTCACTTCTATTGTCACATCCCTCAAAACTATAATAGGCCTTTTCGAACAATAGCTTAGTTCCGACATCCAAATCGTCTATATTAATCTTTTGACCACCTGAGAGATTCTTATAGCTAGTTATCAGACAAATTAGCAAAACCAACTCTTTATAGTAGCTAGAGTTTAAATACTGATATGCATACGAGCCTTCAAAACTTTCATATTCAAAAAAATCAATCAGTACCTGTTTTTTATTTTTTGATATATATCCAAATGGGCTAGTTAATAGTAAAAGTTTCATTACAGCATCCATATTATTTTCTCCCTTAATAAATCTATCATAACAATTATACATCAGTTTATGAGCCTATTTACAACTATTTTCGTTAACTTTTGCTTTTCCACTAGTAGGTTACTTTTAAACCTGGTATAATTGCGCTGAGGTGAAATCATGTTAAACATCATAGATCTGTTTTCTGGTGCGGGAGGATTAACCGAAGGGTTTAGAAAAGACGATTTTAATTTACTTGCTCATGTTGAAATGGATGAGGCTGCAAGTAAAACATTAAAAGTTAGAGACGCTTACTATTATCTAAAAGAAAATGGAAATTTAAATAGATACAACGACTACATCAATAAGAAAATTTCATATGATGAATTTTTAGCTGAAATCCCTACAAGAATTATCGGAAAAGTAATTAATCTTGCAATATCAGAAGATAATTTACCAGAAATTTTCAGACAAATTGATTCTCAACCGAATTCAAATATGGTTCACGGTATCATCGGGGGACCACCATGCCAAGCGTATTCAACGATTGGTCGGGCAAGAAATAAAAAAATCAAAGAATCTGACGAGCGCATCTACTTATATAAATTTTATCTGAGATTTTTGGAAAAATATAACCCTGATTTTTTCGTATTTGAAAACGTAAAAGGACTTTTATCATTTAAAGATTTAGACGGAACTAGTCTTCTCGAAAAAATAAAATACGATTTCTCCAATGTAATTTCTACAGATCATTATCAGATTCAAATAAAATTAGTTAACTGTGCTGATTTCGGCGTTCCACAAGTTAGAGAACGATTAATCATTTTTGGATACAAAACATCAATGACAGATTTTGATTTTTTCAGAACCCTCGATCAATTTCAGGAAAAACCACCAATAATCAAAGAGTTATTTCAAGATTTACCTATATTAAAATCAGGAGAAATCAAAAACACATATTCGAAAGTTCCTCCTTCAGAATATGTTTCAAGAAATTTAAGAAGTAGTAAGATTCCATTGACTCAAAATATCTGCCGTCCCAATAATGAAAACGACTTAAAAATTTATAAGATAGTAGCAAAAGAAAAGAAGAAGAATCGAAACGTTAAATATTCCGATCTTCCCCTTGAATTAATCACACATAAAAAATCAAATATTTTCTTAGATAGATTTAAAGCAATAAATGGTGATGGCTACAGTCACACAGTTGTTGCTCATATAGCAAAAGATGGTCATTACTATATTCATCCTGATGTATCTCAAAATCGTTCAATCACAGTTCGAGAAGCTGCACGAATTCAGACATTTCCAGATGATTTTTATTTTGAAAGCTCTCGAACTTCTGCTTTTAAACAAATAGGAAATGCCGTTCCACCACATTTTTCAAAAATTATTAGCCAAAATATTTTAGAAAATTTGTATTCAATTACAAGGTGAATATTCCAAGACTGTTCACTCTCTAAACAATTCGATTGATTCTTATAAAAGATGTTAACTTGCAGAATATAATCGAATCGAACATGTTACTTACTTTTAGAGCCAAGCTTATCGAGAGCCTGGCTTTTTTGTGTGTATGTTTGCAATGTGTTGAAACAACAGCGATTATACGCTATTCTGTAAATCTTTAATATCGAAAGTTTGCACTGATTTGCAGTAATTTGAAGGTCGATTTAAGCAAATTTAAGCCACTTTTTAGCCATGAAAATTTGGGCTTACGCCCCGATAAACTAGGTGACAAATTATATCGGGAGCGTGATACTAAATGGTTTTTAATTACGATCAAAAAAGACGAGAATATCTAAAAGGCAATTTATCGCACGAAGAATTTTATCTGGAGCTGGCTGATGCAATTGAGTTCGACGACCTTGAAACTCTTGTCCCTGAAATTGCATGCAAATCTCGTGATCCTCATCTAAACGATATACCGCTCAAATTGTGGGATTATAGATTTCCAGCAGTCCGAATGCTACTAAGTCGCGCCATCAATCAAGGTCGTATCATCAAACGATCTAATGGATTATCGGCAGCAGAATCAGTATGTATTTTAAAATCGGTCGCTCGCGAATGCACAGCTTCGCAATTAGTATTATTGGTATCGCGGTATCGATCACCGTGCGCGTATGAGGATGGCTATTGAGCTGTCCTCTTTTTTTACACGCAATTTGCAAACTATTTGATATCACTTTGACAGCAAATTGCTAACCCCTTATTCTCATCCCATCATCTTGTAAACAATCTGCTAACACTTTGTTAACTATCTGCTACCATCCTGACAGCAACACCGCCATCAATTCCCTCGCGCAAAGCATCTTGATAGCATTTTGTTAACACTTTGCTATCTTTCTATCAACAAATTGCTTGCACCTACGTGCAGCCTATCCACTTCTTTTTTTAGAGCAACATAAAAACGTAGCAGGTCCCACCTTCGCTCGCGAAATTATTCTTTTAACTTATCCCGAAAAATCTTGCTCCCTTCGCCCACTAAGTTTTTAACATTGTTATTTTTGCGGTCTTGTCAGACAGCCTCTCACACGCATAAACGCAGCAAATTCGTCTCATACACGCTAACTCCACGAAGCTCATAGACAAGATCGACTAAAAACCACCACCAAGCGCTCGCGCATACAAAAAATAGTGAAAATTTAGGGGGTGAAGCGCCTCCTACCTCACGTCGTTACAGGTTTACAACAGAGAGGAGACCCCCTAGACGCTTCGGGTATCAAAAATCATGATGTGAAAATGCTACTACACCAGCTTTTTCTGGTAGGAGACGCTTCGTGGTAAGAGCATAAGGAGTGTGTATGTCAAAAAATGCTCCGCCGCATTTTTCTCCAGCCAGCAGAGCTGCCCCCACTCCTTACTGCGGAAATCACTCAGCCGTGATATTCCTTGCCCTCATTAGCATTCGGGTGCTCCAGCGACTTTCGCCGCGTTATTTATAAGTGATTTCGCCATCATGTATGGCGCTGTGAAGTGGGTGACAAACGAAAAAGGAGCTGATTACAAATGATCTACTGTATTTTAGCAGAACTACTCAATGATGCTGATCTATCATTTTACATCATGATGTTGATCGTAATTGCGGTGTACAATGTGAGTAAAATAATTCGAGAAAAAATTCATCAACATCGATATGAACGTGAAATCGAAATTGGAGAAAGACAAAAAGCGATCATTACAAAAGAAGAAATGACTCGTTTTGAAAGAGAACAACTAAAAAGGATTGAAATGGAGGATTCTTGGTATGAACGATAATACTATTTGCGAGGAAATTATGACATTGAAGCAAGTCAAAAGAAAACGTAAAAATAAAGATATACCTGAAAAAATCACATCGTCTATCAGCTTAGCACAATGGATGTCTAATTTGATCGGTAATGAAACAAGGGAGCACTTAATTGTTGTTTGTCTGGATACAAAAAATCAGATTAGCAGCTACTCGACGGTCAGCATAGGCTCATTGAATCAATCGATTGCTCATCCGCGCGATGTGTTACAGCGAGCATTGCTATCAAATGCTGCAAGAATCACGATCCTTCACAATCATCGTGAGACACGTTCGTAATTGAAAAGATTACGCGCACTGTCTTAAGTTTAAAGCTTAAAGAGAGTTGTGAACTCTTTGCCTGACAGGTGAAATGATAGAGTAACGCCTTGAAGCGCCTGCTCTAATACTCCGACATGCGTTAATTTTATGTGTTGAAAATTGGCGTGTGAATCTCGCTGAAGTCGGCCGAAAGATACCGTCTGTTGATTAATAAAATAGTGAACTGCAACGAAATCTCTCCAGCGGTGGAGGGTGTATCCGATAGGCCGGGAGTCGTTAAAAACTCGATAAGGTGAGAATGTGATAAAACACTGACGAATTGGCGAATGAAATGTCTATAAGTGGCGAGCACCTAGAAATGGGTTCGGGGCTGACAGTATGTCAGTTGTGTTCCGTGGGCAAGTACCTATGATGGTTTCGAAAGCACCATGCACAGTTACAGGCTGTGGAGAGGACACTAGGCAAGAGCCAGCACCTAAGTTGAGACATTTTGATAAGGCGAAGGGAACGTGGAAAGCTGTCAACGTGGAAAGAGCACACTTTAGGAAACGTTTGAAAGGAAAATCTTTGATATAACTTTCATTTATGGCAGTGAGAGTGGAGGCACGAGCAATGAAGTTTCTGTAATGGAAATGGAGCAACAGCCTCTAGTCGTTGTTTAATTTTATTTCAACTCAGTCATAAACAAGGATTCTCGTATGACTAAAAAGGTCACGAGCCTGTGAAGGGACGTGATAGACCTTGAAAGACAATTTTAAAAAGATACCAAGAATGAAAAACACACGGTTGCGCCATGCAGAATATTATGGCATGGCTGAAATCTTTGATTCACTCTATGAGCGCAGTACAAAAGGAGAAAAATTCACCAATCTAATGAACATTATCATGTCTGAAGACAACATTTTGTTAGCATACCGTAACATCAAAAGAAATAATGGGGGCGCTACTCCCGGTATCGATAAAGTAACCATCAAAGATATCGAAAAATTAGATACGGATGAATTTATCCAAACTGTACACAAGCGTTTCAATCGCTATAATCCGCGTAAAGTTCGTCGCATTGAGATCCCCAAACCGAATGGGAAAACCAGACCATTAGGAATACCATCTATGTGGGATCGAATCGCACAACAATGTATTTTACAAGTCTTGGAACCGATTTGTGAACCGAAATTCTATAAACACAGTTTCGGTTTTCGCCCCAATCGTTCTGCTGAAAATGCCGTTTCAATCTGTGCTCAACGAATCAATCTTTTAAAAATGCAATATGTTGTAGATGTTGATATCAAAGGATTTTTCGATGAAGTCAAACACACGAAATTGATGCGGCAAATTTGGACATTGGGAATTAGAGACAAACAATTACTTGTAATACTGCGAAAAATGTTGAAAGCACCTATTCAAATGCCGAACGGAACAACTGTTTATCCAACGAAAGGTACACCACAAAGCGGAATCTTGTCTCCGCTTTTGGCAAACATCAACCTGAATGAGTTTGATTGGTGGATTGCTGGACAATGGGAAAGCTTTCAATGTCGTGAAATCAACGATTATTACAACAAAGTAACCGGGTTAATGTCACATAGTTACCGCTACAAACACTTACGTAAAACATCCGGTTTGAAAGAAATGTATATCGTTCGCTACGCAGACGATTTCAAAATTTTTGCACGAACAAGAGCGGAAGCAAGTCAGATTTTTATCGCAAGTAGAATGTGGCTGGAAGAACGACTTGCCTTGCCTATTTCAGAGGAAAAATCTAAAATCACAAATTTAAAGAAACACAGTAGTGAATTTTTAGGCTTTAAGCTCAAAATGGAACGAAAAGGCTATACTCGCAACGGCAAAAAGAAATTTGTCTGTCAAAGCCACATTTGTGATAAAGCGAAAAAGCGAATCAAGAAACAACTCAAAGACCAAATTAAAGTGATACAGAAATCAGCAAACGGCTCTGAAATCACCAAGAACATCCAAATATACAACAGCATGGTGGTAGGGATTCACAACTATTATCAAATTGCGACCCAAGTCAATGCCGATTTAATGCCGATCCAGTATCAGCTGACCCAAGTGGAAAAACATCGTTTTAAACACTTAGGTCTAAAGAAAACAGCAAAATACATTACCCGTGATAAAGGAATCAAACCGTACCTTAAATCAAAAATGACAAGGTATGTCAATGACGTACCCATCATTCCGATTGGTTTTATCAAAACGAAAGCGGCATTATCGTTGAAAAATGGTGTTTGTAAATACACCAAAGCTGGAAGAACACTTTTGCACAAACAGCTACATAACGTTAGTGATGCACAATTACAATGGTTACGAAGCCATCCCATCATCAACGAGCGTGCAACAGTGGAATTCAACGATAATCGAATTTCGTTATATGTAGCGCAAAAAGGCAAATGCGCAATTACCGGAAAGGATCTAGTTCTAACCGAAATGCACTGCCACCACAAGATTCCTTGGTCGAAATCTAAAGATGACAGATATTCTAACTTAATCCTTATTTCTGACAGTGTTCATCAGTTGATTCATGCCACAAAGGAATCAACCATCATGGCTTATCTAAAAGAGTTAGACTTGACGAAAAACCAGATGGTTAAGTTAAATAAATTACGGGTAGCGACAGGAAACACATCACTTTCATTCTCTAATCAATTTAAAACTGGACTGAGACAACATGAAATAAGTAAATAACGATGGAACGCCGTGTAAGGTGAAAGCCGTACGTACGGTGTGAAGCGAGGGAAAAGCTGGAGATTATCTCAAAGGCTTACCTATCGCTATCTAGCGGCAATCCTGCACCGTCAAAAAATGACGACGACTTTACAAATCGTATGCAATCAGCCTGCGAAATCATCGGTATCAGTCTTCTTGATCATATCATCGTCACTGATACGAACAGGTATTACTCATAAATCGTTGTTACATCAAATTAAAGTAAGTAAAACACACCAAACACAAGTATAAACATTACAATATAGAAAAATATAATGTAATGGATATAAGTGAAGTAATATTACTAAGATCATCTAATTCTGTGTTTTCTGTGTCCATGGACTTCAAATTGTACTAAATGCTGTTGTATCAATCATTATCACTTTCTTCTTTGCACATATACAAAAATACTTATTGTACTTTTGCACAAAAAAAGAGATACAGTTCCCTGTACCTCTTTTTGTACTCAAGGACGCCATTAACTTGGCTTCAAGTTTTTTATCACCATCATCCAAACATTAAGAAAATCACAGTTCACGGATTTCGACATACTCATGCCTCATTACTCTTTGAGGCAGATGCGGATATGAAACAAGCGCAAGATCGCCTTCGCCATTCCAATATTAAAACACCTATGAATACCTATATCCATGTAACACAAGAAGGAAAAGATGAAACAGCCTCACTCTTTGATGATTTTATGGCTAATGGTAAACATGTGGGTCAAAGTTTGGGTCAAAAGAAAAACCCCACTCAATAAGAGTGGGGTACACGTTGATGCGACAACGTTTATTTGATTATTTAGCTAAAGCATCTTTAGCTTGGTCAGCTAATGCAGTAAATGCTGCTGCATCGTGGACAGCTAAGTCGGCTAACATTTTACGGTTGATGTCGATTTCAGCTAATTTCAAACCGTGCATCAATTTTGAGTAGCTCAAGCCATTCATACGTGCTGCTGCGTTGATACGAGCAATCCACAATTTACGGAAGTCGCGTTTCTTTTGACGACGATCGCGATATGCGTAGTTGTATGAATTCATTACTTGTTCTTTTGCTGTTTTAAATAAAGTGTGTTTTGAACCGTAGTAACCTTTTGCTAATTTTAGCATTCTTTTACGACGTTTACGAGTGACTGTTCCACCTTTAACACGTGCCATGTTTAATTCCTCCTAATAAAAATAAATCTTCAAATTTCGATCTTTTTGTTTTTTTTATTTCATTTTTGCTAGTTGTTGGCGAATACGTTTGAAGTCGCCACTAGAAACCATGCTTGCTTTACGCAATTGACGGCGTTGTTTTTTAGTTTTACCGTGGAAACGGTGACTTGTAAACGCGCGGAAACGTTTTAATCCGCCTTTACCAGTACGTTTGAAACGTTTTGCTGATCCGCGGTGTGTTTTTTGTTTTGGCATGACTATATTTCCTCCTCAAAATCTTTCGTTATCCGACTATCGACTGTCCAACAGTCAGTGAGTCATTCAAATTACTTACTGTCGTTTTTCGGTGCCAGCGTCAAGAACATGCTGCGTCCGTCCATTTTCGCTTTTTGCTCAACTGTCGCAATATCAGCAGTTTCTTCAGCTAAGCGATCCAAGACTTTTTGACCAATTTCTTTGTGGGTAATGGCACGGCCTTTGAAGCGGATAGAAGCTTTCACTTTATCGCCCTTCTCTAAGAACTTACGTGCATTACGAAGTTTTGTATTGAAGTCATTCACGTCAATTGTTGGACTTAAACGAACTTCTTTAACATTGATCACTTTTTGTTTTTTACGCGCCTCGCGGTCTTTCTTTTGTTGCTCGAAACGGTATTTTCCGTAGTCCATGATTCGCGCAACTGGTGGCTTCGCACTTGGGGCAACTAACACAAGATCTAAATTTGCTTGTTCTGCAATTTTCAATGCTTCTGCTTTTGTCTTAACTCCTAATTGCTCACCATCTGAACCGATCAATCGTAACTCACGTGCACGAATGCCGTCGTTAACCATCATATCCTTTGCTATGGTCATTCACCTCCAAATATTATGAGAGAAAGAAAAGCGTACCGAATATTCGGCAATAAAAAAACGAGTTCTCTTCCAGAACCCGCACGTACTTCACCTAATTCAATAGATGAAAACTATCTAGCCCAGTGACTGAATCAACTAAGGCGAGAAGCGGGTGCTTCTGCTTTTATTTCTCAACTTCAATAGTATAGCAAATATAGATTTCTTTGTCAATCTTTTTCACTAGAGACTCTCAAAACATTTCCCTATCATTTATTTGCTTTAGTTGGATACTTGCCTAAACCAAAAACCTCTTTTCACTATCAAAAAACACACTTCAGCAGACACTCAACTTTTTTGGTGACCGTCTTCCTTGAAACTACCGAATCCTACGCCACAATGCGATCAGCATCCAAACTGACAATATCAGACTGATGAATAAGGCGATCCCCCAACCAAAGACAGAATGTGTAAAAGGCAATTGTAGATTCATACCGAAAAACCCTGTCACAATGGTAGGAACGGTCAGAATCAATGACCAGACTGTCAAAAATTTCATCGTGTCATTTAAGTTGTTGTTCAACAAATTATTATACGTTCCCGAAAGTTGATCAAGGATCTGGGAGGCCAAATTGGTCATTTCCACTGCCTGTTTTGCTTCAATCAATGCATCATCCAATTGTTCCTTCTCTTTTTCAGTGAGCTTTCGATAAATCGCTAATGCTTTGATTTGTTCTAATAATACGACATTTTGTTTTGTACCAGTCACTAGATAAACTAAACCAACTTCGAGGTCAGATAAAGCTAGTAAATTGCGGTTCGTAGTTTTTTCTCGCAACTTTTGGTTTAAGCGTTGTCGTTCACTATTCACTTCTTCAATCAACGGGAAGAAGGAATCTGAAATCAGAAAGAGCGTACGAAAAAGTAAACTATATACATTTATCTCGGAATCTCGATCTAAGATTGAACGAATCAGGCGAATCACATATTCTGTATTTTGAGTCGTAAATGTAAATAGACCATTTTCTTTTAGAATAAATGCTACTGGACTTGTTTCATAGTGGTTTTCGATTTTTTGTTGATGAGGAACATTAGTGACCAAAAGTAAAATATCATCAAGAGTATCATATTCCACACGAGCTCGTTCATTTTTATCTAAAGAATAGGTAAGCATCTCATCACTAATGCCATACTCTTCCTTAAGATTTTTGATTCCCATTACATCATCTCTAGGCACATTCAGCCAAAAATTTTGATCAAAATTAAAAAAATGTTTTTCTCTCATACCGTCCCCTTCTTCCTGTGCTGATAGATTCATTAGGTATCTCACGACGATTCTTCTAAGTATTCTTGGCGAATTTACAAATCGTTAGCACTTCTGACCGCTGTCTCGCTTTTAAAAATAAATAAGCCGATGAAAAGCGAAAATAGCTCTCCTATTTTCAATTTCTTCGGCTTAGATATCGAAGTTAGATCCTGTCTTCTTTATACTATCATTTTTTATTGGACTCAAGAAACAAAGACTTCTTGACGAATTTCTGCTAACTTTGCTTCAATCATGTTCAGCACTTCTACTTTTGCTTGGGGATCTTCCACAAAATTGAATCGATCGCCATCAATTTGGATTTTGGGACTTTCATTGTACTCGTCATACCATTGATCATAGCGACGATTCAATTCTTTGTAATAATCATATAAACTTGGATCGAAGGAAAGTTGTTCATATGATCGTCCTCTTTTTTCGATCCGTTCAAGCATCGTATCAAATGAAACACGAATATGAACCAATAAATCCGGATGTTTTTTATGTGCGGCATACGGCAACTCTTCCAGCATATTGGCTAATAGCTCGTCGTATACTCGAACTTCTGTTTCAGTTGCCCGCCCCAAATCAGCATTCAAATGAAAAAGCAAAGAATCTTCATAGATCGAACGATCTAAAACATTGTTGTCTTCTTTCATTGCCTGCTTGATACTTTCAAAACGTTTATTCAAAAAATAGATTTGTAACAAAAACGCATACTGCTCAGGATTGGCATAAAATAAAGGCAATACCTCATTATCCTCGATTGACTCATAAAAAGCTCGACTTCCAAAGTGTTCAGCCATCATTTCTGTTAAACTTGATTTTCCAGCGCCAATGGTACCTGCTAAAACAATCACACTCATTAACCTCCAACTCACTTTATCACTAAATGTTGTGTCTTTTTCCAATTCTTTTTAAATATACCCCCAATATCTGGTGGTGTCAATTAGGAATAACAGGATATTTCCATTCATAAAATTCAATAAAATCTTAAGAAAAAAGAGGTTTTTCAACAGAAAACGTATTCTTTATTTTACTTCTGGGAAGGTTTTAGTAAAATAAAGATGAATTGTTTTTTGAACTTCTATGTTATACAATCTGTTCGTTAGCGCAAAGGATCCAAGGCGCTTTATTTTTTGCTCAAAAAAGTTATGGGAATAAAAGAAGGAGTTAGATTATGGCAAATTATGGCCAAGGGGAATCAAATGGTAAAATTATTCTGATGGGCGAACATGCAGTTGTCTACGGCGAACCGGCAATCGCTTTTCCTTTTCAGGCAGCAAAAGTAGTTGCTTCCTTGAATGAACGCATCACTTCGTCAGGAGATCAGCTTGTTTCTTCCTACTATACAGGAATACTGCGCGATGCCCCACATTCGTTAAAAAACATCAAGCAGTTAGTATTCAACTTAAAAAAGAAACTGCAAATTGAGCAATCATTAGAGTTAACTATTCACAGCACTATCCCTGCCGAACGTGGAATGGGCTCAAGCGCTGCAGTAGCTACGGCAGTTACTCGTGCCTTTTACGATTATCTCGAACAACCACTTTCTCGCGAACAGCTCTTGACAAATGTCCAAATTTCAGAAAAAATTGCCCATGGTAATCCTAGTGGTATCGATGCTGCGGCAACAAGCAGTTTAGAACCAATCTACTTTGTGAAAGGACACCCGTTTGATTATTTCTCTTTAAATATCGACGCTTTTTTGATTGTCGCTGATACCGGAATCAAAGGTCAGACGCGAGCAGTGGTCAAAGACGTTGCTCATTTATTTGAAAAAGATCAGCAGAAAGTTGGACAAAAAATCCAACAACTAGGATACTTAACAAGGCAAGCCAAAAAAGCCATTGTTAAAAATAACCCCGAGCATTTAGCCCAAGCGATGAATGAAGCCCAACTAATTTTAAAAAATTTAACGATCAGCAACGATTTTCTTGATGTATTGATCGAAACCGCTAGAGATTCAGGCGCTTTGGGAGCAAAACTAACTGGTGGTGGTCGAGGTGGCTGCATGATTGCGCTAGCTCAAACAAAAACAAAAGCCCAAGAAATCAGCGAAGCCCTCTTACAAGCGGGAGCAGCTGCAACTTGGATTCAAGGATTAGGAGTACATACCTATGTTTAAAGGCAAAGCACGAGCATATACGAATATCGCCCTTATCAAGTACTGGGGTAAAAAAAATGAATCGTTAATTCTCCCGATGAATAACAGCTTATCACTCACATTAGATGCATTTTATACGGAAACTGAAGTCAGCTTTTCAGAAGCTTACACAGAAGACCAATTTTATTTAGATAATCAATTGCAAGATGAAAAAGCAACCAAAAAAATCAGTACTTTTTTGGATATTGTGAGAGAAAAAGCGGGTACCACGAAAAAAGCAAAAGTGATCAGCCAGAATTTCGTTCCGACTGCTGCGGGTTTAGCTTCTTCTGCCAGCGGCTTAGCGGCTTTAGCCGGAGCATGCAACGAGGCATTGAAATTAGGGTTAGATGACCAAGCTTTATCAAGACTGGCTCGTAGAGGATCAGGTTCCGCTTGTCGGAGTATTTTTGGTGGATTTGTTGAATGGGAAAAAGGACACAATGACCAAAGTTCGTATGCTCATCCAATTTCCTCAGACGGTTTTGAAGATCACTTAGCGATGGTCTTTCTATTGTTGAATGAACAAAAAAAGGATGTCTCAAGTCGTGATGGTATGCGCCGAACGGTTGAAACTTCAAGTTTTTATCAAGGATGGTTAGATTCTGTCGAAGCCGATCTTTATCAATTAAAACAAGCAATCAAAACTAAGAACTTTCAACTTCTAGGTGAAACTATGGAACAAAATGGGTTAAAAATGCACGGAACGACATTAGCTGCACGTCCGCCATTTACCTACTGGTCTCCTGATAGTTTAAAAGCCATGCAAGCGGTACGGGATTTAAGAAATCAGGGGATTCCTTGTTACTTTACTATGGATGCTGGCCCAAATGTGAAAGTGCTAGTTCAAAAAGACCATCTAGATAAGGTCAAAACAACATTTAGTGACTTATTTAGTAGCCAACAAGTCATTTCGGCTTTTGCAGGTCCAGGAATGACGATTATTGAATAAAGGGAGATTTTTATGATTGAAGTATCTGCACCAGGAAAACTTTATATTGCTGGAGAATACGCAGTTGTTGAAACCGGACATCCGGCTATCATCGTAGCCATTGATCAGTTTGTTACTGTAACCGTTGAAACCGCACGAAAAGTCGGCAGCATCCAATCTGAGCAATATAGTGGCATGCCGATTCGTTGGACTCGGCGTGATGGTGAACTTGTCTTGGATATTCGTGAAAATCCATTTCATTATATCCTTGCTGCCATTCGTTTGACTGAAAAATACGCACGAGAAAAAAATATTTTACTTTCTTTTTATGACCTAAAAGTGACAAGTGAATTGGATAGTTCTAACGGACGCAAATACGGTCTAGGCTCAAGTGGCGCCGTAACTGTCGCAACAGTCAAGGCATTGAATATGTTTTATGCGTTAAATCTTACACAGATTGAAATTTTCAAAATTGCTGCACTAGCAAATTTAACGGTTCAAGATAATGGCTCTTGTGGAGATATTGCAGCTAGTTGTTATGGTGGTTGGATTGCTTTTTCAACCTTTGATCACCAGTGGCTCCAAGAACAAGAAAAACAACATACAATCGTTGAACTCATCGAAATGGATTGGCCTGGTTTATCCATTGAGTCTCTTCCGACACCGAAAGATCTGCGTTTACTGATTGGTTGGACTGGCAGTCCTGCATCAACTTCTGATTTAGTCGATCAAGTCCATCGCTCACGTAAGGAAAAAATGGTAGCCTATCAAAAATTTTTACAAGATAGTACCTTATGCGTCCATGAAATGATTAAAGGATTCAAAGAGAATAACATTGATTTGATTCAAGCTATGATTAGAAAAAACCGACAACTACTCCATGAGCTATCTTCAATTACGGGCGTATTGATCGAAACGCCTGCTTTAAATAAATTATGTAGCTTAGCAGAAGAATACGAGGGCGCAGCAAAATCATCTGGAGCAGGTGGTGGCGATTGTGGTATCGTAATCGTGGATCAAAAATCCGGTATCTTGCCTTTGATGAGCGCTTGGGAATTAGCAGAAATTACACCCTTGCCATTACACGTCTATAGTAACCAACGAAAGGAAAAAGGATGAATCGAAAAGATGAACATGTCTCATTAGCTAAAGCTTTTCATAGTAAACAAAAAAATGAATTTGATACGGTTCGAATCGTTCATAACCCCTTACCTGAAGTTTCCATGTCAGAGATTGATCTACATACGACTGTTGCTGGCTTAACTTTAGACTATCCTTTATATATCAATGCTATGACTGGCGGAAGTGAAAAAACTAAAAAAATCAACCATGATTTAGCGATGATCGCAAAAGAAACAAATTTAATGATTGCCACGGGTTCAGTCAGTGCAGCTTTAAAAGATCCTGCTTTAAGCGATTCTTACACGATCATGCGTGACGTTTATCCAGAAGGAAAGATCCTTGCCAACGTAGGAGCCGGCACCTCTTTAGCACGAGCAAAAGAGGCGATTGAACTATTTCAAGCCGATGCTTTACAACTCCATCTCAATGCACCACAAGAATTGGTGATGCCTGAAGGGGATCGTGATTTTTCCAATTGGAAAGAATTGATCAAAGAAATCAGCGAAGGCATTTCGGTTCCTTTGATCGTGAAAGAAGTCGGTTTTGGTATGACTAGAGAAACGATCGATGAACTAGCCGAGTTGGGGGTTCAGACAATCGATATCAGTGGCCGAAGCGGAACCAGCTTTACTCAAATCGAAAATGCTCGTCGCAAAAAAAGAGAGTTAGATTATTTAGTCGATTGGGGACAATCAACGGTTACTTCTCTGCTAGAGGCAAACGAAGCCCAACATCAAGTAGAGATTCTTGCTTCTGGTGGTATTCGCAATGCCTTCGACCTCTTCAAAGCACTTTGTCTTGGTGCCAATGCAGTAGGCGTTTCTGGAACGATCTTAACGCATCTCATGACACACGGCGTGGCAGAAACGATCCAACTAGTCCAACAATGGCAAGCAGAACTTCAACGGCTATTGACCATGGTAGGAGCTAAAACTATCCAAGAACTTCATCACCAACCCTTGATCTTATCTGGAACTACTAAAGATTGGTGCGAAGCCCGAGGAATTCCTCTGACCAAATATGGCACACGAAAGAAATAAACAAATCGATTCAACTCAAAAAGGTTGTCCAATCATCGAAAAGATGAATGACGACCTTTTTTGTCTACAAAAATACAAAGTTTTCTTAGAATGAGATTTTCTTATGGCGTTGACTCTATTTTATCATTCACCAATCACTTCATACATTTGTTCTAGTTTTCATGCGATAAATAATAGGATACCAACTCTTTTTCATCTGATAAACAAAAATAAAACCTATGTATCTTTGACAAACGGCTATAATTCCATTCCTGGCATCATTGGCGGAGCGCTAGGTTTTATTATACCCATCCCCTTCCCTATCTCAAGATTACTCGTTTCACATACTTTCCCTAGTTCTTTGCTTATTAAATCAGTCAATTGTTTTTTCCCCTGCTGTTTTTCCTGAACTGCTGTTTCACGCTTAAAGTTATCTGGATTGGTTAGTAGATAACTATAAATATCTCTCCAACTCATCTGAAGATCTCGTTCTATTTTTTTTCGTTTTTTATCCACTTTACCACCACTAAATAGATTGAGCGTTTTTCCGCCAGGGTTAATCCTGAATCGTATAATTTTTTCTAGCTGCATAGATCTTTTAAGATATAAACGTATTATGACATAATAGTCTATTTTATTTTGATTAAAACAAGGATTCTTTACATTCCCTAATTTTTTTAACGTTTGATCTAGCTCTTTAAGGTTGTGGAGATTATTTTTTAATTGTTGCTTTCGTTGTTTTTCAGTCAATTCTTTAGTAACCAGTTTTAGTTCTTTTGTTGTTACTTTTTTTTTTGCTGCTATATTTTTTTCGGTTGCTGCTTCCTCTTTTAGTTTGTCATCCTCCGGTGTATTTTTTTCATCTGCGACAACTTTAGTGTTCACCACGTACTTTAATAAAGAATGATCGATCCATTTTTCACCTCTCCTACCAGTTAAATACTGCATTTCCTTCGTCAGTTTTTTTATCTCAGACTTGCAATTTTTGATTTCTTTTGCTATTTCGTTAAGCTCTTTTTTTTTGCTCTTGATCGTTTCACCATGTACTCGCTTGGTGCTTTTATATAATGCATTTTTTTTGCTTTCACTGCGTTTTGAAGTTCCTGCTCACAATCTTCCTTTTTTTTAATTTGAGAATGCTTTTTCTTATACCAATCCTCTCTTTTCTTAGCCCGTTCTTCAATTTCTCTCTTTAGTTCATTTTTCAACTCTATGTATAGCTCAGTGTATTTGTGTACGTTCTCAAGTGGTTCTAAGTTTTCCCGCAATTTGACTTCTAATGAATCAACGGTTGACATCAATTGTTCTTTTCCCATATTTTCTTGATTTTTTGTTTTCTCAAATAATGGTTTTGTCATCCTAACAACTTCCTTTCTTTTTTCATTTTTACTTATCTAAAGTAACACGGTTTACTAGTCTTGATAAAACTACTTTTTCTAAAAAAGCGAATTAATCGTTTTTTTCTAACAAAAGAAATTCCTACGCTAGTTCTAACGATATTGATCCCCTTTCCGACAAAAAAAGCCCCTCTTTCCAGATCATCTTTATCTGGAAAAGGGGCTTGATTAACTATACTTGTATTGAATTAACCATTATAAGCATCAATAATGATTTGTTTTAGCTCACTGATCAATGGCTCTTTTGGATTTGCTGTTGTACATTGATCTTCATAAGCAAGTTCTGCCATACGGTCAACCGTTGAATCTAAGGTTTCTTGTGTTACACCTTGCGCCTTCAAGCTCATATTGATTCCAACTGATTGTCCTAATTCATAAACTGCTGTTGCTAAAGCTTCAACTAATTCCGCTGTTGTTTGTCCTTTTAACCCTAAGAACTTAGCAATATCTGCATAGTCTGTATCTGCACGGAAGTAATCATATTTAGGGAACATTGCATGTTTTTGTGGATCTTTTGCATTATAGCGGATGATATGTGGTAATAAAATGGCATTTGTACGACCATGTGGGATACCATATTCTCCACCAATTTTATGCGCAACTGAGTGACAAATTCCTAAGAAGGCGTTCGCAAATGCCATCCCTGCCATTGTAGAAGCGTTGTGCATTTTTTCTCGTGATTCCATATCAGGAGTTTTCACTGATTTTTCTAGGTAATCGAAGACTAATTTGATTGCTTGTAAGCTCAAGCCTCTTGTATAATCAGAAGCCATAACAGAAACATAAGACTCAATCGCATGAGTTAATACGTCCATCCCTGTATCTGCCGTGACAGAAGCTGGTACTGACATGACAAATTGTGGGTCGACGATTGCTACATCTGGTGTTAATGCATAATCTGCCAATGGATATTTCACATGTGTATCACTATCTGTGATAACGGCAAAAGGTGTTACTTCAGAACCCGTTCCTGAAGTTGTCGGAATACACACAAATTGTGTTTTTTCTGGTTTATCGATCTTATATGTCCGTTTACGGATATCTAAGAATTTTTGTTTTGCTCCAAAGAATGAAGTATCTGGGTGTTCATAGAACATCCACATTCCTTTAGCAGCATCCATTGCAGAACCGCCACCTAATGCAATCACTGTGTCTGGTTTGAAATCAGCCATCAATTTCGTTCCTGCATAGACTGTGTTTGTTGAAGGATTTGGCTCAACTTCTGAGAAGACTTCGATTTTCACATCATTCTTACGTCTTGATAGTACTTCACGAACCGTATCACAGTAACCAAACTGCACCATACCAGGATCACAAACGATCATGACACGCTCTACGTTTTCCATTTTTTCTAAATAAAGCAAAGAGTTCTTTTCAAAGAAGATTTTTGGTGGTAATTTGAACCATTGCATATTATTTCTCCGTTTCGCTACAGTTTTGACATTGATCAAGTTGATGGCACTTACATTTCTAGAAACAGAATTTTTACCATATGAACCACAACCTAAAGTTAGTGAAGGGATCATTTCGTTATAGATATTTCCGATTCCACCTTCTGCTGAAGGAGTATTTACTAAGATACGGCAAGCTTTCATCCGTAGACCAAACTTCACATGAAGCTCTTCATCCTCTGAGTGAATCACTGCAGTATGGCCTAATCCGCCTAAGTTCAACATTCCTTCGCATAATTCAAAGGCATGTTCTGTATTGTTTGCTTTAACCATTGCAAGTACTGGAGAAAGTTTTTCACGTGAAAGTGGGTAATCCGCTCCGACACCTTCTAATTCAGCTACTAACATTTTTGTCCCTTCTGGAACTTTGATGCCAGCTAGTTTTGCAATGTCCATTGCAGAATGTCCAACGATTGCTGGATTTACTGCGTATTTACCTTCATTCATCACTGCATCTTCTAATTTTGAAAGTTCAGCTGGTTTCACAAAATAGACTTGATGTGCTTGGAATTCTGCTTTAACTGCAGCATAGACTTCTTTGTCAACGATTACTGCTTGCTCAGAAGCACAAATCATTCCGTTATCAAACGTTTTAGAAACGATCAAGTCATTCACTGCTCGTTTGATTTTTGCTGTTTTTTCAATATATGCTGGTACATTACCTGGTCCAACACCTAAAGCTGGCTTTCCTGTTGAATAAGCAGATTTCACCATTCCTGCCCCACCAGTAGCTAAAACAATTGCGATCCCTGGATGATTCATCAACATTGAAGTCGCTTCAATCGATGGATGTTCAATCCATTGAATACAATTTTCAGGCGCGCCAGCTGCGATCGCTGCATCACGAACGACACGCGCTGCTTCAGCAGAAGATTTTTGAGCACTTGGATGGAATGCAAAAACGATTGGGTTTCTTGTTTTCAACGCGATCATTGATTTAAAAATTGTCGTTGATGTTGGGTTAGTTGTTGGAGTTACCCCACAAACCACACCAACTGGTTCAGCAATTTCAATCAAGCCTTTTTGAACATCTTCATTGATGACACCAACTGTTTTATCGTGCTTGATGTTATTCCAAATATATTCAGAAGCATACATATTTTTGATCGCTTTATCTTCATAGATTCCACGACCAGTTTCTTCAACTGCCATTTTAGCTAACGGCATATGTTGATCTAATGCTGCCATTGCCATTTCATGCACAATATGATCTACTTTTTCTTGATCAAAGTTTTCCATCTCTTTTAATGCGACATTTGCTTTCGTTGCTAATTCATCAATCATTCCTTGAACATCAATAGTTTTTGGTTGTTCTTTCTCCATTACTTTAGCCATTGTCTTCCTCCTAATGGGTCATGGTTGTTTGTTAATTAATTCACATTCTCATCATACAACAAACCTTTTCAGATGTAAACCTTTATTGTGATTTTTTTCACAGTTTTTTAAATTTCGATTAAATCCTTTATTTATCAGTATTTTTATTTATTATCCTAATTATCCAAAGTATTTTATCAAAAAAACAGTTTATTCAAAACTTAACAAAGTTAGAGTTTTAGGATAAAAAAAGAGCCCGAGACACCGTCTCAGACTCAACTACTAAGCTTTACCTATTTGTTTTCTTTACTATCTTCAGGTGTTTCAACAGTTTCAGTAGCTTCTTCTTTCACTTCTACTGTTTCAGCAACTTTTGGTTCTGTTTTTTCTACCGTATTTACTGTCGAATCATTGGTTACGACAGTTCCAGGTTTAACCGTTTTGATGGCTGCTCGATCGTATTCTAGAAAAATCCCTTCACAATCTATAACGACTGTGCGTTTTTCATTGTCGATCTCTGAAACAACACCATGTAATCCGCCGATTGTAACTACTTCATCGCCTGATTTCATACTGTCTAGTAAATTTTGTCGTTCTTGTTGTTGTTTCTTTTGTGAACGTGACATAAAATACCACATTGCTAAAAGAGCAACGAACATGACTAACATTGGTAATGATCCCATTTTTTTCACCTCACTAACATGTATCTACACACTCAACTTTAGCAGAAAAAGGCGTGAGACACTAGTTTTTTACATAAATTTAGTGAAAAAGATTAGAAACTTTTGGCATTCTCTTTATTAAACCCATATTCCTCAAAAAAGGCTGCTCGAAATTCTAATAAATTGTCATCCATGATCGCTTGACGCACTTGTTTCATCAAGTTTAATAAGAAGTACAAGTTATGGTAAGACGTTAACCGTATCCCAAATGTTTCATCACATTTGATCAAATGACGAATATACGCACGTGTATAATTTTTACATGTGTAGCAGTCACATTTCTCATCGATTGGGCGGAAGTCATGTGCGTATTGTGCATTTTTCACGACTAAGCGTCCTTGTGAAGTCATACAAGTACCATTTCTTGCGATACGTGTAGGCAAGACACAGTCAAACATATCGACTCCTCTAATCACGCCATCAATCAATGAATCTGCTGCACCAACACCCATTAAATAACGTGGTTTATCCTCAGGGATCAATGGTGTTGTAAACTCTAATACACGATTCATTTCTGATTTAGGTTCGCCAACAGACAAACCACCGATTGAATAGCCAGGGAAATCCATTGAGATCAAATCTTTTGCACTTTGGCGACGTAAATCTTCAAACCCAGCTCCTTGAATGATACCAAATAATCCTTGACGATCAGGATTCAGATGGGCTTTTAAGCCTCGCTCAGCCCAACGTGAGGTTCTTTCCACTGATTTTTTGACATAATCATAGCTTTCATCAAAAGGAGGACATTCATCAAAGCTCATCATGATGTCTGATCCTAATTTATTTTGGATATTAATTGCTTTTTCTGGTGATAAAAACATCCGAGAACCATTTAAATGATTTTTAAAATGGACACCCTCTTCTTCGATGTTACGCATATCGCTTAGCGAGAACACTTGAAAACCACCTGAATCTGTCAAAATCGGTTGATCCCAATTCATGAACTTGTGTAAGCCGCCTGCTTCTTCTACCAAGTCTTCTCCAGGTCTTAACCATAAATGGTACGTATTACTTAAAATGACTCCCGCGCCCATTGCTTTTAATTCTTCAGGTGACATGGTTTTGACAGTTGCTAGTGTTCCCACAGGCATAAACATTGGTGTGGGAAATGTCCCATGAGGAGTAATCAATTCACCAAGACGGGCACCGGTATGTTTTTCTTTTTTGATTAAACGATAACGAATGGCAGGTTGTGTCATTCAATTCCCTACTTTCTCTATAATAATCGCATTGACAACTCCCATCATCATAATCGTTCTAACTCTTTTTTGCAAGGGTTCATTGGGTAACAGGTGTTTATTTAACCTTCATTTTTTAAAGGAATTATAATAACAGATAAAAGATAAAGAAAGCTAAATTGTTTCTTCTTTGTTATACTTATGGCATAAATAAAAAGGAGTGAAACTCATGCTATCTTCAAAAGAACTGAAACAACAAGCAAAAGACAGTTTAAAAGGACGCTGGGGGCAAGCTGTATTATTGAATTTAGTCCCAACGTTAATCACAATTGCACTCATTATGATCATAGCTATTCCGACCGCTTTATTATTGGCTCATACCTATAATGATCCTGCAGCTGTCCAAGATATGGCAAACAATACCAACGGAGGTGCTGCTTCTAGCGGTGGTGGTATTGTGTCTGGTATTATCAGCGCACTATTTATGAGTGGGATCTCATGGACCTATCTAGATATCCTGCGTGGAACCAAATCGACCATCGAACCATTTAAAGATGCCTTTCGTGGTTTTACAGGATTATTTCTTGGTGGTGTGATTTTACTAGCTATTTTGATTTCGATCTTTACTACTTTATGGGCGTTATTATTCGTTATTCCTGGTATCATCAAAAGTTATTCTTATTCCCAAAGTTACTTCATTTACTATGATGTTATCACTGAAACAGGGGAAAAACCAGGAGTGCTCAATACGATCACTGCTAGTCGTAAATTAATGGATGGCTACAAAGGTAAATTGTTCTGGCTTGATCTATCCTTTATTGGCTGGCATATCTTAGCCATGCTAACTGCTGGAATTGGTTATTTATGGTTAAATCCTTATATTACAGCAACTAAAGCAGCTTTTTATGAACAATTGCCAAAAAACGTATAGAAATCAATGTCCAATGAAGCGACCCTCAAAAGTTAGATCAAAAATCTAACTTTTGAGGGTCGCTTCACATGTTTCAGCCGCAGTCGCTTTTTTCATTTCGCTCACTTCTGCTCAGATTTTAGAACTTCGCCAGTATACGCATCAACTTTGACTGTCACTTTTTTTATTTTTTCTTTAATAGTAATTGTCCAATACGATTTTCCTGATTGTCTTTCAAGGAACCACTTTACCGCTTTTCCTGTCCCAGTCGTTTTTTCAGCTACATTTTCAGCTACTTTAGTAACTTCCGATAAACTTTTTAAGTTTTTGATATTGAACAGATCTGCGGATTGCTCGGTAGTGGCTTGTTCGTGTTTGTTTCGTATGCGATATACTTTTTTTTTTGATATTCGCTGTTTTAGTTGAAATTCTTACGCTGCATTCTTTAGTTGCATCTCTACCAGTAATTTCGTAATAGTAAGGACCAACAGTCTGACTAACTTTAACAGAAGTAATCGCTTGATGAGGATAACAAGTCTGATAAGTTTCAAGTGCTTCTTTTAATGATACATTGAATTTTTCCGGCTCCTCAATTTCATCCGCAGATGTGGACGAACTAGAAACATTGGCAACCTTGATTTCTTTCGTTTCATTCCCATAATTTTCATAAGGATAATTAAAAACAAACATCACCAACATCCCCAAACTAAAACTAGTTAATACCGTTAAACACCATACAAACAACTTCATCTTTTCCGCTCCTTCACAATCAATTGTTAGATTCTTGAAATGAACGATTAATCGTTCTTTTTTTAGGAGTTTGAGGCTGGATGAATTGAATCCTCCAGCCTCATTGAGAGAATATAAGAGATAAAGCAAATAATATATCCCTATGTCTTTATTCTACTTAAATCTTTCATCTTATTTTTTTTATTTTTTTACCATCTAGTCATGAACAAATAAAAAAAAAACATATTAGAAAAGCTCCCCCATGGCTTTTCTAATATGTTTCATCATTACTTTTGATGGAAAGGAACGATTTTAGAAGTCAGTGTCACTGATTTCTAAATTTACTGTTACATTTCCACGCAAAGCTTTTGAGTAAGGGCAAACTTGATCTGCTTCTTCAACAAAACGTATTGCTTCATCTTTCGGCATATCTTTGATAAAGACTGTCAAAAGAACTTCTATTGTAAAATCTGCCTCTCCATGATTCAGCAAGGCAACGTTTGCTTTTACTGAACTAGGTTGATTGATGTTCTTTCTAGATAAAACTAATTCTAAGGCACCGTTAAAACAGGCACTATAAGCTGCTGCAAAGAGCTCTTCGGGATTTGTTGCATCCGTGTTTTGGGTTCCAGGTGCTGCGACATCATACAAAAATTTTTTCTCTTGTGAATAAATTTTACCACTACGGCCACCTGTATTAATAGTAGCTACCTCATAAATTTTGCTCATAAATTTCGCCCTCCAAAGTTGATTGTAAATATAGTAGTTGGCATCTAGGTAATTGGGTATCACATAAAAGGTTAGTGTATAGGAATGATTGGGTTGTTTACAAGAATAGTAAATTTTACCTGAAACCAAACTGCGTCTATTTACTTCTTTACTCTAAAGGATTATTCAACGTCATTTTTTCTTAAAAAAAATACGAATCTACTGTTTATTGAAATTATTAAAAATTTTGAGCAAGGAAACTACTCGTGTTCAATTTTCTTTTTTCCATTTCCCTAAACCACTCAAAATAGGGTTATAGCCAAACAAAGACGTTAGTAAAAAATAGATAGGGACGGCTATAGAAACTTGGAGTAGATTAGTCAAAAAGGTAGGTGACATGCCATTTGTAATTATTCTTGTAACGAACCACATAATAATGGATGAACAAAAAATAACCAGTAAGTTTTTTTTCTTAAAGCTAAAATTTGTTTGATTCAAGAATGATTTTGTACGTACCACTGTTACAAAAATTTCTGCTAAAAGGTTTGAAAAAACCACTCCAAAAAAACCGATCCACGGTAACAAGATTAAATTAGATAAAATATTGATAACCGCACCAATTAATACAGATTTATTGTAGATTTTTACTTTGCCAATCGGTATCAAATATTGTCTAGAAATGGACATACCTAAGGGCATCACAACGATCAAAATAGAAAAAAGTGGAATAACTTTATTGATGAATAAGAATTCTTTCCCAAAAAACCAGGGAACTAATTTATCGTAAACCGTAAGCATCCCGAACATCGCTGGAACACTAAAATATAATTGTAAATGAATCGTCTTATCAATGATGTCCACCATCTTATTAATGTTTCCTTTGGCATATAACCCACTCATGTGCGGTAATAGCACCATATCAAGCGTTGTAATAACCGTGATAAATACCGTATTGATTGTTAATGAATTAGTGTAATAACCAACAGCTGTACTACCAATAAAAACACCCAATAAAGTCTTGTTTAGATTCGTATAAAGTAAAATAGCAACCTGTGGGATAAAAAATTCAAAAGATGATCGGATATGTCTAAAGCTATCTAAGAATGCTACCTTTTTAAAATTTATATGTTTATGAATAAATAGCCATGTCAATAGTTGAGATAATAAGGTTCCTACTGACTGTAGTAAAACATATAAAATCGTATCAGAAGAATCTTTAATCAAAAAGATAATTAAAATGAAAGTAACAAATTGAATTCCCAGATTGATCATGCTCGTTTTTCTGAAATCCTCGATTCCCATAAAAAACCACGAAATGTCAAACATAACAGCTATAATAGTGAGACTTTGTATATAGAAATAGATCTTATTACCTAAAAAAGTAGTAAATAACAAAAAAACTAAAAGTGTAATACATGTTAAAACTGCTTTTAATAAACAGATTTCCCAAAACGTTTTTGAAATATTTTCTTTACGATTATAAACTAATGCGATTTCTCGATTCCCATACATCGAGATCCCTAAACTAGCGACTAACACAAAATATTGAGTAATCGAATTGGTGTAATTAAAAATCCCTAATCCTCCAGGACCTAATGCTTTTGAAACAATTGGGACTGTAATGATTGGCATGATAATCTTTGTCAGTTGAAATAATGACTGATACCCAAAATTTTTAAGCACATGTTTCAATTCTATTAGTCCCTTCCAAATATATCTCGCGTATAGACTTTCATTTCTACATCTTTGAGTAACGGATCAAATCGATTGGCTAATATCACATCTGAATGCTTCTTGAACTCATCAATGTCCTTTATTACTTTAAATGTCGAAAAATGCTCCTTCTTCACTGTCGGTTCATAAATGACTACGTTAATGCCTTGATCTTTCAAAAGACGCATGATACTTAAAATAGATGAATATCTGAAATTATCAGAGCCCGCCTTCATTGTTAAACGATAAATCCCTACTACATCTGGATTTTTTTCCATGATACGATCTGCAATAAATGTTTTTCTTGTATCATTTGACTGAACGATGGCTTGGATCAGATCATTTGGCACGTGCTGGTAATTCGCTAGTAATTGTTTCGTATCCTTCGGTAAACAATATCCGCCATAACCAAAAGAAGGATTATTATAATAGTCCCCTATTCTTGGGTCCGTTGAAACCCCCGAGATAATTTGAGCTGTATCTAATCCATTCATTTCAGCATAAGTATCAAGTTCATTGAAATAAGCAATCCTTAATGCTAAATAGGTATTAGAAAACAGTTTGATCGCTTCTGCTTCTGTTGAATCAGTTAAAATAACAGGAACATTTTTTATTCGAGTATTTTTTTTAAACATCGAAGCAATTTTTTGTCCTCTTTTCGTGTTTTCGCCTACAACGATACGAGAAGGATAGAGATTATCATACAATGCTTTTCCTTCCCGCAAAAATTCTGGTGAAAAAATAAAATCCTCTGATTGATATTTCTTTTTTAAATACTTAATATAACCTAAAGGAATCGTTGACTTAATGATAAATACAGCATCCGTACGTACTGCCTTTACCTTTTCGATTACTTCTTCTATGGAGGAAGTATCGAATAGGTTTTTTTCTTCATCATAATCGGTTGGAGTAGCAATCAAAATAAATTCTCCCCATGATGCTGCACTTTTGAAGTCTTGTGTAAAAGTTATTCCCAATTCTCTATTATTCAAAAATTCTTGGATCTCTTTATCTTCGATTGGGGAACAACCTTTTATTAGTTTCTCGATTTTTTTCTGATCGATATCATAAGCAACCACATCATTATTTTGGGCAAGCAACAATGCATTTGCTAGCCCTACATAGCCCATACCGAAAACAGATAGTCTCATTTCTTACACCTTACTTATTTTTTTATTTTTTGCTTGTTTTAAAATTTTTTGTATTTTTTTATTATCCCCCCATACAGCCTTAGAATCATATTTTCTATCGGGATAGGCACCATAATCCAAATGAATATTCAAGTGATTATCTGCAATGAATTGTTCGACACGTTCTTTTAATTTAACAGGATAACCTGAGCAAATATTAATGATTCCTGAGATTTCGTCTTGTTCAACAGCTGCTGCTACTTGAAAACAAAAATCATCATAGTCTAAAAAATCGTATTGGTTTTCCCCCATTGTAAAAGGAAAGTTTACCTCTTCTTCCTTGGCTTTCTCAATGATTTTTGAAAAAACCGAACTACCACCCGGTTGATTCGATACAATGTAATAAGCACGCAACCATTGAAATTTTTTATTGGTTTCTTTAGCCATAAACGAACTAAAATTTCTCAATGAATCTTTTGCAATGCCATAGTAACTCATTGGGTGTGTACTAGTGAATTCGTTAATGCAGCCTTCATAAAATCCAACTTCATGCATCGATCCCATCACTACGATTTTATCGATTCCTGATAAGAAAAATTTTTTTAAAAATAGTGCATGATCGGATAAGTTTCTAATATGACTTTCTGCATTATGGATAAACCCATCTTGCCATGCAAGATGGACTAATACGTTCGGTTCACCAAAATAATGATACGGATCAGAAATATCAAAAAGATTTTCTTGATAGATAGTGGCTTCTTTATTTATTCGATTCGTTCTGACATCTGTCGCAATAACTTCATTTCCATCATTGATCAGTTGGTCTACAATTCCAGTTCCTAAATAACCGTTTGCTCCAGTTACTAATATTTTCATCAATTCTCACTCCCCAAATTTACTATTTTTTCTATTATTTTTTCCCATGAGAAGAGGTCGAGTAACACCTGATCCCCAACAGGGATACGTTTTTTTTCCAAAAATTGAAGCATTTCGTTGATTGAGATCGGTGAATCATCATCCTTTACTTGATAAATATTTTGTTTTACTGCACTAAAAAATGGTGTTTCGCCTGATGTAATCACTGGAATTCCTTGATAAAGTGCTTCGGATACTTTGATAGCTGTCTCAATATTGGCACCTCGTAGATGTAACTTTAATGTACCGATAGCCATTGAAGCTTCACCATAAAGCTGTTCTAATTCTTGACGATCTTTATACCCATGAAATATAACGTATCCTTGTAATCGGTAAGATGCTACCAGTTGTTTTAACTCTTCAATTGCTGGTCCCCCACCAACAATGTCAAAGAAGACCTCTGGTGCTATCTCATCTTTTGTCCGATAATAATATTCAAGTCCTTCAATTAAACGATCCAGCCCATGATAAGGATAAAAATTTCCAACAGCAACTACCCGATGTGTAGGCTGTTCTTCATTTTTCTGATATAAATTGACTGGCAAATTATCCGGATCTACACCATTGTAAAAAGAAACCATCTTCGCCTTTTTTTTATTACTTGTCTTCGCCTCAATTACTGCAATCTTATTGCATTTTTTTTCATACAATCGATCACCTAAGTAATTCCATACTAGACTCAATCCACCCTTTAACTTATTGGGTGCTACATTCAATTGTTCTTTATAATAAGGATAAGTAGGAATTTCCATAATCGTTTGAATTGTTTTTTGCTGAGAGATACTTAGCAGTTCACTCATTATTTTTGTATAATATTGATCCCGAAAATAGAAATGAGTCCATTCTCTCGACAACAATAATTTTTTTGTTGCTATTTGGATATCTTTTATTTTTTGACGGTGATTCGTTGCATCACTCTTTGTTAATAAACTGTCGTGAATCATCTGCTTGTCATAAAACTCACGTACTCTTATTTCTTGTTTTTTAAAATAAAGTAACCAACATTGCTTTTTATGATTGCTCATATACTTTGCTTGGGAACAGTTCTTTTTAAAAATACCTTTATTTTCTTCTGCAGAAATCCCACTCAAAAATAAGATGCTCATTGTATTTTGTCCTTTCTTATAGCCATTCATTCTGATAAAATAGCGGATTAAAAATCCTTTCAGGTATAGAGATCGAAAAATAAGAAACATAAAACCAAGCCAGAAGGTGAATAACTAACATCCCCCACAAAACGAGTTGATAATAGGTGACTTTTTTGTATTTATAACTAGCATTGATCACAGAAATATAAATCAAAGGCAATATACCTCTGGCTAAACGGTAAAATTCCACAGAATACCAAAGCAAAGGAATAAACATCAATAAAATCACCGAAGCATAAAACACATATTGTGAGAATAGTTTATTTTTTTGACTGATTGTACTTTTAGGAAATCCTAAATGTGCCCAGTATGCTAACCCCACATTCAGCAAGAAAAGAAAAATAACTTGTATCGAACCATTTGTTATTTTTTCAGTATATTGTTGGATTCTTCCGGAATTTGTTGAGAACTCTTCGATTAAATAATTCAAATAGGGAGGAGTTCCACTATAGATTACATAGATCAACTCCAGAAAAATTGCACCACCAACCATTAGTTGAATAAAAAACTTTTTGTTTTTTGAAGATAAAAATAAAAACGGTAGATAAAATAAACTGATCGTATGAAATAAGCTAGCGCTAATTATGCCAAAAAAATATTTTATTTTTTTATTTTCTACTAAATATGGAAATGAATAAATCACAAGAGATATCGCCACTAAATTCCTTAGTTGAATAGCATCAATAAAAAATAAAAATAACGTATAAATAATTATAAATAGATGAGTATTTACGCAATATTTTTTAACTGTCGCACCGATTAATAGGGTTGCAAATAAAAAGACCAACCCACGCATACCAAAGAGTCCTAAATTTAATTGTCGGCAAAACTGTGCAAAATAGTAAAAGCCGAATTCTGTCGCTTTATATTTGATACGTGCATCATCAAAATAAGTTGCTTTATAGTAGACCATGTCTGTATTTTCAGTACCACCTGCAAAAATCAATCCGAGGATCAAAACACTTAATAAGAGTAAATATTTATTGCGTTTATTTCTGAAAACTTCAATAAAATTAAGTATCAGTACAGCAAAATAAGCAACGATGATCATCCAGCAGACACCCTATTCAACATTTTTTTTATAAAACTGGTTCCATAAATCAACTGATTCAAGGTTCGATATCTCCGTTTTTCCATTAAACGACTCACCAGACATAAATAGTTTCTATAATACCGTGATGATTCTATGATTAAAGGTTTCTGTATTTTCTCTTTGGACAATAGTTGTTGGATATCTTGTAGCATCTTTTTTTGATTCGCTGTATTCATGCCGAATTGGGTATAGATATTCAACCCATGTCGTAAAAAATAAGTATAGCGATATTTTTGATAGTAGGGATAAACGCGTTCATTCCATTCAATTTCTCCAATTGTTTCTATAAATATTTGAAAATCTTTCACAGCTGAGGGATTATTTTTTAAAGAAGTACTCGTCAATTCACGTTGACTATATTGATAAACTACTTCGGGGACCAGCTGAATCGTTTGACATTTAGAAACATAGTTAAAATTGAATAAAGTATCTTCTTGCCCATAACGAAATCTTTCATCGAATTTCAAATCATACTCATCTATTATTTTTTTCGGTACAAACAATTCCATAAATGGAGAAACGTCATTCGATGATCTAAATTAAACAAAGCATAAGCAATCTCTTTTTGATCCTTTAATTGCTTTTCTTCATAGGAGTAATCTATTTCAGACAAAAGCAGTTGTTTCTTATCAATCAACTGCATCGATTTGCCGCCTACGATCATATCTGCATCTCCGATTTTGTTAGACAAATAGACATAGATATTGGGATCAATTGCATCGTCTTGATCGATAAAACTAACAAATTCGCCTGTCGCATAAGCTAAACCTGTATTACGGGCTGCACAGATCCCCGCGTTTGTTTGATGAATCAATAATATACGTTCATCTTGTTGTGCAAATTTTTGGCAAATTTGATAACTATCATCTTGTGAACCATCATCAATCAAAATCAACTCGATGTTTTTGTAGGGCTGATTCAATAACGCTTGGAGTGTATTTTCTAAATACAAGCTTCCATTATAGATTGGAACAATCACGCTAATTCTCTTCAATTTTCTTACTCCTTTCCACTGAAGATCCGATCGAGCCAAGTGGATAATTGATAGTTTTTGTAAAGTTGATCATTTAGTAAATGGTAGTCTGTCTCAATAAAACGTTGTGGAATAACTGGCTTTTTTCGGTCAACTACGCAAATGTTATCAGGATGGTAAAAATCATAATTTTTCACTTCTGGATTTGTTGTAATCAGTTTTCTTCTCATTCCATGTGTCTCAATCGTACGCATCGTGAGACCTGATTGATTTGCTAGCTCTAGATCCAAAATAATTTTGCTCTCTTTAACCACTTCATTAACGATTGTTTGCGGAAGTGGTTGATAGATGAATTCTTCTTTTTTGGCTGTTGCGAGTGTCTTAGTTCCATATTTGTAATAATAAAAATGCCAGATAGAAGGAAGATATAGTTTGAAATAGTAGCTATATTGTTTTTTCTCACAAAGTTCTTTTACTTGATTGATAAATGAGTAACGCATGCTATGACCGAATCCCACAAAAGAAAAAAGATAGGTTGGCTCTTTTTTGTTTTTCTCATCGGAATTTATGTAGAATAATGGCAAAAAATTTAATTCTGCGTATTTCTTGCAGTCTTTCGCATCAAAACTATATAAATAATTAAAATAATCAAAGTATCTAGTCACTTGTGAAAATGTAGCAATTGAATCCCACAAATAGGCTAATTTAGGGATCGGTCCAACAATATCGGTCACCTCTTTGATGAACTTTTCAGGAAACAGTACTGGATTGATAACGAAAAAGTAATCATAATTTTCTTGTCCTATCGCTAATAAAATTTGCTTCAGATAACTCTCTCTTAAGGTATTGAACTTTGTAGAAAGTTTCATTTTGAGGTGTGAGTCCGAAGGGATCGCATTATAATACGTCACTTTTGCGCCTTTTCTTTCTAATTCTTCGATGATCAGCTGTGGATAATCGTAAAATTTCCATGCAATAAACAATATTTTTTTATCCTTTAAGCGTTTGTCCATACTATGCCTTCTCTCAATTTTCTCCGTTGTACTGTTTTGTAATCTCTCGAATCATTTGATTTAATGAATAATTTTTTTGATAGATCGCTATTATTTGTTGTTTGTCACAGCTATGCTCTGCATTTAGGATTGCTCGTGCAAATGAGTGAGGACTATCTGTATTTAATAAGCAACCACCTGTTTGTTCAATAATTTCTTCTACTCCTGTCACCTTTTTGCCAATAATCGGAACACCAGCGCGAATCGCTTCGATCAAAGAATAAGGCAACCCTTCATATCTCGAAGTGATCAAATAATGATCATACCCTGCAACGATTCGTTCACTATCCGTTCTTTCTCCTAATAAATGGACATTTCCCGTCAAATCGTGCTTGATTAAAAATGCTTTGACTTCTTTGAATAGTGGTCCATCCCCTGCCCAGACAAAATGATAATTAGGGTCTTGTTGAATGACTTCTTTTGCTACTTCCATAAATAAAAAAGGGTCTTTTTGAAAAGAAAGACGTGCGTTGTTACCAATAACAATATTCGATTCCTTCAACCCTAGAGATTCTTTGATCGTTTTTTTAGAAGGAAAGTCGATTGCAGGCAATCCATTGCGGATGACTATAAATTTGGATGGGTTATCAAGGTGTAATTTTATACCTGCCATCCGTTCTTCTTCAGATACATTAAACGTCTTCTTCGTTGCATACCTACTTAGCATCTTCTCTATCCAAATAAATAGTGTCTTCTTAGATTGCTTAAATTCCGAAGATAAGAAAGAATACGCATGTGGTGTATAAAAAACTTGCTCAATACGATTTCTTTTAGCAGCTATTCGCCCTAGCGCACCGGCTTTCGAACTATGACAATGCACAATATCCGGTTGAATTTCTTTCATTTGTTGTTTCAAGAAACGGTAAGTAACATAATCATTTTTCACATCGACATTTCTAGTAAAGGTAGGACAGGGAATAAAGGTAGCTCGATCTTTTAACTGCATATATTGATCAGAAAAACAGTGATCCATTTTTTTTGTTCCATGAATAAAGTAAAGATCAAATTCTTCTTGGTCTAATTGTTCAATCAATTGAACGATATGTTTTCTTAAGCCGCCTTCCATTGATTCACTCAAGAGCAAAACTTTTTTTTTCATTTCCCTATCAACACGCTCCTTCAGGACGCAAAATAACAAAAAATGTACGATAGATGATTTTGAAATCAATATAAATACTTCGCTTTTCGATATATTCTAAATCTAGCATCACCATTTCAGAAAAACCGATATTGCTACGCCCGTTAATTTGCCATAAACCGGTACAACCTGGTTTGACCAATAGTCTTTGCTCATCATATTTCGTATATTGCGAAACCTCTCTTTGTAAAGATGGACGAGGACCAACTAAACTCATTTCACCTTTCAAAACATTCCATAGTTGTGGTAATTCATCTAAGCTTGTTTTACGAATGAATCGTCCAAATTTTGTTACACGTGGGTCATCTTTCATCTTGAACATCGCCCCTTCTACTTCATTCTTGCTCAGTAGCGTGGGGAGCTTTTTTTCTGCATCGACACACATCGAACGAAATTTATACATTTTGAATAACTGCTTATTTTTGCCTACTCGGTATTGGGAAAAAATGATTGGTTTTCCCGGCTCTTCCAGATATATCCTAAGAGCAATCCAAAGTAAGAGAGGTGATAAAACCACAAGGCCAATAAAGCTAAAAACAATATCAATGATTCTTTTAGAAAGTTCATATAATTTTTTGCGTTTCAGCTTCACACGATAAAATTGGACTCTCGAGCCAAAGCCCTCTTGAAATTTTTTCGTAACCTCGATATTTTCACTCATCCCATTGCCACCTTTCTTTATCGAATGGATCAAATCAACGAAAGAAACTAAATCGACGATGTTTCACTCTTTGATAAGTAAACGGCTCAATTTTGTTTTCGTATAGGATATCCATCGGCATTTTCTTTAATGATTTAACTTTTTCATTACCATAATCTTTTTGAATAATGTGATATGCTTCTTTTAAATAAAAATTCCTTTTTTCTAAACTATGGGCATCGGAAGCAATCATTTGAACCATATTTAATTGAATCATTGTTTTGGCAGTCTTTTGGATTTTTCGTCCAAACAAACCGACGATACTTGGTGCCGTTCCTTGAGCTAGCGCCCCCATATCTAAGAAAGGCAACAGTTTATTCGGATCATTAATGAATATCCTATTTCTTTCTGGGTGGACGATGATTGGTATATAGCCTTTAGCAATTAATTCAAAAAAGAGCTTTGTTGCATAAAGGGGAACGTCATTCGTCGGGAACTCTATTAGTAGAAACTGTTTTTGCTGCCCAAAACCAATAATTTCTCTTTTTTCTAAATCTTCTATCAACGTACCAGTAATACGATTTTCTTGACCTACGAGCAATTTCAGCTCAATATTGTTACGATCAAATTCAGTTTGTAATTTTGCTACTTCATTGGCTACATTCGTAGCGGGATTCAAAAATCGCCCATTCTTATGATGGGGGGTACACATCAAATGTGTGATTCCTTGTTCTCTGGCTTTCAACGCCATTTTGAGACTTTCATCGATGGTTTTCGGCCCATCGTCAACTCCTGGTAAAATATGACAATGTAAATCGATCATTTTTGAGCCCTACCTTTATTGATAACGACCTTTCTTTTTATCTCACTGATTACATACATTCCAATAGCCATAACCACAGCAAGTATCCCTGCATATATAAATGTTTGGACGAAAGACAATAAGTACCCCCGTACAAAGTAATAAACACTTTCCGTTAAAATACCGATACGATCAATCACACCACTAAAATAGATCCATGTGGGTAATAATAGGAGTGTTCCGCCAGCGCCTAAAAACATCAAGGCGACAAATCGGAATTTTTGATGTGACCAATGAATGGTATGGAGTAATAGCAGAAGTAGGCAAACCAAGATCACACCATTTCCAATAATCAATTGATTCAGCAACGGCTTAAATTGCTTCACTTTATTCACATAGTTAGCTAAAAATGGAATTTCTAACGATTTTTCGGTTGCTTCGATCGAAGAATCCACTAGCCTATTGATTACTTGTTCTTTGTCTTTCGTTACTTGTATGTTTTTTGTTTGAATATAGTGATTTAAATGTTGTTGGATTTTCTCTTTGATTTCTTCTTCTCCAGATAAATCGTATGTTTTCCTCATATAAAGGCTAGTTACATACTTTTTGACATTAGTTTGGACAAATGATAACGAGACAATCTCTTTTAACTGATTCGCCGGGACATTGCTACCTCTTCCAATATCTTGAATTTTCTCGTTAATTTCTTATTGAACTAATTTTGTATATCGAGAATTTTCCATTTGCTTGCTCATGAAATTAGGATTTGCTAAGGTTACTCTGATACAAAGCAAAGACAAAAAGCAAAGACATGCAACCGAGCAAATATAGGTCAAAAATAAGCGTGCTGTTTTCTTTCTTAAACCTTTCTTCATGCCGACTATCCTTTGTTTATTTATTTTCATTGATCATCGGTCCTGCATGTAATTTTGCAGTTACAAATAATCGTTGATCCGTTAAGCCAATGCTGTCGATCGGATAACAGGTATATAGTATTAATTTGGCATTATTTCTTTGACGAATCTCCTGCTTTATCTGAGTATCATGTTTATTGGCTACTCTTACTTCTTCTACCTCATATTGATAGCTACCGTAATTCGTTTGGATTGTTATAATCTCTTGCGCTTTGATGTTAATTAACTTGCCAAATGAATCACTATTATGCCCAGCAATCAATGTAGTTCCTATTTCTCCTGGAAAAGTGGAACCCATATATTGTCCCGCGCCTTTTCTTAAAATAGTTGCTGAATCGCCAAAATATAATGGTGTTTTTAATTGGATCGAAGGGACAGATATCTCTCCATACAATTGACCATAATGAGGAAATTGAATTTTACTAGAAGAAATCTCGCTTTCTCCATTCGTAGAAAGTTGTTTGATAGCTTCTTTATGATTGTTCTCTTTAAATGTGGGTGCCTCTGCAAGTAACAATGTCTGGATAGAGGAGGTGACAAAGTGAATGACTGGTTTGCCAATCACATAAATCAAAGAATAATTGATGACCAAAAAAAGAAACGCCAACAGACATCCGTTAACTATTCGATTTAGCCCTCCCTTGATTCCTCTCTTACTCACTTCTACGTGCCACCCAATATGCGCCTCCAGCCAACATCAATACAGCACCTAAAGCCACATAGCTCGTGGTATAATCTGCACCGGTTTGTTTGATTTCATCTTCTGTAGAATAAATAGGAGTACCTGAAGGATCAACAACCGAAACGCCATCTCGATAAAAAGTCACTCTCAGATTTAAAATTTCTCCAATTTTTAAGACAATCGTTTTTAATTGCTCAATCACTGGACGTGGTAAAGCTTTGATCAGATTTTTTAGTGAATGGATCGAACGAACATCGACATTTTGTGAATTATCTAAGATCAATTGACGTGCTTCTCTTAAGTAATTTGCTACCTTTAACGCATTTTCATCTGACACCTGATGGACCTTCAGATAATTTTCTGCTTTTGTGATATCTGTAATATCAAAATCATATTTTTTCCCTTTCACCGTTACACCGGTATAAAGCTCATTTAAAATATCTCTTTCTGCGTTGGTGATTGCCCCTTGTGTTTCAGCATGAACTGCTGTCGGCAACAATAAGCAGATAACTGACACCAATGTAAACAATATCCCTTTAAAATTTTTCATGATCTCTCCGCCTTTCGTTAATAAATCCTGTAAATTTAGGATTAACTATGTCTTTTATTCTACTGAGAACCCTCACTTGATTTTTTTTGTTTTTTTAGCCTTCAAACGAATTACTTAAAAAAATAAAAAATGATTTGTATACATAAAAAGAGTTTGAGACAAAAAATTTTTGTCTCAAACTCTTTCATAATTATAAAAGGAAATAAATGAGAGACCTCAGTGACAGCCTCTTACGACAAATGATTTTTTTCAAAACTTAGGGTCTTCTTTGAAAAAGTTCTTTTGTTTTGTCATTCGTGTACTTTGATGCTTTTCTCTTTAGCAAAGAGTTTCATTTGGAACATGATAGCAGATCACGATCCATAGTAGTAATAGCCTTGATTTTCATCCTCTTTAGAAGCATTGTAAACTACTCCTAAAATATTGGCATTTACTAATTCCAGTAGATGTTTAGCTATTCGAAAATTCGCTTTTTTTGTTAACTTTTCACTGACTACCATAATCGTTCCATCCACTTTTGAAGACAATATTTGTGCATCTGTCACGGCAGTCAAGGGAGGGGTATCGAATATGATCATGTCATAGGTTGCTTCCAACTCCTCAATCACTTCTTCTAAGCGAGAAGAACCTAATAATTCAGCCGGATTAGGAGGTTTCGGTCCACTTGTCATAACAGAAAGATTTTTTTCAAAACTTTCTTGTATACATTCTTTAGCCTTGATGTTTGTACCTAATAATGTGCTAAGACCTACATGTTTCTCTAAAGAAAAAATTTTGTCTAGGGTTGGCTTCCGCATATCTGCATCTATGATCAATACTTTTTGCCCTAGATTTGCGTAAACCACTGCTAAATTAGCTGCTGTAGTTGATTTACCTTCACCTACACCTGGCGAAGTAACCACTAATGTTTGCACTTTTTTACCATAAGGAAAACTATATTGGATATTGGTCCGAATCGTTCGATAGCGTTCTGTAATCGGTGAAGTTTTATCCATGATTGTAATTAAATTTTTTCTGACTGTGGCATTTCTTCCTCTTCTTGTCTTTCTCATTGATTACACCCTTACTTCTTTTTTCGATTTTTTTTCTCATTGTCATCCATATAAGGGATACTTCCCAGTACCACCATATTAAATTCATTTTGAATCGTCTCACTATCACTGATTGTTCGATCCATGAATTCTAATATCATAATGATCATCAAACCAATAAATAAACCAATAAGCAATCCTTTGGCCAAAACTATTTTTTTATGTGGCTCTGTTGGTGTTGCACTAAGCGTAGCTTTTGAAATAATCGAAATGCGATCTACATTGAGTAATTTTTTTGCATTCTTCTGAAATTTTTCGGCTGTAACGTTAGCAATGTATTGGGCAAGTTTTGGATCAGGATCCGTTGCGACAATCGAAAACATTTGAGAATTTTCCTTTTGTTTGATACTTATAAGGTTTCGTAATTGCTCAATTGTTAAATGGACACCAAAATTTTTCGCTAAGTCTTGAGACACCTCATCCATTATCAAGTCTCCAGTAATAATGTCTTTATAGGTGGTAATCATTTGCAAGTTGCTGTTGACATCATTAATGTCTGCCGTTTCGTTTTTAGGTAAAGTAACGATTAATTGGGCTTGTGATTCATACTTTGGGACTAAGACAAATGCAATCAAAAGCATGGACATAATTAAACCTAATAAAGCAGAAATCACAATCGCAAATTTTCTTTTTTTTATGATACGCCAAAATTTCTCTATGTTTACTGTTTGCTCCATCCTTATCTCTGATTCTCCTAAATAAAATTATTTATAAACTATTTTTGCTCGTTAATTGACGATGTTCACTTTGAAAGAAAATAATACTTTTTTTATCTTTCTTAGTTGCTATCAATTATCTAAGGGATACTACAGTCAACTATTGACTTAATCAATCTTACTGAAATTAGTTTTTTCATTATCCGTTACATATTTGATGACTGTATATTGCTTGAATGAATCTGGTTTTTCAAATGAAATCACTAGATCAAAATCAGACTCTTTACCTTCATAACTATATTTCCCATAAATTTCTTTGACATTTTTATATTCTTGGCCTTTTCCTTTAACTGTCTTTAAATCAGCTGTTGATAATGTTTCTTTAATAAACTTCAATTTTTTTGGGTCCAATTTATTATTTTGGGTAATCGTTTTTTCAGCAATTTTTGTTAATTGCTTTACTTCTATATCTTGCTTATCGGCCCATGTCATTTCACTACTTGTCTGCGTTGGTTGACTGGAAGAAGCTGTACTATCAGTGCTAGTTGTATTAGTAGTTTTAGTTGATTTACCTGCCGAGCAGCCTGCCAATGCGAAGACAACCATACTTGCTAAAATTATTTTTTTCATTTGTTCATCTCTCCTTAAAATCATTTATCTCATTCTTCCTAAATTAGTACAAAAAAATTTAGTTGCTATATTAGTATAGTATTTTCGTTCATAATACTTTCCTAATTTTTTTATAGAACCCCACAAAAAAATTAATAATAAAAAAAATCCCTTTTAAAATTGCTTATAGAATAACTATAGTTACCTTTATTTATATTGGTTCCCCCAAAATTTAACGAACAAAAAATGGATATTTTGCGTTATAAAGTGATATTTACCAAGCGAAGGAAACTTCAAATGGAAGAGAATCAAATCTGTTTAGGAGAATTTAAAATGATTGAAGATTATATAGAAAAAGACATTATTAGAAAAGTAAAGTTAGTTGAATTTTTATTTGAATTAAAAGAACTGAACGTAAGCGAAACTGCAGAAAGATTGGGTGTGACATTCAACACAATCAAAGCGGATTTCCAAAAATTAGTCATTCGACTCGAAGATGATATCGACTATTATAAAATGACTAGTAGTCATCTACTGATATTTTTCAAACCATCTATTAGGCGCTATGATCTCATCAAACAAATTTACCAAGATTTTAATTTTTTAAGAGTTTGTTCCCGATATATCATGGGAGAAAATGATTATTTAACACTTGTGGATGAAGAGTTTTTATCTGTGACAAAAGTATTCAAAATAAAAAAAGATGTAGAGAACTATTTTGCAGAAGCACTCACCCCACTTACGAAGGAACCCGAAGAATCGCATGAGTTACAGTATCGCTTTTTGATCCTTTCAGTTTGGATGCGGTGTGACTATTTAGATACACAAATTGATCCCATAACAATGGAAAAAGCTGAAAAATATGCAGACAAACTACTTCATATCCTGTCTAATCGTTTAAATAAAACTCAATATACTTTCTTCAAATCCGCCATCTATCTTTCATTGGAACGGCGAAAAAGCAATCCAATTGTCTTTCCAAACGACACTATGAACATTTTTAAAGATGGTATCATTTTCAATATGTTTAGAGAGATTTTCATACAAATCGAGGAACCTTTAACAGATGAAGAGATAGCCTATCTAACCCTTATTTACCGTACACTTCCTTACAATTCACCAAATTATTTCATGATCGAGATCGATTATCATTATGTAAGAAATCGCTTGATCACCAAGTTTAAAGAAATCGATTTATTGATCGAAATGTTTGAAAAAGAATTTGGTGTGAATTTATTTGGCAATATTTTGTTTGAAGTCCCCCTCTTTAACCTGCTATACACGTGTGCTTTGAACGTTGGTAATTTCTTAGTTACCAAACATATTTTCTTAAGTGCAGAGCAACTAGATTTATTAAATAAAGTCAAGTTTATTTTAAATAAATGGATTGAAGAACTTGATACTCCTATTCATCATATTCCTTATTTTCATCTGCAAGAATTTTGTCAGTTGACCTTTTTCATCTTGACCCATGGGAACCAATCAAAAATAGGTGTGGTCATCGTAGCAGAAAGTGAAACTTCGCATATCGTATTTCGGAATTCATTAGAAAAGAAAATGTCTACAAGTGATTTATTGATTGACACTACCCTTTATTATTCCATGGACGATGTGCCTAAATATATCAAAAAAACCGGTCATCTAATTATTTGTGAGCGAACGCTTTTGAATAAGGAAACCTTTAACACCGAGAATATTTTCCCAATCTCATTGAATTCCATCTCTAAGGATATCAATAAGATTGCGACACGTATCATGAACTTTGATTGATCTTCACTTGATACTGAAAAGAATTAGCAAGCAAGATCCAATTTGCTTGCTAATTCTTTTTTCTTTTCTATCACTAATAAAAAAGCTAGTTCAGTACCAATGATTTCACTCTGTTTGTTCGAATAAGCAATATTTCTTTTTTCCACTCAGTAAACTAGTTTGAACAAACTAAGAGCAAGGATGGGACAAAGATTATTTCTCTTCAAATCGCTACTATATAATCTTTATAATCTTTTGCTAATTCTTCTTCTGGCTCTTCGATGATATATCCTTGTTCCTTCAGCACTTTCTTAGTAACAACATAGTGTTTGACACCTGCTTCTACAATAACGACATTCGTTAAAATATTACTAATCTTCCCTGTAGCTAATTCCCCAGAGACAGCACAGGCCGAAACAGTGATTCCACGTTCTAATTTCATGATCATTTCTCCTAACTTCCTAAAATTACTTACTGTTATCATTATAAAAATTTACTTCTGCTCATTTTACAATTATTTTGGTAAAAATTTCTTCTAAGTTACTAAAAATGAAAAACATTCGTTCAAAGACCTTAAAGAATACTTTTTGCAATGAACTAGCAGAAAAAGAGAGCCGCTTTCCTCTTTTCTTAATTTATATTTTAGCAAAACATACAGATAACATTTTTTTATCTATTTCACCTCTGCCTATTTTTTTATCAATAAAATTAACTATCCATTTTTTTTCATTTTTAAACATACTGCTATATTCATACTAAAAACTTAAATGAATCTAGTTGAAAGATAGGATAGAAATAATACATTTCTTTAGCTTCCTTCGGTCAATGACTCTATTTAGTTGCACAAAGTATTAATTTTAACTATTTCTTCCTTTTTTTTAGAACAGCCTCAATAATTGAAAAAAAATCAAAGTCAGTTGGAATTTTTTACTTTTATATCAAAAAGACGAACTTTAACAAAAAAACGCTCAAAGCGTTCTCTATGCTTTGAGCGTCTTTCATACCTTTTATTTAACAGGTACATTTACAGAAACAAGTTGTTTTCCATCGAAACTTAGACTTTCAATTGTAAAACTATTTGCTGAAGCTGGAATCTTATTACCAATATAAACTTCAAATTGGTTGCCTTCTTTTAATTTAAAGCCTGGTTTGTATTCCTTATTATCAACAGTTAATTTGATAGAACGGATATCTCCTTTGTAAGTCCCTGTTAGATACTCTGAATTACGTGTATATTCATTTGGAACTAATTCTGGTTGGGAAACTGAAACTTCTTGACTTACTAAGACATTTCCAGATTTATCTAGACCTTCTAATTTTATAGATTTTGAATCAGCCGTGATTTTATTACCAATATAAACTTCAAATTGGTTTTCACCAGTGATTTTAAAACCAGGATTGCTTTCTTGTCCATCTACTACTAATTTGAATTTCTTAATGCCGTCACCGTTGAATGTACCTCTCATATATTCATCGCCACGGACATATTCATTGATACTTAAAGTTGGGGATTGCACAGTGATTTCTTTTGAAGTCAATTGTTGTCCTGATTTATCTAATCCAATCAGCGTAAATGTCGTTGTTCCTACTGGTACTTTGTTACCAATATATACTTCAAATTTATTACCTTCAGTGATTTTAAATCCTGGGTAATTTTCTTGTCCATTAACTACTAATTTGAATTTTTTAATTGCTTGACCTGTGAACGTCCCTGTTACATACTCATTGCCAGCTAGGTATTCATTTGGTTGTAACTCAGGATTTTGTACATTCACATCTTGAGAAACAATTTCTTGACCTGTTTTATCTATTCCCACTACTTTAATAGAATTAACATTTGCTGGTACTTTATTACCAACGTAAATCTCAAATTTACCGTCAGTTAATTTGAATCCTGGGAAGCTTTCTTGTCCATTAATAATCAATTTGAATTTTTTAACGCCTTCCCCTGCAACAGTACCTGTTAAGTATTCATTACCACGAATGTACTCATTAATTGTCAATTGCGGTGCTTCTACTGTTACATTTTGTTCGACAATTGTTTTACCGGCTTTATCTAATGCTTCAATCTTAATAACTTTTGAACTTCCAGTAATTTTACTTCCGATATAAACTTCAAATTTACCATTTTCTAATTTAAAGCCTGGTTCATATACTTTACCATCAACAGTTAGTCGGAATTTATTAATGCTGTTGCCTTGGTAAGAGCCTGTCATGTATTCACTACCTAAAACAAATTTATCGACAGACAATGATGGTGCTTGAACTTGTACTGTTTGAGAAGCAACTTGTGTGCCTGCTGGGTTAAATGCTTTTAATGTAAACTCAGTTGTTCCTTCTGGGACACGATTTCCTACATATACTTCAAGTTTTCCATTTTTTAATTTAAAACCAGGTTCATAGGTTTGTCCATTGACAATCAATTGGAATTTTTTGATGTTCCCAGTAATTGTACCCGTTACATATTGATCTCCTAATGTATATGGATTAAGTGTTAATGTTTGTTTCGATTTTTCTTCAAGTGCTTCTTGTGCTTTTTGGATTTTGGCTAATAATTCTGTTTTTGTTTCGCTTGCTTTTAAAGCATCCACTTTTGCTTTGGCTGCATTGATTTGCTCTTGCGTATTTTCTGGTTTTGGTGTATCTCCATTGAATAACGCATTTACTGCTTCTGTGGCTGCTTGTATTGTGGCTGGATCATCTACTAACGCATCTTGCGCTTTCTGGATTTTCTCTAATAACTCTGTTTTTACTTGGCCATCTTTCAATGCATCTACTTTTGCTTTGGCTGCATTGATTTGGTCTTGCGTGTTTTCTGGTTTTGGTGTATCTCCATTGAATAACGCATTTACTGCTTCTGTAGCTGCTTGTACTTTTGCAGCTTCTTCAGCTGTTGCAGCGTCCAATGCTTGCTGTGCTGTTGTGATTTTTGCTAATAATTCTGTTTTGTCCGTACCATCCAATAAGTTATTCACTTGATTTTTAGCTTGATTGATTTGGTCCTGTGTATTGTTTGCTTTTGGTGTGTCACCATCAAACAAACTGTTTACTGCATTACTTGCATTGTCATAACTTGATGATTGTAAATTCCATTTTCTTTGGTCATTGAGTTTAAAAGTATAAGATTTACTTACTGTATTTGATAATGAAACATTTTTATTAACCGTTAGTGGTGCTTCCGTCGTAGTAATCGTCATAGTAGCACCACGACTACCAATAAAAGTAGGGAAAATACGTTGACTCACTGTATTTTGGTACGTGCCACCTTTGTATTCTTGTTTAAATAGATTTTCATATGATGTATATTTTGGTTGGGTGATTTGAATACTACCATAAGTGTTATTTCCAGGTAATTGACCAGCAAATGTGCGAACATATACACCATGTGGGTTCGCATCTATTTGAGCAACAATTTGTCCTGTGGAAGATTTAATTTGTATCTCCTGCAACATCGCTTGCAAATCATTAAGTTTAGCCTGTAGTGCTGGTTTTTGCGCAGCAATCACTGGATTTATATCTGGTAAAGCATCAATTTGTTTTTGTATATTATCGAATGCAGACTGAGTCGCATCTTTGGTCAAACCAGGTTTGTCTATCCCCATGTCACTTGAGCTATATAGACTATTCAAAGTGTTCGTGATCTGTTGAGGAGAATTCGTTAAAAGATCTTCTGCTGCTTGTAAGTTAGGTGCGATATATTCTTTCCAATAACCAGAATCTTGAGGAACGATTGGTTGTAAGCTACGTCTAATTGCTTCAATTCCGGCTTGGTTAACACCCTCTTGTAAACTTCCATCTGCTTTAAATATAGCAGACATATACCCATTGATTTCGCTAGAATGTTCTAATAAACTTTGAGGTGCATTTGATGACGCACTAATACCTATGGTACTACCCGCTACTTCAGGTCCATATCCAGTCCACGTCACTTTACAATCTGTTGTAGTGGTGTTTGCTACAAATGTAAGTGTTGTTGTGTAATGTCTTGTTGGAGGATTACTTGTTTCAGTGAATGAATTTTCGACCTTTACATCTTTAGCGTTCACATTAAAGTTAATCGGATCATTTCCACGTGTAGCATACGTTAAAACAACTTTATAACGCGCACCGATTAACGTAGGCCATTTCACTGTATAACCACTTTTAAACGGTCCATTCTGACTTGGGAAATTATTCCAAGCATACTGTAAAGCCTCTGTAGAATTATTTGTTGCTTTTACCGAGGTTTCAGAAGACAGTGACGCTTCCGTTTTTTTTGTTTCTCCGACTTTTTCCTCAGTTGTGACTGCTTTAGAAGATTGAGTCTCTTTATTTGGAAGATTAGAGGTCTCAGTCTTTCCTTGATCTGTTGTTTCTTGTGCATAAGCCATTGACATTCCAGGACCTGCTACACTTGAAACAAGCACTAAGCCTGCAGCTGACGCAGCAAGTAGTTGTTTTCTAAGTTTTTTGCTTTTTGATAGATTTTTCTTTCCCATTTTACATTAAAACCTCCTATTAAATTGTCAATAAATTTTTATTGATAGACAAATTATAGGCGACCTCCAAAAAAATTTTTTTCACGTTTTTTCAATTTCAAGAATACTTATGTTAAAAAATAAAAATCTCCAATCGAATAAACGTCTATCCTTTTTCCAATAAAAAATGATTGCTCTCCTAAAGTTATCCACATCAAATATTGTTACATCAATGTCTTAACTCATTTCTAGCAAAATAAATTTCTTCTATCTTTTTTGAAATATAAAAAAAAAATATCTGAGCCACTAATAATATGCTTAGGTCCTAAACAGAAATCTTTATTTGGATAGGAGAAAGGATGAAATACAATGAAAAAGAAAATAATTGTTACTTCAGCTACTGGTATCATGCTATTTTCAAATTTACTTTTACCAAGTGCCCAAGTACTAGCTACCCAAGAAAATCTCTCATCAACTAATACTCAAGTTATTCCTAAAGCCTCAACGCAAAGTTTTACATTAAAAGGCTACGATAATACAACTTTTGCTCAAATCAGTGTTGCTAACAGTAACCTTCACTTGCAAACCTTCGCTGTTCAACCACATTGGGGCTTCTATGGAGATACTTACGCAAGTTTACAAATTAAGCGTGGAACACAAGACGTCTACAAAAAAAGCTTTGTCGGCAACCAAAAATTGACAGCTGAACAAAAAGATATTCCTTTGCAGGATGGAGATATCGTAACAATCACTCATCGTGAAGCGAATGATACTCGTTTTGCTGTCAATGACCCATCATTAAAAGGTAATACTTCTGGCGATTACACTTATGTCGTTAAAAATGGCAAATTAAGCAATATTACTTTACAACTAGCAGAAGCGACAAAAGCAGTCAATGATTTATTCAATGGCGACACACCTAAACTGGGCATCACCCAAGAACAAGCAGATGCAGCAGCGGCTAAACTTAACGCACTACCAAATTATCTGCCCCAACTTGGTCAATTATGGAATAAGCTAGAAAAAGCTTACAATGCTATCAGTGTCCATGCTGAGACACAAGGTTTCACCCTAAAAGGTTACTATGATCGAACATTTGCTCAAATTAGTGTAGTGAATAGTACTCTTCACTTACAAACAATGGCCGTTGAACCACACTCAAGATTTTATAGTGATATTTACGCAAGTTTACAAGTTAAACGTAGAACACAAGTGGTTTATCAAAAGGACTTTGTCGGCAATCAAAAATTGACAGCTGAACAAAAAGATATTCCTTTGCAGGATGGAGATATCGTAACGATCACTCATCGTGAAGCGAATGATACTCGTTTTGTTGCTACAGATCCTTCTTTAAAGGGCAATACTGCCGGCAATTACACCTATTTTGTTAAAAATGGCAAATTAGAAAACATCACTTTGCAACTGGCAGAAGCAACGAAAGCTGTCAACGAGTTGTTCAATGGCGACACACCTAAACTGGGCATTACCCAAGAGCAAGCAGATGCAGCAGCAGCTAAACTTAATGCACTACCGGATTATCTAACTCAACGCGATCAGTTATGGAATAAGCTGGAAAAGGCCTACAATGCCATCAGTGTTCAAGCTGAAACACAAGGATTTACCTTAAAAGGTTATGATAATACAACCTTTGCTCAAATCAGTGTTGCTAGAAGTAACCTCCACTTACAAACCCTCGCTGTCCAACCACATTGGGGCTTCTATGGAGATACTTACGCAAGTTTACAAATTAAACGTGGGACACAAGTGGTTTATCAAAAAAACTTTGTCGGCAACCAAAAATTGACAGCCGAACAAAAAGATATTCCTTTACAAAATGGGGATATCGTAACGATCACACATCGTGAAGCGAATGATACTCGTTTTGTTGCTACAGATCCTTCTTTAAAGGGCAATACTGCCGGCAATTACACCTATCTTGTTAAAAATGGCAAATTAGAAAACATCACTTCGCAACTGGCAGAAGCGACGAAAGCCGTCAATGCTTTATTCGATGGCGAAACACCTAAAGCTGAAAATACACAAGAACAATTAAACACAGCTTTAGAAAAAATCAATGCTTTACCTAACGGATTAGCTGAACGAACAGCTTTACAAAAAAAATATGACCAAGCTTATCTTGCATTAAAAACCTATAAAAAAACGATGTTCACCACAGCATATCCAGGAAATACTGCTGCTGCAGGAATTTTAATGGGGAAAGATCATGATCGTCAAGATTTAGGTATCCAATTAACAAAAGGTGCAAAAATTACCATTAGACAAACGAATCCAAAATTCACTTCAAAAATGACGTTGCGTTTATTAACCAATAATTCAAGTACTGAATCTGCTATTGATTTCACAACAAACAATGTCACACTAACTGCTAAAGCTTTAGCAGTACCATTTGTTTATACGCCATATAATCAAGAAAATGGGGAAAAACCACAATTAGAATTTACTGTAGAAGGACAAAAAATCCTATTACCAGTCTTTAGTAAAAATGGGGATATCGAAGCATTTAAAGATACTTGGAATCAAACAAAAGGTTATGGATTGATCAAAGGAAAGAGATTTCAAACTTTCTTACCTGAACAAAATCGCAATCAAGCTTTAAAAGTGGACCTCAACCGTCTAATTGATAAATATGATAATGATATTATCGGATCCTATAATGAATTATTAGGTTTATCTGACAATGACCCAAATCCATTGAACCGTTCTTCAGAACGTAGATATTTCTATAAAGCAGATGCTTCAGGTGCGGGTGCTCTTTATTATGGTGGCCTTTGGGCAGCACAAACTAGTACGTCTGGCGACGCTTGGTTAGGCGATGGTTGGGGAGTGCTTCATGAAACTGGTCACGGCTATCAAGGAAGCTTTATGAACAAAGGAATGGATGTCGGTGAAGTTTGGAATAATCTATATGGTGTAATTTATAATTACAAACACATGGGTAAAACTGCTGCCGATAAAAATTCTTGGCTTTATGATTATGGACACAAACAATCCATTGAAAATGCATTAAAGAATACAATCAATAGTGCTGATCCAAAATTCAATAGTCAAGATTTACGTAAAAAATTAGTCATTCTTTCAAACATCGTTGATAAAGCAGGAAATGAAGGCTTTACAAATTTCTATACAAACTACCGAAAATTTGCTAGTCAGTCAGGATTCAATGCCAATAACTATCCATTACCAGATTTGATCACAACTGAAATGGGTGCACCGAAGAAAGTGGACTTTTCTGCTGTCTTAAATGCTTGGGGCTTATCAGTATCAGAAAAAGCGAAAAAAGCAGCCGCAGATAATGGCTACCAACAAGTGGCTCATTTGGCACAAGTGGTTCCTGATAATCGATTAGATGCAGCGATTCAACAATTGACACAAAATAATCGTCTAAGTTCCGTTTTATCTTTAGTTACAAATGAAGAATTAAAACCATTGAATCTAACAAGCAACGTTACATTGAAGTTTAAAGATGGCAACTTGTTCGAAGGTATGAAATTGCGTATTTTAGATGGAAATAAACTTTATAAAGAAATTACTTTAGGTAGCGATCCAGTTACGATCAACAACATGCCAAATGGTGTATACTCTCTTGAATTGGGAACAGACACTGGTTATATCCAAAAACCATATCTTTTTGTGAAAGACAATGGTACAGTAACTATTTCATTAAATAACTATCTCAAAGAAGCCACAGAAGCTGTTGACCACTTATTCCAAGACAATGATCATTCGAAAATCAAGACAAATCTGATGCAAAAAGATATTGATCAAGCCAAGAAAAAAGTAACGGCTTTACCAAACAGTAGCCAAAAAGATAACTTATTGACACGATTAAATAATGCTTTTGATCAATTGCAAGAGTTTACTTTCAAAGGATTAGGAAACTTCCATTTTGCTTCCTTTGACGTAGCAAATGGCGTAGCAACCGTACGTACAATAGCTGGTACTCCGCATAGTTACTTCAATGATCGCTATGCAAGTATCACTATTTCACGTAATAATGAAACGCTCTATCAAAAAGAATACATTGGAGATCGTCATTATGATGCTAAAACGGATACGATCAATTTGAAGGAGGGCGACACAGTTACTGTGACACACCGAGAAGCAAATGCAACTCGTTTAGCCATCAATCATGAGAACTTGAAACACAATACAAGAGGAACATACCATTACGATGTACGTAACGGACAATTAGTTCTAAGAAAGTAAAAAATGTTATTAAAAATTCTATACTAACTATTTTACTGAAGCTGGAGCAACGATTGCGGCTCTTTGTCAATCATGAAGAGACTGGGACAAAACTTGTCTCAGTCTCTTCTAGTATTTCTAAATACGAATAAACGGTGAGATAAAACTAGTATCTTCGGAAAATTTGAGGAGCACCAAGCAGGTAACAATCAACATCAAAAACTAGTGTTTGTATTTCTTGTCAATTTTCGGAAATTCTTTCTTATTTCTTGATACTGAACAATTTTGTCTCAACCTCAAATTATAGAGTCACTATTGCCCCAGCCACTTTATTAAGGATGATTATTTTATGAAACGATCACGCAATCAAAAAATTGATCACTTGAGAGCATTAGCAATTTTGTGTATCATTCTTGCTCATACAGGATTACAAGGAATCCTGTTCAATTTGCGTTGTTTTGATGTGCCATTAATGGCCTTTTGTTTAGCTATTTCTTATTACTATAGCAGCAAGAATCTCTCCTATATTTCCTATGTCAAAAAAAGATTCACTCGTTTAATGGTTCCAACTTATATATTTCTGGCGTTATTATTTACATCACTTTTTTTCATTGCTCAGATTACCGATACACCTTATCAATTTAATATTTTTTATATTTTGCACGCTTTTTTCATGGATACAGGTTATGGTTATGCTTGGATTATGCGAACGTTTTTTCTTGTATCTTTACTCATGCCCTTCCTGTATAAATTGAGCAAAAAATATCAGCACTTTGTGGAAATACTTGGTATTTTCACTTTATTATTAATCCTCCAAATCTTTTTAGTTTATTTGATTCCTTATGTTCCAAGCTCATGGCAAATCCTTTATACTCAACTCGTTCCTTTAGCTTTTGGCTATTGTCCGATTGCTTTACTATGATTACTTGTTTTTCAATTAGACCGAAAAAAACTATTACACTTATCAATTGTTATCTTATGTTACTTAAGCATTAGTTTCTATCTCTACGGACTCCATGGATTAACTTACTTTAAATACCCACCACAGTTGCCTTTTATTTTATATGGCTGTTTCTGTGGCTGTTTCTTATGGTATATGTTAGCTAAATATGAAGGGAATTTCTTCGCCCCTATCAGTAATTATCTTTCTCTTCATTCACAAGAACTTTATTTTATTCATATTTTCTATATTTATATTTATGAGTTTTATTTACCAAAGGAAGGAAGTCTGTTAAACAATTGGTTCTTTAATTTTATCTATTTACTTTCTATGTCATTACTTACGTTGTTTTTGATCAATCAAGGCAAAAAGAAAGTAAAACAAATTAAGAACAAAACACGCCAAGTAGAATGTGACGAGTAACCGCAGAAGCAGGAAAGAGAAATCTCTCGCATCAATTTTCCCTACTGAAAGTCAGCTGTTTAAACGTCTTTTAGCCATTTTTTACATGTGAAAGAGCTTGGGCTGTTCGTTTTTATCCCAAGCTCTTTTGATTTATTCTTCTTCTGCTTCAGGCAATTGATGAAATTTAATCAACTCATTCACAGCCACAGGTACGACTGATAAAAAGCCTACTAACAACCAATGGTTTAAGCTAACATGCACTAAGCCAAAGAGTTCTTGGGTAAACGGTAAAAGTGCAATGATCGTAGTGATGACCAATGAAAGTACCGCCATTTCCAATAACGATTTATTCGTTGCTAAGTTCACTTTGAAAATTGACTGACTGCTACGCACATTGAATACATGGAGGATTGACGAGTATGCTAACACTAAAAAGGCAACCGTCTGTCCCACTTCTTGTCCTGCATCGACCCAAGGGCTAATGGTATCGACATAGCTTCCCAAATAATAACCAAACAGAGTCACGATCGTAAATATAGTCGCATTGATCGCAATTTTTTGTAATAATCCTCGAGCAAAAATCCCTTCATTCTTAGGAATCGGTGCTTCGTCCATGATCCCTTTTTCTGCTGGTTCACGCCCCAAAGCAAATCCAGGCAACCCATCAGCAACCACGTTGACAAACAACAATTGAACTGCTGTAAACGGTGCTCCCCAGCCCACTAGCATCGCAATCAACACAATAAAAATTTCTGAGACATTACAACTCAACAAAAAGTTGATCGCTTTACGAATGTTTTGATAGACGGAACGTCCTTGACTAACCGCATCGACGATCGTTGCAAAGTTGTCATCGGTCAAGATCATATCTGATGCACTCTGTGCCACGTCAGTTCCAGTGATTCCCATTGCACACCCTACGTCACTTGCCTTCAAGGCGGGTGCATCGTTGACGCCATCTCCAGTCATAGCAACCACTGCACCAGTTCGTTGCCATGATTTAACGATCCGGATCTTGTCTTCTGGCGTAACACGAGCATAAACAGAAAGGTCTTTGACACGCTCGTCTAATTCATCATCAGATAGTGCTTGTAGTTCTGAGCCCGACAGTGCTTCGGCTGGATTTGATAAAATCCCTAATTCTTTGGCTATGGCACTAGCCGTAACAACATGATCTCCTGTGATCATCACTGTTTTGATTCCTGCTTTTTTCGCTCGTTTGATTGCTCCTTTACTTTCAGGACGAGGCGGATCAATCATACCGATCAAACCAATCAAACGTAAATCTTTTTCTAATGCTTCTGACGTGATTTCTTGCGGTTCTTCTTCATAAGTAGCATAACCTACCGCAATGACCCTTAAAGCTTTTTTCCCAAAACTGTCATTGACGATCGTGGCCTGTTCAATGTCTCCTGAAGTAAAACGCGAAGCTAGGACGTCAAAAGCGCCTTTCGTAATTGAAATATATTTTTCACCCATTTGATGAACCGTTGTCATCATCTTACGGTCTGAATCAAAGGGTAGTTCTGCCACTCTCGGGTACTTTTCTTCTAATTCCTCTTTTGTGTGATAATTTTCTTCAACCGCTCGTACGATCGCGGCTTCTGTAGGGTTTCCTTTGACAATCAATTCATCATTTTCTTTTTCGACCGTCACATCGGTACAAAGAGCAGCCATCTTCAAGATTTCCATCGCACTGTTGGTCATTGAGTCCTCTACATCAGTCACTTCATCTTCTTTGCTCCAAACTCGGCGGACACGCATTTTATTTTGTGTCAGCGTTCCCGTTTTATCTGAACAAATCACATTGGCTGTTCCTAAAGTCTCAACTGCGGGGAGCTGACGAATAATGGCATGTTTCTTCGCCATTTTTTGGACACCATATGCTAAAGTCAATGTAACGATAACTGTCAATGTTTCTGGTACCGCAGCGACGGCTAAAGAAATGGATGTCATAAACATTTCCAGTAAGGGTTCTCCTTGGAGTTCACCAATAATAAACACTAACGCTGCAGCAGCTAATGCGATAAAACTGATGCGTTTGCCTAGTTGATTCAATCGAATTTGTAATGGTGTTTTTTGAGCAGTGTTGTCATTTAAAAGTCCAGCAATCTTACCCATTTCGGTTTTCATCCCGATAGCGGTCACAATCGCTTTCCCACGACCAGCTGCGACTGTACATCCTTTAAACACCATATTGATTTGATCACCTAAGGCATCATCTTCTTGACTCACATAATCTGCATCTTTTTCGACCGCTTCACTTTCACCAGTCAGTGCCGATTCCTCTACTCTTAATTGCGAGGTTTCAACTAATCGAGCATCCGCCGCAATGGCTGAGCCAGATTCCAAGACCAGAACATCTCCCACAACTAGGTGTTCAGCATCCACTTTTTCAACTTTGCCATCTCGGATGACTGTGGCAGTTTGCTTGTTCATATCCTGAAGAGATTCCAACGCTTTTTCGGCATTTCCTTCTTGTACGATAGCTAATACTGAATTAATGATTACGATCGCAATGATCAACAGTCCTTCAAATAAATCCCCATGTTCGGTGGCAAAGGCAGTATAAAAAGAAATGACTGCTGCTACAAGTAAAATAATCGTAGTAAAATCAGATAAACTTCGTAAAAACTTTTTTGCCAATGACTCTTTAGGCGCTTCCTCAAATTTGTTTTTCCCTTGTACTTGACTTCTTTTTTCTGCTTCTTGGGTCGTTAACCCCTGTTCAATTGTTGTTTTTGTTTCACTCTCCACTTCTTTCACTGTTTTCTTAAAATCATCCATCCTATTCCTCCTTTATTTTAAGCACACAAAAAAGGTACTTATTTTACTATAGCATTGTTAAATTGCCTTATTCAACTATACCGCTTGTTGCTTCTCTAAAATAAGCATATCTCGTGAGCTTCTTTTTTGCAACCGCTAACAAAGTGTGCTATATTATAAGTGTAAGGAAGGAGGATACCATCAAATAAACAAAAGAATTTCTCGATAGATTAGTATAAGCAAACAAAGTTGTTAAAAGGTACAGGTTTCACCAATGAGGTCATGTGAAGTATAATCTTTTACAAATAGTGAATGCGTATGAGGCGTTAGATCATGCAGTATCTAAACCAGAAGTAACATGATACGTAAAAAAGAAGAACATGAATATCTGAAAACTGAATAGAATCAAGAGATGTTTCAACTGTTGAAGATGTAACAAAAACAAGATTTTTTGTTTATCAAGAAGAAATTCAACACGGTACTTTGCATGGGTCATGGAAAGTTACACTTATTTTGTTTATTTGATTCCTTCCGCATACGAAGAGCTGGGCTTATCGAGAGCCCAGCTTTTTTTGTCGCCTGAGTTTATTTATCTTCTGCAAGAAACGAATCCATGTCTCCTACACTTTTTAATTCCAACTAAAACAAAGAATAGAAAAAAATCAGTCAAAGAACCCATTTTTCTAGTTGAGGATTCTTTGACTGATAATTTATAATGGGCAATTACTGCCATTTTGTTTAATCGTATTGAAACAGCTTTTTTATCTTTATTTGACAAACATTGCATCGCCGAAACTAAAGAAGCGATAACGTTCATCAATAGCATGTTGGTAAGCTGCTAATGTTAATTCTCGTCCAGCAAAGGCACTCACTAACATGACTAACGTTGATTTTGGTAAATGGAAGTTTGTTGAAAAGGCCTCTACTACTTTAAATTGATAACCTGGTGTGATGAAAATATCTGTCCAACCACTATCTGCTTTGATTTCACCATCAAATTTAGTTCCAATCGTTTCAAGTGTACGGATCGAAGTCGTTCCTACGGCGATGATCTTGCCCCCATTTTGACGGACTTGATTTAAGCGACTTGCTGCTTCTTCTGTTAGACGATAAAATTCACTGTGCATATGGTGTTCTTCAATCTTGTCCACACTGACCGGCCGGAATGTTCCTAACCCTACGTGAAGTGTCAAATAAACGAGTTCTACCCCTTTTGCTTCGATTTCTGCTAACAATTCTTTGGTAAAATGTAATCCAGCTGTAGGAGCTGCTGCTGACCCGTTTTCTTTTGCATAAACAGTTTGGTAACGATCTGGATCCTCTAAACGTTCTTTGATATAAGGAGGTAAAGGCATTTCGCCCAATGATTCCAACGTTTCAAGAAAAATACCTTCGTATTCAAATTCAATGATTCTTCCGCCATGTTCTAATTCTTCTTTGACAACTGCTTGTAAGCGACCATCACCAAATGTAATTCGTGTACCTACTTTCGCTCGTTTTGCCGGTTTGATCAACGTTTCCCAAGTATCTCCTTCTGTATTTGTCAAAAGTAATACTTCGAGGTGTGCACCTGTTTCAGTTTTTTCACCATATAAACGAGCTGGCAACACACGTGTATTATTCATCACTAACGCATCTCCTGGATGCAATTCTTCTAAGATGTCATGGAAATGTTTATCCGACATTTCCCCAGTTGTACGATCTAAAACTAGTAACCGAGAATGGTCACGGTCTTTTAGTGGTGTTTGAGCGATCAACTCTTCTGGTAAATCAAAGTCAAAATCTTCTGTTGTTAACATATCGTCACTCACTTTCTATCTTCTGCCTTGTCATTCTAACATTTTTACTGTTACCTTGGCAAAAACCGCACTCGAAAAAAGAAGAAAGAGAAACGAACGAACAAACCGATTTCTTGCAAATAATCGTTTTATTTTTTTATAGATTTGATTGCATCATTGATATGATTGAGTTCAAAACGTTCAATTGTGCCTCCAAACTCCACAGTGATTAAGTCATTCAATTTCTTTGCATCCATTTCTTTGACAATCGCTAAGACCCCTTCTTGTCCTTCTGGGATACAGTTAGCAATATAATGAAAAACATTTTTAGATTTTTTCTCTGCATGATGCGCTTGCCCAAAACCAATGACATCGCCAATTGCCCAGCCAAAGATCGCCCCTAATGGACCACCGAGAAAGCCAATGATAATACCTAAAATACTATCACGCCACTCATTCTTTTCGCCTGAAAGATTCTCAAAATCCATCACTGTAAATCCTCTTTCGTCAAACGCGCGTTGAGCTAACATCACTTGTTGAACCTCAACATCTGGTTTTAGATCATTTCTTTTAAGTTTATTGAACACTTCTAAGCAGTGAACATCTTCCACCATGTTGATCACTATTAGCGTATTTTCCGGCTCTACTTCGATGTTTGGATCTAGAGCTAGATCTTCCATTTCATAAAAAGAAGAATAATCATTTAAATCACCTGAAGCAATTTTAGCCATCAACATTTCTGACTTATTGAGTTGATCGTCAGATACTTTTTGAAAGTTGCCCATTTGATCCTTGATTTCTTTATATTGATCTTCCGTCAAGACTTTCCCATTTTCAGTATTTCTATAATATTGTGCCATTGTCTTTTCAGCTCCTTCAAATAAATTGGATAAACATGTTCTACTAAAAAAATACATCAATTAAGTGACACTTTTTTATTTATTTTTTTTGTAATTATAAAATAAATAAATAAAAAAATGCCTGAGTTTCTCACTCAAGCATTTTTTTGTCTTTAACATTTATTTCTTCAAATGATAACTATACGTACTTATCACGATATTTTCTCGCCAAGATAAACGAAGTCTTAATCGTAAACTTGTTTGATTGTGTAAGATATTTTGCCAACGACGGTTTGGTACAAACTGTGGAATCAATACTGTCGTCGTATAGTTTTGTTTTGCGGCATTTTTACTTACCAGATCAACGTAGCGGATAATTGGATTTTCAATGGAACGATAAGAAGAATGAACAACTGAAAAACGGACATCAGGAAAATGTTTCTTAAAGTCTGCTTCAATTTCTTTTTCTTTTGCTATATCTTCATCCAATGACACGTGCATGGCCACCACATAATCCCCGATCGAACGAGCATAATTGATCGCACCGATATTAACACGTGTGACATTTCCTACTAAAACCAGCACGGTATTTCCATCGTAGTCATGTAACTTAGCGTCCGTTTCCAGTCGTAGCTGTTCTGCTACCTTTTTGTAGTGATCATGAATGCGATAGAAAATATACATCACAATTGGCATGATGATAAAGAATGGCCAAATATCACCTAAGCGGTAAACGAACAAAATCGCAATGATCGCATAAGAGATAAACGCACCTGTGATATTTGCAATAGATTTTCCTAACCAGTTCTTTCCTTCTTTTTTCCATTTAACGACCATTCCTGTTTGCGATAGCGCAAAAGGAATAAATACACCGATCGAGTATAACGGAATCAAACGTTCCGTTGAACCATGGAAAATAAATAAGAGAATAATCGAACCAAAAGCTAATGTCATGATCCCATTTGAGTACCCTAAACGATCGCCACGATCTTGATACATATGTGGCATGAACTTATCTTTTGCCAAATTGTATGCTAATACTGGGAATGCAGAGAATCCAGTATTGGCAGCAACCGCCAAGATCAAAGCGGTAGCAAATTGTAATACATAATACAATACGCCATGGCCAAAGACAGCTTTCCCAATTTGAGACAATACAGTAACTTCTTTTTCAGGTACGATCCCATACCAATAGTTGATGAACGTGATACCGACAAAGAAGAAGCCTAAGATCAAAGCCATCATTGTTAAAGTTGCTGCTGCATTTTTTGCTCGAGGTTTCTTGAAAAATGGTACGGCATTACTAATTGCTTCAACCCCTGTTAAAGAAGAAGAACCAGAAGAGAATGCTCGCAAAATCAATGCGATCGACACCCCTGGGATTGCAGCTCCAGGTAAGGCTGTTGCATGTAATGGTACGGCACCAGTAATGATATTAAACAGTCCGACCGCAATTAGCAACGTAATCACAATGATGAACGTGTAAACAGGGAATAGCAAGAAAGAAGCCGATTCCCTTAACCCGCGTAAATTCAGCATCATCAAGAGCAATACGATTGCAACTGAGATTGCTACTTGGTGACCATACAATGCGGGAATTGCCGAGGTAATCGCTTCGGCACCAGCTGACACGGAAACAGCTACCGTCAACATATAGTCGATCAACAAGGAACCTCCAGCGATCAACCCGGCATTTTTCCCAAGGTTTTCACTGCTGACGACGTAAGCTCCTCCGCCTTGAGGATACGCGTGAATGATTTGACGGTAAGAGAGAGTTAATGAAATCAATAGAATAATAACAAACGCTGCAATTGGCAGTGAATACCAAATGGCTGCAGTTGACAAGGCAACTAAAACAACCACAATCTGCTCTGTACCGTAAGCAATGGATGATAGGGCATCCGATGACAGCAATGCTAACGCGGCAAAACGAGTTAATTTATGCTCGTCGTTTTCAGCAGATTTCAACGGCTTACCTACTAACAACCTTTTTAAGTAGTCCAATTTTTTTACTCCTTTACACACATATTTACTTCAAAATTATTATTGTCAAAATTAAAAAAAATTTATCTTAAACAAGATGTTATAGTACGCTCCCATAATATAAAAGTCAATAAACTTTCATAAAATTAATTGAAAAAAATTAGAAAAAAAACAGTATTTTTTTCAATCGTACGTTAAATTAGCAAATGCCTTACATTTCAACGACTTTTTTCCTTTTCTGTCAAAAAATGTAACATCTCACTCATCGAGATTTTTCTTTCCTATTCAATAAAAACTTTTACTTTTCGTAGAACTTGAACAACCAGAACTTTCCAAAAAATAAGTAAACGGACTGTGATTTTTTCTAGCTATCATCAATCATTGTGGAATCAGCCATAACAAACTTTACTTTTCTATTTTCAATTTTTTCAATTAAACTCGTTGTTTCTACAAAAGAAAAAAATTGCTCCTCTGATCACCTAAGCTCTGTTAATAAAATAAAGGCCTTGTCAGACGAAAATACATGACTATTTCTGTCTAACAAGGTCTTCTTTTTTCAAACTGGTTATTGCTTTAACTACTAGTGGAAAATATGACTCTGATGTGCTGCTTCTTTGAATTTGACCATTTTTTCTTGGACATAAGGCGCAACAGCCGTTCCAATAACACCAAAGCTAACGAATAGACCAATCATGATCCAAATCGCATTTGCAGCATTTGGCCAATAGATTCCTCCTGCTGATTCTCGTAATAGATTAACCGCATGAGTGAATGGCAAGAATGGATTGATCATTTGGAAGAACTTCCCTGATACTTGGATAGGATAGTTCCCACCTCCACCAGAAATCGATAGCACGAGGATAATGATCGCAAGTCCCTTCCCAACATTATCAAATAGCGCCGCTAAAACATACACGATCATCATAAAGGCTAGCGAGATCAAAACAGCAAAGGACACGCTGTAAACTGGATTATGGACATCTACACCTAATAAAAAGATATTTCCTAAAGTAACGATCAAACTTTGTGCGATAGCCATCGTTAAGAACGTGAGCATTCGAGCAACAAATTGTTCTCGTTTTGTAAAATTGTTTCTTTCTTTTTTACCGAGATAATAATCGGTTGTCGCTACACTTGAGAGTAAGACAGCTCCCACCCACAAGCAAAGTGCTGTATAAAACGGCGTACTTGCCGATCCGTTGTTTGCAATTGGATACATCGTATTGGTTTTTAATTCTACTGGTTGCGTAAAGAAGTCACTCTCTTTCGTGGCATCTAGTTTCAATAATTTGATCACTTCTCCTAGATCAACTTCTTTTTCTCCTTTACGAATAGCATCTGCTGCTTTTTGGATACCTGTCTTGATGTTTGGCCAATCGTTATTGATCAAATCAGCTGCTGCATTTACTGCCGTTTCAACTTGTGGCATTTTTTCATTCGCTGTTGTCATCGTACTTGTGATTTCATTTTTGATCGTTGGCCAGTCATTTTGGATAAAGTTAGCAGCTGTACTCAATTTGTTGGCTAACACTGGCAAATCATTATTATACAGATCGGCTCCTTTATTGATCCCATTGACGATCGTTTCCATATTACCATTCAACATGGTGTTTGCATCATGGATCTCTTGTCCGATCGCTGGCATTTCTTTTTGGTACTTCTCTAATATCGCCACTGCATTAGTCACTGTTGCTTTTGTTGAATTTAACAGCGAATCAAAATCGATTTGGTCAGCCTTGCTTAACGCACCTTGAGCTGTTTCAATCGTACTGATGACTTGATTTAATAGTGAATCAACGGTTGAACTGACTTGGTTCACATCGATTCCAGAAATCAAGTTATTGACATTTTTAGCAGCAGTTTGAATTTGCCCTAAGATATTTCTTACGTTATCGATATTTCCTTCTTGAATGGCTTGTTTCAACGCTGGTAGGCGATTTTGTAAGCCGCTTAAAACTGGTTTGATACTATTTAATGTATCAATTATTTTTTGAAGTTTGGTATTACCCGTTTGATTCTGTAACTGTGTCAAAAAGGTAATCAACTGATCAATCGCTTGTTGCTGTGCTGGTAAACTATTGTAGAGATTATCCAATAATTTGAGTAAGTTTCCCTTCTCTTCTTCCGTCAATTGATTATCTGCAATTGCCTGATCGACACTCGCTGTGAATGAATCAATAGACGTTGCTACCTGACTAATCGATTGTATCGTTGTATTCACACTTGTTGTGATACCTGGTAATGCGTCTTTTAATTGCTCTGCACCTGATTTTGTTTGAGTAGCTAGATCTTTTGCTTGTGTTTCTAATTTCTTCACGTCAGGTAAGATTTCTTGGACTTGTTGAATGATCGACAACCCTTGTTTCGCTTCAGTGATTCCTTGATCCATCGTTTCTTGGATTGATGAAAAATCCTGATCGATCTCAGCAATTTGTCGACCTGCATTTTGGATTTCCGGTATTTTTTGTTGTAAATCTAAAATGATTTTCGCTTGCTCTTGGAGCTGTGGCATTTTATCATTCAGTGCAACCACTTTTTGTCCCATTTCATCGACTTGTGGGAGATAGTCCACAAATTCATTGGCTTTGTTTAACTTTTCTTTAATAGAAGGTAGTTGTTTTTGTAAATCAAGTACTTGTTGCGTATAGCCATCGATCGTATCAAGGTTCTCATCCGTTGAAAGTATCATTGATTTGACCTTATTGATACTTACTAGATTCGAATCAATGTCATAACCGATCTCGTTAAAGACCTTCAATAACGTTGAACTAGCTGTCTTAATAAATTCATCCGTAATCTGTGTTTGGATCGCAGAAGCTCCTTTATCGGTGATCTTAGGAGCGATCGCATTGATTTTCTCATTCACCGTGTATTCGATTTTTGGCTTTCTGATCTCTCCACTCGTAAAACTTAACAAGTCTTCTGAGAAATCCTTCGGTAAGTAGATTCCTGCATAATATTTCCCAGAACGAACCCCTTGTTCCAGTTCTGCTTTTGAGTCAACGAATTGCCATCCGAGTTGTTTATTGTCATGAAGTGATTTGATCACTTCTTTCCCAATTGCGACTTCTTTCCCTCGAAATTCTGCCGGTTGATCTGCACTGTAAACCGCAATAGGCAATTCACCGGTATTTCCGTAAGGATCCCATAACGCTTTGATGTTGAACCACGCATACAATGAAGGGATAATCATAATTGCAATGATCAAAAGTGTAGCAATTGGATTTTTAAAAATTCTTTTCCAGTCAAGTAGATATAATTTTAATGTGTTTTTGATTGACCGCATAAATATCCCCTTCTTCTTTTTTCAGCTGCATTACTTTACCATGTAAATCATGTAATTTTCAATTCCCTTTTTTCAAAAAGCTCGATAATTTAGACATAATAGTCAAACTGTCCGATTGTCTGACCATAGAATTGAAGAAATAGTTAAATTTTACATGTACCACTTTACCATTAAATAAAGCAGAAAGAAATTTTCATGCTAAAAACCAGAAGAAGAAAACGCATCCAGAAAAAGTTTGTTCCTTTTACCAACCCAGCTCTAATCATAAGTTAATACGATTTTACCTGCAGAGGGGTGTCCTTCAAGTTGATGGTGCGCCCAGATTAAATGATCAAGAGTTGCAGCTAATTCTTCTGCTACAAAAATTTGGTAATTTCCTGTTTTATACGCGGCAATTAAATGAGTCAAAGCTTCTTGATCTGAGTATTCTTTTCTAGGAACAAAAGTCTCATAAAACCCATTTTTTTCTGACGAGATGCAAGGGAAGGCAATTCGTTCAACGCAACATAATGACCTTCTTCTTTCATAATTTTGATAGCCATGTCTCCCGCGATGCTTCCTTTCGTCGCATCGATCACAATATCTGCTTGATTACTGAATACTTCTCCAGGATTTTCTTGATCATAAGAAGAAAAATGAGTAACGCCTAAACTTCGGACTAATTCTTCATTTGTCTTTGATGCACTAGCTAACGTCCGAATCCCTTTTTGATGAAGTAATTGGATCAAACTAGTTCCTACGCCTCCTGAAGCTCCGGTCACCATTACCGTGTCAGTTGGTTGGATCGTTAGCAGATGATTAATCACATTGTAAGCAGTGATCCCCGTCGTTACCATTGCAGCCGCTTCTATCCAACTCATTTCATCTGGTATTTTAGCCACTTTACTTGCTGGTAAGACGATTTCTTCGCCGTAAGCACCTGACACAGGATGAACGACTACACGGTCCCCCACAGCAAATGAATCGACGTCACTTGCTACTTCCGTCACGATTCCAGCACCATCATTCCCTAATACGTAAGGGAATGTTAAGGTTCGGACTTCCTTCATCTTTCCTGAACGCAAAGCGACATCATAAGGATTGATACTAAACGCTTTCAATTCCACACGAAGATGATTTGGCGTGACCTCCCTTGGTGTGTCTACTATTTCTTGAAACACCTTTTCAGCTGGCCCATAACCACTAATAGCAAACCTACGCATCTCTACCCCCTCCTTTTCTTCTAGTTTACGTGTAACACCACTATTTGACAAAAAAACTGTTTTAATCGCATCGGTGGTCTTTCTCTTTCATAGAGAATAAGAGAAGGACTAAACATTTTTAGAAACAAAATAATTGTTTTATTTCTCACACTATGTTAAGGTATCTACACTAAACCGTAATTTTTACGATTTGAAAAATTAAAGAGATTATTGGAGGAAAATATGGCAAAAAAATCAAAAATTGCAAAAGCTAGAAAACAACAAGAAATGATTGCCCGCTATGCTGATTTACGACAAGAGTTAAAAGCGAATAAAGATTATGAAGCCTTACGTCAATTACCTTTAGATGCACGCCCTGAGCGTTTGAAAAACCGTGATTTGATCGATGGACGTCCTCGCGGATATATGCGAAAATTCGGCATGTCTCGTGTGAAATTTCGCGAACTAGCTCATCAAGGACTGATCCCTGGTGTCAAAAAAGCTAGTTGGTAATTAGTATTAGACAGACGAAAGATATTCTGGCAAAATAGCAGTCACTCTCTGAATAAGATAAACTAATCAAACACATATAAAAAAGCCGTAAGGACTAAAGATAGGAAAACTATTTTTGGTCCTTACGGCTTTTTTATAAGTTGAACAATGCTGACTCAACTTTTTTCTTATCATTATCCAGCATTTTTTATTAAGAGTCAGAAACGACCGTATAGCGATTGACATCATTAACGCTCAGATCCAACGATTTCTCTTATAACCTTTGTTGATTGACATTCAAGATAATTAGCTTGTTCCTTTTATATGTAAAGGCATAATGTGCTTATTTAGCGACAGGGGTCAATGCTTCGATACCTACACTGATTTTAAGTGCATGATCGACTTCTGACATAATTCCTCGATCTAAATGACAAACTTTTTCTTTTAATCTTGATTTATCAATTGTTCTGATCTGTTCAAGTAAAATGACAGAGTCACGTTCGATTCCAGTACCAGTTGCTTTTATTCCAATATGCGTAGGCAATTTAGGTTTGGCCATTTTGGCAGTAATGGCCGCCACAATAATCGTTGGACTAAAATGATTCCCTAAATTATTTTGAATAACTAAGACAGGTCGTGTCCCGCCTTGTTCTGAACCCACGACTGGAGAAAGGTCAGCAAAATAAATGTCTCCTCTTTTTACCATAGGATTCTCCTTACTCTTCATATTCTCTAGGAATGCGCGTTCCTAGTACACAGGCTACCTCATAGTGGATCGTACCTAATTGATCCGCTACTGCTTGCATCGATATCTCTTTTTCCTGATTTTTACCAATCAAAGTAACCTTTGTTCCCAGTGGAACTTCCTGAGGTAAACGGATCATAATTTGATCCATACACACACGTCCGACAATTTCACATAAATTTCCATCCACTAGGACGGAAAAGCCTTGCATGTTTCGTAACCAGCCATCCGCATAGCCAATCGGGATCGTCCCGATCCACTCTGGTTGATCGGTAATATAGGTTTCCCCGTAGCCGATGCCTTCACCTTTAGCCAAACGTTTCACTTGGATCAACTCGGAAACTAACTCTAGTGCGGGTTCCAATGGATACGGTTCTGGCAGTGCATGCCCTGAAGGATTTAACCCATACATTGCTACACCAAAACGAATCATGTTACCAATTTTTTCATCATGCCATAAAGCAGTAGCACTATTACTTACATGAACATACTTAGGTAAAGCAGGCAATGCATCGATTGTCTCTATAAAACGTTGATGTTGCTGTTGCCAATACGTTTCATCCGCTTGATCAGCCGTTGAGAAATGGGTGAAAATCCCTTCCCATTCCAATACAGCACTTTCTTGAATAAATAAAACTGCCTCTACGACTTCTTCAGGTGTCAAAAAACCAATCCGTCCCATGCCGGTATCAACTTTCAAATGAAGTGCTAACGCATGTTTCAGCTTTCTTTCTTGCAGATATTCAACAGCCTGTTCTAACCATTCTTTGTTTCCTACAGTGATCGATAAATCATGGACAACCGCTAAAGTCAATGCGTCAATGGGAATCATATTCAACACTAAAATAGGTTGTGTGAATCCCGCTTCCCGCAATTCAATCCCTTCGTCTAGATTAGACACACAAAATCCAGTAGCACCTCCAGCCAGTGCAGCTTCTGCTGTCTGGACTGCTCCGTGCCCGTAACCATTTGCTTTGACTACAGCAAATAGCTCTTTTCCTTTTGGTAATCTAGCTAATTCTTTTTTGACATTTTCAGTAATAGCTTTTGTATGTATAATGACTCTTGTAGGTCGGTGCCAAGCGACAACCATGATTTTTCCTTCTTTCTAATCTTCTAAAATAATTTGTGCAAACGCTAATTCATCCGTATGCGTGATACTAACAAAACAAGTACCTGAATGAGGTGATTTTGTGACTACAGGTTGTCCTGCATCATTTTTTAAAATTTCAATTTCTTGAAACGTCACCTTACCAATACCAGTTCCCCACGCTTTTGAAAAAGCTTCTTTGCAAGCGTAACGCCCTCCGAGAAATTCTACTTGTCGGTGAAAAGGCAGGATTTGAAATTGCTCGATTTCATTTGGCGTCAACACTCGGTCGATAAAATTTTGTTTTTCTTTGATGATCTTTGCAATCCTTGGTAACTCAACTGCATCAATCCCAATTCCTTTAATCATAGACTCTACTCTTTTCAAAAATTTTAGAACACTCTCATTCTACCAAATTCTCGGTATTTTACCACCAATATGTCCATAAATAACTAAAAAGAAAGCTCCTCTTAAAAAAGAGAAGCTTATCATTTATTATTAATCGTTATTTGTACGGATCACAAATCCACGTTTTTTATCGTTTTGACGCTTACCGCCATCTTTTTGATGGTTATTATTTTTACTGTAGCCACCTTTTGATTTGTTGCCACGGTAGTTGTTATTATCGCGTCGATTACGGTTATTTCCGCCGCCACGTTTGCCATTTTTATTATAGCCTTTTTTCTGCATTGGCAATGGACGTTCTGGAGTGATTTTAACTGGTATTGCATCAGAAGGATCCTTCGCAGTCGTTTTTAGTAACAAAGCTACTAAATCTTGTGCAGAATACTCTTCAAGCAATTTATCTGCTGTTTGCAAATACTTGTCTAAGCCGTTTTCTTCAAGCTTAGCTTCAATTTGTTCCACTGCAGCACCTAGTTGTCCCTTGAATGCTTCTTTTTCAGTTGGCGGACGTAGAGTAGCCATCCGTTTTTTCGTTAAGTTCTCAATAACATGTAGGTAGCTCATTTCGTTTGGCGTAACGAATGTCACTGACATCCCGCCTTTACCCGCACGACCTGTACGTCCGATACGGTGAACATAACTTTCTGGATCTTGTGGAATGTCATAGTTGTAGACGTGAGTCACGCCTGAAATATCCAAACCACGTGCAGCTACATCCGTAGCAACTAAAATATCTAAATGACCATTTTTAAATGAACGTAAAACACTCATTCGTTTTTGTTGTGAAAGGTCCCCATGGATTCCTTCTGCACGATAACCGCGAGCTTCTAATCCACGTGCCAATTCATCAACACGTCGTTTTGTACGACCAAAAACAATCGTAAGTTCTGGTGTTTGGACATCGAACAAACGTGTCATGATATCGAATTTTTCATATTCTTTTGCTCGAACATAATATTGATCGATTAAGTCAGCTGTCATTTCTTTCGCTTTGATCTTCACGTGTGTTGGTGATTTCATGAATTTCACGCCGATATTTTTGATTGCAGGTGGCATTGTTGCTGAGAATAATAATGTTTGGCGTTCTTCAGGTACTTTTGAAATAATACTTTCAATATCTTCCAAAAAGCCCATGTTCAACATTTCATCTGCTTCATCTAGAACTAATGTTTCCACTGTTCCTAATTTCAATGTGTGGCGGTTGATGTGATCCAGCATACGTCCAGGTGTTCCTACGACAATATGTGGACGATCTTTCAATCCACGGATTTGGCGACCGATATCAGCGCCTCCGTAAACAGCTTGTACACGTACTCTTTTATCACGACCAAGACGATAAAGCTCTTCTTGTGTTTGGATCGCTAATTCACGTGTCGGTGCAATGACTAACCCTTGCAATTCGTGGCGATTAGTGTCGATTTTTTCTAACATCGGCAAACCAAAAGCAGCCGTCTTACCAGTCCCTGTTTGTGCTTGTCCAATCACATCTTTTCCAGACAATGCTAAAGGGATTGTTTCTGACTGGATCGGTGTTGCTTCTTCAAAACCAGCACGCTCTACTGATTTCAATAATTCTGGTGATAATTCTAATTCTTTAAATTTCAAATGAATCCTCCTATATGGTTGTTAACTGAGGATGTAGCTTAATTTTTGCTACCCCGTCGATTGTTCGGTCAAAGTGTTTGGTTCTTTTTGACAGTGGCCACGTACGTTTTTACTCATTCTTAGCCCCTGTGGCACCACCGAAAAATCACTTTGCGAAGTTTAGGCATTAGAAAAGCCAAACGGGTCGCGTTCAGCTTTATCATTGTTATGACATCTGGCTCTAGCAATTTACATAAACGAAAGAACCAGTCCAATTTCTCTTCATCTTTCGGCAATAGGTTATTCTAGCATAATTTCTTATTTTCTGCAAGTTTGCAGTTTATTATTTCATTCCTTGCAATTGTTTAACGACATCAATCAATCCCATTCCATTGCTTCCTTTTAAAACGATGCTATCTTCCGGACGTATTTCTTCTTTCACCGTTGCAATGAGTTGTTCTTTATCTGTTTCAAAATATTGTACGTATAAATCTGGATACTTTTCGTTCAACTTTTCATATAATGCTTTCATTTGGGGCCCATATAAATAGACTCCCGCAAAATCAGCTGGATCAAGATGTTCAGCCATACTTGCGTGCATCTTCAAAGCATCTGGTCCTAATTCCAGCATGTCCGCAAGTACAGCAAGTCTTCTCCCTTTTGTTGGTAAGTTGGCAAAAGTATCTAAGACCAATCCCATTGCTGTAGGATTCGCATTATAGACATCACTTAGAATCCCCGCACCATTTCCAGCACTCAGCCACTCCGTACGATTTTGCGTCACTGTGACACTTGCTAAACCTAGACGGATGGCTTCCGTTGGCAGACCAAAAAATTGCCCAACAGCATAAGCAATCAACGCATTGGTGACATTATAACTTCCAGGAAGAGGAATCATGAACGATTCATCATTGACGATAAAATGTGTGGCTGTTTTCTCTTCACTCGTTACCTCCGCCTGTAGCTCCCCTGTATTTAATCCAAACGTTTCAATTTTTTGAGTCAAACTTTCAGTCAAAGGTTTCAATAATGGTTCTTCTTCTGGGATAATCAACAGCCCATCTTCTCTCAAACCATCAACAATCTCCATTTTTGCTTGCGCGATTCCTGCTCGTGAGCCAAGGTTTTCAATATGTGCTTCACCAATCATCGTAATAGCCGCTACTTTAGGTCGGGCAATCAAAGAAAGCTCAGTGATCTCTCTGGCATGATCCATCCCCATTTCTAAAACGATTTTTTCGGTATCCATCGGCATGTGCAAAATCGTATAAGGCAAGCCAATATTATTGTTGTAATTTCCTTGTGTTTTATAGGTTTTGTACTTTTGAGCTAAAACTGAAGCAGTCAAATCTTTTGTCGTTGTTTTCCCATTACTTCCCGTAATTGCCACCACTTCAGCCCCAACTTTCGCTAGGTAGTACTTCGCCAGATCTTGCATTGCTTTTAGTGGATCATCCACAAGAATCACTCGAATCCCACTAGGTGCTTTGGTCGGTTCCAAACTCCAAAAAGTAGCAACCGCTCCATTATCCATGGCTTGTTGGATAAATTCGTGTCCATCTCTTGCTCCTTTTAGCGGCACGAACAACCCACCTTTTTCAATCTTGCGACTATCGAACTCCACACCTGTGATTTCCGTTAAATCATTCATTACGCTTCCTACAGCTTGAGCGATTTCTTGTACTGTTAGTTTCATAAAAAACCCGCCTTTTCGCATTTAGAAGCCGGAACAAATGTGAATGACATTCGCTCCAGCTTCTATTTTTAATTGTCTATTCGTTTGCTTCAAAAAAACCTTGTCGTTGATTAAAACGATTGATTCCTAATTGAATCAATTCTTCGATCAAATCGCCATACTTCAAGCCCATGTTTTCCCACAATAATGGATACATGCTAAATTGCGTGAATCCAGGCATTGTATTTAACTCATTTAGGAATAGTTCATTTTTATTCGTCAAGAAGAAATCACAACGGCTCAAGCCACTCCCACCTAGCATTGTATACGCAATTTTTGCATATTCCTGCGCTTTTTGATAGACCTCTTCCGGTACTTCAGCTGGGATTTGCATTTCAATCTTATTGTTGATGTATTTCGCATCATAATCATAGAATGCAACATCTTTGACTACTTCACCAGGTAATGTGGTACGCACGTCTTCATTCCCTAAAACAGCTACTTCAATTTCACGTGCTTCGATCCCTTGCTCAACGATCGCACGAGAATCATATTGATAAGCTAATGCAAGCGCATTTTGCAGTTCTTCACGGTTCTCCGCTTTAGAGATCCCTACACTTGAACCCATATTTGCTGGTTTGACAAACATTGGGTAAAGCAAAGACCCTTCACATTGATCAAAGATTTTTTTAGGATTTTCTTTCCATTGATTTTTCAAAACAGGGACATAAGGAACTTGTGGCACCCCTGCCGCTTGCAAAATGTATTTGGTCATGATCTTATCCATTGCACAAGCACTTGTTAAAACGCCAGCGCCGACATATGGCAAGTTCAATGTTTCCAAAAATCCTTGAATCGTTCCATCTTCACCATTAGGTCCGTGTAAGACAGGGAAAACAATCGTTCCTTCTTCTTTGATTTCTCCAGGATTGATCACTCTTCCCGTAAAGCCATCTGTCACTTTTCCGCTTGGGTCCCATGTCAAATGTAAGTCTTCTTTGCTCGCTGGTTTCTCTGTTAACAAAGGGCCTTTCACCCATTGACCTTCTTTGCTGATAAATATCAGTTGAACTTGATAGTACGTATAATAAATAGCATTTAAGACTGAAAACGCTGAAAGAACTGAAACATCATGTTCTGCACTGCGTCCACCATATAGTAAAGTAATCTTCAAAAGATTGTCCTCCCGTATCCAATATCTTTCACTTTTACTTCATATTTTAGCACAAAATCAAAAGAATCAAACAGCTTATTTTTCAAAAAGTCGATAAACTTATTTGTTAAATCAAGAAAAAAGGCACGGCATCGCTGCCTGCGCCTCTTTTTCGATTGTTGTTTTTCATCTATTCCATCTTTCGTTCATCAGGGACAATCCCTTGATTTAACAACCATTTATGGAAGAACCATTCTCCTATGCCAATTAATAAAGCAGGAATCAAAACTTTCATCCAGATGTTCGTCATATCATTCATAAAATAAAGATATACCCACAAAATGACTGCGGAAGAACCGGCATCTGCGATCGTCGCCGCAATATTCCCCACCTTTCGCAAAATGAGTAAATCACCTAATACATAAATCATCACAACGACAATGACCCCAACAATTGTCGAATCCATGAAGCTAACTCCGTATAATCCTGTTAATACGATCCATAAAATCGCCCAAATCATGATTGCTTTTACAATTAATGCTTTTACATGTTTCATTTTCCACTCTCTCCCCTCAGATTAGAAAAAAATTAGATAATAAAATATCTTTAATTATTTTATCATTTTAAAGACAATACAAGCAAAGATATCGTACTAATTGAGGGGAAAACAAACCTATTGTCGCTACTCATTGTTTGAAGATAACTTGACTTGTTCAAGTGCTTGAATTAATGCCTGTCTAAAGTTTTGATGATCTTGAGTGGTAAAAGGTTTAGGTCCTCTAGTCCGCAGACCTGCTTTGCGCAACCGTCCACTTTGGTAACGTTGTTCTAACAAGGAGTCAATCGTTGTTGCACTAAATTCTTTACCCGTTTGATGAAACACTCGTACCCTCTTTGGTAAAACTAAAGAAGCTAACCCATAATCTTGTGTGATTAGAATATCTCCTTTGCGAATCAATCCTACAATGCGGTAATCTGCGCTATCTGCGCCTTGATCAACGTACACAAAATGAACATACGCTGGATATTCTTTATGGGTGTAATGAGCCACGCTCGTCACGATCATGACTTCCACTTGATACAAACCAGCAATTTCAATTACATCTTCCTTAACCGGCGAACCATCTCCATCAATCAGTATTCGCATGATGCCGCACCTCTCGTTTCCATAATAGATAAACACCCAGCACACCAAGGAGTAACCAGCTGATGTTCCCCCACTTAGCGTATTCCATTAATTGCACACTGATCGTAGGAACTCTTAACTTGTCAGTCAACTGCAACAGCACTGCAACAGGTAGTTCTAGCCAACGGGTAAGAACTAGTAACAGCCCCATCAAGAGAAACTGATGGACCACACTCCCTTTGTTTTGTGTCGTAAATTTAATGATGACTCGTTGATCCATGGGAATATCCGTATCAGTGTCATAACACACACGATTTAACCAACCGCTGATCACAGCATGACAAAAACTTAAGAAAAACAATCCAATCACAAACGCAGTCGGGATCAATAAAATCAATAAAGAGAGCGATAGCCCGATCAACTGGACGATCACTGGAGGATAGGGGAAACTACGTAAGATACGATTACCAATCAGCTTAGCGACGACCATTCCAGCTATATAAGGTAGATACATATAAGTGGCTAAATGATCAAATCCATACAAAACTCCTACATAAAATGTACTAAACAAAAAGAGAAAGTTCCCCACCATTCCACTCAAAAAATTCATGAGATTGAGCCAACTTGGAAACTGCCAATTTTTTTTGCCTCTCCCTAAATAAAAAGCGGCTAAAACAAATAAAAAGAGAAAAACATAAATTGTAAGATCAAACAGTTCTGGCTCAACGAGCAAGCGTGCATTTCGAAGCAAAAACAATAAGACAAAAAACACAATGAACAGCACAAATTCTTTCGTGACAAAAATCGTTGTTTTCATCTCTTTAAAATCCAATTCATACCTAGGATAATGGCTGATGGTGTGATAAGCCATGATATAAAACAATGTATACAGCCCTAACGTCACAACGATTTGGGTCGTACCTGACAACTCGATCGAGCGAAAAAGCAAAACCAATAATAGTAGCGCAAAGATATATTTTTTGCCTGTCATATTCGTAAAACCCTGTCGCTTTTCATGGTAATTAACAGTCACATTTGCTGGAAGTAGCCAAGCTGCACTAAATCCCAATAAAATACTAGACAAATAAAACAAGGGGAAATAGAGCACGCCAAAGATCCCTAATAACGAACCCGCCCCTCCCATCAAAAGAGCAATCATCAGTAATGTATAACTATCTAGACCTAAACGAATACTGCGGATCAAAAACAATCCCGTCATACGGAAAGTATAAAATAAGGTAAACGGTAAAATCGAAGCCCAGTTAGCCCCATCGCTCAAATTCAGAAATAAAAGATAAGGAATAAATATAACCGTATTAGCTAAAATAAAAGGTGTTGATTGCGTAAAATTACGACCAAATTGTTTGATTTTCTCGAACATAAAAAAACTCCTTAGCGAGTAATTACAAAACTTATTTTTCATTCATTCTAGCATTAATCATAAGTAGAAACCAATTTTAGCCAATACTCTCAACTAAGAATTCCGACTTATAACGAGCGATAACCTATTGCGACACGTCTTCTTGTCAGTAATAGTAACACTCAAGCCAAACAAACCACGAAAGATTGCCCATAAAAAATAGGACATTACCCAGAATCTCTTCTGACTAATGTCCTATCTTACTGGTACTTGAGTTTTTGTGAACTCAAGCAGACAAGCCCTTCTCCACAAAAGTCTTGCCCGACACCCTTGCATTCCGGCAAGTGATCACATCATGATCTTGTGTCTCCAAAATCAATTAGGCGCATCTGTAAACCAGAGGCCTTCTCGACCCGTCGCATGTCGTTACTTTAACACATATTCCAAAGTTATGCGAGTCTTTTTTTCATTTGATAATCGACCATTTGAAATCCTTGACCAATATCCGAGATCAGTTCACCAGCCATTTCAAAACCTTGATGAAGGTAAACGGCGATGGCTTGAGCATTGCCTTGATTGACACGTAGAAAAATCTCTTTGATTCCTTGTTCTCTAGCGATAGTTTCGTACCACTGAAAAAGAGCCGACGTCAATCCCTTCCCTCTGAATTGATTCATTAAGTATAACTTACTCAAATATATTTTGGATGCTATTACCTCATAGGCGGTATATCCGACCGTTTGCCCTTGCTCTTTTAAGAGAAAATACTGCACACCTTCCGCCACTTCTTTTTCAATCTGTTGTTTTGATTGATAGGTAGCCAGCATATAGTCCACTTGTGCTTGCCCAATGATCGGAACAAATGCTTCTGGCCAAACTTCCTTGATCACTGATACCAACTCGTCAATTTCAGTTGAGGTTACCTTGACTTTTTCTAACATTCTTTTTCTTTCCTCTCTTACTGCTAAAAATTTCCTTGTGCTTTCTGGAACAGATACAACATAATCAAACTATACGCACCGACAGACCAAGGTTTCAATAATAGGACAATTTGGATATATTCCTTAAAAGATATTTTAGTTAACCCTGCGACCAGACAAACCAAGTCATCAGGCGCAAAAGGAATCAACATGGTCAAACACAGTACTTTTTTGATATCCTTCGTTTTCTGTGTCAGTAATTGGTCGAATCTTTGGTACTTTTTGGGCGATAAAATAAGTTGTACAAAACTAACGCCATAATAACGAACCAATAAAAAACCAATGGCTTCACCGATAATCAATCCAATACAGCTATAAAGTAATCCCCAGCCATTTCCAAACATCAACAAGCCTGCCACTGAAGAAATTCCTCCAGGTAGTATTGGGATGATCACTTGAATGATCTGCAGGAGAATAAAAATCACTACTGCATACTCCCCAAATTGTTGGATGAAGCGTTGCAAAGAAGTGGTTGATCGAAAGATCCCATGTTGATAAGCATAAATGATTAACACCAAAAAGAACAATAAGCCAATAATCGGGATTATTCGGATATATTTATGTAAATGATTGTGATCGTTCATTTTCAGTCTCTCCACCTTTTAGCGCTACTTTTCATTAAGAATCGTTGCAAAAGTAAACGTTTCACTTGATAAATAAGTCGAAGAATCGAAAATAGCTTCTCCTATTTTCATGATTCTTCGACTTATCCTATTGGTTTCTTTGTTTTATTTATGATCCAAAAAACTAGCAACTTTCGTCGTAATCAAATCGATCGCTACGTGATTTTCGCCACCTTCTGGCACGATGATATCGGCGTAACGCTTAGTTGGTTCGATGAATTGATGATACATCGGTTTAACCACAGTCAAATATTGTTCGATCACGGAATCCAACGTTCTGCCACGTTCTTCCATATCTCGTTTGATTCTGCGGATGATACGGATATCATCGTCTGTATCTACATATACTTTGATATCCATCAAGTCACGTAGATTTTCATCTTCTAGAATCAAAATGCCTTCTAATATAATTACTTCTTTAGGCTCTTGGATGATTGTTGCTTGACTTCTTGTATGTGCAACATAATCATAAACTGGTTTTTCAATGGCGTTATAGTTCAGTAGTTCTTTCACGTGCTGAATCAGCAGATCATTATCAAAGGCAAAGGGATGATCATAATTCGTATTCAATCGTTCTTCAAAGCTCAAATGGCTTTGATCTTTATAATAAGAATCTTGTTCAAGCATCATGATGGAATGGTCTGGGAAATTATTGAAAATGGCACGACTTACGCTTGTTTTACCGCTTCCTGATCCACCCGTCACACCAATGATAATTGGCTTGCTTTTTGTCATTGACTAAAACCTCTTTCATATCCGTTTTTACATTCTTATCTATTATAGCGAAAATACACGAAAATGCTATATTTTTCTGAAAATTAATGCTTCTCGATTTCCAAAAGAGGATAAAGTTCTGCTAACGAATCAATCCGATAAGTCGGTACGATTTCTGGAATTTCCGGCAACCGATTTTTGTTAAACCAAATCGTATCAATTCCTGCCAAGTTCCCTCCTTTAATATCTGAGGTCAATGAATCGCCAATAATAACTGTTTTTTCTTTTTCAAATTGAGGAATCTGTGAAAAGACATGATCAAAAAATTCTTTCATTGGTTTTTGGGCGCCCACATCTTCTGAAACAAAAATTTTTTTGAAATAGCCCAACATTTTCGCATCAGTCAAACGTTGATATTGCGTTTTCGATACCCCGTTTGTCACAATATAAAGATCCGCTTGTGAAGATAACGTCTGAAGCAGTTCATGACTTCCCTCAATCAAATCATGCCCCTGATTCAAGTAATGTCTGTATCTTTTCTCCATAGCTAAACTATCAACTGTTTTACCAAATTGTTGAAATAGTAGTCCAAAACGACTCCCGGTAACCTCTTCTCTCGTCATATTCCCTTTTTCAAATTCACGCCATAAGTGATGATTTAATGCCTTATAACTTGTTTTCACTTCTGGTGTCAATTCAATTCCTTGCTCTGCAAATAATTCATTTAATGCTTTTGCTTCTGTCATCTGAAAATCAAGTAACGTATCGTCTACATCGAATAATAAAGTATGATAATTCATTTTTTCTCTCCTATTTAAAATATATTTTCAATTGCTTTAATTCGGTTAATGTCAGTGAACGATAGGCACCTTCAGCAAGTTGGTCATCTAACTGCAAAGGTCCCATCATTAGTCGCTTTAGCTTTGTCACTTTTTTACCACGTGCAAGGAACATCTTTTTTACCTGATGAAATTTTCCTTCTTGTATCGTTACTCGTACTCGACTGCTGTTTTTGGATGTTTCCATGATTGTTAATTGTGCAGGTAAACAACGATAGCCACCCTCAAAAACAATTCCTGCTTGAAAAGCTTCGATATCTGAAGCTGTCACTTGTTCATTGATCTGCGCCTCATAAGTTTTGAAGACTTTTTTATCAGGCAGCAACATTTCATATCCCAACTGACCATTTGATGTCAGTAATAGTAGTCCTGTGGTATCACGATCCAAGCGTCCGACAGGATAGAGCGGCTTCGTTCGATCCGCTGAAGCAATCAAGTCTAACACGGTCATTTTTGTTTGGTCTTTAACTGCAGTCACAGCACCACTCGGTTTATTCAATAAGTAATAGACTTCGTTTGTCGTTAAACGCTTACCTGAGACTTCGATCTCATGAATCAAACTATCCACATTTCGGTTTTGGCAAAATTCGATACAACCATCAATTTTCACTTGTTTTGATGCAAATAAACGCTTCATCTCTTTTCGAGTCGTTTGTAAAGTTTCTTCAATTAATTTATCTAAACGCATGGTGCTTTCCTTTCTTAGCCTAACAAGCATTATAACCCGAAAGAGAGTAGATGCAAATAAGAAAGCCATTGTTATTCCTTGACTTAAATTCAGATTCGCGCTACGGTTAAAGAGTAAAGTGAATTGGATTTCTCATACACAGCGTAATGACCTGGTGGAGAAAAGTTGAATCCTGACTTTCTAAAGGTAGATGCGCGCATCTACCTTTTTGCGTTTTTTAAGCGCCCTAGCCAATAATGTGCACGAGAATAGCCGTCGAAAGTTCACTTAAATAAAATCTGTTGGTCTACGTTGCCGACAGTCACATTTTAAGGAGGAATTTTGGTTATGTCAGTATCATTAGAAGTAAGTAAGAGAGAAGTACGTCCCCGTTCATTGAGAAATAAATTGCGTCATGAAGGTAAAGTTCCAGCTATTGTTTATGGGTACAATGTTGAAAGTACTCCGATTGCTATTGATGGACAAATATTCAGTAAATTATTACGTGAAAATGGCGCAAATACAGTAATCACAATGACGATTGATGGAAAAAAAGTCAACACGTTGGTTCATAAAGTCCAAACGAATACCTTTACCAACCATTTTGAACATGTGGAATTTCTATCTGTGAACATGTCAGAAGAAACTGAAGTCGAAACTGAAATCGTTCTTGTTGGCGAAGCTGCAGGTGTAAAAGCTGGTGGTGTCTTAGCACAAAACCTTTACACTGTGATCGTCTCTGCTACACCAAGCAACTTACCAGAACGTATCGAAGTTGATGTAACAAACCTAAATCTAGGCGATGCAATCACAGTAGCCGATCTACCTGAAAACAACGATTATAAAGTCGTTTCTGATGGTGAAGAACAAATTGCTGCAGTAGCAGCTCCAACTGAGGAAGCTGAAACTACTGATGAAGAAAGCGAACCAGAAGTTATTGGTTCAACGGAAGAATAACAAGTGACTTGTTCGTGTCAAAAGCGTTGGCAACCTTCGCTTTTGGCACGTTTTTTTCTCTCCTTAAAAAAAACTTATACTTTGAAAAAAAGTACACGATTTTTGTTGCATTTTTAAAAAAAGTCTATTAGAATGAACCATCGTTACAGTAAATCGTTTATCCTAAATGAAGAAATAAAACATATCTATTCGATAAAACGAAGGAGGTTAAACAGATGTTTGAAAGTTTTGACAGTAGTCGTAACCGGTATGCCTCTGTAGGTGTTGTATCAAGTTTACCAGATGAACTGATTGATAGTATCTGGTTTATTATTGACCTAGACCTTAAGGGAGTCATCCCCTTAGATAATATGTTAGCCTTTGATTTAATCGACAATAATGGAAAAGTAACTATGCATTTTTCGCAAGCTGGTAGTGATGTTGAGATGGGAATCGATTTACCGTTTCACTATTCATCAAGTTTTCCAAGCCAAGTATATGCTTATGATGATGGTACTAGAGAAACCATTCTTTTACCCAGCGAGATAAGACAGTATTAAGGTTCACAACCATTCGTTGTCCCTTTTGATTTGTACGCCCAGGCCAAGTAGTTGATCCTTTGAATTTATTCTTTGCGTTTCATTCTTTGAATTTATTCAGCGATTCAATTCTTGGCTTGTTTTATGATGCACATCATTGAAAATATCTTTGAAAATGAATCTGCAATACATTGAAAGTTATCAAAATTATTTCATTTTTACCTAGTAATCTCAGGATAAACACTATATACTACTAACTAAATTTTATAGACAATAAGGAGTTTAAAAAATGCGCGATTTAACAAAAGGAAGTCCAGCTAAACTAATCTTAATGTTCACCGTTCCTTTACTTATTGGTAATGTCTTTCAGCAATTTTACAACATGGTCGACATGATCATCGTTGGTCAAACATTAGGGAAAAATGCGCTGGCTGCTGTTGGTGCAACCGGAAGCTTGACCTTTTTAATCCTTGGCTTCGCTCAAGGTCTTACTGCTGGATTAGCGATCATTACAGCTCAGCGTTATGGTGCAAAAGATTATCGTGGTCTTAAGAAAAGTTTTGCTGCAAGTGTTGTTATCAGTTTGGTTGTCACTATTGCATTAACCGTCCTTAGTTTAGTATTTATTCGTCCGATGCTGCAATTGATGCAAACGCCCGTTGAGATTATTGACCAAGCACAAACGTTCATTTCAATCATCTTACTAGGGATTTTCGCATCTATGAGTTTTAACTTGCTTTCAAATGTTATTCGCGCGCTTGGAGATAGCCGGACACCACTTTTCTTTTTGATTATTGCAGTGGTTGTCAACGTTGTGCTTGATTTGATTTTCATCATTTCTTTTGGAATGGGTGTCGAAGGCGCAGCAATTGCAACGGTTATTGCCCAAGTTTGCTCAAGCCTACTATGTTTAGTTTATATCAAGAAAAAAATTCCTTTGTTGCAATTACGTAAAAAAGATTTTCACTTTGATAAAGAAGAGATTCGTGTTCATTTGAACGCTGCTCTTCCAATGGCTTTTCAATCATCCATCATCGCCATTGGCGCCATCGTCCTTCAAGCTGCGTTGAACAGTTTAGGAACAGATGTCGTAGCCGCTCAAGCAGCAGCCAGCAGAATTGACCAATTTGCTAACCAACCAATGATGTCCTTTGGGATTGCTATTGCAACATTTACTGCTCAAAATTATGGTGCAAAAGAATATGGTCGAATTTTAAAAGGTGTTAAGCAAACACTTATGATGAGTATTGGCTTTAGTATTGTTGCAGGTGCGATCGTGATTTTCTTCGGTCATTCACTTATGCAGTTGTTTGTTTCACCGACAGAAACTCGTGTCTTTGAATTAGCTCAAACTTACTTCAACATCAATGGTTCCTTATATTGGATCTTAGCGATTTTATTTATCTTACGTTACACACTACAAGGACTTGGTCAAAGTAAGATTCCGACACTCGCAGGAATGATGGAATTAGTCATGCGTTCATTTGCAGCAATCATTTTAACTGGTTTACTTGGTTATACGGGTGCTGCAGCTGCTTCACCACTTGCTTGGGCAGGATCTGTCGCTGTTCTACTATACTCTTACTTGCGTTCAATGAAACAACTTAAATCTTTCGAGAATGAACAACAATACGCTATGGATGATCCTGAAATCCAATACAATAGTATCCAATAAAAGAAAAAAAGACATTTCTCTCATCGATCAGATAAGCAGAAATGTCTTTTTTATTAGCAATTTACATGATGTTCCGTTCAAAAAACGAAGGAGTCTGGTTAGATGATTTTAGCGATCAATTATTATATATGATCATTTTTACGAGTATTTTCATCCGTATCTTCTACTCGAACGTCTCCTTTTGTATCAATATCCAACTCTTCACGACTTACTTCTTCCGTCACTTGTTTCATATCTTCATGCTCTTTTTTGTGAATACCTACCTCTTCACGTACTACTGTATGTTTATTGACATCAATTTGTTCCTCTTTAAGAGGAATTGTAATCGTTTCGTCTTCCAAAGAATCATCTGAAATATTATCGCTTGCTTCAGCATTTACTGGTTTTCTTTCGATAACGATTTCTTCACGCTTCACAGGGACTTCCACTGTTTTAGTATCATTAACAACGTGTTTATGGATATCAACTTCCCCAGTTGTCACGTCATGGGTATTGACATCTAACTGTTCTTCTTTGAGTTGAATATTTTCATTATTTGTATTTAGTGTATCCGTTGGATCGGGCATATTTTGAGTCCGATCGTTTTCAACAACTGCTTCATTTGGCGCTTTGTAATCTTTAACCGTAATCACTATTTTCCCAGCGGCAATATCCTCTTTGCATGAATACAATGGATCATCGTTAACAGAATCATCCGCTTTTTCTGTATACGAATCTTCCTCATAGGTGTTAGAAGTGAACGTATCTTTGATCCGTTCCCATAGCGAGCGTTCTTCATGCGTGCCTTCAACCTCATCCACATTCGTTTCTACATCAATTCCTGATAAACCAGAAAAACCAAAATTTTGAGCAGCATCTTTTGTCGTATAGATAATGATATCGTCTCGATCGTATCCTTCATCACGCAATTGTTCGATCACTGATAAAGCTTCTTCCCTCGTACTGTAACTACCAATAACTGTTAGATTTCTTTCATTCATGTGAATCCCTCCTGTTAATAGTATGTCTGTATTTAGTGATTCCGCTTACAGATCTATTCTATCGGATATTTTTTTTTAGAACAAATATATGGTTTACAAAGTAAAAAAGATGCCAATCCATTCAGCTAAGTCGAATGGATTGGCATCAGTTCTATCGTTTAAAATCTTATGATCAAGAGATCCGTCCACCAAAATGAGTAGGAAGCTTCCGACTAAGGGACAAAAAGAAAGTGTAAACATCGGTTTATTCGTTTTTGGTAGTGGTTAGAATGTTTTGTCTTACTTCTCTCATTTTTTTTGATCGTGAAATGTAGGATTTTGTTTATCCCAGATTCTTCATTCTGTTTTATTCGAATCGATACTGTTTTCTGCTATTTCTTGTTTTTTGATTTTAAAATAGTCCACATGTGTATGGTTATATTCTAACACCGTAAATTGAAAAGAATCAATTTGGATCACTGTACCTGTCTTGATGTTTTTTTCATGGTTCGACATAAATCCAGATAGTGTGATAAAAGTAGACTCTTCAAATTCAGGGATCGTAACGTGGAAATAACGACCAAAATCATCTAACGTCAATTTTCCTGAAACAATATAGCTCCCATCTGCTTGTTTCGCTATCAATGCTTCATCCAAATCCGTTTCATCCCGAATTTCCCCCACGATTTCTTCTAAAATATCTTCAATCGTCACTAAACCACTCGTTCCTCCGTACTCATCTTTTAAAATAGCAATATGCTTTCCTTTTTTACGCATGATCGTCAACAGTTTTTTGATGGGAATCATTTCCGAAGTAACGATTGGTTCTTCCACCAACTCATCCACTGTTAATTGATCGTCTTTAAACGACTGCTTAATCAAATCTGGTAAAGTAACATAACCAAGGACGTGATCCTTTGACCCAGAAATAACGGGGTAGCGGGTATGACCTCTTTGAATAGAAGCTTGAATCGCATCTTTCACTGTCTCACCAGCTTCAAAAACCTGCATAGAGGTACGATCCACTTGGATATCTTTTGCCAACGTATCATCAAATTCAAAGACATTTTCTAAATAATAGTACTCTTCTTTCGTCAACTCTCCTTTTTCATAAGAATTCATAGCCACTAACGTCAATTCTTCTTGAGATAATGTCTCTTCTCCTTCTGAAACTAATTTCACGCCTAATACTTTTCCTAAAGCCGCAGCAGAATGATTTAACACCCAAATAAAAGGAAACATTGCTTTATAAAAATAATGCAACGGACGTACAACAAATAAGACCACTTGCTCTGTATTCACGATACTATAACTTTTAGGTAAAAGTTCTCCGATCACCACATCGATATATGTCACCAAGATAAACCCTAATGCGACAGAAATCGTTCCGCTCAATGCTGAGCTAAACGGCAATCGACCGATCCAAGGCTCTAGTAACGCCGCCACTGAGCCTTCGCCAACCCAACCAATGATCAACCCAGTCAAGGTAATTCCTAATTGACTAGCCGACAAGTAGTTATCTAAATGATGCGTGACATGTAATGCTAATTTGGCATTCTTTACATTTTCTCTTTCTAATTGTTCTAAGCGTGAACGTCTGATTTTAACTAATGCAAATTCACTAGCTACAAAAAAAGAAGTCACCGCAATCATCAAAAATAATATGGCAAAATTAAGTACCATAACTTCCCACCTCTCTTCTCTCCCCTATTGTACCTCTTTTCGAAAAATAATTTAAATCAACGATCCACGATCACATCGGAGGTTGAGACAAAAGTGTTTAGCATCAAGAAATAAGAAGAAATTTCCGAAAATTGACAAGAAACACAAATACTTGTTTTTGATGTTGATTGTTACCTACTCGGTGCTTCTCAAATTTTTGGTAAATTTCGGCATATTTCCGAAGATGCTGCTTTTGTCTCACCGTGAACAAGAGGTCGTGAAAAGAGTGTTTTGACCTGAGCGTTAAGGATGGAAATCTCGAAACAGCTCCCCATGTTTTGAGATTTTTTGACTTATCGCCGAAGGTCAGCTCTTTGAACACCGTTTATTCGTTTTCAGAGATACTAGAAGAGACTGAGACAAGTTTTGTCCCAGTCTCATCTTGAACAACAAAACTCTTTTAACTTAGCAAGCTTTGTCAAGCTTTTATCCAAAACTAAAATTTCATATAGCCGAAAAAAGAAGACTCTTTGTCTGATCGATTCCTTTACAATAGTTCTAGTAAAAAAATCAAAAGGAGATTATCTTATGCCCCTTAGTCAAGTTCTGAAAGAACACAAATTAATGAAAGTATCAGAAAATAGTATTCACTTGTGGAATCGAATGTTGAAAATTCACGGCTTAAGCCAAACCTTAGCCTATTTAACTACATTTAATTATGAAACTGAAAGTATCAAAAATATTATAAACAACCTTCATTTGCCAGCAGGAACAGATAAAGAACAGATTGAAACCTTGTTAAATGTTCTGGGCAAAACGGTGGTGGAATCAGGTTTTTCATCTGATCAGGAGTTACTAACCACAATTGACCAGTGGAACGCAATGCTTAAACTAAACGGTGCTGATGAAACCTTCGCTTTTCTAGCTACCTGTAACTATAATGATTCAATGATCAAATTTATCATAGCAAATCTTTACTTACCAGAAACGATAAATCCAGTCATTGAATCAGATAAAATCATTACGGCAGAGCGATCAACTATCACTTCAGATTTTCAATCCAACCAAGAACTACTAAATACGATTGACCAGTGGAACACGAGGTGTAAAGAACGTGGCCCAAACGAATGCTTAGCATCTTTGTCTAAATTAAACTATAAAGCCAGAAGTATTAAATTTATTATGGCTAACCTCCAGTTACCAAAAACAATGGACCGATTAGCCAACACACAAAAAATAGTTGAAGCAAACAAAATGAATATAATATCGAATTTCAATCAAAAAATAAAAATAATCGCAAAAAAAAAAAAAACGTTACACAGCCTAAACCACATCATTAATAACCTTGAATTACCAAAGTTGGATGCTGAAATACTAAGAAAAAAAATCATTCTAAAAACTCAAAAAGTAATCGAAATTGGTGTTAAAAAACACCTCGCTAAGATGAATTTCGCATATAAAAAGACGCAAACCCAAGTTTACATAAAGCAAATGCAACAAGAACCAAATGAAATTGGCATCTACCTAGGAAAATCTCACCTAAAAGATTTAAAAAGAAAAGCAATCAATAGTATTTCAAATAAACATCTAAGCGAGCCTAAAAAAGCTAAACTCTCTTTGCAACGCTAAATAGCCCAAAAACAATGGGAGAAACATTCCAAGAAATGTCTCTCCCATTGAATACTTTATTCGCTAAAGTTTAATTTTTCCGTTCTTTTAACCACGTTTTTCTTGTTACACCAATTAGTAACGGTACTGTTTCATGCTTTACTTCACTATACTCTAAACCAAACCAAGTTTCTGGCGTGGTCGCAATTTTTTTAATTGCAAGTTTTGCTTGCATGATTTGTCGTTCCCATTTGCTGAGAGTCGTCACATTTGAGATCACTTCATCAATCAAGATAAATTGGAAATCACCGACTTCTCTTCCCGGAGTTAGCGAGTAAGTCTGCGGTTGTTTTGGTAATCTTCCTTGTTTCATCAAATCATGAATGATTTGACGAACATAGACATTGATTTCTTGTTGTACTCTGAATCCTAAGAAGAGATTCACTTGTACGACAAAATCAGTATCCATCATATCGATTTGGTATTCTTTCGTATAAGGTTCATCCGTCACTTCCACATGTACGAACCAATATACACGTGCTCTTTTTGGTCGTTTGTCCAGAATCGAGTAGACAAATTGTCTACCAACTTTTCCTTCGGCCATATCTGGTACTAAGAACACCACATTAGTTTGATAAAGTGGCAATGAGTGATCATCTCTTAATTCCGCTAATTGTGGAATGTAATCTTTTAATGCCACATCTTCCGCAGCAGACTCACGGATGATATTTCCTTGTTCCCAAATAAACATGACAGCTAAAATAATGATCGCCATCAACACCGCAACAAACCCTCCGTGGAAAAACTTCACGATACTTGAGATGAAAAAGATGATCTCGATCGCACCAAAAAAGAAAGACACAATCCAGGCGAACCATTTGGAATAGTTGCTTTGGATCAAATAGAAATAAAGAAGTACCGTCGTCATCAACATCGTGACAGTAATTGAAAGTCCATAGGCTGCTTCCATATGATGTGATGTTCGGAAAGTAACCACGATCAACGAACAAGCCAACCATAAAATCAAATTAACCGCGGGAATATACATCTGACCGATACTGTTTCCTGGGTACATGATTTTCAAGCGTGGTAAGAGTTTTAACTTAATCGCCTCTGATACCAATGTAAATGATCCAGTAATCAAAGCCTGTGAAGCAATGACCGCAGCGATCGTAGCAAACCCAACGCCAATAATCAACCAACCTTGAGGTAACATTTGGAAAAATGGATTGAGATTATTGATTTGTTGCACCTCTTGATTTTGATAAATATTCAGTAACCAAGCCGCTTGTCCGAAGTAATTCAATACTAAGCAAAGTTTAACGTAAGGCCAACTTAAACGGATATTTAATTTCCCCACATGCCCCAAGTCAGAATACAATGCTTCCGCCCCTGTCGTAGCCAGAAAGATGTTTCCTAAAATAAAGAGACCTAATCGATTGTCTGGACTAAAAAGTAGGCGAATCGCGTAGTAGGGGTTCAACGCTCGGATCACCGTCCAGTCTTGGCTGAAATTTATTAAACCCATCACACCTAAAAAAGTAAACCATAAAAACATGATCGGACCAAACGCTTTTCCTACTATCTCGGTACCGAATCGTTGAACCATAAATAATACGAAAATGATGACTAATGTAATAATAACAATAATATTTTGATTGTTACCGAATCGATCAAAAAATTGTGGGATACCTCTTAACCCCTCGATTGCTGTCGTGACAGTCACCGCTGGGGTCAATACTCCATCAGCAAGTAGAGCAGCTCCACCGATCATTGCTGGTACGATCAAGTATTTACTCCCTTTCCTGACTAGTGTATATAAAGAAAAAATCCCACCCTCACCGTGGTTATCGGCATTTAACGCAATCACCACATACTTGATTGTGGTAAGTAATGTTAGTGTCCAAAAAATCAATGACACCGAACCAAGGACAAATTCAGGATTGATACCTCGTAGTCCTCCGTTATCTTCTACGATGGCCTTCATTACATATAGTGGACTCGTTCCAATATCTCCGTAAACTACACCCATCGCAACTAATAGACCAGCCATTGAAATTTTTTTAGTGTTGTGTTTTGTTGTCAATTGTCCCCCTCTTTTCTACTTTCGTTCACTATCGTATTTTCTTCACAAATCATTGATCTTTTATTTCATGTGATTTACTTAACTAGAGACCCCTACGAAGTGTCAAATCATTATACAAGATTTCATTTAGTAATGTCGACGGATATAGTCTGCTAAAAATGAATACACACCGAGACAAAAAAGAGCTCCTAGCAATGAAGGGATGAGGTAGAATCCTTTGATCGAGGGACCTAATTCACCAAGAACAAATTCTCCTAACCAACTTCCTAAAAAGCCGATCACTACATTTCCAGTGACACCGCCAGGTACATCCTCATTTAAGATCAATCCAGCGAACAGACCTAAAACGCCACCAACGATCAAAGTCAGAAAAAAATAAAGCATCTCGTTCCCTCCTTAAAAAATACACCTTTATTTTACGTTATTTTGAAAATTAGACCAAAGATTATGAATAGCTTTTATCCAAGTAAACTTTCCAGAGGGATTTTAGCTATAAAAAGAAGGAGTAAGACATTGTCTCACTCCTTCTTTTTCAATGTAGCAAAAACAAGTATTTTTCACTGGCGTAGGCATTTCACCCTTCAGATTACTCTTTTTGCTATTTTATCGCTTAAACGATTATTTTGTCTCTTTTTCAGAACCATCTTCTGTTAACATCGCTTTTCTAGAAAGATTTACGCGACCTTGTTTGTCAATCTCAGTTACTTTGACAAGGACTTCATCACCCAATTTGACTACATCTTCTACTTTATTGACACGGTCATTTGAAAGTTGAGAGATGTGAACCAATCCGTCTTTTCCTTTGATCAAGTTAACGAAAGCACCAAATTTTTCAATACGAACTACTTTTCCTAGATAAACCTCACCGACTTTTACTTCTTTGGTTAAGTCTTCAATGATCTTGATTGCTTTTTGGATCATTTCTTTATCAGATGAAGCAATACTTACTTTACCATCTTGATCGATATCGATTTTCACACCAGTTTCTTCAATGATACCATTGATTGTGTCGCCACCTTTACCGATCACATCTTTGATCTTCGCAGGGTCGATTTGGATCATTTCGATTTTCGGTGCATATGGGCTTAATTCTTCACGAGGTGCTGCAATCGTTGAAGTCAATTCTTCTAAGATTTCCATACGTGCTTGTTTTGCTTGGGCTAGCGCTTCTTTTAGGATTTGTTCCGTAATCCCTTGGATCTTAATATCCATTTGTAGAGCAGTTATCCCGTCTTTAGTTCCAGCCACTTTAAAGTCCATATCTCCCAGATGGTCTTCTAATCCTTGGATATCTGTTAAAATCGTATAGTTTTCGCCATCTGAAACAAGTCCCATTGCAATCCCTGCAACTGGTGCTTTGATTGGTACACCGGCATCCATCAATGCTAATGTCCCAGCACAGATACTTGCTTGTGAAGAAGAACCATTCGATTCTAAAACTTCTGCCACTAAACGGATTGTATAAGGGAAATCTTCTTCTGAAGGAATCACTTGTGCTAGCGCACGTTCACCTAAAGCACCATGTCCGATTTCACGACGACCAGGTGATCCCGCACGCCCTGTTGAACCAACAGAAAATTGTGGGAAGTTGTAATGGTGGATGAATCGTTTGCTAACTTCTACTCCCAGTCCATCAATAATTTGGTGTTCACCTAGTGGCGCAAGCGTACAAGCAGATAATGCTTGAGTTTGTCCTCGAGTAAACAAACCTGAACCATGAACCCGTGGCAACAAGCTTACTTCTGAAGCTAGTGGACGGATTTCGTCCAATTTACGCCCATCAGGACGAATCTTGTCGATCGTGATCAATTCACGAACTACATCTTTTTCTAAGTCCTCAGTAATTTGTTTTACTTCTTTTAGTAATTGATCTTCCTCTTCATGCCCGATAAATTTTTCGGCATAAGCTTCACGAATATCGATTTTTACTTGTTCGATATTGTCTTCACGAGCTAGTTTTTCTTCTGTCATAACAGCCGTTTTCATCGTAGCATAAGAAGCATCAAAGATTTCTTTTTTCAAATCTGCATCTACTTGTAACAAAGAAACTTCCATTTTCTCTTTGCCGACAGCTTGGACGATTTCTTCTTGGAAAGCAACTAATTCTTTGATTGCATCAAAACCAAATAGTAATGCTCCAAGCATATCTTCTTCAGAAACTTCTTTCGCACCACTTTCAACCATGTTGATTGCTTGTTTTGTACCTGCAACACTTAGTTCAATATCTGTTTGTTCCGCTTGTTCAACTGTTGGATTCAAGACATATTCGCCATTCACACGGCCGACTTCGACACCAGCAATTGGTCCATCAAATGGAATATCTGAAATTGATAATGCTAAAGAAGAACCTAGCATTGCAGCCATCGCAGGTGAACAATCTGTTTCAACACTCATCACGATGTTGGTTACTTGAACTTCGTTACGGAAGCCATCCGCAAACATTGGGCGGATCGGACGGTCGATCAAGCGAGCCGTTAAAGTTGCTTCTGTACTTGGACGACCTTCACGCTTGATAAATCCTCCAGGAATTTTACCGGCAGCATACATCTTTTCTTCATAGTTGATCGTCAACGGGAAGAAGTCAGTATCTTTTGCTTCTTTTGAAGCAACTGCCGCACTTAAAACTACAGTATCTCCATAGCGAACTAAAACTGCTCCGTTCGCTTGTTTTGCTAATTGACCGACTTCGATTTGTAAGGGACGGCCTCCCCATGTCGTTTTGAATATTTGTTTTTCTGACATAATTACTCCTTTTCTTTCTCGTGAAAGCAAGACGCTACTAAACAAATGAAAACCGCCAAACGTCGCTTATCCAGCTTTCATTTGGTTAGTAGGAGTCTATCATGCTTTTTTCGAGAATGGTTGTATTAGGTATTACAGTAAAAAAAGTGAGATTCATTTGAACCCCACTCTTTTTGTCAAAATTAACGGCGTAGACCTAAGCGTTTGATCAATTCGCGGTAACGTTGTACATCAGTCTTACGTAGGTAAGCTAACAAGTTACGACGGTGACCAACTTTTTTCATTAGGCCACGGTATGAATGATGATCTTTTTTATGCATACGTGCATGTTCATTCAAGTGGTTGATTTCTTCCGTTAATACAGCGATTTGTACTTCTGGAGAACCAGTATCCCCTTCATGGAGTGCATAGTCTTTGATGATTTCATTTTTACGTTCTTTTGAAATTGCCATTTCTTTCACCTCTTTCGATTATTCCCCTGTGACTGAGTAAAACGTTGGTGATTCGCTTAACCAAGTAACAGGCGATATGCCTTACGCATACAGCTATACTTTACCTGAATCTGCGGGAGAAATCAAGTGAAGAATCATTAAGAAAATTTAGTTTTTAAACAAACTTTCTCCTACTTTTTAAATTTTATGTTAAACTATAATGCGAAAATAGACGTATAACTGTCTAAAAAGAAAGGGGTACATATTCCATGATCACAATGGATAATATCATCCGTGAAGGAAATCCTACTTTGCGGGAAGTAGCTGAAGAAGTTGCTCTCCCATTAAGCAAAGAAAATATCGACCTAGGAAAAGAAATGCTCGAATTCCTGAAAAATAGCCAAGATCCAATCAAAGCGGAAGAATTAAACTTACGTGGAGGGGTTGGTTTAGCTGCTCCTCAACTAGATATTTCTAAACGCATCATTGCTGTACACGTGCCAAGCCCTGATCCAGAAGTAACAGAACCCACGCTAAGTACGGTAATGTATAATCCAAAAATCCTTAGTCACTCAGTTCAAGATGCTTGCCTTGGCGAAGGAGAAGGCTGTTTATCTGTTGACCGAGAAGTACCTGGCTACGTAGTCCGCCACGCTAAGATCACGGTTTCTTATACAGATATGAATGGCGAGAAACATAAAATCCGCTTGAAAAATTATGAAGCAATCGTTGTCCAACACGAAATTGATCATATCAACGGCGTGATGTTCTACGACCATATCAACGAAAAGAATCCATTTGCCCTTAAAGAAGGCGTATTGGTGATTGAATAAAAATGATTGAAAGTTGTATTTCAATCTAAATGACTCGTAAGAAATTGAACTAAAAAGCAACATCTTCGGAAATCGCTACTCATTTTTTCGAAGATGTTGCTTTTTGACGTGGGGAGCCCCACTCCTTTTTTATATTACTAAGAATCAGCGATGTGTTCGTTGTCCATTAAACTGGTTTCTGTCTTTACTATGTCTATTTTCTCCCAACTTTTCTTCTTGTCGTTCAAGTTTACCTCCCGCTCTAGTTGTGCCTTCTACTATCTTTTTCTGCCCTAGATTCTCTGGAGATGGGCTTAACGTCAGATTCTTTTCCAACTCCAATAGGTCTATCTTGTTTGTTTTTGCCCAACGTTTTATTTCACCAATCATTTCCATCCATTTGTCTAACTGTTGTTCTCCGTTCTGTTGCGCATAGCATTGATTCTCTCGCTGAGCACGAAGTTGCTGAGTCAAGATTTTTAATTGATCTTTGCGTTCTCCTATTAGCTCATTTTTTTGCATTAATTGATTTTTAGTAATTTCTGTCTCTAATTCAGAATTTGATACTTTTAATTTATTGATCCCAACTTTAATTTTTTCAATTTGACCTTCTATTTTTTTTAATATATGTACTATTTCTGGAGTAGTTTTGCATTTTATATTTTCAATTATTGTTTCTGCTTCAGATCGTAACGCAAGATCTTTCTCGCATCTTTTTCTAGCCATCAAATTAAAGAGCGTGGCATTATTACTCGGCAATTGTTTTATTTTATCCTCAACTGTATTTTTATCATATAGATAAGGTTGTATCAGAACAGCCTGCGACTTGTATATTTCCACCACGAAACTTTTCCACTTCTCTAATTCTTTTTTTGCAGAATCTAGGTCCCGCCAGTCAAATTCAGAAGAGTTTAATTCGATTTCTTGTAGTTTTGTTTGTATTTTAACTATTCGTTCTGCCACTGCTTTTAAAAATGCATTTATTTCTGAAACAGGTCGCTTATTCACCTCATCTTGTAATTTATCTGCTTGTGCTCTAAATTCTAGATCCTCTTGACAAATGGTAAGGTTCTTTTTTAAGAGAGCCTTTGTACGCCCACTTCTATCGAAATCCGATCCCCAGTTTTCATCGAACCAACTGATCGTTTGTTCAACGGTGCTTTGTTCGTATAAAAAGGGGAATTCTATTATATTTCTTTTCCGCTTTTCCAACATTTCAATACTCTTTAATTCAGATAGCAACTTTATTGTACCCCTTCCAAAAACTAGCTTGTTGTTCCAGTACTTTATCTCCAGAATTCTTTGTCTTTCATTCAATGATTCGCCGTTCTGCTATATTTGCATATTCAGCAAGCTTTTCTTTCGATAGATAACTAATATCTTTCTGTGCATAATTTTTCATAGACAAGCGTTGAGATTGTTCTTTTATTAGCTTAGATTGAGCATCCTCCGATTTATTTAGGAGGCTTATTTCAGTCTGATTTTTATTTGAACATGCATTGAATGTTGCTATTCGTAAGTTAGCTTGCTTTAAATTTACGCTAATTTCATCATCCAAAAAGCGAATCACGTTTCCAAACTGATAAATCCATCCTATCATGCGCTTCAACTCCTATATTTTATTTATGTCACGAATACTTCTGTAAAAAAGTAGAATCAAAAAATAAATTCAGCTGCAAAACTTCCTATTGTCCCATTTTACTTAAAAAATGAAACTAGTTTCTTCCTTCTTTTTCCCAAAAATAAAATAACTGGTACGATTCGTAAATGGATAAATCATACCAGTTATTTATTATTTAATGTTCTTATATATTCAGCCCAGGCAACTCTTTTCCTCGCTAAGCCGTTCTTTGTTTCATTAGTTTCAAGTACGTAAACTCTTGTACTACAATATTATTCTCTTAGTGTAACGATCTTACCTTAACCATTTCAGATATCATGACCGACTTTGATCCGGTTGGCCTACTTGTTGCATTATCTTGGGCTTCTTTGGATCTGGTTCTGCTTTTTGTGGTGAAGAGTTTGCCCTTTTAGATAAAGGATTTTGTCTTGTGTTTTTTACCTTTTGTATTTCTTTCATGCTTCTTAATGTCTGTTTTGATTGTTCTTTTGTTAATTTGTTGAATTCTTCGCTAACTTCCTTAATTAATTGATCCATAAGCTTATCCTTCGAATTATCTAAGTTTTCAATCATTGATTCCTTTGACTTCCTATCTATTTCTGTGGTGTCCTGTATTTCCAGAATACGCTTGTTCAATAGGAAAGTTTCTTCTAACTTTTGATTGATGAAAGTCGGAATTGGATTGACTATTTCACTTGTTTTGTTTAACTCGTTGAATTTGTTACTAATTTCCTCAATATTCTGATCCTTCTGGTTTTTAAAGTATGTAACGAGGTCAAATCTTGATTTATTTAATACTTTTTCTCCTTTTCGTCCTATTGCTTGAATTCCCCATTGATAATTGAAAATTTTTTCTATTTTTTGCTGGATAAAAGGCATATTTGTATTTACTGTTCCACTTGTTTTCAGTAGATTATTTGGTGAATTTACTTCTTTTTGGTCTTTCACTTCTGCGTTTTCTTGGATGTTTGCTGTGACTTCAGCCTTTTCATCATTTCCTTGAACTGTTTCGCTAATTGATTTATCCATTCTTAGTTCGTTGAATTCTTCACTAACTTTCTTAATTAATTGATCCATAAGCTTATCCTTCGAATTTTCTAAGTTCTCAATCATTGATTTCTTTGACTTCCTATCTATTTTTGTTGTGTCCTGTATTTCCAGAATACGCTTGTTCAATAGGAAAGTTTCTTCTAACTTTTGATTGATGAAAGTCGGAATTGGATTGACTATTCCACTTGTTTTGTTTAACTCGTTGAATTTGTTACTAATTTCCTCAATATTCTGATCCTGAATTTTTTTACAGGAGCTAATGAAGCCTTGTTTTGCTACTAATTCTTGTACAAATCTTTGTTCTAATTTTTGTCCTACTTCTTGAATTCCCCATTGATAATTGAAAATTTCTTCTATTTTTTGCTGGATAAAAGGCATATTGGAATTTAATTCTTTTTGGTCTTTCACTTCTGCGTTTTCTTGGATGTTTGCTGTGACTTTAGTCTTCTCACTATCTCCTTGAACTGTTTCGCTAGTTGATTTATCCATTTGTTTTAGCTCCTTTACTTTAGTATGTAGAAAAATAGTACCTGAATAATTCATATTCAATGTTATTGCAACTTATATTACTATCTTGACTTCTTTTGATCTGGTTCTGCTTGTCGTGGAAAATGGTTTGCTCTTTTAGATAAAGGATTTTGACTTGTATTTTTTACCTGTTGTACCTCTTCCATGCTTTTTAATGTCTGTTGTGGTTGTTTTTTTAATTCGTTGATTTTTTCAATAGTTTCCTCAATAGCATACTCCTTATTTTTTAATAACTTAATCGATAGTACCATTACGGAAGTATGTGTGCTTACATCTTTTTCGTATTTTTGAACGAATTGATTCGCCTCCAAATTTTCTTCTAATTTTTGATTGATTAAAGACGGAATGGGGTTTTCAATTCCACTTGTCTTGTTTGATTCATTGAATTCTTTGCTCATTTCCTCAATAAGCTGATTCTTCTGATTTTTTACGTACTCACTCACTTTTTTCACTGATTCTGTCAGTTCCTTTCCTTGAGTTTCTCGAATCACTTCGTCAAATATGAAAATTTCTCCTATCTTTTGTTTGAGTAAAGACGTATTTTCAATTCCACTTGGTTCTATTGGATTATTTGGTGAATTTACTTCTTTTTTGTCCTTATTTTTTGACCTTCTCATTAGTTTATTGAACATTACCTTTAGCAATGAAGACTTTTTATTTGTATTTCTTACCTTTTTCATCTCTTTCATGTTACTTGATGCCTGTTGTGTTTGTTCTTTTTTTGATTCGTTGAGGTTTCTGCTATTTTCCTTAATATACTGTTCCTTTCGATTTATTAAGATCGCAATCAGTGATTCTCCTGATCTTATCAGTTCCTTTGTTCTTACCATTTCTTGAGTTTCTCGAATCACTTCGTCAAATATAAAAATTCCTTCTATGTTTTCTTGGATATTTGCTGTGACTTTAGCCTTTTCACCATTTCCTTGTACTGTTTTGCTAGTGAATTTATCCATTTGGTTTAACTCCTTTACTTTAATATGTATTAAAAATATCTATTGCTAAACTTGGTTCCCACTATTTTTTTATTATGTAGAAGAATAGTGCTTGAATTATTCATATTCCGTATTATTGTAATTTATAAATAAAATAGTCGAACACTTATTTTTTCAAAAAAATAAAATAACTGGTACGATTCATAAATGGACAAATCATACCAGTTATTCACTATTTAATGTTCTTATATATTCATCCCAGACTACTCTGCTCTTCATTAGCCTTCGTAGAGAATTCCTGCTTTTTTCAACTGTTGCTTAATCGTTCTCAACACATTAGTATCTGGATAACGGATGGTATGCAGATGAATCCCATCGGTCAGCTCAGATAACAACGTAGCATTACTTTTTTTATAGCGTTTCATAAACAATTCAATTTCTTGAGTTGTTTGGATATGAAGCATGCCTGTCAACTCACCATATAAGGGATGTTCTACAATGACATCTAAAACTTCGCCACCAGCTTCAACGATCAAGCGCAACTCTTCTTCTGTTTGCTCACGACCATGTTGGACAGCAATCTTGCTCACTAAGCCGTTCTGTGTTTCATTGGTTTCAAGAACGTAACCTCTTGCCGTTGCAATAATAGTCGCACCTGATGCTCTCAACAACGCAATATCTCCGACAATAATTTGACGGCTCACTTGAAACCGTGAAGCGAATTTGCTGGCACTGACCGGCTTTTCTTCATTTGCCAGGGTATGCAGGATTTCTTTACGCCGTGCTTCTCCATCAATCATCCACTTTCTCCCCATTTAATTCATTTTGATAGTCACGAGAATGTTTCATAAGATCGATATATGTCGCTGTGATCGTTTCTTTATATTTCGTATTTTCTAACCGACTAGCGATTTTTTCTAATACTTCTTGCTCCCTTTTTTCGTCATAGACTGCTTTTTTCGATGCTTGTTTGGTTTCGCCAATTTTCGTTACCGTGTCCATACGTTTTTCTAGTAATTTGACGATTTGTTGATCAATCTGATCGATTGTTTGACGTAAGTCTTCAAGTTTTTCTGGTTGTTGATCTTCTAATATTTTTTTGATTACTCGAGCAGGATTACCTGCAATCACTACATTATCAGGAAAAGATTTAGTTACAACAGAACCCGCTCCAACTACGACATTGTTTCCTAACGTAACACCTGGCGTAACGATCACACCACCACCAAGCCAGACATTATGACCAATTTTGATTGGTTTCGCATATTCTAAGCCACTATTTCTTTTCACTGGATGAAGTGGATGAGTGGCTGTATAAAGTTGAACATTTGGCGCAAACATGCAATTGTCGCCGATTTCGATCGTACTTACATCTAAAAATGTACAGTTGTAGTTCGCATAGAAGTTTTCACCTACAAGAATATTGTAACCATAATCAAAATTGATCGTTGGCTCCATGTAGATTTTTTCTCCCGTTTTTCCAAAGGTTTCTTTTAGTAATTGAGAACGTAGCTCTGCTGTTTCTGCTTGGTTGATGATCGTACTTTGGCTTCTTGCGTATTGACGATCCGCTACTAATTCCGGATCATTAGCAAAATATAATTCGCCAGCAATCATTTTTTCTTTTTCTGTTCTAATGGTCATAATTTGCTCCTTTTGATAATTTTTCAAATACTATAGCACCGTCCGTTTGCAGAAAATCATATTCTTGGCCTAACTGGATTGGCTCTTGGTTGATTACTAAGATTTGAGACTTCGTATTACGAAATTGGATTAAGTCACAAAACGGGTGTACTTGAAAACTCGTTCCGACGATGACAATCAACTCTGCTTGTTGAACAGCCGATGTTGCTCGCTCTATGACTTCATCATTAAATCCCTCCCCATACAACACGATATCTGGTCGAATTTGTCCCCCACATGTTGCATGTTGATCTGTTTGTAAATAGGTTTCCCAAGAAACGGTGTTCCCACATTTCCTACAATAGCAATGATAAAGATTTCCGTGAAAATTCACAAGTTTTGGACTTCCCGCTTTTTCATGTAATCCATCGATATTTTGGGAAACTACCCAAACTTGCTTTTTTGAGGCTAACTTTGCCATTTCTAAGTGAATAATATTTGGTCTTGCTGTTGGATGATAGATTTTTTTCACAAATGAATAAAATTTTTGTGGCTCATTGTTCATTGCTTCATGACTTAGAAGGTATTCGGGTTGTTCCAATCCATGATAGATTCCTTTTAACGATCGATAGTCGGGAATACCAGAAGGCGTTGATACCCCAGCGCCAGTTAGGAAAGTGATTTTTGAACTAGTGGCTATTGTTGCTACCGCTTCTTCAACGGTTACTTTTTTCATTTCCTTTCACCTCTCTCTTATTATACATCTATCTTTCGTTTATTGATTGATCGTACTTTTTATTCAAACGATTTCATTTTTTGAGAAACATCTCACAATATAGACTGACAAACCAATGAAAACGTGCTACAATACTGCTAGATTCTTCGGTATGATCATCACTATTGCTATCTAATAGTACGATAAACCAAGCATATAGAACAAAAGTGAGGTGAGTTGGTATGGTACCATCCATTATTTACTGGGGCGTGATTTTAGCTTGTATCGCCTGGTTAGCATTAAGTATTTATTTTTCAATTTTTTACCTTGCTCGTAAAGAAAATGGAAATCTTTGGGCATTTGCATTTTTCAATGTACTTGCTGCGATCGTTTTAGCGATTACCTTAGTTATTTTCCGAACATGGGGTTGGGGAATCACTCAATATTCAAGTCTGATTTATCTAATATTGGCTATTTATGGCGTAACGATTATTCTTCAAGCAATCTTAGGTCGTGAAAAAAAAGTAGTTAGTAAAACAGCATAATAAACAGAAAGCCAGGATCGAAAATGATTGATCGGGTCAGCTATTGCTAAGCAGCCCATCTTTTCGACTGCTTTACTTTATATTTATATAATAAGGAGGAATTAGGACACTTAAATAGATTCGTGTCCTAATTTTTATTTATTTAATGAATAATTATTCTTTTACAACTCTCGCTCTTTTTGAATATCATTTTTCTTATTTTTTGTATAATTATAGAAATTTTCTATAGCTATCAATACTTCACAAGAAAACTTCTGTTATAGATTGACAAAGTGCTTTGTCTATCGTAAACTATTTTTTGTATAAATAACTGAATACGAGATACCTCAATCAATGAGGTAGAGGTCGCGAGAATCATTAACCCTGTGGAGTGAAGCAAACACCGTGAAGCAGGACTAGGGAAGATCGCCGAAATGTACTCTTCTTTGCTTGAAGTTTACGTTGGGACACAAGTTAAGAGCTTGTGGACTGTCTTAGCAGTGATGCTAAGTTGCGCTATGTTTTGTGAGAGGTTTATCACTTTTGTGAAATGTTAGCGACCCTTTTATATTCTTGAAGCGGTCGTTTTTTATTTCTCCTGATAAGCTACTGCAACGCATTTGTTTAACCGCTCGTAAAAAAATTATGCGTAAACAGTTAATTTGATAAGTACGTCTATCTGACAGTAAAATTAAGTTAGCTGAAGCGGAACTTCGCCCGTTTCATTCCTGATGAAATCGTCGAGCCGTATGTGTAAAAAGAAAAGGAGAAAGATTATGAAAAAAAGTTCAGTTACACTTACCCTATTGATGGCATTTATTTTTTCATTCTTCCCTGTAGGAAGTTTCGTGAATGCCGATGAGAAAACACCAACAGATGAGTTCCGTGTAGGTATGGAAGCGGGGTATGCCCCTTTCAACTGGTCACAGCAAACAGATGCCAACAACGCTGTACCGATCCAAGGTCAAAAAAGCTATGCTGGTGGTTATGACGTCCAAATTGCCAAAAAAGTTGCGGATGGATTAGGGAAAAAATTAGTCATCATGCAAACCAAATGGGATGGATTAGCCCCTGCGTTACAATCTGGCAAAATCGATGCGATCATTGCTGGGATGAGCCCCACAGCAGAACGTAAAAAAGAAATTGATTTTACCGATCCTTATTATGAATCACAACTTGTTGTAGTCGTCAAAAAAGATAGTAAATATGCCAATGCAAAAAGTTTGGCGGATCTATCAAATGCTAAGATTACTGCTCAATTGAATACTTTCCATTATAATGTCATCGATCAAATTCCTGATGTGCAAAAGCAACAAGCAATGGATAACTTCTCTGCGATGCGTACCGCTCTTGCTTCAGGTATGATTGATGGTTATGTCAGCGAACGACCTGAAGGGGTAACAGCAACTAGCGTCAATAAAGATTTAAAAATGTTAGAATTTACTGGTCAGAATGGTTTTCAAACAAATCCTGAAGATGTCCAAATCGCTATTGGAATGCGTAAAGGTGACCCAGATATCCAAAAAGTTAACCAAATTCTTAGCGGTATCTCTCAAAAAGAACGTACAGAAATTATGGATCAAGCAATCAAAGATCAACCCGCTTCAACAAATACAGAGGGAGAAAAAGCTGGTTTGTTCACTGATTTCAAAACGATTTGGGATCAATATGGGAATATGTTCCTTCGTGGTGCAGGACTTACGTTATTTATTGCATTGATTGGGACAGTTATTGGAACTACCTTAGGCTTGTTGATCGGTGTTTTCCGTTCTATTCCTGAGTCTGACAATGCCGTGACACGTTTCTTCCAAAAGTTAGCAAATTTACTACTATCGATTTATATTGAAATATTCCGTGGAACACCAATGATGGTTCAAGCTATGGTCGTTTTTTACGGATTAGCATTAGCCTTTGGAATCTCCCTTGATCGTACGATTGCTGCCTTATTCATTGTATCGATCAATACTGGTGCTTATATGACTGAAATCGTCCGTGGTGGTATTTTCGCTGTCGATGAAGGACAATTTGAAGCAGCGCAAGCAATTGGTATGACACATGGACAAACAATGCGAAAAGTAGTTGTTCCTCAGGTCTTACGTAACATCTTACCTGCGACCGGGAATGAATTTGTTATCAATATCAAAGATACAGCAGTCTTAAGTGTTATTGGTGTAGCTGATCTATTCTTCCAAGGGAACTCTGCTGCAGGAGCAAACTTCCAATTCTTCCAAACATTTACAATCGTAGGTATCATCTACTTGGTTATGACCTTTACGATTACCAGAATCTTGCGTGTAGTGGAGAAAAAAATCGATGGTCCTTCAGCCTATACAAAAATTGAAGAAGTTGACAACGCCAACTTGCAGGAATAAGGAGGAAGAATCATGAGTGAAGAAATCATTAAAATCAATCATTTAAGAAAAAGCTTTGGTGAAAATGAAGTATTAAAAGACATCAGCATGGATATCCATAAAGGTGAAGTTGTAACCATCATTGGTTCTTCTGGCTCTGGTAAATCAACTTTCTTACGCTGCATCAACCTTTTAGAAAAACCTACTGGTGGCGAAATTATGTATAATGGCGAAAATATTCTTGCGCCAAAATATAACTTGCCTAAATATCGAACAAATGTCGGAATGGTATTCCAATCGTTCAATCTTTTCAATAACATGAATGTCTTAGAAAACTGTATGTCTGGTCAGACGACTGTCTTAAAAAGAAACAAAGACGAAGCTCGTAAAGTCGCTCTTGAAAATCTAGAAAAAGTTGGAATGGAACGTTATATTGAAGCCAAACCTTCTCAATTATCAGGTGGTCAAAAACAACGTGTGGCAATCGCTAGAGCCCTCTCAATGGACCCAGATGTAATGTTATTTGATGAACCAACATCAGCACTTGATCCTGAGATGGTCGGAGAAGTCTTGAATACCATTCAAGACCTAGCTCACACTGGTTTAACGATGATTATCGTGACACATGAAATGGAATTTGCAAAAGATGTTTCTGATCGTGTCATCTTCATGGATAAAGGTGTTGTTGCTGAAGAAGGAACCTCTGATGATATTTTTGTTCATCCAAAAGAAGAACGCACCAAAGAGTTTTTATCACGTATCTTAAAAAAATAGAAGAAAGCCTTTATCCGAAACGACAGGTTCGTTTTGATAAAGGCTTTTCCTTTTTTGGGAAATGATTCACTATTTTCTCATGTTTATCTGCAATTTATTTGAACACCATTCATTAATTCATCAGTCGATCAGTCCTCTCTTCTTAGATTGATTGGTCTGATTGCATTTATTTGAAAATGAATTTTTGAATATTTTCTGAATTAAGTTGTAATTTTTAGAAAATTCTATTAATATAGAAATTATCAAATTTTTTAGTTAGGATGATTAAACAATGGTTGAAGAGCAACAAGAACTACAGCGTGGACTTAAGAATAGACACGTTCAATTGATTTCGATTGGTGGTGCGATCGGAACAGGTCTTTTCTTAGGAGCAGGAAAAACGATTCAATTAGCTGGTCCCTCTATTTTACTGGCTTATCTTATTACCGGGTGCGTTTGTTTCTTTATTATGCGTGCCTTAGGTGAACTTTTATTATCTAATACAAATAATCATTCATTTCTTGATTTTGTTGCAGAATATCTTGGAAAAAAAGTTGCTTTCGTAACAGGTTGGACTTATTGGTTTTGTTGGGTTGCGATCGCCATGGCGGATTTGACAGCGATCGGGATGTATGTCCGTTACTGGGTTCCAGGAGTCCCACAATGGCTTCCTGAATTGATCGCTCTGATTTTACTGCTTGGTTTAAACATGGTGGCTGTTTCATTATTTGGTGAATTAGAATTTTGGTTTGCTTTGATCAAAGTCGTTTCCATTATTGCATTTATTATCGTTGGTATTTACATGATTCTTACCCATTACAAAACAAGTGCTGGACCTGCTAGTATCACCAATCTCTGGTCACATGGCGGCTTTTTCCCAACTGGTACGAAAGGATTCATTCTTTCCTTTCAGATGGTCACATTTGCCTTTACAGGAATCGAATTAGTCGGTTTGGTTGCTGGTGAGACCAAAAACCCTGAGAAAGTCTTACCCGAAGCTATCAATAATATTCCTATTCGAATCATTCTTTTTTACCTTGGTTCTTTGTTCGTTATCATGTCTATCTATCCTTGGAATAGCTTAGATGCGAACAACAGCCCATTTGTCGAAGTGTTTTCAGAAATTGGGATCACCATAGCCGCATCTTTGATTAATTTAGTCGTATTGAGTGCTGCGGCTTCTGCTTGTAACAGCGCGATCTACAGTACAGGACGTATGTTACGCTCTCTTTCACAAGAAGGTAGCGCGCCTAAAAAATTCCGTCAGTTGACTTCTCACCGTGTACCAGGAAATGCGTTAGTTTTTTCAACTATTGTGATTTTTATTTCCGTTATCCTAAATTATGTGATGCCTAGTGAAGTATTTACACTCGTCAGCAGTATTGCGACTACTTGCTTTTTATTTATCTGGGGAATACTCGTTTACACTCACTTAAAATATCGTAAAAGTATGTTAGGTAAAAAAGAGCATACGTTCAAAATGCCTTTTTATCCTTATAGTAATTTTCTTGTTTTTGCCTACATGATTTTCATTTGTCTAGTTTTATTTCTTGGCAAAGACACACGTATTGCCTTACTCTTAACTCCTGTTTGGTTTATTGGGTTATTGATCATTTATCGAATGAAATACGAGAAACAATCACTTTGAAATACAGACAACAATCCATACTAAAAAAATAGATTGATAAAAGTATGTTAGGACTCTCTTTTTTATAAGCCGCAAAAAATCTTTAGAATATGAGATTGAGACAAAAGTGTTTCGCATCAAGAATAAGAAGGAATTTCCGAAGATGCCACTTTTGTCTCACCATTTATTCGGTTTTAGAGCTTCTAGAAGCGACTGAGGCAAGTTTTGGCTCAGCCTCCAGATTTTTTGGTCAATTACTTATAGAACATCTCCCCTTCAATTACTCTCTCACAGAACCACTCAGGATATAATGATTATTTCAACTCAAGATCAATACTTTATACTCATTATTTGATTAGAAAAACATTGCTAAACTACGTTATTTTTGTTACTTTAAAAAAAGTATAAATAAGTAAAGGAGAAATCTATGACAAAAAAATTGACGTTCAAAGAAAGTATGTTTATCGGTTCAATGTTATTCGGTTTATTTTTTGGTGCTGGTAATTTGATTTTTCCCGTTCACATGGGACAAGAATCTGGCTCTGCCGTTTTCTGGGCCAATCTTGGCTTCTTAGTAACTGGGATCGGACTACCTTTTTTAGGTGTAATTGCCATCGGTGTTTCAAAAACATCAGGGGTTTATGAATTAGCAGAACGGATCGGCAAAAAATATGCTTTGGTTTTTACTGTTTTGCTTTACCTCGTCATCGGACCGTTTTTCGCCTTACCAAGATTAGCAACTACCTCTTTTGAAATTGGTTTAGCTCCATTTATCCAAGCCAAGCAACAACATGTATTTTTAGTTATTTTTAGTATTTTATTTTTCTTCACTGCTTGGTGGTTATCCAGACGGCCTACTAAAATCCTTGACTATGTAGGAAAATTCCTTAATCCTGCCTTTTTGATTTTACTAGGAATCTTGTTGGTACTTGCTTTTATTCATCCATTGGGTGCAATCGATCAAGCTACTGTCCAACCTAGTTATCAAGAACATGCTTTCTTTACTGGTTTTACTCAAGGATATAATACGTTAGATGCACTAGCTGCCTTAGCATTTGGTATCCTTATCGTTACTACGATTCGCAATATGGGCGTAACAAAGCCTTCTGAGATTGCTAAGGATACGATCAAATCTGGTGCAATCAGTATCGTTTTGATGGGAATCATCTACACATTACTTGCTTATGTGGGAACAATGAGTCTCGGTGGATTTGCTTTAAGTTCAAATGGCGGGATCGCACTAGCGCAAATCGCAGATCATTATTTAGGAACTTATGGCAGTATCTTGCTCGCTCTTATTGTGATCCTTGCTTGCTTAAAAACAGGGATTGGACTAATCACTGCTTTTGCAGAAACCTTTACCGATCTGTTTCCTAAAAGAAATTACATTGTATTTGTGACACTAGCTAGTGCACTTGCTTGTTTGGTCGCTACTGTGGGATTGACAAATATCATCCAAATTTCATTACCTGTCTTGATGTTTATTTATCCTTTAGCAATGACCTTGATCTTACTCGTTCTTGTGGGTCCATTGTTTAAACAACGTCCTGCTGTTTACCGCATGACCACTTATTTTACACTAATTGCTTCAATTTTAGACGGTTTAAATGCTTGCCCAGACGGAATCAAGCAAACCAGCTTTGTCAAAACGTTATTAGACTTCGCAACGAATTATCTGCCATTCTTTAAATTAGGAATGGGTTGGATCGTCCCAGCATTGATTGGTTTAGTAATTGGCTTGATTTGGAGTATGGTTAAAAAAGAAACACCTGTTGTAGAGTAACGGCATCTAGGACGATCATTCTTCTAAAAGAAGGCACGGTGTGCTATCATCACTTCTGTGAAATGAACAGAGCATATTTGAAGTAACTTTCCATTATTAGATTGCATCTAACAGTGGAAAAGTGCTTCAAATATGCTCTATTTATATATACAAGAAGGAACCTGTGTATTTTACTTCTATTTTCGGCTCTGAATTTTTTACTAAGTCATTAGAATCAACAGATAACTGACAAAATTACTTTTTGAATGAATCCATTGGATGTATTTAACTATTTAGTCAAATGGCTAGCAGAAATATATTTTCCTAAAAAAATTACCAACTTCCAAAAACTTTCGTCACAAAAAATTCACAACTCCTGAGTAATATATAAGCATACCAACAAACAACCCTAACAACACTTTTTCATTTTTAACTCCTTATCCTGCTAGCTCCCCGGCTAGCAGGACTTTTTTATTGAACTAGAAATGGCTGAGACAAACCTGAAAAATAGTTTTGTCTCAACCATTTTGTGTTTTAGTTTATCTATCACCAACCAGCCAGCTTTTGTCATTCCTAGTAGTCTTGCCAAATTTTCAAAGTATCATTCTTGTTTTTCGTTTTATCTTATCAAAAAAACTGCCAATTCATCCAAGTAGGATTATGAAAACCTGTAAAGTAATAGAGGCAGAAATAAATTACCACTGCCAATTAAGACATCGATTCGTTTTCCAACTTTAGATTTTACTGATTCTCCCAAGCCAACAAACACCATCATCAGACCAATCAAAAATAAATTTAATGCGTTTGTATAATAGTTATCCAAATCTGGAAATAGGACGAACACTATATTTAAAGAAACAACGATTGCAGCTGCAGAAAGGAATAAAGAATCAAATATATTCCATCCGGCTATCTTCCAATTTTTGGTCATATAATTAATCAAACGATTCTTTGGCACCCATAACACCTCTCTATTGATTGATAAAATCCATCTATCCTCATGACTTAATTATGTACTGCTCTAGTATTGATTTTAAGTTTTCTCTTCGCCAACATCATATGAAAAAAAGCAAAAAGCGACGGAAAATGAAGAATCTATTCCATCGCTTTTTTTGCTTCTATTTAGATAACCGCTCTTGATCTCCTGCTGGAGAAAGACTGGTGATTTTTTCGATTTGATCAATTGGAACCATTCGTATTTGTTGTTCCTTGTTTTGTAGGCGAATCATGACTACTTCTTTTTCAACATTTTTTGTAGCTACCCAGCCTGAAATCGTTTCGTACTTATTACTTTTTCGATTGGCTCTTACTTGTAAAATCACTAAACTATGTTGAGTAGCTGCTTTTTGCAGCTCTAAAACAAACTTTCCTTGCAAACGTACATTCTCTGCTATTTTTTCAGTGTCATTTACAAAAGAATCAAAAAGCTGATACGACGTATGCGTGACTAACTTGGTCAATTTCTTCATTGGTGATACTGTTTCTTCGTTCATTGAATGCACTCCTCCTTTAGCTAAGAAAGTGTTACTTAATTAACTATATTCTACCTAAGATTTAACGAAATAACAAGAATATTATCTATACTGAGCAACAAAAAGAAAGCGTTACCTATATAGATATATCGTTATTTTATTTATCTTTTTTCCATTCTTGCATCCAATACTTGAGCCCTTCAGTCAATAATTGGTAAGTTTCATCAAAGTTATCGGTATAGTATGGATCAGGAACATTTTGTGTTTCTTTTCCAGGAACCCGACTTAAAAATAAATGGATCTTATGTTGTGCGTCGGTCGGTGCCATCCGTTGTAAATCCTCTACGTTAGATTGATCCATGCCAATGATCCAATCAAATCGTTGAAAATCTTCTTCTGTGATTTGGCGTGCAATCATTTGACTCGTATCCACGTTCTCATTTTCTAAAATTTTCTTTGTTCCTTTATGAGGTGAACGCCCCACTTCATAAGTGCTTGTCGCTGCAGAATCAATCAAAAATCGATCAGATTGTCCGTCTTCAGCTACCATTTTCTTCAACAAACCTTCTGCCATTGGTGAACGGCAAATATTTCCTAGACATACAAATAAAACTTTCGTCATGTTTGCTCTCCTTCTAATCATTTGTTTCCAGCTCTTCTTTTGCATACAACCGATAGGAATATAATTCTGTATCTTTGGCTAAGCGGAACAATTGGACGGCGATTTCTAGAGGCGTCTCTTCGTAATCATGTGTAATCCAATTGATTAGAACCCCACTACATCCATAAGAAAAAAAACGAGCATAAAACAATTTGTCCGCTTTTGATAACTGCTTTTCTTCATCCATTTGATCAAAAATCTTAATAAATGATTGCTGGATAACAGCAGTAAACTCTTTTTGTAGTATTTCTTGGTCAGATGTAACAGTGTTCGCATAAAATTCTTTTTGTGCAGCAATTGCCTTCAACATTTTTAATGCTTGCTCTTCCCAGTTGTCTAAAGAAAGAGAATGAGGATCTAAATAGCATAAACAATCTTCGTAATACACCCATCGCAACAAATCGTATTTATCTGTAAAATGGTAGTAAAATGTTTGGCGATTGATGCCTGCCTCATGGGCGATTTTCTGTACACTGATCTTTTGAAAAGACTGCTTTTGACATAAATCAATCAATACGTTTTTAATCAATTGCTTAGTATGCGGTGTATCGCCCATCTCATCATCTCCTATCTTCTTTACAAAAACTTCTCATTCTACGATTTTCTTGAAAAAGTATTTATATGGACAGTCGATTCAAGTATCCTTTTTTATACTTGATAATCGTATCCAAAATGTTCATAGGCATATGGTGTGGCGATCCTTCCACGAGGTGTCCGTTTCAAGAAACCTTTTTGGATCAAAAAAGGTTCATACATATCTTCAACAGTTTCTCTTTCTTCACCAATATTGACAGATAACGTACTCAATCCAACCGGTCCGCCACCATATAATTCAATCATCGTACGTAATAGTTTCTGATCGACATAATCCAAACCTGCCTGATCGACTTGTAACAACGTTAATGCTTGATCGGCAATGGTTTGATTGATCTTGCCATCTCCCTGTACTTGTGCAAAATCACGTACCCTTTTTAATAAGCGGTTAGCGATCCGTGGTGTTCCTCTTGAACGTCTAGCAATTTCCAGTGCACCTTCTTCAATGATTTCTGTTTGAAAAATATCAGCAGAACGAATCACGATTTCTCTTAAATCAGCTTCTTCATAATATTCCATATGAGAAATGATCCCAAATCGATCACGAAGTGGCGCTGAAAGCATACCTGCACGAGTTGTTGCGCCAATTAATGTAAAAGGTGGTAAAGGAAAATGAACAGGATGAGCAGTTGGTCCTTGTCCAACCATTATATCAACGTAAAAATCTTCCATGGCAGAATAAAGCATCTCTTCTGCTACACGAGGTAATCGATGAATTTCGTCAATAAATAAAACATCGCCAGCTTCTAACTCATTTAAAATAGCAACCAGATCTCCTGGTCGCTCGATTGCGGGACCACTAGTTGTTCGTATATTGACTGCCATTTCATTCGCAATCACCATTGCCATTGTCGTTTTCCCTAATCCCGGCGGACCATATAACAAAACGTGATCCAACGGCTCTTCCCTGTGACGGGCAGCTTCAATATATATTTTGAGTTCCTGTTTCACTTTCTTTTGACCAATATATTGGGAAAGTAACCGTGGGCGGAGGGTCTTCTCTAAACTTAATTCATTCTCGCCCGTTTCAGGGGATAATAACTGTTCATCGGTCATCATTTTCCCTCCTTATTTTTTCATCATTAATTTTAAAGCTTGGCGTAAGTATTCATCTGTTGTGAGATTTTCTACTTCTTTTAGTTGTTTCTCGACCCGCTTGACCTCTTTATCACTATATCCAAGTGCTGATAAAGCTTCCATTGCTTCTGATAATGCCGTCGCATCTTGTGCTGTACTTTCATCAAATAAATTGAAGGGCGTATCGATACTTAATTCGCCAAATTTTCCTTTTAAATCTAAAATCATTTGTTGAGCTGTTTTTTTACCCACACCAGGGAATTTGGTCAGATAAGTCACATCCCCTGTTTCAACCGCTTGAATCAATCCTGAATGATCATCACTAGCCATAATCGCTAAGGCACTTTTTGGTCCAATTCCTGAAACACTAACTAACCTTAAAAATAATTGTTTTTCTTCTAAAGAATCAAATCCGTACAGAAGATGTGCATCTTCTCGAATGACCTGATGGACGTAAAGTTTGATTTCTTTGTTTAGCTTACTACTATAACGATAGGGATTGCCTAATGCAATTTGATAACCGATTCCATTTGTTTCGATTACTAAATAATAAGGATTGATAAAGGTTACTACACCTGTAAGATATTCATACATCTGTTATCCTCTTTCTTTCACACACATATGTTCGCATATTTTCTTCCATTGTAGCATACTTTTTCTTTTGAAAAAAGAGAACAGAAGATCGAGCTACGCTTCTCCTTTTTAACGTAAGTTTATCAAGGTTTTTAGGATAAACATTTTTTGCAAGAGATTTTAATTTGAACGATCAGAGTTTCAGCACTTTCCTCAAAACAAAGGATCAATATTCAGGAAACAACGCTTCAATAAAGATAAATAAGAAAAAACCTTGAAACAATCAAAAATTGTCTCAAGATTTTTTACCCAAAAATAAAGCTCTTCCTTATTCAACTTGTGATAGATATTCTCCATATCCTTGTTCTTCCATTTCTTCATATGGAATAAACTTTAAAGCCGCAGAATTGATGCAATAACGTAGTCCGCCTTTTTCAGCAGGACCATCATTGAATACATGCCCTAAATGAGAATCTGCTTGACTGCTTCGCACTTCCACTCGGTGCATACCATGAGAAAAGTCGGCCTTTTCTTTAATATCTTTTCTAGTGATTGGTTTACTGAACGCCGGCCAGCCACATCCCGCATCGTATTTTTCGGCTGAGCTAAACAATGGCTCCCCACTGACAATATCGACATAGATCCCTTTTTCATAGAAATCATCATATTTCCCACTAAATGGTCTTTCTGTTGCGTTTTCTTGCGTCACAGCATATGAAATTGGAGATAATTCCTCTTTTAAATCACGCTCATTTTTCTTGAAATCGCCCAATAAAAACGCCTCCTTTTTCTTTTAATCATAACGACAAAAGTATCAGAAGCAAACATTCTGCTCATAGTAATAATTGCTTAGACTTTACGACGTCTAGCAAACTCGACGAAACGAAATTTATCTAAACGGTGAATTGATTCTGTATACTCGAAACACCTTGTATCTTCGAGGTGAACCAGTCCTCTTACTACCACGACATAGCGATCTCCATGTAGATCCATCATCTCTTCGATTTCAGGAGTTACTTCTTCAACGGTAATTTCTTTCTGGGCGTAAGCAATCGTTAGTTGCAATTCATTTTCAAAGTATTCGTAGATCGAGCCAGCAGCTTGTGTTGCTGTTAAAGTTGGTACCACATTTTTTAATAAATAATCACGATCTAATATAACCACTTCTCCATTGATTTTCCTTTGACGAACCAAATGCCAAACCGGCGTTTTTTTCTTCCAGCCTGTTATTTCACTCAATGATTGGTCCACTTCTGTTTCTTCGATTAATTGAACGATGGTTTCACTTGGGATTCGTTGTGTTTCCTGTAATTCTTTGTAGCTTGTTAATCCTGCAATTGGAAAATCAAATCGATTGCGGTCTAAAACAATCGAACCCTTTCCTTGTTTCTTTTGGATATAACCTTCAGTCGTTAACAGGTTAAGCGCTTTTCGAATTGTTTCTCGTGAAACACCATAAATTTGAATCAGCTGATTTTCACTAGGGAGCAAAGTATGCGGAGGGTATTGTTGATCCAAAATTTTTTGCTCTAAATCTAAAAAAATTTCATTAAATTTATTCATTACATTTCCTCCACTTAATATTCAATTTCTTTTATTCGCATATAAACTATACTACAGCTTTTTTGTTATTTCAATCGCCCCCTCTTTTCACATATCCCTACACTAAGCCAAGTGTAACGATTACATTTTTTTATTTTTCGCTTGTAAAACGCTTGCAATAGTAGGAAGAAACAAGTATAGTATGGATAAGATAACTTGTGTATACAAGTTTAAAAAGAAAGGGGTTTATTCCTATGGCAAAGTACCAAGCAGATGCTGAGAAACTGTTAAAGGAAATTGGTGGAAAGGAAAATATTGCTGCAGTTAGTCATTGTGCCACTCGGATGCGCTTTGTCTTAAATGATCCAAAAAAAGCCAATGAAGAAGCAATCGAAGATATTCCTAGTGTGAAAGGGATGTTTACCAATGCTGGGCAATTCCAAGTCATTATTGGTAACGATGTTTCAACCTTTTACAACGACTTCGTTGCTGTATCAGGTGTTGAAGGCGTATCCAAGGAGCAAAGTAAAGTTGCTGCTAAACAAAATCTCCACCCTGTCCAACGAGCAATCGCTGTTTTGGCAGAAATTTTTACACCATTGATTCCAGCCATTATCGTTGGGGGACTGATTTTAGGTTTCCGGAACGTATTAGAAGGAATCCAATTTGAAAGTCTTGGTGGAACAATTGTTGAACACTCTCAATTTTGGAACGGCGTAAACGGCTTTTTATGGCTACCTGGCGAAGCAATTTTCCATTTCTTACCAGTTGGTATCACTTGGAGTATCGCGAAAAAAATGGGCACTACACAGATATTAGGAATTGTTTTAGGGATTACGTTAGTTTCACCGCAATTATTAAATGCCTATAGTGTCGCATCAACAGCTGCGGCTGATATTCCATTTTGGGATTTTGGTTTTGCTCAAGTTGATATGATTGGTTATCAGGCACAAGTCATTCCAGCGATGCTTGCTGGATTTATGTTAGCTTATCTTGAAATTTTCTTCCGTAAATATATTCCACAGTCGATTTCTATGATATTTGTTCCATTGTTCTCTCTACTCCCAACAGTCTTAGCTGCCCATGTCATCTTAGGGCCTGTGGGTTGGACAATCGGTAGTTGGATCTCAAATATTGTTAATACTGGCTTGACTTCTTCAATCAGTTGGTTATTTAGTGCCGTCTTTGGTTTCTTATATGCACCTTTAGTAATCACCGGCTTACACCATATGACGAATGCAATTGATATGCAATTGATTGCCGATTTCGGCTCTACGAATCTTTGGCCAATGATTGCTTTATCAAATATCGCACAAGGTTCGGCAGTTCTTGCGATCATCTTCTTACATCGCGGAAATAAAAAAGAAGAACAAATCTCGATTCCAGCAATGATTTCTTGTTATTTAGGGGTAACTGAACCTGCAATGTTTGGGATTAATCTAAAATATGTTTACCCATTTGTTGCCGCAATGGTTGGTTCAGGTTTAGCTGGAATGTTTGCCAACTTGATGAATGTACGTGCTAATGCAATTGGTGTTGGTGGACTACCTGGTATTCTAGCCATCCAAGCAGAAACTTGGGTTCCGTTCATCATTTCTATGATCATTGCAGTTATTGTTCCATTTGGTTTAACCGTAATCTTCAGACGTCAAGGGATCTTAAATAAAATCGATCCTGCTGTACCCGTAGAAGACACAACTGGCTTACAACTACAAACAGCTGATGGAAACAACGTTTCACCACAAAAATTTGAAGCTGCCAATGCAACAGCAGTTTCTACTCCGACAGAAGAGTTATTCGCTGTAGCAGATGGACAAATCAAGGAAATCACCGAAGTAGCAGATCCTGTTTTTGCTCAAAAAATGATGGGTGAAGGTTATGCTGTACTACCTTCCAACGAAAAAGTTTATGCTCCAGTCGCTGGTAAAGTAACAAATATTTTTGATACACAACATGCGATTGGTCTTTTAACTAATGAAGGTCTGGAAGTTCTCGTTCATATGGGTCTAGATACTGTCGAATTGAATGGGCTACCTTTTACGATCCATGTAAAAGAAGGCGATTCAGTCACGCCAAAAACACAACTAGCCGACATGGACCTCACAGCAATTGAGCAGGCTGGGAAGAAAACGGACATCTTAGTTGTATTAACAAATAATGAAAAAGTTGCTGCCTTAACATTAGATCAAACAGGTCTCGTTCGTCATAGCGAACAAATTGGAAAAGCGCAACTAAAATAAAAAATACTACTGTATAAAAATAACCTGAAAAAATTCTTCTAGTGAATTTTTTCAGGTTATTTTTCACTCTTTAAGCGTTGGTACTTTCATCAACACTTTAGTCAGTTTGATCGTCACTATGCTTAAAAACGACAAAAAGAAATAGCCGTCACTTTAACCGAAGTCTGGCTATTTCTCTTTGAAATATCTGATTAAAGGGTCACCGTCTTTCGCGGTGCTGTCCAGGGGAGTTGTTGGTCGCAACTCCTCTTTCGTTTTTATTATACCAGTTACTTTAGGTATTTACAACGTTCTTAAAGATAGAATTCCTCTTAAAAAACCCTAAATAAAAATAACATTTTTATATTTTAAAAAACACATTTCTCGTGGCGATAATATGCTACAATAAACTCGACAGTAAAGTGGATCGACGGTGGCAACTTCTCACAAAGGTGGTGGTGCTTATGGGAATAAGTACTAAAATCTATGAAAGGAGTTCGCTTTTTGTCCGCATATGAGATCGTTCAAACCATACTTGGCTTTGGTACTTTCACCATTGCTTTAGTCAGTTTGATCGTCACTATGCTTAAAAACGACAAAAAGAAATAGCCGTCACTTTAGCAGAGTATGGCTATTTCTAAACCAAAATAAAACTTTGCCACCGTCTTTCGCGGTGCTGTCTAGAGGAGTTGTTAGCGCAACTCCTCTTTCATTTTCATTATACCAATTACTTCAGGTATTTACAACGTTCTTAAAGATAGAATTCCTCTTAAAAAACCCTAAATAAAAATAACGTTTTTATGTTTTAAAAAACACATTTCTCGTGGCGATAATATGCTACAATAAACTCGACAGTAAAGTGGATCGACGGTGGTAACTTCTCACAAAGGTGGTGGTGCTTATGGGAATAAGTACTAAAATCTATGAAAGGAGTTCGCTTTTTGTCCGCATATGAGATCGTTCAAACCATGCTTGGCTTTGGTACTTTCACCATCGCTTTAGTCAGTTTGATCGTTACTATGCTTAAAAACGACAAAAAATAGCCGTCACTTTAGCAGGAGACTGGCTATTTTTTGTAAAATAAAAATTCGCCACCGCCTTTTGCGGTGCTGTCCAGGGGAGTTGTTGGACGCAACTCCTCTTTCGTTTTTATTATACCAATTACTTCAGGTATTTACAACTTTCGTAAAGATAGAATCCCTCTTAAAAACCCTAAATAAAAATAACGTTTTTATGTTTTAAAAAGTACGTTTTTCGTGGCGACAATGTGCTACAATAAACTCGACAGTAAAGTGGATCGACGGTGGCAACTTCTCACAAAGGTGGTGGTGCTTATGGGAATAAGTACTAAATCTATGAAAGGAGTTTGCTTTTTGTCCGCATACGAGATCGTTCAAACCATGCTTGGCTTTGGTACTTTCACCATCGCTTTAGTCAGTTTGATCGTTACTATGCTTAAAAACGACAAAAAGAAATAGCCGTCACTTTAGCGAGTATAGCTATTTCTTTTTGAACTATTAAACTAATTCGCCACCGTCTTTCGCGGTGCTGTCTAGAGGAGTTGTTGGACGCAACTCCTCTTTCGTTTTCATTATACCAATTCCTTCAGGTATTTACAACTTTCGTAAAGATAGAATTCCTCTAAAAAAACCTAAATAAAAATAACGTTTTTATGTTTTATAAAACACGTTTCTCGTGGCGATAATATGCTACAATAAACTCGACAGTAAAGTGGATCGACGGTGGCAACTTCTCACAAAGGTAGTGGTGCTTATGGGAATAAGTACTAAAATCTATGAAAGGAGTTCGCTTTTTGTCCGCATATGAGATCGTTCAAACCATACTTGGCTTTGGTACGTTCACCATCGCTTTAGTCAGTTTGATCGTCACTATGCTTAAAAACGACAAAGAATAGCCGTCACTTTAGCGGGAGACTGGCTATTCTTATTCTTTGTCGAATATTTAAATTCAACCGCCACCGTCTTTCGCGGTGCTGTCTAGAGGAGTTGTTGGTCGCAACTCCTCTTTCGTTTTGATTATACCAATCACTCATACACTTTGCAATTCTAAATATGACTGAAAGTAGTGGACACAAACTTGAACGTTCCTATCTCAATTTCTGATTTCCGTCAACTGCAGCTACATAAAATTTTTCAAACCTTGATAAACTGCACCGATTGGAAATCCAACGATACTGTAATAGTCGCCTTGAATTTCTTTAACAAATGCACCTGCAAAACTTTGAATACCATACGCACCAGCTTTATCCATATAATCACCGGTTACTAAATAGGCTTCGATATCCTTAGTTGTCAAAGGATAAAAGGTCACCTTAGCTTGTGCTAAGATTTTTTCTTCTTGATCACCTTTCGTCAGCACCACGGCTGTATATACTTCATGCGTTTTCCCACTAAGTTTTTGAAGGATAGCTTTTGCCTCTTGTTCATCCGCTGGTTTACCGATGATCTCATCATTGAAAACAACTGTCGTGTCACTTGCAATCACCAATACATCATTATCGTATTGATGTTTGACTACTTTTGCCTTTTCAGTTGCCATTCGCTCAACATAATTTTTAGGTTTTTCTTGAACAAAAGGTGTTTCATCGATATCAGCCGGATGAACATCAAATGCACTAACCAGTCGCCCTAATAATTCTTTTCTTCTAGGGGACTGCGAAGCTAACACAATTTTCATCTGTTTCTTCTCCTTTTCATGAGACTCATTAATGTGGATCTTGGATGCGTTTAAACATTCTTTCCATATCTGAATTAGTAAAATGGATCAACACAGGGCGTCCATGGGGACAATTAAAAGGATTTTCACATTGGGCTAAGTCCTTCAATAAAACCCTCGCCTGAGCTTCATTCAAATAATGATTTGCCTTGATTGAACGTTTACAGCTCATCATGATTGCTGTGGCTTCTCTAAATTTCTTCACGCTAACACTACCCGTTGTTAATAACATATCGATCATTTCTCGAATAATCGCTTCTTCCTCTCCAGATGGATACCAAGTAGGATGTGCTCTGACGATAAAACTATTTTGACCGAATTCTTCTAGATAAATACCTGCTTCTTCAAGCAATTGTTTTTTCTCTTTCAGTTTCAAAGCATCACTATTGGGATAATCTAATACAAACGGCACAAGTAGTTCTTGTAGATCGTTAGAAACTTCGCCAATTTTTTCTCGAAAATATTCATACTTGATTCGTTCTTGCGCTGCATGTTGATCAATAATGTATAAGCCATCCTGACTTTGAGCAAACAAGTACGTTCCATGCATTTGTCCAAAATATTCTAATTGTGGAAAGCGTTGTGTTACCTGCTCATTTTCTAATTTCTGAATTGCTTGATCTAATGAGCGCCCATTTTGACTTAAATCAAACTCTGGATGTAGCGCTAAATCCTCACGATAAACTGTTTCTGAAGAAGTTTCTTCTTCAGCTGTTGTTTCATGCTCGTTGGAAAAGTTTTCAACAGTGGATAACTCATTTTCACTCTTATCCACTGGTTTTTCTACATAGTTATCAACAATATCACCAGAGTTATCCACTGTTTTTCTTTTGCTTTCTGGATAACTAGTAGTTTCTTCAGAAAATACAGGAGAGTTTTCAACATTATCCACAGACTTATCAACAGATTCATGCACAAACTCGCTTTGTTCTTCCGCTACAAAAAATGTTCCGGTTGTTTGATCAAAATTCAAGCTTTGCGGTTTCTTAGGTTTCGCTTCTTCAAAAGCGTAAGATAAATCAATTTCGATTTGTTCCGCTTTTGGTTGATCAGCAACCTTTTTCTTGAATCGCAAATTGTCAGCTGCACTGGGAATTAAGTTCTCCTGTACCAATGCTTTTTGAATCGCTTGAGTAATTAGCTCAGTTAATTCCTGTTCCTTCGATAAACGAACTTCTTGCTTTGTTGGATGGACGTTCACATCCACTAACAATGGATCCATTTTGATTTCAAGTACAGCGATTGGGAATCGCCCTACCATTAGTTTTGAACCATAGCCGGCTACAATTGCTTTATTCAAGGAAAAATTTTTAATAAAACGTCCATTAATGATTGTTGAAAGATAATTACGACTAGCACGAGTCACTTCAGGTAAAGAAATATAACCGAAGATTTCAAAATCTAAATCTTTCGCTTCAATCTTCAACATTTTCTTTGCTGTATTCAACCCATAGATTCCGGCAATCGTTTGTTTCAATTCGCCTTTTCCTGAAGTTGCTAACATCTTATTCCCATCATGGACTAATCGAAAAGCAATTGCCGGGTGACTTAAGGCTAAGCGATTCACAATATCACCGATATTCGCTAATTCAGTATGCAACGTTTTAACATATTTTAAGCGTGCTGGTGTATTAAAGAAAAGATTGCTGACTGTGATTTTCGTTCCTTGCCTTAAAGGAGCTGGGCGGTGTTCCATTACCGCACCTCCCTTAAGCTCTAAATAGGTTCCTTGCGTTTCTTCTTGATTGGCTGTTTCTACCGTCATCTCTGAAACAGAAGCAATACTAGGCAATGCTTCTCCTCGAAACCCAAGCGTACGAATTCGGAAAAGGTCGTCACGATTGTGGATTTTACTTGTTGCATGACGTTTAAAGGCGTTCTCAACATCTTCTGTCAAAATACCTTCTCCATTATCAATCACTTGGATCGTTTTTAATCCTGCTTCTTCAACTAAAATATCGATTTGACTACTTCCTGCATCTATGGCATTTTCCACAAGTTCTTTGACTACCGAGGCTGGACGTTCGACAACTTCACCGGCTGCGATTTGATTGGCTAAGCGTTCTGATAATTCTTGGATTTTCGCCATCATTCTACGCCTTCTTCCTATATAGTATTTATAGTTAGCTTACTCTTCTTATTTATCGTTGATTTACAGCTGTTTTTTCAATTCATAGAGTTGATTCAATGCATCCATTGGTGTCATTTCTAACAGATTCATTTGTTTCAATTTAGAAATAACTGCTGTTTCGGCATCGCTTAATTCACTGAACAAGGACAGTTGTTGCGTTTCTTCTTGTTCTATCGATACAGTATCAGTTACTGGTTGTGCTATTGCTTCAAGCGGTTCACTTGGAACAGCCACGGAATGATGGCTCACTTCTCCTGATTCTAATGTATGCAAAATATCTGCAGCTCTTGCTAATAAATTAGAAGGTAGCCCTGCAATTTTCGCTACATGGATTCCATAGCTTTTATCAGCTGGGCCATCCATCATCTTATGCAAAAATACTACTTCGCCGTCTTTTTCAACAGCTCCTACATGTACATTTTTTAATTGAGGTAATTCTTCCTCTAGTACTGTTAACTCATGGTAATGTGTAGAAAAGAGCGTTTTTGCTTGTACATGTTGATGGATATATTCAATGATCGCTTGAGCTAATGCCATTCCATCATAAGTCGCAGTTCCTCTACCTAATTCATCAAAAAGAATTAAGCTGTTTGGTGTCGCATGCCGCAACGCTTGATTGGCTTCCATCATTTCCACCATGAACGTACTTTGTCCAGCAATCAAGTCATCACTTGCACCAATCCGGGTAAAAATCCGATCAAAAATTGGTAAGATCGCTTTTTGCGCAGGGACGAAGCACCCCATTTGAGCCATTAAAACAGTTAATGCTAACTGACGCATATACGTACTTTTCCCTGACATGTTTGGTCCAGTTATCAATAAGATCATTTCATCTTCAGCCATATCCACACTATTGGGAATATATTCTTGATGTCCTAATACTTTTTCAACGACTGGGTGCCGACCTTCTTGAATCAGTAATTGGTGTCGATCCGAGACCATCTCAGGACGAACATATTGGTATCGCTCACTGATCGTAGCAAAACTTTGCAGAACATCGGCTGTACTGATTGATTTTGCTAAAATTTGTAATGGTTTGATCGCTTTTTTGACTTCTTCTCTCACTGCTAAAAACAGCTGATATTCCAAATCAACAGACTTTTCTTCTGCTTCTAAAATTTGCGTCTCTAACTCTTTTAATTCTGGTGTGATAAAACGCTCTGCATTGGCCAATGTTTGTTTACGTTCATATTTTTCCAGTTCAACATTTGCCAGATTCGCTTTAGTGATTTCGATATAATAACCAAATACACGATTAAAGCCAACTTTTAAATTTTTGATCCCAGTCTGCTGACGTTCTCTTGCTTCTAACTCTGCTAGCCACTGCTTCCCATTAGTCATCGCAGAACGGTACGTATCTAACTGATCATTAAAACCATCTTTAATGATATTCCCCTCAGTAATTTGTAGGGGCGGGTCTTCTTGAATTGCTTGATCAATCAAATGAACCAGACCATCCATTGGTTGCATTTCCTTCAATAAGTCAGTCCACTGACCTTGATCGATCCCTTCGATCAGTTGACGAATCAGCGGTACTTGTTCTAAAGAAGTCTTTAATTGAATCAAGTCACGCCCATTGACATTTCCAAAAGCCACTCTTCCTGCTAGGCGTTCTAAATCATAAACCTTCGTCAATGCACTTTGTAGATCAAGTCGTTCAAAATAGCTATTCAAAAGAGAAGCTACCATTTCTTGTCGTGCCTTGATTTGATTGAGTTGAATCAGCGGACGGTCAAGCCATTGTTTCAGTAAACGCCCGCCCATAGCTGTTTTCGTTTCATCTAGCAACCATAAAAGCGTGCCGTGTTTTTTTCCTGTACGTATGGACTGGCTTAGTTCGAGGTTAAACTTAGAATAGTAATCCATTTTCAAATAGTGATCCGGTTGATACTCGATCGCTTTTTGGATATGCGCAAGACTTCTTTTTTGTGTCACTGCTAAATAAGTAAGTAATTTTCCTGTCACTTCTTTTTCAAGTGGATCGGATAGCTCACTGGTTAAGAAATTAAACTCTGCATTTTCTTCACTTGTTTCTTGTTTTGAGAAAACTAATCCTAATCGATTCTTTAATTGCTCAGCAAGTTTTTCACTAATTTCATTTCCTAAAACAAGTTCTTTTGTTTGCAAAGCCGTCGTTTCGTTCAGTACAGCTTCTTCATCAAACAAATGAGCAGTTTTTAACTCCCCTGTGCTTAAATCAGCATAGGCAAATCCAAATTCGTTGCCTTGGCTAACAATTGCTGTCAAAAAATTATTGTCTTTAGCAGATAGTCCCTTACTATCCATGACTGTTCCAGGTGTTACTAATTGAATCACTTCACGTTTAACCATCCCTTTGGTGGTCTTAGGATCTTCTACTTGTTCACAAATAGCCACTTTATAGCCTTTTTCAATTAAAATATCAATATAGCCTTGTGCTGCATGATGGGGTACCCCACACATTGGGATTGGTTCGTCTGCATTACGATTCCTGCTGGTTAATGTTAACTCTAAAATTTGAGACGCATTGATGGCATCTTCATAAAATAATTCATAAAAATCACCTAAACGATAGAACAAAAAAGCATCTTGGTATTGGGCCTTGATGCTTAAATATTGTTCCATCATTGGAGTATTCTTAGTTTTTTGAGGCATTGTCTTCCTCCTCTATCCAATTATTGATTTCATCTTGCAGCATTTTCGTCAAATGATGCAATAAATCATTTGCTTCAAGCAATTGTTTCCGATAAGCTACTACGATCGGATGTTGATCAAATTGTTTCGTCAATTGTTCAACCCGACCATTCGCTTCTTTTTCTGCTATTCTTTTCCCATAATAAGCATAGTTTGCTGCTTCTTTTTGTGCAGATTTGATATCTTCCGTTAACTTTTCTAAATAGGAACTAGTTTGTACTTTTCGCTCTAGTTCGTGGTAGCGGATGATCGTTTCATGTTCACTTAAAAGTTGAGCTAATTTATCCGCTTCTCGTTGAATATTCGGCTCTTTATGCAAAAGATGTCTCACTTTCTATTCTAAAAATGGACGGTCCTCGTTGATCTGGATTAATTGGATGGTTTTCGCTTTACCAGTTGCATCGTCAAATTCCAGTAAACAGCCACTCAAAATACCTCGTCCTCGTTCAACGACTTCAAAACGTTTCGGCAAAGCTGTTAAAAATTTTTCGATAACTGGTTCTCGGCGCATACCTAAAATTCCGTCATAAGGACCTGTCATACCTACATCAGTTAAATAGGCAGTTCCCTGCGGTAGAATCCGAGCATCATTGGTTTGTACATGCGTATGGGTCCCAATGACTGCTGAGACTTTTCCATCTAAGAACCATCCCATGGCTTGTTTCTCACTTGTCGTTTCTCCATGAAAATCAACGAAAATGATTGGCGTTCTTTTTTTTGCTTCGGCGATCAAGCGATCCATCTTGCGGAACGGATCATCTAAGTCGACCATAAAAGAACGTGCTTGCATGTTGATTACAGCTAGTTCTACTTGATTGACTTTCACGAATACCATTCCTTGACCTGGCGTTCCTTCAGGAAAGTTTGCTGGACGAACGATTTTTTTTGCTTGATCGATAAATTCAAAAATATCTCGGTTGTCCCAAGTATGATTGCCCATCGTGACAACATCTACACCGTCTTGTAAAAACTTTTTATAAATTTTTTCAGTTATTCCTCTTCCAGAAGCTGCATTTTCTCCATTTACGATTGTGACCTGTGGTTGATATTTCTTTTTTAAACGAGGAAGATAGGTTGTAATCATATCTCTTCCCATTGAACCTACTACATCACCAATAAATAAAACCCGCACACGTTTTCCTCTTCTCTTTTAACATCATTCTATATTATAGTTGTTTTTTTGTAGAAAGAAAAGGGCAGAAAAATCCTCTGCGTAACCCTCATCTGAAACTACTAAAAAACTAGCTGAAGTCAGTCTCCAACTAGTTCTTTTTACTATCCTAGATTATACTTGTTTATTTAAATCATGGAAAGTTGCTTCAATGCTTTCCAAATTCCATCTTCATCATTTGTATCAGTAACCAACTTCGCTTCTGCTTGTACCTCTGGAACTGCATTTCCCATTGCAACACCAATGCCTGACATACGCAGCATCTCCCGGTCATTTTGGCCATCACCGAAACTAATGATATCTTCTTGCGCAATTCCGACTTGTTCTGCTAGGTGTAAAATCGTGGCTGCTTTTGAACCGTCATGTGGAACAACATCCACACTTTTTTCATGCCAACGAACAAATCGAATCTTATCGTAACTAGAAAAATGATGATCGTAATTCTGATCAAAAAATGCTAAAGCTTGATAGATATCTTGTTCTTCCACAAAGTACTGATCAAGTTCAGGTAAAACAGCACCAAAAGAATGCATTGCCTCTTCCATCATTCCCACATGATTGGAAGAATAACGTTTGATATTATCTAGACTCACAAAAGCAGTATCGATATTTTTATCTTGTGCTTCTTTGACAAAATTGTCTAATTGTTCACGGTCAAGCAAATTTTTATAAACTTGTTCATGATCTAAAAATCCAGCAGCGCCATTACATAAGATATAATTTGTAAATGCTAGATCTCGTATAACCTCTTGCGCATGGAAACGACTACGCCCAGTAGCAATCGTTACCAAATGTCCTGCTTTACGTAACTTATCCAAGGCTTCTCTTGTGCTGTCTAATGCTTGTTTATTTGTGTCCAGTAGCGTCCCATCAATATCAAAAGCAAATAATTTACGTTTCATTTTTTTAGTCGACTCACTTTCTTATAAATACTTGCTTGCTTCTCTTCTTGTCAAAGCAGACCATTCTTTTGTCAATTGTTCTTTTACCCAAGAAACATTTGTCTTGCTATAATCGCGCAATGCCCACCCAATCGCCTTTTGAATAAAAAATTCCTTTGAGAAGCGATCTTCAGTGATCACTCGATCCAACAACAGCTGATTGGTAGCTTCTTTAAATCCTAACTGTAACGTAATTGCTATTCTCCGAAGCCAAAAATCTTCTTTTTTTTCAAACAAAAGAGAAACCGTCTCTAATTGTTCCATATGAAGTTTACACCATGTAGCATAAACTTTCCGCCAAGCATCAATCGTATCCCACCATGCTTTTTCCGGTACCAATACAGACAATTCGACCAACTCATCCAATGATAAACGTTTGATGTTTTGTTGAATCAAATCAATCGCCAGGTACTGATACTCCCGTTCTGTTTTTTCATAATAATAGAAAACAAGGAAAAAAAGGTCTGGAACATCAAGCACTTTGCTTTCACGCAAAAGTGTTTGTTGCAATTTCCAACGTTCTGGTTTGGGCACACCTGCAAATGAGAACTGATTTCTCATATACATTTCCATTGGATGTGCTTTTTCTTCATTTTTTTGAAAAACTAAAAGTTCCAAGACAGTCCTCCTTGAAAAATCAAGCCCGTATCTTAGGTGACAGCTGAAAAATCACTGTCACTACCTTTTAGTGGCTCTGTAGGTTGAAAATAGGCTGTGCTTACACAAGCATGATCCTTCATTTATTTCTTTTTAAGATTGGTACGTTTATTTTTCATGCTTTTAAAAGATACCCTCTTATTTTATAGAGTGAAACAAGGTTTGTAAAGCGTTTTTAAAGAGAAACGTACTTGACAGTTTCACCTTGTTTCCCTTATACTGGACTTTGTGTAAAATAATGCAGCGGAAAAATAATAATTTCGTCCCTAGTTCATTGCCCCGATTCGGGTTCAATTGCGTAACCGCGGCTGCAAAGGTGAAGATTGAAGAATGGACTACACGATTATGAATTTTTTATCGGATTATTTTACTCCAAAAACTAAATTTATTTTATTGGAGGAAATTTTAATGTCTCGTTATACAGGACCATCATGGAAAATTTCTCGTCGTCTAGGTATTTCATTATCAGGCACAGGAAAAGAATTAGCACGTCGCCCTTACGCTCCAGGTCAACATGGACCAAACAGCCGTGGCAAACAATCAGAATACGGTATGCAATTAACTGAAAAACAAAAACTACGTCACATGTACGGAATGAACGAACGTCAATTCCGTAACTTGTTCGTTAAAGCTAGCAAAATCAAAGAAGGTAAACACGGGGTTAACTTCATGATCTTACTAGAACAACGTTTAGACAATGTTGTTTATCGTCTAGGTCTTGCAACTACTCGTCGTCAAGCTCGCCAATTAGTTAACCATGGTCATGTGATGGTTGATGGCAAACGCGTTGATATCCCTTCATACCACGTTGAAGTTGGTCAAGTGATCTCAGTTCGTGAAAAATCACAAAACATGACAACAATCAAAGAAGCTGTTGAAGCAACTGTTGGTCGTCCAGCATTCGTAAGCTTCGATGCTGAAAAATTGGAAGGTTCATTAACTCGTTTACCAGAACGTGACGAACTATATCCAGAAATCGACGAAGCTCTTGTCGTTGAATACTACAACCAAAGCCTATAATTTTCAAAGCTTTGGCTTACAAGCCCACTATCTATTCGATAGTGGGGCTTTTTTTATGTAGATTTCCCTCTCTCTTTTCTAGCTCTCTTCTTTATTTGAATTTGATTCGCCCGTGTAACTCTCCTAGAATCATATGTTGAGACTTGCCAAAAAGTTCAAAATGAAACAATGTTTAACTGAACATATAACCTATCCTCAAAGGAAGATAGACTAATATTTTGAAGGAATACTTCGTTTATTTAAAAAATATACTTTACAAAAAATAATTTTTCTTATACAATTTCGTTAACTTAGAAAATAAAAATGGTTAACAAAGGAGAACTTATGACAAAATCACTCAAGGAACTCATTCTTGCTGCAGAATTTGCAGCGATCATTGCCGTTCTTTCACAATTCACTTTCCCTCTAGGTCTAATTCCTTTGACTGGACAGACTTTTGCCATTGGTTTAACTGCTACTTTCCTTGGTAAGAGAACAGGAACTGTCTCCGTCTTGATCTATCTTTTATTAGGTCTTATTGGGTTACCTGTTTTCTCGGGGATGTCTGGAGGAATTGGTGTATTATTCGGTCCTACCGGTGGCTATCTAGTTGGTTTTATCCTCCAGTCTTGGCTAATTGGATTTATCATGGAGAAAGTCGGTTCTCGCTATCCTCTGACAATATCCGCAAACTTAGTTGGTTCAGCAGCCGCATTATGCTGTGGCATGCTTTGGTTAATGATCAGTAGCAGTCTTTCTCTTCACACTGCATTTTTAAGTGGATTTCTTCCTTTTATAATCCCTGAAGCAATCAAATCGATTGCTGCCGCTTCGGTAGGTCTGTTTCTAAAAAAACGTTTGTCTCGACTTCAGTTGTTTAGTATGGATAAATAACTAGACAAAACAACTACTACGTTGTATTCCTTTACGAAAAATTTTTTAAAATAAAATCGTCACTGATTCAAACTGATTGTGGCATTACCTAAATTCCTTGAATTGATGATAAATAAAAAAAGCTTACAATCGTAAGCTTTCAGACTATAGACAAAGTACTTATTTATAGTGCTTTGTCTTTTTTATACGTTAAAACAGAACGATAAATTGGAGCTGTACCCGATGCTTTCAAAACAAAGTAAGTTTAAAGATCTCTATAAAAAAAGAGAAGAAACGATTGAACGAATATTCAGCACCACAAAAGAATTTCATGGATTACGTTATACCAATCAAATAGGAATTGTAAAAATACACATGAAAATCGGGCTTACTTTTGCTTGTCTAAATATGAAAAAGCTAAATCAAAAAATATCAAGCGAAAAAAGAGTATTTTTCTAAAGAAAAGAAGACAAATTTTTCTTTTGTTTTTGAAAATAGACATATAAAAAAGAGGTTGAGACAAAAGTGTTCAGCATCAAGAAATAAGAAGGAATTTCCGAAAATTGCTTCTCAAATTTTTGGTAAATTTCGGCTTATTTCCGAAGATGCTACTTTTGTCTCACCGTTTATTCGTTTTTAGAGATACTAGAAGAGACTGAGACAACTTTTGTCCCAGTCCCTTCAATCTAAAAGCTTTCAATCGTAAGCTTTTTATCTTCTATTTTTAGACTTAGCTAAATCGTCGTTTATTTTTTTAGATCTACTTTTTGTCCGACCCAATAAATGATGACTCCTCCCACTAGCATGGAAGCTAGCTCACCCAAAGCAACAGTTCCCCAAGTGAAGAAAAAGGGTAATTGATAGAATAGCTTCAATTGTCCAGCAACTGTAAACATAGAAAATGCAAAGACCAAAGCTGTAATCACCATTTTTATTTTCATGTTTCTTACTCGTTTCGTTATCTCATAGTTAATCAATAAGACGAGTAAGGTGCTGATACTACCAACTACTACATCAATCAATCCCAATGGTGAGGAAAGATTGGCTAAAGCAACACCTAGCGTGATAGCCAAAATATACTTTTTATTATAGAGCGACAAATAATTGAACATTTCGGAAAGACGTATTTGAATGGCACCAAAACTGATAACTGACAACACGAATGTAACTGCCACATATAAGCCTGTTACAAGTGCCATTCGAGCAATTTCTGCTGTGGTAAAACGATTAGTAGAACGAATTTTCTTTTGATCCATATTCTTTCTCCTTTACAAGGTCGGGATACAATCGATCATCCTTGTGGTCAAAAATGCCACAAAAGATCTCGTCTCTCTCAACTCTTGGTAATAACTACGACCAAAGGATGGGAATTGACTTCCAACTGAAGTGCCGTAGTGCGAATAAATTCGCTAATCATAGCTTATCTGAAAACAATAAAAAAGACAAAATCATTTTAATAACCAACCACCATCGATTGGAACGATCGTCCCTTGGATATAGCTTGCTTGAGGGGTTGCCAAAAACAACGTTAATTCAGCAACTTCCTCTGGTTGCGCCCACCGTTTAACAGGTGTTTCATTCGCCACCCATTCTGCCATCTCACCATTTCCTGCAAAATCAGCTGCATTCATAGGTGTTTGAATCGCGCCTGGTGCAATTCCTTTGATACAAATACCTTGAGAAGCATAATCTAATGCTAATTGCTTCGTAAAGCCAACAATTGCATGCTTTGCGCTGGTATAGGCAATCCCGCCCCCACCACCGACAAAGCCAGCAATTGATGCCATATTGATGATTGTCCCCTTTTCTTCCTCAAGCATATCTGGAAGGATCAAGTGCGTTAGCTGAAACATACTCTTGACATTAACAGCAAACACTCGATCCCATAAAGCTTCATCTGTTTCCAACAATGGCTGGTACTCATCTAAAATTCCTGCTGTATTCAGCAAGATCGCAACTTTTCCAAACGTTTCGTGACACTGTTCAACCGCCTTTTTTAACAAAGAATGATTCGTGATATCACCTAAAAAATAAGCAAAGGTTTCAGAAAATTGCTGGGATAGATCGTCCATTCGGCCTAATTGCTGATCAAAACCAAACACCCGCGAACCTTGTTCTAAAAAGGCTTTAGCTTGTGCCTGTCCGATACCTGAAGCTGCTCCAGTGACAAAAACAACTTTCTCTGTTAGATCACTGTATCTATTTTTCATTCCACAATGATCCAATCTTCAGCTAAAATGTCACAGACTGTAGGCGCAAAACTGGAAAATCCTTCGTCACTTGTTTTGATTAAAAAGTAAGGGGTAACGGGACAACCGTCAAATTCTTCTCCTGAAACAAGAACGACATACAATTCAAAACCACTCCAACCTTTTCGAATCACTTTATTCCCTTTTTTTAATGCTGGTAAAATTTCTTCAAATGTCATTTATTTCGTTCCTTTCTTTGTCTTTTCGGTCTTGGATCAACACAAATTTTTGGTACAATTGGATATAATCGTTTAACTGTAACTCTCCATTCACGATAAAATATTCTAAATCAGACCATGGTTTACGATGCACTTTGCTCGTTGAAAGTAATAAATCAACTTCTCGTCCCCGATAATCTGTTGGTAAAAATTTCAAACAATAAACATTTCGAAAAAAACGATGTAAGTCTTCTATTAACAACTGCTCTTCAAACAGAGGGAAATCTGTCATCAAAAGAATCGTGATCTGCGGTAACTTTGGTGTAAATGCACCCATTGTCTTTAAAACCGTTAAATACCGCCCCATCAAAAAAGACATATTTTGAAATGCTAGCTGATCCACTTTTTGCTCGGTCTCAAAAAACAAATCGAGCCACTGGATAATTTCACTGTTTTCGATCATCAAATGATTTATAAAGTCACTGTTGTTCCCATCAATGGTTTCCTTAGCTTCTGGAAAAAGATAGGCAAATAAATGACTACTAAAAAGATAGGTTTCAGCTTCTTTTGTTAAGGGTTCTTCTGACAATCCTTGTTCCACTTGATAGAGAGCTAATGCTTCTTTTGCTTCATAAAGTGCATGGTAGGGTGGTGTTTGTCTCCTTCGATGGAAAGCAAACATTTCTTCTCGGATGTCTTCATCCGTATAGTACTCTTCTCGTGTCATCAAAACTAAAAATAACGCACCTAATTCTTCTTCATTTTGAAAATAGTTAGGAAACACTGGTTGCATCCAATGACAAAATTTTTGAAACATAGGATTATCAGTAATCAGTTGTCGCTTTCGTTCGTTTAACGATACGTAATGCTTCTGAGATTTACGCAAGAAGAAAGCTCCTAACATATACTCTAGTCTTCTTTTTTTGATCTCATTAAGGCGAACATTGAAAAAAGCCATGATTTGTTCAGCAATTTTTTTCACATCTAATTGTGAAATCGTTACAAAAGGCCAAATTTTCCCACGAAACAACTGCCAAAACGTCATGTGAAGGTAAAGCCGGATGATTTCTTCTTCTCCTTGCACCACATAAGTCCCACGTTGTAAATAAATCCCGTAATTTTTTAATTGTTCTCTCCACTCGTTGATCTTTCGACGCGCAGTTGATTCGCTGATATATTGTTTTTGAGCAAATTGATAGATCGTATGAAACTCTTCAAAAAAAATATCGTGCAATAGCTGGTATTTCAGCGTACTTTGCACGAGAAAAATCAAAAAACGCTCATGTTCGATAGAATCAAGCGTATCATAAAAGGAATAGCCAGAACGAGGGGTTTTCATAAACAATGTTTGAGAGCTCTCGTTGAACTGATGGTAATTTTTTGTTAATTCGTTTAAGTACTTAGCGACACTTCTTGCATCTAATTGGACTGTTTGTGCCAGTTCAGCAATCGTGTGCCACTGATGATCCTCGAAACTTTCCAGCAGGAGAATTTTATAATAAAGGTCTTTATCAAATCGTTTTAAATATTCAGATGACAAATACAACTTTTACCACTCCTTTATGCTAGAACGTTTTTTTCATTGTAGCATAAATCCTGGGAAACAACATCAAAACAGGTTAGTAAAAAACTGAAATAATAATGGTAATAAAAAGACGGTCAGCATGCCATTGACGCCAATGGCTAAGCCTGAAATAATCCCTTCGATCTCACCCAATTCGATTGCCTTTGCTGTACCAATCGCATGAGAGGTACTTCCTAACGCAATCCCCTTAGCAATCGGACTGCTGATCTTAAAAAGACGAAAGATATGAGTAGCGATCAACGACCCAAAGATACCAGTAGAAACAACAATTGCAAGCGTGACCGCATTGATTCCTCCCATCGTATGAGAAAGATCAACAGATATCGCTGTTGTCACTGATTTAGGTAGCAGAGAAATGACCATCGCTTTTTTTAATGTAAATAAATAGCCAATACCCACACTGACTAAGCAATTAGCTACGATCCCCGCTAAGATTGCCGCAATGACTGGGAAAAAATTTTCTTTTAACAAATGAAAATTTTTATATAAGGGAATAGCTAATGCAACTGTTGCTGGCGTAATCATCATGGTCAAAAAATTCCCACCCACATTATAATCCTGGTAACTGATTCCAGAAAAATGAAGAAAAAGAATGATCACTAAAATAGACAATACCAACGGATTGATAATTGGCAATTTATACTTGCGTAAAAATTTATCTGATAATACGTAGACACCTAACGTTAAGCTTAATCCAAATAATGGGTTACGAATAAATTCAGTCAATTTGTTGCTCCTTCCTTTTGATTTTCTGCAACTTTTGGCTACTTGTTTGTTTCAATTGAACAGATTGTAACATTTTTTCTACTACTTCTGCCGTTTTGCCTGCTACGACCATCGTTACGATCGAACAGATCACTACCGCACCTAATAAAATAGGCCAAATTGTCGCAATATCACCAAAATAGTCAAGTAAACCTACCCCTGCCGGGACGAATAAAATCGTTAAATTATTTAATAAAAAATCACCTGTTCCTCCTAAATGCTCAGGCTTTACTAGTCGCATCTCAAAAGCTAGGAACAAAAATAAGATACCTAGGATACTTCCAGGAATTGGTAAATGGAACAATACACGAGTTCCTTCACCTAAAACTGAGAAAAAGAGGATAATAAAAAATTCTTGAAAAAATTTCATCTATGAAACACTCCTTATTGTTAGCTTTCATTTTACTAACAATATTTTTCTGAAATTTTCAAATTGTGCTGTTTCTAAAGTACAATATTTGAAAAATATAATCGTTTTTTTTTGGTATATTTATAATTAAGGTTGGTGTTTTGTGGGAAAGTTCCATACGTTGTTTTGGAAGTTGGTCAGATTTCTTTTATACATAGAAATCATTTTTTTATCTGCACTTATTTATGACCAATAAAAACGTCGGATGCGAAGCACTACACCTATTGTGTTGTTGTTTCTTTTTTTTTGCATTTTTATAAATTTTGGAGGTATATATGGATTATTCACTTATGACCCGTCTTGTGGCGGAAATGATCGGTACAGCTTTATTAATCATTCTTGGGAATGGTGCTGTAGCAAACGTAGATTTAAAAGGAACAAAAGGTTATGGAAGTGACTGGATGTTGATCGCTGTAGGTTATGGCTGTGGTGTAATGATGCCAGCAATGATTTTTGGTGGTATCAGTGGAAATCATATTAACCCAGCGTTCACAATTGCTCTTGCCTCAAATGGTTTATTCCCATGGGCTGAAGTATTACCTTATATTGCTGCTCAATTGATTGGTGCCGCAATTGGACAATTGATCGTTGTAGCTTGCTACAAACCTTATTATGATCAAACAGACGATGTAAACCATGTATTAGGTACTTTCTCAACAATCAACAGTGTTGGTTCTAAATTCAATGGTTTTGTTAATGAATTCTTTGGATCATTTGTTTTATTCTTTGGTGCACTAGGAATTACTAAAGCACCTTTCTTCCAAGACAATCTTGGTACAGCACACTTAGCTCTTGGTTTCTTAGTATGGACGTTAGTTGCTTCTCTCGGCGGACCTACTGGACCTGGTTTGAACCCAGCACGTGACTTCGCACCACGTTTAGTCCACGCATTGTTACCATTAAAACATAAAGGTTCATCACAATGGGGCTACGCATGGGTACCTGTTGTTGCACCAATTTGTGCAGGTATCGTTGCTGTCTTCTTATACAAATTCTTATTTATGGCTTAATTTATCAAAAAAACTTGGAATCATTTCGATTCCAAGTTTTTTTATTTGGAGAAAAAATTGATTTCTATCCTCTTTTAACCTATGTCATACTATGCAAAGAACGCAAAATAAATTGCGGACTTTACTATTTATTTTATGAATGGAGGAACCCTTATGCCTTACAAAACAGATTTTCAACGACATCTTGATATACTTGCTCTTTCTTTATCATTAAAGAATAATGATAACTGGCATCATCCAGATAATAAAGTGAATTACCCACTCTTATTTTCTACTTATATTAAAATGATCCAACAAGATGAACAAGAATTTTTTGTACGTAAGCAAGACAGATTAAAAATGATTCAGTCACTCAATCGAAGCAAGGATTTCTATTCTTTTACTCGTCACACACAACTTTTACATACTTTAGAGCGGATGGATCCAAACGACTCTCGAGATTTTATTCTTTTGCCCCTATATTATGCGGTAGAAGAAAAATATAAAGGTCATATTTCCGGAGCACTCATCTACAAAGAAACGGAAACCTATAGAATTGTTCTAGTCGATAAAGAGAATCTCCGGTCAAACTCATCTGTAAATATGGTGACAATTCCTTCGGAGGAGATGCCTTCCCTTAGTAAAGAATTGTTTGTACAGAGAGATCATCCTAATATCGAATCTAGCTTTGATATTCTGGACAAAATTATTGACTATTCTAATCATCCCATTTTGCCACTAAACTATACGATGCATGGACAAAAAGAAGAAAATTGTGTGGTCAAAGAAATAGAAGCTACTGTGAAAACTGCGCTCTTTCATTGTCGCCATGGACTTCTCGCTTCACAAGATAGTAAAAAAATAAAATGGAGTGATGTTCCCGAGTCCAATTTGGAGATGAAAAAACGCTTTTCAACTGTGATCAAAGCAGAATACGGAGAATCTCTTCTTATTGATTATTCCTTTTTACTGTTCACCTTGAGAAAGCAAGCGAATGATGAATATTCGTCTTTAACAACAACAGAAAAAGACAAAATACAGGAAATATACAAAAAAATGTTTATCAATCATCCAGAAATTCAAAAAATCTTTAAAATAGAGAAACCAACAAACCTAAATAAAGCAATTATAGAAGATCAGAAAACAGGTGCGTATCCAAAAGCTGGCAATACCAAAAATATGATCAATATTTTTGAAAAAATAACTGACGAAAAAAATAGGAGAGCTAACGGATTAAGAACCGAAAAAAGGACGCCAAAAGATGAGTTCATTCGCTAAAGGGGATAATGTGAATCAATAATCCGATTGTGCTCAACAAGAAAAAATAAACGAGTGCCTAGCTCCGCAATAAATAGTTAGACCGTGACCGTTCTAACCCTATTTTCAAAAAATGATATTACTCGTTGACAATGGAATAAAAAGCCATGACAACCCTTCTAATAAGAAATGGTCGTCATGGCTTTTGCAAACTCTTCGTACAAATGTTCATTGCGGTAGCGATTAAACTCTGGGTCGTGTTTTCGTAATAGCGTGCGTAACTTCATGGGATGATAACTATCGATCAAGTGATTTTCTCGTACAAACTCCCTCGTCAATTGCCATTCATAATAATAGCCAAAAGGACGGCAACTATAGCGGGTACCATGAATGAGTTTATCTTCAAAACGACGATGGGTATGTCCAAAAACAACCTGTTTGATATTATCGTATTGATCTAATAGTTGTCCAAAAGAAGCGGAACCTAAAAAAGCATTTAAGTTGTTCCAGCGTTCGTATGGAGCGTTTTGATAGACAATAAAGTCTTTTTTAGGAACAAAATGTGTCGCTAAAATAACGTCCAGTTTTTTTGCTTCTAACTGGTCTAGTAACTTTTTCATTGCTATCAGAACTCGAGCGTTGACTTCAATGTCACTTCCCTCTCGTTTAATAAAACGATCATACCAGTAAAGGTTCTTCATGCGCAGAATTTGTTTATTTTCTTTTAACTCTGAGAATTGATAATCATACCAACCATTCATCCCAAGTAGGACTGTCTGCTCATTCAACGCCAGATATCGTTCATTTAAAAAGTGAGAATCCGGGAAATGATTCATCATTTCTTCGCCCTCAACATCTGCCAATTCATGGTTCCCAAAGTTGAACGTTGTAGAAATTCCTTTTTTAGCAAAAAATTCAACAACTGCTTGGCAAAGATCAACTTTATTCGCCACATCTCCTGCTAAGTGAAGCCGTGTGATCCCTTTGTCTGTGAGAACCTTCCACAAAATCAGCCATTCTTGTTCACTAAACTGATTGATATCTACATGTAAATCGCTGATAATTGCCAAGTTTCCCATATGCTTACCTTCTGTCTTCTATTTTCTACTCGTGATGTATGATTTGAAGATTACCTTTTAGTAATCCACTGGGGCCTTTTAACTGTAAACTCTTATAAGTCGGTTCAACTGCAATTGTCGTCGGATCATCTAGATACATCAATGCACTTTTTTTGATGTAGATTGGTCCAACAGCTGTTTCTACTTTGACAGAGTATAAACTCAAATCTTTTGTTGTCTCTTTCTTTACGAGAATCAAACGAAAGGATGTATCAATCTGACAAGTTACTCGACTGTCGGCAAAAGGACCATCTCCGTCTTCAATATCAAGTAATAACTGTTCATCTTCATTTTGTTGTGCTAATAATTTTTCTTTTGCTTCATCTGTTAGTAATAATTCCATTCTTATCACCTCAAACTTAGCTTAATGATTTTACAACTCAGATGCAACTAACTTGTTTATGCTATACCTTTATCAACTTCTACCTGCTTGCCATTCTTGTCGTGTCAATCCCCGCAAGACAACTGAAATGATTTTTCCTTTGAAACGCCTTGCATCAGGGATGATTCCTTCTTTTTTCATCCCAAGTTTTTCCATTACACGCCCCGACTTAGGGTTTTCTGCATCGTGATAAGCAAAGATCCGAACTAAGTTTAACTCTTCAAAGCCTAATTTTATCAATGCTTGACTCGCTTCTGGAACAAATCCTCTTCCCCAATACTTCTTATTCAGTGCATAACCGATCTCTGCGTTATCTTCATTTTCTTGTACTCTTAAATCAATTGTCCCGATGAATTGTTGATTTTCTTTTAATTCAATACCGTACTTCCCTAAAGGTGCTGACATAAAATAATTAGCGATGCTGTTTTTCGTATCTTCAACGGATTGATGTGTTGGAAATACAAACCGTGTCGTTTCTTCATCATGAGCATAGTCATACATGTCTTTTGCATCATTTAATGTAACGGGGCGTAAAATCAAGCGCTCTGTTTCAATACGTTGATGTTGCGCAAAAACCAAATTTCGATTGATCAATTGTTCCATCGCTATCCTCACCTTTTGCTTTTTCGTTTTCTTAACTGTAGCGAAATTTGTTATAACTTTCAACTACTTCCGTCGAAAGAATCCTTAAACCTGCCTAAAATAAAGGACTGGAAAGTTCAAAATAAAAAATCCTTAATCATTGCTTGAAAAAGAATAATTTTTTGTTCACGTTTTATTAACATCTTTTCGTTATCGTTGAAATAACCAATAAATACAATGGATATCGGAGGAGTTCCTATGAGAGAATATACGAAAAAAATCTATTTTATTGAAGAAACCCAAAATATTGAAGGATCTTATATTGAAGTAAAAACCTTATTTGTCAACGAGGATAAAGAACAAGCCCTCACGACATTTAAACAATTATCAAAAAAACTAATGCCTTCTTTTGGCTTGGTACTAGGTGAGTATAAAATCAAAGCCGGAAAAAGTTATTTTTCCCAATTGTTAAAACGGTGGGCACATTTACCGGCTGAATTTTATCGTACGATGACAATTTTAAATTACCAAACATTAGCTGAAACAAAAGGATAAAAATTTAAGTTTTATTTATGTTTCGTTTAGTATCCTTATCAACACCATAGGAGGCGAACGAGATGATAAAAAAATTTTTCACACGATTATTTACCCAGCATCAACCTAGAATTAATCCTTATGAAGTCGAAAATGAATTTATGTTGAAGACAGACTTCCCCAAATGCTACTAATAGCTTGCTTTATAACCAAAAGAGAGACTGGCAGATTATTTTTTTCTGACAGTCTCATTTTTTCTCCTATTTAAATCTTCTAAATATATATCTATATACAAATCCATAACTATTAATCTTCCTTAAAAAAAATGTACTTTTATTAAACAAGCTTATGTTCTAGAAAAGTATTTCTCTTGCTTTACAACATATGATTGTAACGAAGGCTCAGTTCTTTGTTGGCTAGGTAAGGTAAGAATATCTCCCATTTTTTTTAATTGAGGTATAAAAGGTGGCATTTGTTCATTGTTGATTCCTACAATACGAGAATCTTTTTTAAATTCTTCAACAATTTTATTCCGTTTATAAAGCCTCCAATTTCTTTTATAAATATTGTTATATCTTCTTTTTAAAACTATGTATTTTATTTTTTTATATATATTATTTTTTCTTTGACTTCGTATTTTTTCTAATTTCATCATCTTCTGTTGTAATTTTACATTTTTTGGATGATTTTTTCGCTTCAGATAATAATTGTTAAAAATATAGTCAAAAGACTTATTTTGTTCATGTTTATTAGTTTTCAAAGCCTTAAGAAATCGTTTTCTCATCTCTAAAGTTGAATTAGGGCAAGAGTTCCATTTAGGTCTCAATGTTGGTTTAGAATGAGAATATGACAGAATACTTTTTTGACAGTTAAAAAGAGCTACTTTAAGTGTAGATTCTACCTCGTTAACAATGCAGTTTCCAACATTTTGAGGTGACATATCAACGTTAAGCCTAGAAACACACTTTTTTGTTGATATGTGAACTAATTTCTTTAATTCTTCGAAAGGTTGTATCGTTGGTAGAGCAAACTTATTACTTAAATAAAGTACATGATTAAGCTGATCTATTCTTTCAGCATAGATGGTTATAAGTCCAACAGGAAATTGATGATTAAATAGTTTCGCTTTATCAACCATTACTACGTCATAACAATTTCCATGTTTATATATTATTAATCCAGAACAATGTCCTTTACCAGAATAAAGAGGATAGGCAAGTGGTACAATCAAAAATGACGTAGGATCATTTGTTTTAAGACTTTCCAGTATTTGTAACGATGCAGTAGTACTTGGTGCATTACAAAAATCTAGTGTTTTTGTTAATGACGAAAGAATGTGTTCTTTCCTATTTTCATCAATAAAGAACCCATCAGTATCCTGTTCAATCATTTTTTTGTAGGTAGAAAGTAGCATCACTTCGTCCTCTGTGCCAGTATCACCGTCTCTCTTGTGCTCTTTGACAGCATCTTCCATTCTATAGTATAAGTTGGTATTATGTTTTAACCCTAAGGTCAGGGCTAAAAGCTCATAACGACGTTGATAATCATCCATATAATTCAATTCCTTTCATATGTAGAGATTAAGATGAATAATTTAAAAAACTTTATTCGATTCATTAGTGGGAGTTGCTAACAAATATAGCATAGTTGAAGATATAATATTCATTAATTTTTTCCTCAAGAAAGAAATAGTTGTTCTAAGCTTACATAAATATGAGCACATCCCGTTATGACTATAAAAAAGATTACTCCACCATCTATAGAATCTAATATTTTTTTATATATAAAGAAAATGAGACCGATAACAATCGTCCCATCTCGTTTTTACTTTATTTCAAGGCTTGAGCAACATCTTCAATCATTAATTTCATGGATTCTAAGCCTCCACCACTTAGATACCAAACGTCTGGCTGTAGCGAAATCACTTTATGATGTTTACCTGCATCCGTTTGTGCAATCAACTCATTCGCAGCGACATTATCCTTACTGTCATCGCCACCGATCGCTTTCGTACGATCTACCACAAAAAGAATACCAGGATTTTTGTCTAATACATATTCATAAGAGACGCTTTGTCCATGAGTAGAAGCTTCAATATGTTCATCTGCTTGTTTAAAACCAAAGACATCATGAACAAGTCCGAAGCGTGATCCTGAACCATAGGCGGATAATTGTCCTTCATTGACTAACGTCACTAACGCAGTTTGATCAAGATTACTTGTTTTTTCTTTTATCTCATTGATTTTTTTAGTTAAATCGGTAAGTCCTGCCTCGGCTTGATCTTCTCGATCAAAAATCTTTCCTAAGGTTTGAACATTTTGTTGTATCGATTCCCATGGCTTGCTTGAATCAACAGCTAAATATAAAGTAGGCGCAATTTTGTTTAATTCCTCTTGATAATCGCTTTGTCTCCCTGAGATAATGATCAAATCAGGTTGCATTTGGTTGATTTTTTCTAAATCAGGTTCTTTAAGTCCGCCTGCGGAATCCACTTCTTTATATTTTGCCAAATAGTCTGGTAAATTCTTCGTGGCCGCACCAACGACTTTATCCCCCACTCCTAATGCATCCAAAGTATCTAAAGAACCATTATCAAAGACGACGACTTTTTGAGGTTTTTGTTTAACTTCAATTTTCTCACCGTTACTGTCTTTTACGGTCAAAGAAGATTGAACTTCTCCGCCGCTGGTTTTCGTATTTGACGTAGTACTCCCCGCATTGCTACCACATGCTGCTAACGCTACTGTTGCTACTAATAAAAAACTGACAACTAATTTTTTCATTCCGATTCTCCTTCTGCTATTTTAAAAATAAAGACAGAATCTGCGTCCTTCAATCTCGCAAACTCGAATGTCCATTTCATATAATTCATCTAAGATGTTCTTTTGGATAATTTCATTGGTGGCTCCTTGAATAAACAGTTCCCCATTTTTCATGGCAATGATCTCATCCGCATAGCTTGCTGCAAAATTGATATCATGAAGCACAATAATGATCGTTTTCCCTAAATCTCGAACTAAGTGTTGTAAAATTTGCATGATCTGAACAGCAAAATTCATATCCAAATTATTTAACGGTTCATCAAGTAAGATATAATCGGTATCTTGGGCTAACACCATCGCTATATAAGCTCGTTGTAATTGCCCACCCGAAAGCGTATGAATCATCTGGTTTTTTAAGGAGGTTAAACCTAAGTGCTGCAAAGATTCCGCCACGATTAGTTGATCTTTTGTAGTCAACTTGCCTTTCGTATAAGGAAAGCGCCCAAATTCTACCAGTTCTTCCACTGTGATTTGCATACTAATGCCATTTGATTGGCGTAAAATGGCTAATTTTTGAGCTAATTCTTTTGATCGCCAGGCTTTCACTTCGTTATGATCAAGATAGATTTCCCCAGTATCTTTCGCAATCAAACGACTAATCATGGATAAAACCGTTGATTTACCAGCACCATTGGGACCAATAAAAGCCGTTAATCTTTGTTCATGGATTGATACATCGACGTCTTTGACTACCCGTTTGTCATGGTAACTTTTATTGACCTTTTTTAAATCGATCATCCAATTGTCTTCCTTTCTCGAATCAGTTTGATCATAAAGTACAGTCCTCCTGAAAATTCTACGATGACACTGACAGTGGTATTCCATTTAAAAATTTGTTCAACCAGCAGTTGTCCCCCCATCAAAAACAGTAACGCAACCAAAAAACTACCTAAAAACAACTCTCGATGCCGATAAGTCGCAAATAATCGATAACTAACATTCGCTACAATAAAACCTAAAAAAGTTAATGGTCCTACTAATGCCGTTGCTGTCCCTGTTAAAAGACTGACACCGCACAGGATTAAAAATTGAAATCGCTCTGTATCGATTCCTAAATTGATTGCCTGCTCTTGCCCTAGATGAAAAACGTCTAAATAACGACTTTTATAAAACAAAAAGAGCCATGTACCACTAATCAATATAGTTGCTGGTACTAGATAATGGCTAGGGATGTTCCCAAAACTAGCAAATAATTTCCCTTGTAATAAATCATATTCGTTTGGGTCCATCACCACTTGTAGAAATGTACTAATGCTGCTGAATAAAGTCCCTAAGATGACACCAGTCATCAAAAGCAAAAACAAGTTCGTTTGCCCTCTCTTCAGTAAAAAGAAAAAGAGTAATTGACTCAGACCTACCATTAACGCAATATTTGTCAAAAAAAAGCCAATCCCTGTTTGCTGAAGCATGGTCACACCCCCAACGACAAAGAAAAGGACCGTTTGAACTAAGACATAGAGAGAATCTAGTCCTAATACTGAGGGTGTCAGAAACTGATTTTGGGTAATTGTCTGAAAACTGATCGTGGCACTACTGGTGGCTAACGCAACAAGTAAAAAAGCAACGATTTTTTTACTCCGTAAGGCCCAAGCAAATTGCCAATTTCCATAAGTGTTGATCGTTAAATAGCTCATAATCACTAAGAGGACAAGAAGCAACAGTCCAATGAATACGCCCCTTTTTTTAAGCATATTTTTTCCTCCTAACCAACAGATAGAGAAAAATAATTGCCCCGAAGATCCCCACGATCACACTTACTGGGATTTCGTAAGGGTAGATCACCAAGCGAGCAACGATATCACAAAAAAGTAAGAAAACACTTCCCAACAATGCAGTAATACCAATTGTTTTATGTACTTGATCTCCATATAAACGGGCTGTGATATTTGGAATGATTACCCCTAAAAATGGAATACTTCCCACCATAATCAAAACAATCGCACTAGCTAAAGAAACGAGACCGATCCCTAGTAACTGCATTTTTTTATAGTCAATCCCTAAATTGACCGCAAATGACTCCCCCAATCCAACAATCGTAAATCGATAAGCAAAGAAAGAAATAACGATTAATAATGGAACGGTTACATAAAGCAATTCATAATTTCCACGTATAATCGTGGCAAAATTCCCCTGTAACCAAGAAGACATATTTTGGATCAATTGAAATTGATAAGCAAAAAAAGTGGCAATGGAGCCGATGATATTACCTAACATGACACCGATCAATGGTAACATCAGTTGATTCTTTTGAGGTAACGTTTGTGCCAAAAAAAGAAATAAAAGTGTCCCACCAAAAGCAAACAAAAAAGCGGTAAATGAACGTAAAAGCAACGGTGCATTTGGTAAAAAAAGCATCACCACTAAAATACCCAATCTTGCACTATTCATCGTTCCAGCTGTGGTAGGCGAAACAAATTTATTTTGCGTCAAATGTTGCATGATCAAGCCACAAATACTGCTAGTTGCTCCTGCAAGGATCAGGCAAACCGTTCGTGGCAGACGAGTGGCAAGAAACAATTGCGTGCTTTGTCCTTTGAATTGAAGCAAATCAATTACTTGAATCGTTGAGACACCAATAAATAATGAGCTGATAGTCAGTAAACCTAACAACCCTATGAGCCAACCGTAGCGCATCAAACCCCTCCTGTAATTGATAATGATTCTCATTCTTATTCTAAGTGAACAGATGAACAAAAGCAACCGCTTTTTTTCCTTTCAAACTTCAATTGTTTGTATGTTATACTTTTATTAGCTATACAATGAAAAGGAGGATATTTTGATGTCAAAAGATGATGTACAGAGCCACTTAGATAAGGGGATGTATGGTACACCATTAGTTAATCCAGAGGAACAACATAAATATATGGGGACATTCCGTGAACGTTGCTATTTAAGTATGACTGTAGCTGAGATGAAAGATCCTATAAACAAAGAAAACTTTCTCAAAGAAATCGAAAAACAACCCGATGTTACGGTTCTTCTGAATGGCTCGCTACCTTTAACGATCCAGAATCAATATATCCAACTTGCTACCAAACAAAATGTACGCTTTACGATCGTTAATGATTATGTATCTGATGATCCCAATAGCTTTGGTTTATTAGTCGCTGCTAAAGAAGCGGTCAACGAGCCAGTCATTGATGTAGAAAAGAAATATCCCAAACAAGAGTCTCTTTCTCCAAAAGAACAGCCGAAGAAAAAAAGCTTTTGGGAACGACTATTTTAAGCTTATGCTGACTGTCATATTTCCCATAAAAGGCATGATACTCAAAACAATCTCTAAAAAAGAGAAGATACTAAAATTGACAAGCAATTTAAGTATCTTCTCTTTTGTTGGCGTTGAACACTATTTTCAATCTACAACATACCTCATTCAGTAAAAAATCTTTCACCTATGTTATCCCATAGCTAATTTCTTTTGATCTTCATAACTATTCAATCAATTTTAAGGGGCATTAACTAAATTCGATTCAACGTGCCCCGTATAATTTCCGGGTTGTGCTACCTTTGCATCAGTGATTTTGAGCGAGACATTTCCTAAATCATAATTATAGACAGAGGTATGAATTGCTTGAGTAGCTTTCATTATAACGGTTGGGCTATCCGTTTTTATTTCTGGTGAAATAGTACCTTGGACTTCACTACCACAATCAACCAAGTCCGTACTAGGATTAAATGGCGCATTTCCATCATTGATATTTTTCTTCACGATACCTTGGTTAGTTAGGACGATCGAGCTTGTTGGAATCTCCTGAGCGCTATCCCAAACAAGTTGCGCTTGTAGTGACCAACTATTATTAGTTTGACTCTCATCACATACACCGACATCAAAAGAAGTTTGTTTAATAAATGGAATATATTGCTCTCCTGATTCTTTTAATGGTGTTTCAAGAAAGCTAAATTTCTTAGGGATATAAGAAAGTCCAAATGAACTTGTTGTTCCCGGTCTCATATTGTCTGAAGGAGATGGCATTTCTGGTAATGGTGACCAGATGGCTTGATAAGTCGTATTGAGTAAGTCTGTCACCTGATTTCCACTGCCCCCTTCTTTTATGTTCCAGCCGATAAAAATGCTATTTGGTTTCTCAGCGACTAGAGTAGCTTTGAATTGATCAAGTGTTGCCATTTGTAGTTTAGGATCGGTAGGATAAACCGCAACAGATTGGAAATAGTGTTTTGTTATACTATTATCTTCAAACGTCCCCCCGTTGGCATCAAAAGTAGGACCAGCAATTATCCGATTATTAGAAAGATAATTGTAGTTTAATAGTTTATTATCTTTGGCAATAACTAATAGTGGAGTCTTGTTGCCTGTAGTAAACATATTAGTAGTATCAGTGACATTCGTCAGATCAAATTGTCTTAAATCTAATAAATTTAACTCATTCATGCCAAAAAACATGCTATTCATAAACTTTGCTTTCTCTGTTTGAAAAGAGCTCAAATCTAATTTTTTTAAACTAGACAAATAGGCAAACATATAATTCATATTCATCACTTGACGAACATCCCAATTTGCTAATTCTAATTCTTGTAAATTTCGATCTGCATTGAACATATAATTCATATCTGTAATATGGGAAGTATCCCAACCACTCAGATTCGCTTTAGTTAAAAGAGGATCATTAGCAAACATCGCTCCTGTGTTTGTCACTGTACTAACATCCAATCCCGTCAAATCTACTTCCTTTAAATTCGACCAAAATTGAAAAGCATATCTTAAATCTGTCGTTTGAATTGGTACTTTATTCCCCGAAGCAATTTTAAAACTGGTAATCGATTTATAATTAGGGAAAACTGCAGTGTTGATATTGTTCAAAATAGTCGGCTTTCCATTGATTACTGTAGGCACAACGATTTCTTGGCTCTTTCCAATGTATTTCGTTAAAAGATAACGATCCTTTTGTGGCGTCAACTGATATTGCCATTCCGATACAGTACCGGTTGCTGCTGTAACAGAGGAAGTTATTTGATCTACAGGGGGCATCGCTACATAACTCCCCTCAATAGAATGTTCATTTTGTTCTTGCAATTGATTCTGTAATGAAACAGGCCAATGACTTAAATCTAAATTTTTTAATGCGTGACAATTAGTGACGAATCCTTTGACACTTTTAATCATGGTTGTCTTCCAATTGTTGATTCCCTCAATTTTTGTTAACTGTGGACAATCATTAAACATATCACTCAAATCTTCTGGCATTTCATTTTCTAAGATTTTCACTTGTGTTAAATTCGGACAATTCATAAACATACCTGATAGATTAGTCGCATCAACTTTGTTGATCTTTACAGACTGTAATTGAGTACAGTTTTTAAACATCTCACTTGTATTAGCCACCTGACTAAAATCAGTCAGCCCAAAATCAACATTTTTGAGTGTTTGGTTTCCAGAAAATACTTGAGTCAGATTGACACTATTCCCATGATCACTAGCAATGCAAGGGGTGAAAGGGAGATCAGCAGACACCGTCAAAGAATGCACTTCATTTTTGTTGATATCTCTCAAAAATTGTGGAGATAAGATTAGTTTTTTTATATTTGGTTGAATAGCATCTAAAAATGAAGAATTAATCACGATGGCTGGGACTTGGGTATTGTCTGACAATCCTGACAGTGTTAGTTCTGAATTATTCAATCGATAGTTGATGTGTTGATAGACTCCCTCATGACTTCCTGCTGTTGGCGATTCTACTACTTGCTTCAAGTCGTTGTTTTCAACGGTAGTCGCTGTTTGGCTATCCGCAAAGCCTGATTGTCCATAATAAACCATATTTCCTAACAAAATCATCATGATCGAAACATATTTTATTTTTCTCAAATCAGTCAGCTCCTCTTCACTTATAATTGTTTCGCCACAACGAAAAAGTATCCAACGCCTAATAAGATTAAACTAATTGAAGTCACAAGAATTAGTGTATTAAGATAAAGAATCGTTTTATTTTCTTCTCCTATAATCACTCTTTTATAATTCATTAAAAATAGGTAAATGGCTGCGCCCATGAAGAGAATACCCGTTGAAATAATAAAAATCGGTATCGTATACATAATTGTCCACTCCTTCCAATCAAATAAATATAAGACTTATACTTATTTGATTCCTCCTTTGAAAGTATGTTATTTCTGTTCATAAAGTAAATCATTCATACTCCTATTTTTTCTAAAAATGGATATAAACGAAAAAAGAGAATGATCCAACTAATTTGGAGCCATTGAGGAACAACAACGTGATAAAGCGACTGTTCATTGATATCATTAGCCGTTGTTGGATTGATCGTAAATTCTTTGCTAAATAACCATTCCTTGCCACCTGCCTTAACTGAACCAGTAAAAACATATGTCCCTGCCTTTAGTTCATCCTTTTTCCAATCAAATTGAAAAGGATAGACTGAATAAGGTGCAATATTTACATTTGTTTTTTGTTGCTCTTTGATGACTTTATCTGTATTTTTTTCAAGAATTTTACCTGCAACAGTTGCTTGATCAAATATATAAGGGTTAGGATTTAAAATATCTGCTTGAATGATTTTTCTTCCATTTGATAAAATCGGAGCGACTTTTTCTAAAGTAACAGAAATAGGTTGATTCATTTTGGTTTTTGCATTGTTGGTTAAAACTACTCCTAATGTGTAGTTATACGTATTTTCGATTGATACTTCTTTTTTCTGGTCTTTTGGTGTTTTTTCAGCTTTCTCAGAAACCACGATTCCTCCGACGACCACACCGGGAAATTTTTCTTTGGGTAATGTAACCGTAAGAGAGGTCTTTACTTCACTCTTTGCTGGTACTTTGACTTCTGACTGTGTCGCTTTGACGATCGAAGTCAATGGTAATTTCAAATCTTTGTTGTCTTTCATCGTACCTGTATAATCTAACAAACCATTCACATTGGTATTTGCGTTTGTAACTTTAATCGTTAATCGTTTCTCCTGATTTGAACTATTGATCAATTTAACACCCAATTGATCTTGTGTACCTGGTTGCTCACATAGATAAAAATAGCCTAAATTAGTATCAATTTGATGCACATTGGGAATACGTTCGATCGTATAGCCTCCCATTATTTCTTCTGCTTGAACATCCAACGTACCAATAAACATAAACATAAGAAATAAGATGATTGATTGCACTTTTTTTAACAATACCGTTCTTCCTTCCTTTTTTTGATTATCAGCAGCTCTTTGATCAAAAGCTTGGTCTGCCAATAATCAAAAAAAGGAAAAGAGTAAGTCCTTTCCCTTCTTAAGGTAATTATGGAGCAACCGATAGATTCCATTCGACATGTCCTGTATGTGTCCCTGCTGGCGTAGTTTTTGTATTTGCTATTTTAAGAGACACTTGTCCTAATCCATAATCATAGGTGTCATTATGCACAAATCCCTGTGTTCCTGACATCAATAAAACTTGAGCATCTGATGTAATCTCAACATTAGGCACAGCAGTAACTGAACCAGCTGGAGCGTCCACTAACTGACCATTTCCAGTATTGACCTTCGCATTAGTTCCAGTATGGGCAGTTTGAATCGACATTCCTTTTTCTCCATTATCCCAAACAACTTGTGCTTTTAAAGACCATCCCATAGTTTCCCGAGTTTTGTCTTTGACCCCGACATCAAATGTGCCAGAATTTTGCGGCATGGTCACAGGGATCGTCTGAGAGCCAGTTTCCAATAATTTTGTTGACGGGATTGTAAAAGTACCTGGTTCATAAGCAATCCCAAAGGCAACCGTAGGATTATTTGATTTATTCCCTGGATCAGATGAGCTGGCAGGATCTTTCGTATTACTTGGTGGCGTTGGATTACTCCCACCATTCGTTGGTAATTCAAGTGGCGCACTGATAGGTGTTTCAGCTGTTGCTGGACTCGGAGTCATAGTTGTGCTTGCTGCGTATACCCTTGGATTATTAATTAATAAAAAAGAAGCCAGCAAGCCAGTGCTGATTAAAAAAGTACTTTTTTTCATTTATTTCACTCACTTTCTTTTTCAAACATCGGGTATTTTTATACTGTCCTGATTGAACAAAAAAAGCGTATCATTAAACTAGATTCAGTTTTTGTTCGTTTTTTTTGATTTCATACTTGTTTTCAAAAAAATCTAAGAGACTGAGCAGTAAAAGTAGTAAACAGGGTGATCATTTGTACATGACTTTTAAAAATAAATCGTGTACTTAGCAACCCGATGCATAAAAAAAACCATAAAATCCGAAAATAACACCCTTATTTTCTGGATTCTATGGGATATTTTTAACTAGTGAGTTTTGCCATAATGTGATTAATTTTGAGTCAGGATATTAAGTTCAGGATACAATAAATGCAACACGTCTAAAGTCAATCTTCTCCCTTTACCTGCAAATGGGTACACGTGCATATGCATCGCTGGATTGAAGTTAGCTTCGATAATCCCATAAGCAGTAGCGCTGTTTTCCGGTGCTACCTCTTTGTCCGGAATAATCAAATCGATTCCACTAATTTTTGCGCCTAAAGCTTCAACTGCAGAAACAGCTATCTGCTTATAACTTTCAGAAAATTCGTCTGTGACATCAATCGAATCGCCACCTGTACTAATATTAGAATTTTCTCGTAGATAAACAACCTGATCTTTCTGGGGAACAGAAGAAATGGTAAGCCCTTGTTCTTTTAACATCAGTTGCTCTAATTCTCCTAATTGAATTAGCTCTAAAGGTGCTCGATGATTTGTGCCTCTTAAAGGATCAAGATTCTTTTCAGCAACCAATTCAGCAACTGTACGTTGTCCATCTCCGACGACATTCGCAGGTTTACGAAGCATGATTGCTTTGACTTTGCCATCAATCACAAAGAAGCGATATTCCGTGCCTGGCATAAATTCTTCTACTAAAATCGAACGATCTTCGCTAAAGGCAATCGCAAGTCCTGCTTGATAGTCCTGTAAATCAGCACCATCTTTAAAAATCGTGATGCCTAGTCCATAGTTCGTTGATTTAGGTTTAATGACAAATGCTTTGTTTGCGAATCTTGGATAGGCTTTGACTGCTTCCTCCATTGTCGTAAACTCGGCTCCGTTTGGCACACGATAGCCGGCTTCTCTCAAGACTTTTTTAGTGACCGTTTTATTTTCCATGATCAAGGGAACGATATAGCTATCTTTACTTGTCATATTTGCATTTTTCACGTACTCAATATGATCGTGATGCTGTAACCGCAAAAATTGATCCGATTCGTCAATCACTTTCACTTCAATACCTTTTTGGATCGCATCAAATAACAAGATTTGCGTAGACAACTCCATCTCTCTAAATCCTGCGAGTTGATACGGACGTTCATGCGCTTTTTGATAGTAAGAAAGACCCAAAGAGGTAGCAAACTGATGTTGACTACTTTCTTTTGCTGCTTGATAGATTGTTCCTGCTAGTGTTTCACTTGGACGTTCCAGTTCTTCTAACATTTTTTCAATCAATGGTAGTGCCTCTAGTTGCTCAAGTTCGAGCGCCATCTTCTTCATATCAGTTAAAAGATCACGGCCTTCCTCGATAAACTCGGTTTGATTTAGAGGATGTTCAAGAGAGACGATTTCATTTTTTCTAGTTCCTTCTTCTACCCATTGATCAGCTGCTTCTTTTTCTTCCGTCCATAACATATAAGTTAAAAATAACTGTAAGAAACGAACTTGTTCTTGATCAATTCCTAAACGTGCATTGGGATTTAAATCGATATTTCTTAATTCGATATAACGCACACCCGTTTTAGCTAAATCTGCTACCCGTTTACCACCACGAAAACGCAGTGGCGTATAAAATTCTTTTTCTTCTGATAGTTTTCCTTCTTCAACCATCTTTTCAATGTCGAACAAATATTGCTCCATTGAAGCATACGAAACTTTGACATTTGGATGATTCGTATAACCATACGAACTATTCCGAATACTTCGAACTGGCTCATTAGGAGCTGGTTTATCAATGAAATAGTTTGCTTCACTTAATGGTGATGCCCCATAAAAATAGGTAATCAACCACCGATAGCGCAGAAAATTGCGCGCAGTTTTCAAATATAGCTCTGTTTTAAAAGCAGCAAACTCCGAAAACTCTGTTTGTTGCACAAACAACGATCGAAGCAAATCATCTCCAAATTCAAAATTAAAATGGATACCACTAACCATTTGCTTTCTTTTCCCATATTCTTTAGCTAAATAGCGGCGATATAACACATCTTCAAAATTTGCTAATTTTGCAATCATGATGTCTTCATCTTTTGCTGGCAATGCTGGTGGCATACTTAAAGGCCAGATCATTTCATTTTCAGGAATTGAGCGAGCAGCAACATCATAAATGGCTGACATATATTGGAAAAGCTCATGGATCGAATCGGTGACTGGTGTAATTAATTCAATTTGTGTTTCACTAAAGTCTGTCTGTATATATGGATGAAACGTACGATCGCCAAAAACACTTGGATGATCAGTACGTGTTAGATCTCCTGTAAGGTTCACTCGCTGTCCTTCTCGTTCCACACCAAAACGTGCTTGATCGATAAATGGACGTGAACTAGGATGTTTTAGTAATTGTTTAAAATTCATGTTGATTATCCTCCAGTTCGTATGCCTCTAATTATAGTAAAAAATAGCCAGAAAAAGAATGAAATTGTTTCAAAATATAAAAAAAGCCTGTCCAATTTTATGTACGCTTACTTCGTCGGTTGGGTTGGTTCACTCCCATACCTTACTAATACCATCATTATATGTAGAATTACCGTTACCTTTCTATAAGAAAAAGCATCTAGCTAAAAAGATTCAATTTTTTAGCTAAATGCTCTTCTTGCTGATAAAAAGAATAACTGCTTACTCTTCTTTCAACAATCCTTTAAATAAACCAATAACAAAATCATTAGGTTCAAATGGTTCAAGATCATCGATTCCTTCGCCAAGCCCTACCAATTTCACTGGTAAGTGAAGTTCATTACGGATGGCTAACACGATCCCACCTTTGGCTGTACCATCTAGTTTGGTTAAAACGAGCCCAGTGACATCAGTTGTTTCTTTAAATTGTTTTGCTTGTACCATTGCATTTTGACCAGTAGTCGCATCTAGTACAAGTAATGTTTCGTGAGGTGCATCTGGTAATTCTCGTTGAATGACACGTTTGATTTTTTCCAACTCATTCATCAAGTTGACTTTGTTTTGTAAACGTCCAGCTGTATCTACTAACAACACATCTGCCTGTTCACTTTTCGCACGTTCCATCGCATCATACACAACTGCTGCTGGGTCGCCACCAGCATTTCCCCGAACCACTTCGACACCAGCACGTTCGCCCCAAACCACTAATTGGTCAATCGCACCTGCTCGGAAAGTATCGGCTGCTGCCAGCAGCACTTTTTTTCCTTCATTTTTGTATTGGTGGGCTAGTTTTCCGATACTGGTTGTTTTTCCAACACCGTTTACCCCGACAAACAAAATAACTGTTAATCCTTCTTCTTGTAGATTTAATTCATTAACTTCGTTGATTCCTTCTTGTTCATATAAATCCACTAATTTTTCAATGATTGCATTTTGGATCTCAGCTGGTTTCTTTGCGTTTCTCAGTTTTACTTCTTGACGCAACGCTTCAGAAATCTGAATAGCCGTATCAAACCCAACATCCGCACCAATCAGTGTTTCTTCTAATTCTTCAAAAAAATCTTCGTCTACTGTCCGAAAATTAGCAAACAATTCATTCATTCGTTCGCCAAATGTTTTTCTGGTTTTTTCTAACCCTTTATCATATTTCTCTTGTACTTCGACTTCTTCTGGTTCTTGTTGTTCACCAGTAAAAGCACGCTTGATTTTATCAAAAAAGCCCATACGATCCCCCCTAATCTAAAACAAATTTTTCGATAACTTTGGCTACACCATGTTCTAAGTTACTTGACGTAACATAATTCGCTGCTTCTTTAACAAATGGGACGGCATTTGCCATGGCAACACCCATTCCAGCGTATTCAATCATCGGCAAATCGTTTTCTTCATCCCCAATTGCCATGATCTCAGCTGGTTCTAAACCTAAATCTTTTGCTAGTAAAGAAATACCATAAGCTTTTGTCACACCTTTTGGCATAAATTCTAAAAGCATACTGCGGGTCTTGATGATTTCATAACGTTCATGAAATTCGGCTGGTATTTCTTTGGTCTTAGGATCTAATTCCGCTTGCGGATAGGCAATAACTGCTTTATTCAACACAAACTCGTCTGTCAGATCTGCTAAATTTGCCGGTTGAAACTGCAATAATTTATTTAATGTGTTGTATAAAGATTTTTTCCCTGGTGCAGTCGGTAATTGTAAAACCACATGATCTGATAATATATCTAAGGGCAATGCCAATTTTTGCGCAAGATCATATAAACGATGGATATCAGCAACTTCCATCACTTTTTTCTCAATAATTTCTCCTGTATCGTTTTTTTGAACAAGACCACCATTGAAGGTGATGCTATAATCCCCTTCGTCCACTAATCCTAACTCTTGCAAATAATGAGCCATTGCTGCTAAGGGACGACCAGTACATAAAACGATCTTAACACCTTTTTCTTTTGCTTTCGCTAAAGCTTGCTTATTCTCATCTGAAATTTGTTTTTCTTCATTCAATAATGTACCGTCTAAGTCGATCGCAATTAATTTAATCATTTATTTCCTTACACCTTCGTTTCCATTTTTCCTTCTTCATTGATATCTTCCATACGGACAGACACAATTTTTGAAACACCTGATTCTTGCATGGTTACTCCATATAAAACATCGGCAGCTACCATGGTACCTTTTCGGTGTGTGACCACGATGAATTGAGTGTCATCTTGGAAATCACTTAAATAACGTCCAAATCTTTTCACATTTGCTTCATCTAACGCAGCTTCTACTTCGTCTAAAATACAAAATGGAACAGGACAAACTCGGATGATTGAAAACAGCAAGGCGATAGCAGTTAATGCTCTTTCCCCTCCAGAAAGCAAGCTCAGACTTTGTAATTTCTTGCCTGGTGGTTGCACTTCGATTTCGATCCCTGTTTTTAATAGATCCGATGGGTCAGTCAATACCAATTCTGCGCGACCACCACCAAACATATTAGGAAAGACTACTTTAAACTCTTGCCTGATTGCTTCAAAGACTTCTTTAAAGCGAGCCCGTACTTCAGCATCCATTTCTTCCATTGTTTCAAACAATTGGTTCTTTGCAGATAACAAATCATCACGTTGTGTGGCTAAAAACGTATGTCGTTCATTCACTTGCTCAAATTGCTCAATCGAACGGATATTCACTGGTCCAAGGTCTGCGATCTGCTCTTTTAAGACTGCTACTTTCGTGCGACTACTTACAATATCGGAAGTTGGCTGGTAATCAGTGACAGCTTTTTCAAAGCTGATTTGGTATTCCGTTTGCAAATAGCTCAGCTGATGATCCAACAACATTTCTGCACGGTCTTTTTGCACTTCCAGTTTCGATTGTTCTGTTAGCTGTTGCTTTTGTTGTTGGTTTTTTTCAGCAAGTACTGTTTCAAGCTGATCGATTTCTTTTTGCGTACGTTCTCGTTGTTCCTTCACTGCCACTAGTTCTACTTGCAGTTCTTCACGCTGTTGCGCAAGTTCCGTGATTTGGCTCGCTAAACTTTCTTCAGTGATTTCATGATCAGAAAAATCTGCAGTCAATGTTGCTAATTGTTGCTCTAAACTTGTCTGACGTTCAAGTGCTTCATTTTTTTGAACACGTGCTCCACGTAATTGGATCTGTAAATGATTGAATTGCTCTTTCAAGACAGCTAAATCTGCTTGTTCCTGTGCTTTTCGTGCTTGGACTTGTGATCGTTTTTCTTCCATTTGATCACTTTCTTGGTTCAGTGATTTGATCTCTTCATCGATTTGTTGTCGTTGTTGTTCGATTTCCTTTTGTCTTGCCGTTAACTCTGCTTGTTGTTTTTGATATGTTTCGATGAATTGTTGCAATTCTCTCGTTTCAAAGTTTGAGAGTTGCTTTTCTTTTTCAAAGCGTGCTAAGTCATTCGTGATATTTTGCAGTTGATTCGTTATTTCCTGCTCTTCAAACCGCAATTGTTCATTTTGCGTACGCAACTTTTCTTGTTTTTGGCTCAAGTCAGTGACTTTGGTTTGTAGTTCTTGAACAATTTTTTCTTGATTTTGCAACTGCTGATCTGCTTGTTCATATTCAGCTGTCAGCTGTTTCAATTCTTGATTTTGAGAGAAGAGACTGCCTTGATTCCCCCGTTTATTTGCTCCACCCGTCATGGAACCACCAGCATTCATCACGTCTCCTTCCAGAGACACTACTCGGTATTGGTATCGTATGGTCTGAGCAATAGCATTGGCACTAGTTAGATCCTTCGCTAATAAGATCGTTCCCAATAAATTGTGGACCACGGTTTGAATTTCTGCAGGGAATGTCACCTGTTCACTTGCGATACCTAAAAACCCATCTACCGCTGCTGCTTGCGAAAGAACGTGCGCAGGTAACTGTCTAGGTTTAATCGTTGTTAACGGTAAAAAGGTCGCTCTACCCCCTCTTTGCTTTTTCAAATAAGTGATTGCTTGACGTGCATCGTGTTCGTTTTCAACAATGACGTGTTGCGCTGCTCCACCTAGAGCTGTTTCGATTGCAAGGGTAAAAGAGCTAGGTACATCAATCAACTCAGCGACTGCACCTACGATACCAGATAATTGTTGTTTATGTTGTAAAACTAACCGAACGCCCTGGTAAAAACCAAAATAGTTTTCTTGGATTTCTTGTAAACTTTTTTGGCGTGCCTTTAATTGTTGGACTTGGTTCATCAATTGGTACATTTTAGGTTGTTCATTGGTTAATTTAGTTTGTACTGTTTTCCCTTTTGTTTGAACTTCTTCCAACTCATGTTGGTTCTTAACTAAAGCTTGTTGAAGATTTGCTTGTTTTTCAGATAGTTCCTGTTTTTGAGAGGATAACGCCAAGACAGAGGCTTCTACTTCTGATTGCTTCGCTAATGTTTGTTTACTTTTGGACGTTTCTTGTAAATATTGACGTTCAAGATATTTCAATTCATTTCCGACATTCGCTTGTTCTTGCATCAAATCAACATATTGATCTCGTAATTCAGATAATAATTCCTTCGTTGATTTTTGATATTTTTCCAATTCTTGTTGTGTCTTCATCAACTGTTGTTGTGCTTCTTGGATTTCTGTTTCTTTTTCAGTTGTTTCTTTTGTCAATTTTTCCTGAAGTTCCTCAAAATGCGCTACTTTCTTTTGCGCCTCGGCCAAAGAAGCCTGATATTCTTGCGTACTCTTTTGTGTATGCTTTGTCCGCTCTATTAAGACATCTTTTTGCCCTTCTGCTTGTTTTAATCTTTCAGACAATGCCAACAGACTTTGTTGACCTTTTTCAATTTGACGGTCTTTTTTGGCGTTTTGCTTTCTTTTTTCTGATAGTACGGCTTCTTGCGATTGGATATGTGTCGCTAATTTTGTCAGCTCTTGATTGAATTGTGTCAGCTGAGTTTGTTTTTCTTCCCACTCTTTTTTCGCTACGTTGATCTCTGTAATCATCAACGCTATATCCGTTTGGGTTAATTCTTCTTTTAACTGCAAAAATTTCTTAGCGATTTCACTTTGCTCAGCTAGAGGTGTTAATTGCTCTTGCAACTCGTAAATAATGTCTTGCACTCGACTAAGATTATCTTCTGTTTCAAATAACTTTTGTTCCGCTTTTTTCTTGCGTTGTTTATATTTTAATACACCTGCTGCTTCTTCAAATATTCCCCGACGGTCTTCTGGCTTACTACTAAAAATTGCTTCTACTTTCCCTTGTGAAATGATCGAAAACGATTCTTTTCCTAAACCTGAATCTAAGAACAGTTCTTGGATGTCTTTCAATCGACAAGGTTGTTTATTGATAAAAAAATCACTTTCGCCTGTTCGTCGATAGCGACGAGTCACGCTGATTTCTTGATAATCCAATGGTAAATAATGATCGGTATTATCCAAAAGTACTGTAACTTCTGCCACATTCAAAGGCTTACGAGAGTCTGAACCAGCGAAAATAATATCGGGCATTTTCCCACCTCGAAGGCTCTTAGCAGATTGCTCGCCTAAAACCCAGCGGATTGCTTCAGTGATATTACTTTTGCCACTCCCATTTGGTCCAACGACGGCTGTCACACTATTTTCAAAATCAATCACTGTTTTATCTGCAAAGGATTTAAATCCAGCTATTTCAATTCGTTTTAAATACACGAAGCGTTCCCTCACTTACTTTTACAGTGCTGCCAGTGCATTTTCTGCAGCAGCTTGTTCTGCTAGTTTTTTCGATTTTCCTTGCCCAGTCCCAATCAACTTGTCATCTACATAGACTTCGATCCAAAAAATCCGTTCATGTGCCGGACCTTCCTCTTTTATTAATCGGTATTCAATAAATACATCACCTGATTTTTGCAACACTTCTTGCAACTTCGTTTTATGATCCATCTCATGTGAAAAAGCACCTGCTTTGACTTTTGGAAAGACAACTGTTTGAAGAAAGGCATGGGCTGCTTCAAACCCTTGATCAAGGTACAAAGCACCTAGAAAGGCTTCAAATAAGTCACAAAGAAGAGCTGGTCTGGTTCTTCCCCCAGAATTTTCTTCTCCTTTACCTAACATGATATATTTATCAAATCCACATTCTTTGGCAAACTTGGATAAACTATCTTCACGAACGATCGCTGCACGTGTCTTTGTTAGTTTCCCTTCTGGGATATCTGGATATAAACGATATAAATATTCTGAAACCATTAATTCTAATACGGCATCTCCTAAAAATTCTAATCGTTCGTTATCTGATAGTTGAAGGTTGCGATGCTCATTCACATAGGATGAATGGGTAAAAGCTTGTTCAAGTAGATTGAGATCGTGAAAAACGATAGTATACTTTTCTTTTAATTCATTTGTCAGCTGATTGTCCATTTTTCACATTCCTTTATGGATATTTTTTCAATACTTCCTTATTATACTGGTTTTTGTCTAAATTTGAAATGGTTCCGACAAAAGGTAAGTAAAGGTTTAATAAACCTCAAGGATCCAATGATTTTTTCGATTAAAGAATTTATTAGCTGATCATTTGATTGATTTGATAAATAGTATTCAAAAGTTGCCAGCTATACGAAAAGACCTCCCAAACCGTTTCCGTGTTTGGGAGGTCTTTCTCATTGCCAGATTCATTCATTACTTTCGCTAAACGGCATGTATGTCCTTATTTTAAGAACGTGATTCTGCTGTTACCGTTACTTTCGCCCATGGATTTGGTGCATCATATGACCAATCCCAATCTTTAGTACGATCGCTCACTGGTAGTACTTCATTACGGAACAATGTTGGAATTGCGAAAGCTTCTTCAAATGCATATGCTTGCCATTTTTTATATGCTTCTTTTTGGTAATCTGCATCAAATGCTTCACTTGAATTGATATCATTGATCAATTTCGTATTTTCTTCTGATTCAAAACGAGTGTAGTTGAATGCTGCATTTGGTCCCCATAGTCCGTTTGGATTTGGATCAGTTCCTGTACTCCAAGCTGCTTGATATACATCAATTTCAGGATCGTCATTTTCTAATTTATCGTAGAATGAGTTAAATTCGATTAAACGTCCAGTCGTGTATTTCACATCTAAGCCGATTTTTTTCCATTGTTGCACATAGTAATCAGATAATGGTTGCGCTGTTTCGCCACCTGACATTGAAGCAAAGTTGATCGTTAATTTATTTCCGTCTTTATCTTCACGTAACCCATCACCATCTACATCTTTATAGCCAGCATCATCCAATAATTTGTTTGCTTTATCGATATCTTGCGTAAATCCTTTTAGATCGGCATCGTGAAATGATTCAAATACAGGAGGAATCAATGAAGTAGCATTGCTTCTTAACCCTGCATAGAAACGTTCCCCTACTGCATCGTTATCTAATGCATAACCCATTGCTTGTCGCAATGATTTATCTGCCATTTTAGAATTTGGATCGTATTCAACACTGCTCTTTTCAGCATTCCATTTACCTAATTTGAAGCCTAAGTAAGTGTATGATGTTTGTTCACGTCCTAAGTTTGTGTAACCTGAGACATCTTTATATGTGTCATACGTATCTGTAGGCATTTGGAAAATCATGTCATAAAGTTTTGAGTTCAAAGCTTCTGTTGCACTAGCAATCGGCAATGATTTCATCGTGATTTTTTTCAATTGTGGTTTGCCATTCCAGTAATATTCATTTGGTAGATACTCTACTGATTCTCCTGCAACGATATTACTCATGTAATATGGACCAAAAGTCACTGGATTTTTACGTACTTGATCACTTGATTCCATGTCTTTGATTGCTACACCTTCAAGTGTGTGTTTTGGAGCTGCATATGCCCAAATCCCACCACCTGATTGAAGCATACTTGGTTCCACTTTTTTATATTCGATTTCAACTGTCTTATTGTCCACTTTTTTGATACCTGAGATTGTCGGAGCGCTACCGCTATGGTATTCTTCCATCCCAACGATGTTTCGGAAGTTATCATCATAACGGATACCTGTATAATCCTTGTTACCGATAATTTCATAAGGGAAAATCACGTCATCTGCGGTTACATCTTTACCATCTGACCATTTTACATTGTCTTTTACTTTGATCGTTGCTTTTTTCGTCTCTTGGTCTAAATCTAAACTCGCTGCACCATCATTTGTGATCTTGAAGTCCGCATCATTTGTAAATAGTGCTTCATGAGAAGGTGCCATAAATGCTGCATCGTAAGAATCTTGATAAAATTCCCATTGGAACAATCCTTTGAATTGACTATCGGTTGCTACTGCAGCCTCCAATTCGCCATCTTTTATTGCATCTTTATCATTTTTCGTTGAGATTGGAAATGTTAATTCCTTCTTCTCACCGTTATTTGCTGAACTCCCAGAAGAGTTAGAACCTCCGCCGCTTCCACAAGCAGCTAATGCCATTACTGAAAAAAGTGTAACAACGCCTAAAATTGATTTCTTCATTCCTTATTTCCCCCTTTGCTTTCTTCTTTATCCTAATCGTTGGCGTGCATCGGCAGAACGCTTAAACGCTTGTCCAACATAGTTTATACTCAACATCAATACTAAAATTAGAATTGACGCAGGTAACCAGATCCATTGTCGATTCACTAAAACCTCACCGTTGCTGGCATAACCGATTAGCGTTCCTAAACTAGGAACATTTGCTGGTAAGCCAAACCCTAAGAAAGTCAAAGTGGTCTCGATCCCAATATTTGCTGCAAAGTTCATCGTTAAGTTGGTAATGATCAATGAACTTAAGTTAGGCATGATTTCACGGAACATGATTTTAAAATCACTTGTTCCCATTGTTTTTGAAGCACTCACATAATCACGCCTTGCTTCTGATAAAGTTTTACTTCTGAATAATCGAGCTTTAGCAACCCAATAAAATGCACTCATAATGAAGATGAACGACCAAACATTATATCTAGAGATAATCGATACAAATACGATAATAATCAACATAATCGGTAAAATCATAATGAAGTCAACGATACGCATCAAAATGTTATCGATGATCCCCCCATAAAACCCAGAAATGATCCCTAGTCCAACCCCGATAATCGAAGTGATGACTGTGATTGCAAAACCAATGGTGACGGAGTTTCTTGCACCGATAATCAGTTGTCCTAAAACATCCCGACCACCTTCATCTGCTCCTAAAATAAATTTTGTCCCCTCGGTAGAGATAGCACCTGGAGCTGCATATTTATCAAAGATGCTGACATACATTACTTTATCTTGGTCTGTAAATAACGCACCGATAAAGATAACTAACAATAAAATAACGAGTAAGCCTAATGAAAAAATGGCGATTTTATCTTTTTTAAATTCACGGGCAATCATTCGTAACCCCATTGGCGGGATACTTTCTTGCACAACGTCTTTCTTTTTATCACTCATTTGTCTTTTCTCCTTTCTGATTGAATTTTATTGGATACGGATACGTGGATCAACAATGCTCATGATGATATCTGAAAGCAAGGTTCCGATCAACGTCGCAATTCCTAAAATCAATACTAAGGAGGTAATAACTGTATAGTCACGTTGTCCGATCGAATCAATAAACAATTTACCGACTCCTGGATAGCCAAAAATCTTTTCAATAACTACTGAACCAGCAATCAAGGAAGTAATTTCATAACCCATTTGTGAAGCCATCGGCAATGCCGCGTTTCGGAAAATATGACGACTAAATACTTTATTGGTTGGTACCCCTTTTGAACGGGCAGTTCGCACAAAGTCTAAAGATTTTGAATCAATGACTTCGCTACGTAAATACTGGATCGTTACAGCTGTAGCTAAAAAGGCTTGCGTGATCGATGGTAAAATGATGTATTTCATGCGATCAATCAACTGGGTGAAAAAGCCCCCTTGGATTCCTAACGTCTGGGAGCCGCTGGTTGGGAACCAACCTAGACGATAACCAAATACAAATAACATAATCAATCCAAAGATAAATAACGGAACAGCAAAACTAAAGAAATTGTAGATTACAACAGCTTTATCCAAAAATGAGTTTTGGTATCTTCCCGCCAACATACCTAGTGGTACAGCAATCAAATAAGTAATGATAACTGTTAAGATCGACAAGTAAAGAGTATTGACGATACGCTCACCAATCAAATCAGAAACTGAACGTTTGTATAAGAAACTTTGACCGAAGTCTCCTTGTAACGCATTCCCGATCCATCGGAAATACTGGACATACCAAGGATCATTCAAACCAGCTGCCTGTCTCATTTGCTCGATGACTGCTGGATCTTGGTTGGGGTTGATCAACCCGGTAAAAGGATCTCCAGGCATCGCTTTTGCCAACATAAAGATCAAAATACTAAGAATAATAACTTGTGGGATCATTAATAATACACGTCGTAATATCGTTTTCCACATTAGCTAGCACCTCCATCTTTCAACGCTACTTTATGCGTCGGTGTGATCGTACGGAGATCGTACACTCGACCAGTTGCATCGTAGTACTCCTTTTGATTTTGGATGTACTCACGTTCCACTCTTCGTCGATTCTCTTTGTGTAACTCCCGATTTTCGACATCAATCCGAGGGATAGCAGACAGTAAACGTTTCGTATAGATATGACGTGGATCATTATAAATATCTTCTCGTGTACCAATTTCAACGAATCGACCTTTATACATAATTGCGATATTATCACACATATGTTTCACGACTCCCAAGTCATGAGAAATAAATAAATAACTTAAACCAAATTCTTGTTGGATTCGTTTCATGAAATTTAATACTTGCGCCTGAACGGATAAATCCAATGCAGAAACTGGTTCATCTGCTACGATGAGTTTTGGGTTTGTCGCAACTGCACGTGCAACCCCTAAACGTTGACGCTGTCCACCTGAAAACTCATGTGGATATTTATACAGCGCATCTTCCGGCATCCCTACGATATCCAGTAGATTTTTCACTTTTTTCTTTTCCTCTTGATCACTCAAACGTTCAAAGTTACGGATCGGTTCTGCAATAATATCCAATACTCGCTTTTTAGGATTCAAGCTGGACATTGAGTCTTGGAAGATCATTTGAACATCTTTGTTATAGCCAATTTTTTGTCGGTTACTTTTTTTAGTGACATCTTTACCTTCATAAATGATTTGTCCTGAAGTCACTTTTTCTAATCCAACGACTGCTTTCCCTGTCGTTGATTTACCAGAACCAGATTCTCCGACTAAGCCATACGTTTTTCCTTTTTCAATAATGAAGTCGACACCATCTACTGCATATACATGATCCGTTACTCGATTAAAGAATCCACTACGAATAGGATAGTGTACTTTCAAATCGCTGATTGTAATTAATTCTGTCATCTACACCTCTCCTTTTTCGTCTCTAAAGTGGAAATGTTTGTAGCAAGAGCAACGAACCAAATGATTCGGAGCAATTTCATGAAGGACAGGGTTTTCTTCGTGATCACTGGCTGGAATCCAAGGAATCCGAGGAGCAAAACGACAACCAGTTCGTGGCATATTTTTCAAAGAAGGAACAACGCCTTCAATCACATGGAGCTCAGCTTCATGGTTCCCCTCTTGAGGAATAGAGTTCAACAATGAACGGGTATAAGGGTGTTTAGGATTTTCAAAAAGTTCTTTGACCCCAGCTACTTCAACAAATTGACCGCCATACATTACCGCTACCCGATCAGCCATTTCTGCCACAACACCTAAGTCATGCGTGATCAGAATGATTCCTGTTTTGGTTTCTTCTTGTAAGTCTTTTAATAAATCAAGAATTTGCGCTTGAATCGTTACATCTAGCGCTGTCGTTGGCTCATCTGCAATAACAATCGGTGGCTTACACGCAATCGCAATGGCGATGATTACCCGCTGTCTCATCCCCCCAGATAATTCATGAGGATATTGTCGTCCGACTCTGGCAGGATTAGGAATCCCAACTTGCTCCAACAATTCCAAGGCACGAGCTTGCCGTTGTTCAGCGTTCATTTTGGTATGATAAGATAACCCTTCCTTAATTTGATCTTCAATACGCATCAAAGGGTTTAACGCAGATAACGGATCTTGGAAAATCATCCCAATATCATTCCCGCGGATTTTGTTATACAAAGTTTCATTCAATTCAATCAAGTTTAAATCATTATATAAAATTTCGCCTGTGATCTTTGTGTTGTTTGGATCAAGTAACCCCATAATAGTAGTCGCTAATGTACTTTTCCCGCAACCAGATTCTCCAACGATTGCTAAGATCTCGTTTTTATCTAATGTAAAAGAAACGTCATCTACTGCATCGTAATACTCATCTTTAAGACGGAAGCCTGTATGTAGGTTCTGAACATCTAATAGTTGATTATCTGACAATCGAATACCCCTCTCTGCTCCCTGGTTGGAAGTTTTCTTAATAAAAAATGATATCCCACAGAATAAAACGTTTTATAATAAGCGTTATTCTAAGGATAGTGCAATATATTATTAATAATTATATATAAAACCCCTCTACAATGCAAGAAAATTTCAGTCAGTTGCCAGAATTGTCAGAAAAATCTATTTAAAATAAAGATAAATCACTTGAAAAATTAAAAAAAAGTGAGTAAAGATCCGATTGATCTTTACTCACTTTCATGCTGATGATTAGTTAAGATGATTGCTGATGTAGTCAACTGCCCCACCAACTGTTTCAATTTGTTCTGCATCTTCGTCAGAAATTTCTGTTCCAAACTCATCTTCAAGTTCCAAAACAAATTCCATGATGCTGATTGAGTCAGCTTTTAGGTCATCTTTGATATTTAATTCATCAGTTACTTTATCTGTATCAATTTCAAAATGATTTGAAATAATTTTCGCTACTTTATTAAATACTTCTTCACGTGACAATGTTTTCACCTCCAACAATTATCAAAATTGCCGATTTCCTTCACCAAGGCTAATTTTACTGACATTTTCTAAGATTGTCCACCTTTTTTTCTATAGGGTCGTCGACGAGCAACCAGAAACATTATTCTGCAGGTTTTTCGAATTGTTCAACTAACTGCCCTACCACATTGGTTTCCAACATAGTGTGGATTTGTCTGATGGTATGTCTCACTGCATCTGGTCCAGTCGCACCGTGAGTTTTGATGACTGGTGCCTTTAATCCAAAAAGAACTGCTCCGCCATGTTTTGAATAATCCATTTCTGATTTTAATGAACGTAACCCATCTTTCAACAATAGTGCGCCCATTTTTCCTTTAAACCCTTCATTTAAAATGGCAGCTTTCAAAAGGTCCATCAGATTCATTGCTGTCCCCTCAATGGATTTCAATACTGCATTGCCTGTAAATCCATCGGTTACAACAACATCTGCTACCCCGTTCAATAGTTCCCTCGCTTCAACGTTTCCAATAAAATTCAAACTGGTTTCATTTTGAAGTAATTCGAAAGCTTTTTTAGTTAATTCGCTTCCTTTTGTTGCTTCCGTCCCATTATTCAATAAAGCAACTCGAGGTCTACCGATTCCTCGGACTTTTCTTGCATAAAATGAGCCTAAGATTCCATATTGTAATAAATGTTCCGGTTTATTTTCAGCATTTGCACCTAGATCAAGCATATCAAACCCTGCATTGGGTTGACCGACTACCGGTAAAGTAGACATCAGACCAGGGCGTTCGATGTTTTTGATACGACCAACAATAAAGAGTCCAGCTGCTAATAATGCGCCAGTGTTCCCCGCTGAAAAAATCGCGTCTGCTTCACCATTTTTGACAGCTTGTGCTGCCAAAACCATCGAAGCATTCTTCTTACGGCGAATGGCTTTAACTGGTTCATCATCACTATCGATTTTTTCATCTGTATGAATGATCGTCACATTGTGTTCTGTTGTTAGATATTTTCTTATTTCATTTTCCTTACCATAAAGGATAAATTCCACATCTGGGAAATCTTTTTGAGCTAAAGCCACACCTTCCACAATGGCTTGTGGTGCGTGATCTCCACCCATTGCATCTACGGCAATTTTCATTATTTCCACTCCTTTTTTATCATCACTATAAAGTATAGCACAGTCTATTAATCAAAATAACGATTATCTTGATTTTCCAAGTCTAAACTGCGGACCAAATGTTGGTATTCTGGCAATAGTTGCCAATCCTTTAACTGCCATAGCTTTTGTGCCTCATCACGAGCTACCTCTAATATATTACTATCTGTTACAAGATCAGCAATTGCAAATTGCGGTAAACCTGATTGGCGAAAACCAAATACTTCTCCTGGTCCACGCAACTCTAAATCTTTCTCACTTAGAATAAAGCCATTGTTCGTTTCTGTCATTATTTTCATTCGCTCAATCCCTAATTCATTTTTAGGATTAGCTACCAATACACAATAAGAAGCATCACTACCACGTCCAACACGTCCACGTAATTGATGTAACTGTGCTAATCCAAAACGATCAGCATCCATGATCAACATGACTGTAGCATTCGGAACATTTACACCCACTTCGATGACCGTCGTTGAAACCAAGATTTGCATCTTGTTTTCTTTAAATGTTTCCATAATTGCTTCTTTTTCCTGGTTCTTCATTTTACCATGTAACAATCCGACTTCATACTGAGGCGCAAAAAGCGCACTTAATTTTTCATAAATTTCAACAGCGTTTTTAACGTCTAATGCTTCTGACTCTTCAATCAACGGGCAAATGACATACATTTGATGTCCTTTCGCCAGTTCCTTCCATGTCCAATCTAACACACTATTTAATTGTGGCGTACGAACCCATCTCGTCTCTATTGGAATCCGGCCAGCTGGAAGTTCGTCAATTACCGAAACATCCATTTCTCCGTATGCAGTAATCGCTAAAGTCCGAGGAATTGGTGTGGCTGTCATAAATAAAACATCTGGACGCCAGCCTTTTTCACGGAGTACTTTTCGCTGATTCACACCAAAACGATGTTGTTCATCCGTAATAACTAAACCTAAGTGTTGAAATTCGACTCCTTCTTGAATCAACGCATGGGTACCGACAACGATATCGATTTCTCCTTGTTCCAGCAATTCGAGTAGTTCTCTTCGCTCTTTGGCTTTCGTCGAACCTGTTAACAGCGCAAGTTTAACTTCTTGCGCATCGAATAATTGGAGTAGACTTTCCATGTGTTGTTGTGCCAAAATTTCAGTTGGTACCATCAATGCGCCTTGAAACCCTGCAGTGACCGCCGCATATAAGGCAATTGCTGCAACAATCGTCTTTCCGCTACCTACATCACCTTGCAATAGGCGTTGCATATGTTGCGGACTTCTTAAGTCACGACAAATTTCATTCGTGACTCTTTTTTGGGCATCCGTCAATTCAAAAGGTAGTTTTTGAATAAATTGTTTCAAGCGCTGGATGTCATATAAAATTTCAATGCCATTTGTTTCTGCTTTTTCCGATTTTTTAAGCCCTTGAAGTCGCATTTGAAATAAAAAGAATTCTTCAAAGACAATTCTTCGTTTTGCTTGATGGTTTTCTTCATGATTTTTCGGAAAATGCATGCTTTTAACAGCTGTTGGCCGATCCAACAGTCGATATTTCTCAACTAATCCATTGGGAAGATTCTCTTCGATCAAATCACCATACTCTTCGAACCCTCTTCGAATCAAATCGACTAAAGTTGTTTGACGGATTGATTTATTGACATGATAGATTGGAGAAAAATCATCCACCGCTTGAGAACCCAAAATTTTCATACCATTTAATGACTTCCGTTTCGCATCCCATTTTCCATAGACAGCAATTTCTTCGGATAAGATCACTTTATCTTTCAAATATGGTTGGTTGAAAAAAGAAACATTGAAAACAGCATGATCCTGCATCATACGAAATTGGAGTCGATTCTTTTTGTATCCAAAGCGACTCATTACTGGTGGTGAAACAACCAGGCCTTTTAAAGTCACTTTTTCTTGATCAAGTATTTCATTTAAATTTCTTTCTTGAATGTCTTCATAGCGAAAAGGATAATAGGTCAATAGGTCTTCGATGGTTTGGATTCCCAGACTAGCAAGACTATCCGCCCTTTTTGCTCCCACACCGGCTAACATCGTCACTGGATCATTTAAAGACCTCATATTTCACCCTCCTTTACCGTATGTTTCACTATCAATCCATTCCTTAGAAATAGGGCTGCACCAACAACCTGGTACAGCCCCCGTTCTTTTACCGTTCGTTCAGGCGAAAAGGATTGTCCTTTTCTATTCTGCAGAGAATAAATACGGATAAACCGGTTGATCGCCTTGATGAATTTCAATTTCTAAATCTGGATATTGTTCAACTAATTTAGCTGATAATTCTTCTGCTTGATGAACCGAACCACCTTCACCTGCTAAAATCGTCACAATTTCTGTTTCTTCAGTGATCATTTTTTCTAAGGTAGCGAATGAAGTTGCCATCATGTCAGAATCTGAGATAACGATTTTCCCATCAATCATCCCTAAGAAATCGCCCTCAGTAATTTTCACACCATCAATGGTTGTGTCACGAATCGCATGAGTAATTTGCCCACTAACGACACTTGCAAGCATTTCTGTCATAGTCGCTTTGTTTTCTTCCAACGATACTTGATCATTAAATGAAAGCATCGCAGTTAATCCTTGAGAGATCGTTTTTGATGGTACGACCGCTACTGGGATATCTGCTACTTCAGCCGCTTGATCCGCAGCCATGAAGATATTTTTATTGTTTGGTAATACGATGACTTTATCCGCATTGACTTCCTTGATCGCTTTAACGATATCTTCCGTACTTGGGTTCATCGTTTGTCCACCACTAATGACGTAGTTTGCTCCTAAACTTTCAAATAACTCTTGCACTCCTTTACCGGCTGCAATCGCTACGATCCCATAAGGTGTACGAGCTGCTTTTTGTGGCTTCGCTTGCTCATCGTGTTCTAAAATCGTTTCATGCTGTAAACGCATGTTGTCGACTTTGATTTTTACTAATGAACCAAATTTTTGTCCATAATTTAATACTTCACCTGGATTTTCGGTATGCACGTGGACCTTAATGATCTCATCATCATTAACAACCAATAATGAATCACCGATTCCATCTAAGTAATTACGAAATTCTTCATAGTCAAATTGGCTATCAACGGTTGGTCCTTCACCGATTTTTACCATGATTTCTGTACAGTAACCATAATGGATATCTTCTGTTGCTAATTGACCTTGGACACTGCGATGATGCTCAGCATTGACCATTTCATCCATTTCAGCTGGTGATGGTTCATAGACTTCTGTCATTTTGAACTCACCATTCAAGGCACTTAAGAAGCCTTCATATACAAATAGCAAACCTTGACCGCCACTATCGACGACACCGACTTCTTTTAACACTGGTAACAAATCAGGTGTTTTCGCTAAGGCACGTTTCCCACCTTTTACCACAGCCGTCATCACTTCAACAACGTCGTCACTTGTTTTAGCTTTCTTTTCTCCAGCTTTTGCAGCTTCACGGGCTACTGTCAAAATGGTTCCTTCAACAGGCTTCATGACTGCTTTATAAGCTGTCTCAACGCCATGCGTAAAAGCCGCAGCTAAATCTGCAGCGTTTAACACTGTCACGTCAGGTATTTGCTTTGAAAAGCCTCGGAATAATTGAGACAAAATAACTCCTGAATTTCCTCTGGCTCCCATTAGTAGGCCTTTTGATAACATTGCTGCTAACTCGCCTACTTTTTCAGAAGTAGAATCAGCAACTGCTTTAGCTCCACTTGTCATAGATAAATTCATATTGGTACCTGTATCTCCATCAGGAACTGGGAATACATTTAACGAATTGACATATTCTGCATTTACTTGCAGACGATTCGCGCCCGCCTGAACCATTTCCTGGAATTGGCTTGCACTGATTTCTGTTACACTCACCTAGATAATCCTCCTTCAGATCGACTGCTGAATCATTCAGCAAGCCTTCTGCCTAGTCTGGCAGTACACGAACACCTTGGACGAAAACATTAACAGAATTGGCTGTTACACCTAGTAATGTCTCCAAGTTGTATTTTACTTTTTCTTGGACATTGCGAGAAACTTCTGAAATTTTTGTACCATAACTAATGATCGTATAAACATCTACTGCGATACCATTAGCTTCTTGGCGAACAACTACTCCTCGAGAATAATTTTCTTTTCGTAGAATTTCAGTAATATTATCTTTTATTTGGTTCTTGCTGGCCATTCCTACAACACCGAACACATCTGTTGCGGCGCCACCAACAACTGTTGCAATCACATCATTGGTAATTTCAATGGTTCCAGCTGACGTTTGAATTTTTACAGCCATGAATGAGCCTCCTTAACGGGCAAAATACTCCCATTTTTCTTCTATCATATTTTATCATAGCGTCACCCGAAATAAAAGGCAGTTACCCTAAAGTACTCAAAAACCGCTGAAAATTTTAAGATTAGTCCTGTATAATTTACAATTATTCCCATGGATTGTCAATTCTTGCTATGAAAAGACACTTGCATATTACCCCTTCATATGATATGTTATTCTGGTATGAGCTGAATTATTCTATCGCTCCAAATCGAGGTAAAGGGGGAAAATTACATGGCAAAAGTTTGTTACTTTACTGGTCGCAAGACAAAAAGTGGAAACAATCGTTCTCATGCGATGAACTCAACAAAACGTACTGTTAAACCTAACTTACAAAAAGTTCGCGTTATGATCGACGGAAAACCTAAAAAAGTTTGGGTGTCAACTCGTGCTTTGAAGTCAGGAAAAGTTGCACGCGTTTAATTGAATGAAGTTTGAACCGTTCGGTGCGTGAACGGTTTTTATTTTTATTATAATGCCTTACTTTTCATAAAAGAAGTTAGTTGAAAAGCCTACAAATGATCTTGATGAACGATCATTTGTAGGCTTTTTAGGTTTTGCCAAGTCCTTAATATTAAACATGTATTCTTTTAAAAACTGGTATTTTATTATTTATAAAATCAGTTTATATAAGTTTTTTTGCCTTTTATTTTCAAAATAAATGTTATTTATTATTGTTTTTTTATTTTTTTGGAAATGCCAAGTCTTTTCATGTAGTTAAAAATATGAATATGATAAACTAGAGATAACTTCATATTTCATAGAAATTTGGTGAATGAATCAATGAAAACAAAAATCAAACTTTTTTTAAAAGAAAATGGTCGTTATGCTTTTGCTAGTTTTCTGATCCCTTTTTTGATACTTGCGTTAGTTTACTTAAGTATCGGAATTTATCCAGGAAGTAGCCGAAGCATTCTTGCAAGTGATGCATTTTCTCAATTTTCAAATTTCCATGCAAGCTTTCGGAACATGTTATTAGGAAAGCAAAGTATTTTTTATACTTGGAACGCCTCATTAGGTCTGAATTATTTATCTTTAATTTCATATTACTTAGGCGGATTATTTACTCCGCTTGTTCTTTTGTTTCCTAATAATATGATGCCTGATGCTTTATATTTTCTAACTCTGCTTAAAGTTGGGTTTGCTGGATTATCTTTTTGGTTCCTTGCGCGGACGTATAAAATTCCACGTTGGGGACAAGTGGCTTTAAGTGTTAGCTATGCTTCGATCTCTTTCATTACCGCTCATTCTGAGATCATTATGTGGTTGGATGCGTTTATTTATCTTCCACTTATTATTTTGGGTATCCATCGGGTCATGGATTATAAACGACCAACATTATTATTTGTTAGTTACTTATTGCTCTTTTTATCCAGTTTTTATATGGGCTTTATGATTGGTATTTTTTCTTTTCTTTATTTTATGGCAAGGCTGTTTACAAAATGGTCACTCTACAAAAAATCGATTGTACCTTATGGGATTACTTCCTTATTAGCTGGTGGAGCATCAATGATCATTATTCTTCCAGCAGTCTTGGATCTCCGATCAAATGGCGAAACATTAACACAGATCACTACACTAAAAACCGAAGCTACCTCATATTTGGATATCATCATGAAAAACATGATCGGTGTCTATGACACAACCAAATATGGCTCCATTCCTTTTATTTATGCTGGTTTGTTTCCATTAGTTTTATGTCTATTTTATTTTGCTAGTCGAAAAATCAACTTAAAGAACAAACTTTTGTATGGTAGTTTATTTGCTTTATTGATTGCTAGTTTCTATCTTGTACCACTCAACCTCTTTTGGCATGGTATGCATGCGCCTAATATGTTTTTGTTCCGCTATTCCTATTTGTTTTCTTTTCTCGTCCTTTTGTTAGCGGCCAAAGGATGGGAACGAATAACTAAAGAGGATCAAGGCTTACTCCTAAGTATCATCATCATTTTAGCAGCAGTTTTTGCTATCGCATGGGGCCTTAAGCCTAATAATAGTTACTCTTATATTACAACGACATCGTTTGTCTTAACGATTGTTTTCTTGAGTCTTTACGCATTAACAATTGGCTTTTTCCAGCAACCAAAACAGCCCGTTAAATACCTTAGCTTATTGTTACTGTTACTGATGACAGGAGAAGCAAGTGTCAATACGAATAGTATGATTCATGGGATATTAGACGATTGGAATTATGCTTCACGAAGCTTATATACTGATCCTGCTCCTAGCATCAAGTCACTTGTTGATCAGACAAAACAAGAATCGGATACTTTTTATCGATTAGAAAATCTTGATCCGATTTCTCCTAATGATTCCATTAACTATGGCTATAGTGGTATCAGTTTGTTTTCTTCTATTAGAAACAGGAACTCTTCTGCTTATCTAGATTCGTTAGGCTTTCGTTCAAGAGGAACAAATCTTAATATCCGCTACGCAAACAATACGTTATTGATGGATGGGTTTACAGGAATAAAATATAATATTGCTAAAAACGACAGTAGCTTTAGCAAATATGGCTTTGTGAAAGAAAGTCAGAGCGGTGACTATACACTCTATAAAAATCTAAATGCTTTACCGCTAGCTTTTACAGCACCAGTAGATATCAATCACGTGGAACAACCATTAACTGACAATCTCACGAGTCAAACCAATTTGATCAATCGGCTGGCTGATTTAAATGAGCGGTATTTTACTTTCTACACACCAACTTTGAAAAGCCAACAAAACGTCACAGTAAATAAAACGTCTACCGGGGTGACTTATTCTGAAACCGCGAATAACCAGCCCAAAACGCTTACTTGGGAAGTGCGTGTACCAGCAAACACACAAGCTTATCTCAGTTTGTTCCCTACTAACTATGCCCAATTAGAAAGCTCTACCGCCACGATTACTGTCAACGGTGTGTCACGAAAGACTCAGATCAGTATTTCTGGACAATATTATGATCTAGGATATTATCCTCAAGACACAACAGTTACTTTCTCCGCTAGTTTTTATGGCACAAAAGAGGTTAGCTTTATGGAACCTAAAGTTCTTGGACTTGATGTTGTTGCTTATCAAGCAGCAATGAATCAAATCAAAGAAAATGGTGTTGCTATGAAAACGACCGGCCGAACAGCCACTGGTACTGTCAACACATCCGAAGAAAGAATGCTAGTCACAACGATCCCTTATGATGCTGGCTGGTCCGCAAAAATCGATGGAAAGGCAGTCAAAGTCGAAAACTTCAAAGATGCCTTTGTAATGATCAAACTACCTGCAGGCAAACATACCGTCACTTTTAGTTACTTACCTCAAGGTTTTATCATCGGATCGATTTTGTTCGTTCTTTGTATCGGACTTTTTATCCTATATGTGTGGTATCAAAAGAAAGAGCCCAAAGTAAATAAGCGATATAAACATAGTTAATGATCCACTCAGCGCCATCATTTCTAAAATTGAAATGATGGCGCTGATTTTTACGTTGATGACTCTTATAGTTCTGATTACTTATCTACTACCGTATTCAGTAATTTCATTATGTTCTGTTATCTTCCTTACAGGACTTGTGGAGCCTGCAATCCTTGACGTTGATTGCAGACTCGAACTTGATTCACGCCTTTTCTCCAAAAGCTCTCCTAAGCGTTGAACATCACCCTGTTGATTAGATGAACTGCCATTATTTAAATTCCCACCTCCGGAAAGAGAGGGTGAATTGTCAAGGATCCAATCGCTTATTTTTATTATTTCAACCTACAAAACATGTTCCGTCATGGCAAAACCTACCAAATAAAAAAAGACAGAAAGAAACTTTTCTTCTTTCTGTCCCAATTATTCTATCTCTCATAACCAACATCAATTTCTTATCATTCCTCAACGAAGTTAAAAAGTTAAATGTTCTGGTTTATTGATTACTTATCTGTCGTACCCAACGGCGCCCTTAGGATTATTTATCCGGCTTACAAGATTTGGAGATGCTGTAGAATGCATTTTGACCTCCTGTGTGCCGCAGTTTCCTAAAATTCCTCTCAGTTCTTTTTTCTGACCATTACTCAACCTACCGTTATCTACCTTGCCATTATTCACCTCTTCATTACTTAATTGTCTAGCTTTTTTTTGATATATTGAGTTGTCTTGCAAGTCTTTGATATTCGCATATGTAGCTCTAAACAAAGATGTTTTTTTGGTTTGAGAGGTAAGTTGATCTAAACTGCCTGTTTTTCCTTCTTCCTTGCTGTTTCCACTAAGCTGTGTTACTTCTGGATTTGTATTAATCTCTTTATCTGTTAAACTACTCTGGTTTGAAGTATTGGAGCTAGTTTTAGAGTTACAAGCGGGTTTGCCTAAACCGTCTGCTTCTCCTTTTATCTTACTAGCTAATGTAGTATTTATTGCTTCTGGAGTTGCATCATCTTTTTTATCCAATAAACTACTTCTACTTGATTGACCTTCTCCCACAGATAATCGTGGTTCCTTTAAGTGTTGACTTTCGATTAACTCATCCGTTTCAAATACATTGTTTATTTTTGAAACTTGTTCATTTAATGTGTATTCATTTTCCTTACTGAGAATCATCCTACTATCTATGTTATGTATACCTGCTTTTTTTAACGTATTGCTTGTGCTGAGATCGTAATAATTATAGCTTTTTGTTGCGACTGAATTTTCCGCTTTTGTCATTAGGATAAAAACATTTCGTTTCAACCCTTTTTTCATTGCAATTTGATAACGAACTTCTAGTAAATCTCGTAAATTTTCTTTAAAGCTTGGAGTGTCTATATACCCGTTTTGATACGCCGTAATAATCTCATCATATAATTTCTTTTTTGTTTTCCTCAAATCTTTTATTCCTAATTTTACATACTCACTTCGTTCTTTTGAAATTTCAGGAACAGCATTTTCCAAGTCATTTTTGTACTTATAGGTGTTAGCTTCTATCAAGCCATTATGTTCAAGTACCTGAAATATTTTAGAACAGAGTTCGTTTATCTTCTTCTTCGATTCATTCCAGGTTATTTCACTATCCGCTTTCTTTAATTCTTGATATTCTTTATCAATAGATTGCCATTCACTGAAGTTAGTCCCCGACGTTTTTAAATGATCTGCCAGTGTCAATTGAAACGACCCATAGAGTCGTTGCGGATTTTCCCCTATTCTTGGAGCATATTTTTCACAAAACTCGCGCAGGTCAATACTAGAAACACGATCCACGTTTCTTACGACATAAAGATGAAGACGGACATCACGTAGTCGTCCTATAGTCCATTTAATAGACTCATTCAAACTAGAGGTTTCTTGCTTTCTTGATTGTTTAATCAACGAAGCAAGTGATTTATTGTACTTCTCTTCTAGTTGCTTTAGTTCCTTCTTATTTTTAGTATGAATGTCAAAGTCAAATGTTTTATGATTATAGCTTCTATGAGTTAAACGTTCTTTGCTATTTGTTATAAGTATATTTTTACTATCTATATCGTGTATCCTTGCTTTTTGTAAAGTTTTGCTTCGACTTAGATCGTAATAGTCATAGCTATGTCGATCATTTAGGTATTGTAATTTTTTATTCAATTCAGGTTGAAGTTTGTTATGCAAAAGCTTAACTAAACTCCTTGCTTTTTCTAAATCTTTTGTTTTTAACTTCTTTATTTGCTTATAGAGCTCACCAATTTCTTTTAGATCTTCTTTTGATGGTTTATCTAAATAATCTACTGATTGTTCTGGAGGGTCTGAGATTCCATTAGAAAGAGCAACTATTTTTTTTTGTATGTTTGATTCAATGGTTGCCCTTCTACGCTTCGATCATCAAACAAATGATCTTTATGATACAAAGCGTGAACATCAATACCGAATTGTTTTTTAAGCTGATTTCTAGCAAGAATTTGGTATCGTATGTTTAACAAGTTACGTAATTTTTCTTTCGATTGATTGGTATCCAAATCCCCTTTTTCATAAGCTGGGATGATTTCTTTGTACAAATCTTCTTTCTCGTGTTTCAACTCTTTCATTGTTAGCTTACTATAGTCAACGATCATGGCTTGGTTTTCGTTAGCCCCAGCATTCTCCCATGGGTCTGCAGCTTGTTCAAACTCATCCTCAGAATCCGAACTATCGTCAAAAATTTGAGAGTAAGTAATAGGGTTATGGCTTGATGTTCCTAAATATGTATCTTCTTCAGTTTCCATAAAATAACTCTCCTTTCGTTAATAAACCTACTAAGTCCTTCACATTATATACTCAAAACAAGTGGTCCCTAGTCCATTTTTTTCTTTATTTTTAAAATTTAAGTTCTGTGATAGTAACAGAGGATTCAGTAAACTGATTGATCTATTTTAGAATTTACCCGTAGTACGCAAGCTTACCTGAGTCTTCCAATTAGGAACTCCAAAAATAAAATAACACAAATGATACATCCTGGCTGAATGCTTCTGTCACTCTTGATGCTTTATTTATCTATTAGTTAAAAAGAACGATCATTTCTAGTTACAGGTTTCGATCGACTGTTAGAAACACCATTTGTTGGTTGTAAATGATCATTTCTAGTTACAGGTTTCGGTCGACTATTAGAAAAACTATTTGTTGATGGTAAATTATACCGAAGGACCTTCTGATGATTGCTGGTTTTTTTGATAAAGTTCAGTCATTTTATTTTTGTAAATTTGATTTAAAGGTTGTATTGATTCTAAAGTTTGTTCCAAACTTGATTCTATAGCTGGCATAGTAAATAATGACTCTTTTAGATAAAAAATGGAAATATCTATACCAATACTTTGTTCAAATTCTTTTTTTATTGCAAGTTGATATCTTATTTCCAACAAATTAGATAGATTTTCTTTAAATGTTTCGGTATTTACCTCCCCTTTTTTAGATAACGCAATAATAGTTTTATACAATTCTTTTTTTGTTTGTTGCAATTGTTTTATTGTCATTTGATGATACTTAGATCGTATTACCTGCTCTTTAGGGATACCATCGTTCTTTTTATCTTCCATGGTGCTTACCTTGTCCTATTGATTGCTCATTTTCCATAAATTTTTTCTCCCTTCGCTCTTTCAGTCCCTATGTCATAGGTAAATTATAATGTTGTGGTGTCTTTTTTTGTCCCTTACTTTTTTGTCTATTTATTCATAAAACTACCGACCCCCAGAAGTTAGTTTTTGAGCTAATCTTTAGGGATCGGTACAAAAATGATTTTAGATTCTTTAACTGTTTGTTTTACATTTTATAATTTAAATTAGACACTAGTCTCTCTTAATAAATCATTACTAGGCTTTCCTTTAGACGGATCAAATTGTTGATTTTGCGCATCCTGCTGTACTTTACTTTGTGCTCCATTTATTATATTTAATAATCGTCCTTGGTCATTTTCTGGATTCATTCCCTTATTTTTATTCACTTCAGCGTAAAGGGGTTCTATTTTTTTCACAGGATCTGGTAAATACTCACGGCAATCTTTAATTCCTAAGTTCTTTAATGTAGGACACTCATTAATAGGGGTATTAATGTGATAAAATGGTTGTTCGATTAGCGTGTATTGATTAAGTAGCTTATCTATTTCTGGTAGTAGCTTTATGAACTCTTCATTCGCCCTTTTATATGATCCCTCTTTATCCAATCGTTTTATATAATTGACCTTATTAATAATCCAAGCTCTATCTTGAGCATAATCAACCTTTTTGGATTCTAAATAGTTCTTCGCTATTCTAGCCTTATATTGATCCATATTAAAAAATTCATTCAACTTCCCAACTGATACCGGGTCAGCACTCCTTGTCACATCCTGAAATCTTTTGCTAACCTCCTGTGTAAAATCATCCACCAGATCAGGACTTTTATCTTTTAATTGCGTTGCTGCTGTCTCCTGCCATGCATGAATAATTTTTTGGGGATCAACGTTGTTTCGCTCAGCAAATTTGTGACAAAATTTCTCATAGTCCATCCCAAGCATGTGTTCGATCGTTTTTCTAGTCTCAAGTTGATGATGGATGTCACGTAAGTTGCTTAGATTAGTGATGAATTCTTTTTCATGCACATCCTTATTTAGTGAAGTTTTAGCATTTTTAAAAAGCTTATAAAATTTAGTAACTTGTTTATTGAAAACCAATTCAAGTTCCTTTAACTCTTTTTTGCTTTGTTTAACGTACTGCAAGTTTTTAGTATCAGGTGACGGATAATTAAACTTTAATCGATTCGAAGCATCCAATATCTTCTCAACATTTCCCCATTTATGAAGACCGGCCTTTTTCAACGTTTTACTTTTACTCAAATCGTAATAATCATAGGTCGATAAGTTATTAGGTATATTTTTGTTCAATGCTTCTACTATAAGTGGATAAATCTGTGCAGCTGATTCTCTTCCAGACAATGTTTGATTGGTATTAAATTGATGTTTCATTTTCTGATATAATTTAGCTCTTTTTTTCTTATTCTCATCTTTAGTATTGTCAGTTGTTACTTGTGGTATATTAGTTTTCGTTTGGTTTATAAAATTACTGATTGCAGCATCATATTTGTTTATCATGTCTGGATTGTCTCTACCTAAAAATTTAGAATTATTTAAAATTTTTGTGAAATCAAAACCAACCTTTTGAATCAGTTCTTTTTTTATGGCGATTTTATAGCGAATATCTAGTAATCTCTCTACTTTTTCAGAAAATTCTTTTGTACCTACTTTATGTTCTTTAGATAACTGAATGATCTCTTTATATAGTTTTTGCTTTTCATTTCTTAAAGAGTTCATGGATTGCCAAAGTTCCGGTTTTGGACCTTGATCCCGGTTATTATCTACGACTTCATAATCATTATTAATATCCGCAACTTCATCATAGATGCTAAAAGATATTGAAGACGTGGTAGAAGCATTACTTGGACGAGGAGTTGGCTCTAAACTTACTTCCTCAAGATTCCCGTTCTTCCTATAACTGTCTACTTCATAATATTCAACTGGTTCGTCATACCCATTATCCTCAACAGCACTTGAACGAGAAGTTAGCTCCTCAGGATTCCCGTTCTCCCCATAAATGTCTACTTCATCATATTCAACTGGTTTGTCATACCCATTATCCTCAACAGCATGATTTCCGTTTTGTCCTTGACTCGTAAGTTGGGAACTATGTATTGTGTTGTCCTCTGAACTGTTTTTTAGACTCTCTTGTTGTTTCTTTTGGAATTCTTTAAATTTCATTTTAACCACTTCTGCTAAACTAACCGAAGAGTTTTGGCTATTAGCACCAACACTTAAATCTTGCCTTCGAATTTGTTTTAAACCAAGTTGTTCCCTTACTTGATGTATCATGTGATATGTATTTAAAAAATTCTTTCTCTGAAATAATAGAGATTCTATTACTGCAGTGTCAGTCATTCCATCAGGAGCAATACCCTCGTCTTTTTTTAATAGGTTCAAATTGTTCTTAGTAGCTTCCCAACCTTCTTCAATTGAACTAATTAGCTGTTCTCTTTCATGCGGTCTAGCTTTCTTCAGTGATTCCACTCCATCACTAATACTTTTGTTATATGCTAGTATATCTTGTAAAATACCATCTGAATCTTGCTTTTTTTCGCTTACAGCACGTGTAAATAAACGTGTGCTTTTACTTGCTACTAGCCTTTCATGTGCCTTTAGTTTAGTTTTTATAGTATTCGGTATCATTTCAGTTAAGTTCATCACTGCTACTTCTAGTTTTTCTTTGGTTAATTGCTTATTGTCTTTCGATAACGTTTTCTTTGTTTCTTCACTTATTTTTTTATGAAATGTTTCGCTATCATAAAATCCTAGATTGTTAGCTATCGCTATAAGGTCTCCATGTATAGTCTCCAATGTTTCCTGATTATTTTCCATTAATGTTTCCTGATTATTTTCCATTAAAAAATCTCCCTCCGTTAAGTTAGTCCATATTGTATACTAAAATCCAATCATTCCTTTACCTATTTTTTCTTTTTTTTAAAATTTATGTTTCGCTTAGTAAAAATGTTTGACATTCGTACACATCGTCTAACTTAATATCTAGTCATTATTTTTCATATCTACTCTTCCAATATTTAGCTGAGTACTGAACTCGATTCGCATATTCATAAAACAAAATCATGAATTGAAGCATTCTATCCTACAAAAATGGCTCACCTTGAGTAGCTATGGTACGTTCTCAAATAATTAAACAACAGGTATACTCACTAGCCGTATAAAATCCATCTGAATTCTTTATTTAAGGGTTGATTATCAGCTATTACCTAGATAAAGATTGTCCATTTGTCACAGTATTTTGGGAAATTCTATTTTTTTCTAACTCCGCACCTTGTTTTGCTCTATCACAAGCTTCGTTTATAGAACTCTTTGTTTCAAAAAACTTAGTTAACGCTTTGACATTTGTTTTTGGTACCAGTTGATTGGTTTTATTGTTATGTTTTTCTTGATCAACTTCTAGTTTCGAAGAAGTGTTTGCCGTAAGATCTGTTCTTGTTGGCTCAGGTTGCTCTAGCTTCTCCTTACTCGGTAATGTCAAAGGGATGTTTTCTGTAAATTCTTTTTTTGCTGACTCGGGTTGTTTTGGTTTCTCTTCGCTCAATAGTTTCGAAGGATTATCGTCTGCCGAGTTTTCTACTGTTTGTTCTACTGATATTTTCTGTGCCGTTAGTTTATTTAACATTAACTGGTTTAATACATTATCAAAGATTGATCGTTGCAGTTTTTGATCACCTTGTAGTTTTGAAGAATTGTTTTCCGTAAGATCTATTCTTGTTGACTCGGGTTGTCCTGACTTCTCCTCACTCGGTAATATCAAAGAGGTGTTTTCTGTAAATTCTTTTTTTGCAGACTCTGCTGTTCTTTCTTGTGCTACTGGATTATTTAACTTTATTTGGTTTAATACATCAACGAATTTTCTTCTATGCTCTCCTTGATCAGAAGGTTTAGTTTTTGACGATTCCTTTGTTATTGGCACTGGTATTACTGTTGTCTGATGTATGGGCAGGTTCTTTAGGAATATGTTACCCATAGCGTTTTTAAAAATTTCTTTCTCAGTTGCTGTCATAGCCATAAACGATTTTGAACCGGTTGTTTCTCCC
>NZ_JBFOFI010000003.1:0-403235 GCF_040887215.1 Enterococcus sp. C63 | reverse complement strand
CCCCATAAGTTTATCTTATGTGTGTGTTCGTTGTAAAAAACGAACAAGGTGATTCCGGCATAGCTCAGTTGGTAGTAGCGCATGACTGTTAATCATGATGTCGTAGGTTCGAGTCCTACTGCCGGAGTATTTAGACACGATAGAATTTCTATCGTGTTTTTTTGTCTTTATATATTTTGGTCACAGTATAAGACTAGTTAATTTATCAGTGCGATTGAACAATAGTTTTTTCTTAATGGATGCGATTAGACTGGTATTTCAAAAGATAACTTTTAACAAAAGGAATAGTTTAGGCGGGAACTGAGCAGATGGTTCGCTTCATAGAAAGAAACGTGCTAGCATCGTAAGGTAATGAGAGTTGGAGGTGGAAGGTAATATGTATTTAAAAATCTCTGAAAAAGCGCAGGAAAGATTAGAAAAGTATATCCAAGAAGGTGCCACCATCATTCTTGACCTAGATGATGGTGTGGGTAAGTATTCTAAGATGGGTGTGTGTTCGTTAGATACGAGCTTCCGTCTATTGTTATTAGCTAGCAAACAAGAGAAAACAGACTATCCAATGAAGATTGACAGTGATATGGGAGCCATTTATATCAAAGACTATTCAAAAATGTACATGGATGAAACGATGATGTTAACTTTAGACCCCCGTTTAAATAGTTTTAAACTTGAATCCCCTAGTGGAACTTTGGATAACCAAGTCCCTCTAGTTGATTTACGCCCTTAAAGACATGCAGTTGTGACAGCAGTGTTTAGCACTGAGAAATAAGCTGGAAAATCCAAAAATAGTTCTTCTTATTTTTTGGATTCTCCAGCTTATTTTCGATACTACTTGGAACATCGTAGATCAGAGGATGCGAAAAGAGCGTTCTGATCTGAGCGCTCACTAAGTAGAAACTGCGATGAGTAATTGCAGGGCCAATAAGGATGGGGATCTTGAAACAGCTTCTCATATTATGAAAAATTCAGGCTTATTGCAAGGAGTGGTTGATTGAACACTGTTTACTCGTTATTAGAGTAAACGTAAGATTTATATCTAAGGCTCTAGTCCTTTACGTTTATTTACAACTATCTATTCATTACAGCTTAGTTTTGTTAGCTATAAAATCATATAGTATTTAAAAAAATGAAGATAAAAAAACAACGTAACCTTATTGTTAAAACAACAGGTTACGTTATCTAAGTAAGCCACTTGCCGGGCTTGAACCGGCGACCTCTTCCTTACCATGGAAGCGCTCTACCAACTGAGCTAAAGCGGCATGATTTCTTAATACAAGTAATAGAATAACGAAAATAATCAATTTTGTCAATATCTAAAACAAAAAAAATTTGGTTTCATAGGATGATCATTCTAAATTGTATAAATAACAAATTTTGGGCAGTGATTTTTGTGAAAAAACAAAAAAATATGTAAAAAAAGTATTGCGTTATTTAAGATAAATTGATATTATATGCATGTACTTGATTCCGGCATAGCTCAGTTGGTAGTAGCGCATGACTGTTAATCATGATGTCGTAGGTTCGAGTCCTACTGCCGGAGTACTTCAACCACAGCCTCTAAGCTGTGGTTTTTTTGTTATTCTCAAAAACTTTTGAGAATAACAAAAAAGGGTTGTCGTGAGGGGGATTCAGTCGATTTGTTGTAACGATTAAAAGTGAGTCGTTGTATTTCAAACCACTTAAGGGTAGAATTAAAGATATATTTTTGATTGGAAGGATGATTGGATGAAAGCTATTACACCTGAAATGACGAAAAAATTTGCAAAAGGTTTTGAAGAAAACAACAAGCAACAAGCTCTACAAAGAGCGGTAGTAAAAAATGGGATCACCGCTTCTGCTGAAAATGTGGCTGCCCATGTGTCTAATACACCGGTTTTTTCAATTGATTTATCAACGGGAAAGGTTTCAAATCAGAAACAATCTGGTCGTTGCTGGATGTTTGCAGCATTAAATACTTTCCGACATAAATTGCTCAATCAATTCCATTTGAAAGAATTTGAATTATCACAAAACTATACGTTTTTCTGGGACAAATATGAAAAAGCTAATTATTTTTATGAAAATATTATCGCAACAGGGAATGATGCCTTAGATAGCCGAAAAGTAGCCTTTTTATTAACAACCCCACAACAAGATGGCGGACAATGGGATATGATCGTTTCCCTCTTCCAGAAATATGGTGTAGTTCCTAAATCTGTTATGCCAGAAAGTGCAAATAGTTCAAATTCACGAGATTTAAATAATTACTTGAATAAATTGTTGCGTAAAGATGCGACGGTCTTACGTGAAATGATTGCCGGTGGTGAAACTGCTGAAGCGATTCAAGCAAAAAAAGAGGAAATGCTAGAAGGAATCTATCAATTTTTAGCCATCTCCTTAGGAACACCACCAAAAGAATTTGATTTTGAATACCGTGACGAAGAAAACAATTATCATATTGACCAACAGCTTACACCTCAACTCTTTTATGATAAATATATTGGTGTAAAACTAGATGATTACGTTAGTATCATCAATGCACCGACAAAAGACAAACCTTTTGATCGTTCTTACACTGTAGAAATGTTAGGTAATGTGGTTGGCGGGAAAGAAGTTCGTTATTTGAACGTAGATATGTCAACGTTTAAACAGTTGGCTATTGCCCAACTGGAACAAGGAGAGTCTGTTTGGTTTGGTTGTGATGTCGGACAATCTTCAACTAGAGATAGTGGGGTCATGGCACTGGATGTTTACGACATGGATGACTTATTCGATGTAGATTTTACGATGACTAAAGCACAACGTTTAGATTATGGTGAAAGCTTAATGACCCACGCGATGGTATTGACGGGAGTCGATCTTGTTGATGGGAAATCAACGAAATGGAAAGTCGAAAATAGCTGGGGAGAAAAAGTTGGCAATAAAGGATTTTTTGTAATGAGTGACGATTGGATGAACGAATACACGTATCAAATCGTTGTTCGCAAAGATTTGTTGTCGAAAGAGCAACTCCAAGCCTTCAATGAAGAACCAATCGTTTTAGCTCCTTGGGATCCAATGGGCGCATTGGCTTAAAAAACTGATTCTACTCAAAGTATGAAGAAAATAGACGAATTGGTGTCTCAGATTACTGAAAAAGAAAGTAAATGAGGGATTGAAAGAAAGACGAGGTTAGTCTTCGAAATTAGTAGGGTTGCTAATTTTGAAAGAAGCCTCTCTTTTTTTGTCTATAAATATGAGCAATGGACTTTTACTGTTGAACAAAGAGTTACTAGACTCATTTTCTTTGTTTTAGATTCTCTGTGATATAATGATAGCTAACAAATAGGTTGGAAAAGCATGTAAGGAGGAGTAGAGATGAATATTCAGTCGGTGTTAGCAGAAATCCAATTAGAAGGCAAAGTGATACCTATCACTGGTGGGGACGTTAATCAAACGTATCGAATTGAAGAGCAAAATAAATCATATTTCTTAAAGCTTCATCCTAATATTGGAAAGTCTTTTTTTGAAGCGGAAGTGGATGGGTTAAAAGAACTAGCTCCCTACGTTCGAGTACCTGAAACTTACATGCTGGGTGAACAAAAAGATGGTGCCTATCTTTTGATGGAATGGATCGAACCTGGCAAAGGAGATCAAAAAGATCTAGCAGTTTCTTTGGCGAAATTGCACAAGGTAACCGCTCCGCAATTTGGGTATCGAAAGGATAACTATTTAGGGACCGTTCCGCAATTCAATCATGTGGAAGAAGATTGGTGGCTTTTCTTCTTTAAAAATCGTCTAGAAAGTCAAATTGCTTTGGCACAAAAAAACAACCATTGGAATCAAAACCGCCAAGAAACATTTATTTCTTTTAAGCAATACGTGTTAGAAAACTTTAGTGATAAAAAGATTGTCCCTAGCCTCTTGCATGGCGACTTGTGGAGTGGTAATGTGTTCTTTGATCAGCAAGGAGAACCAGTCTTCGTTGATCCAGCCGTTTCTTACGGTGATCGTGAGCAGGACATAGCTATGAGCCAGCTATTTGGTGGGTTTCGTCCAGAGTTTTTACAAAGTTATCAAATGGTCTATCCTTTGGAAAAAAATTGGGAAAAACGATTGCCGATTTACCAGTTATATTATTTGTTAGCCCATCTAAATATGTTTGGGGAAAGTTATGGTTCACAAGTGGATCAATTATTAGCGAAAAGATAAGAGGAGGGTGTTTTTTTGGCAAAGAGATATACAAAAAAACATGAAGTTTCATATTATGAATGTGACATTAATCAGACCATGACATTTCCATCAATGTTAGGAATCGTGATCAAGACATCAGAAGATCAAAGTGATGCGCTTGATCGTGGCAGTAAATTTGTCAATAGTTTTGGACTGACTTGGGTCATTACCAATTATTCAATGACAATCACTCGTTTGCCAAAAGTAGGAGAGACGATTTCTATAACAACACAAGCCATGGAGTACAATAAATTCTTTTGTTATCGTAATTTTTGGATTCATGATGAAGAAGGCACAGAACTGGTGAAAATAGAATCAGTTTTTGTATTAATGGATTTTGTGAATCGGAAAATGAGTAGCGTCAATGAAGAAATTATTGTACCGTTTGAAAGCGAAAAAATCAAAAAAATCAAACGGCAAGAAAAAATAGAAAAGATTGAATCGGGCACGATGTTACCTTATCGCGTGCGTTTCTATGATATCGATAGTAACCAACATGTGAACAATGCCATGTATTTCAACTGGATTATTGATGTCTTAGGCTATGATTTCTTGACGACACATGTACCAGAAAAAGTTTTGATCCGTTTTGACAAAGAAGTGGAATATGGCAATGAAATTGAAAGTCATTATGAACAAGTAGAGATGGAACATGGTGTGAAAACAAGACATGAAATCAGAATGCAAGAACAACTCTATTGTGAAGCAAATATCACTTGGAAAAATAAATAAACTGCTAATAGCAAACGATGTTCCAATCGGAAAGAGGTTGTCGCAGAAGTGTCTAGCTCTGGGAAATAAGCAGGAACAACAAGCGGAAAAAGCTCAAAACAAAACTGTTTTGAGCTTTTTTGATTGATTGCCGAAGTGCTGAATAATAAAGAATTCTTTAGGTGTTCATACTTTTGGACATTCTAACATGGAAATAAGACTTTTGGATATCCAGTAATAGGTAAGGATCGATAACCTTCCATGATTGAAAAAAGAATGCGCAAAATTGGTTCAATTGCTAAACGAACTCTGGATTTTTTTAGAACGGAATTTTAATGTCAGGAATTTTCGTATGTGATTTAGCTATAACTTATTGAGTAATAAACGAAATCAATGATTGATCTTTTAACCCGTGATTCAAGGCAATCAGTAGTTTGATGCGAGCTTTTTGGCTATTGATGCTATTACAAAAAATAATCCCCATGTTTGCTAATTCTTTTCCGCCACCCTCGTAGTCATAAACAGGTTCTGCTATCCCATTAAAACACCGGGAAACTAAGACCACTGGGATTTTTTGTACTAATAATTTTTTCAAAGCTGTTACAGCTTGTGGTGGTAAATTGCCAGCTCCTAAAGCTTCGATCACTAGGCCATCTACTTTGGTATGGGCGATAGCTTCTAATAGATCACCTTGCATCCCCGCATAAGCCTTAACGATTGGGATCGTACCATTGACTGAAGTGATATCTAAGCGTGTAGTTTCTAGTAATTCTTGCATAAATAAGATCCGATGTTTTGTTACTAGACCAATTGGACCTAATGTGGGTGTACGAAAAGTGGCAACATTTGTCGTGTGGGTTTTGGTCACGTAACGCGCGGAGTGGATCTCATCGTTCATTACGACCAATACACCTTTTCCATTTGCTTCCTTACAACTAGCGACTCGAATAGCACTCTCGAAATTGTACAGCCCATCGCTCCCTAATTCGTTGCTGGATCGCATAGCGCCAGTTAGTACGATCGGCAGTTTATCTCCAATCGTCGTGTCTAAGAAAAAGGCGGTTTCTTCTAACGTATCTGTTCCATGAGTGATTACAACACCGTCAAACCCCAAATGATAGGCTTCCTTAATCCGTTTTTTTAAAATCAACATATGTTTAGGCATGATATGAGGTGAAGGAAGATTAAAGATATCTTCTATTACTAAATCAACATTTTCTGGAATTTCAATTTCAGCATCTAGCAAAGGATTCACAACATCAGGACTCACTCCACCAGTTAAAAGATTTTCTCTCATGGCAATCGTTCCGCCAGTGTGTAAAATTAGAATTTTTTTCATTTTTTTTCGGACTTCCTTACATATAATTTTGCATAGGCTTTAACGCTTATTGTATACTATATGAAAGAGTTTTGCTATCCGTGGCATTGAGCAATGAGTAGTAAATCTCACTATACATAGTTGATTTTTGGATGGAAAAGCAAAGGTGGCTTGAAATGATACGAATCGGATTAACCTCATTTAAAGAACATGATAAATTGACTGGAAAAAAGAATAACACACTTTATGAGTATGCTAGATATTTGCCATTAGTGGAGCTTGATACAGCTTACTATGGAATCCCAAGACGAACTTCGGTAGAAAAATGGGTGCAAGAGGTTCCAAATGATTTTCGTTTTGTTGTTAAGGCGTATCAAGGGATTAGTGGTCAAGGAGACTGGGAAAAATATTATCAAACAGAAGAAGAAATGATTGCTAAATTTCTGGAAGTAATGAAACCAATGAGTGATGCGAACAAGCTTTTTTGTTTTTTAGTCCAATTTCCAGCTTCCTTTAAATGCACCAAGGAAAGTGTACAATACCTACGTAAGCTTCGAAAATGGTTTGCTGGCTATCCGGTAGCAATCGAACTTCGGGACTTTTCGTGGTACAGCGAGGAATTCATTGAGCGCACGAGAAGCTTCATGACTCGAGCAGAATTTTCTTTGGCAGTAATTGATGAACCACAGTTGTTAAACACAACAGTTCCTTTTGACCCATTCATCACGAATCCAGACTTTGCTCTTTTCAGGTTTCACGGAAGAAATGCTCAAGGTTGGCAGGCCAATGATAAAGATTGGCGTAAAAAAAGAACTCTTTATCGCTATTCTGAGCAGGAACTGAGTGAACTAGCAACTGCTATTGATTCTGTTAGCTCAAAAACGAAAGAAATCGGAATTATCTTTAATAACAATTCTGGTGGAGATGCTGCAGAAAATGCGTTAGCTTTACAAAAAATATTAAAAATAAAACCGGAAGGCTTAAACCCACAACAAATGGATTTATTTTAGAGAGGGAGCGTTGAATGATCAAAGCAATTTTTTTTGATATTGATGGCACATTAGTCAACGACCGTTCAAAAGCACTTGCTTCGACTAAACGTGCGATTAGCTATGCTAGAAAAAATGGGATATTGTGTGGTGTAGCAACTGGGCGGAGTCCAGTTAAAATCAAAGAAGTGATTGATGAATTGGAATTAGATATGTATGTTGTCTATAATGGACAATTGGTATTTACTGCCGAACGAACGATTGTAGATCAACCATTTGATCAAGTCGTTTTAAGTAAGATCGTGGAATATGCTGATAAGAACCATCGCCAGATCATTTTTGGTGGAAGAGATCAACTAGCTGGTTCGACCACGATGCTATTAGGACAGTCGATTTTAATCAAACGTTTAGTTAGTTTATTACCAAAAAAATTTCCCGTTCGATTGATGAAAAAAGGACTGCAAATTTTTAGCCCACATCGACAGAAAAAGCGATATGAGGCACTGGAGATTCTTGATGAGCCAATTTACCAATGTATTTTATTGAGTCAGGAATCAGAACAAGAAAAATTAGAAGAGCGGTTCCCAGAGTGCAGCTTTCAACGGTCCAATGCGTATACCGTTGATATCATTCCAAAAGGTGGCTCAAAGCTTTCAGGAATTGCAGCCTTTGCCAAAGACATGGGGATCGAAATGACCGAGATCATGGCATTTGGTGATCATTATAACGACATTGAGATGCTGGAAGGTGTCGGAATCGGGGTTGCTATGGGGAATGCTCAAAAAGAAGTTAAGCAAGCTGCTGATTATGTGACGGATACCAATGAAAAAGACGGAATTTATCAAGGACTGAAGCATTATGGTTTGATTTACTAAAACAGTTGATAGACTAGACTTCAGTTAAAATGTTAAGAGAAGTAAGAAAAGAAGGTAGAAAAAGATGTCTGAGAAAACACCCTTTCAACAAGTAGAAGAGTTTCATAAAATTTTTGACCCTCGTTCACCTGATGTACCGACTGCATTTTCGAAACAAGCAGCCATTTATCGTGCAGAATTTAAAATCGAAGAATTAGTCGAATTGATTGCGGCCAATTGTCAGGGAGATCAGGAACAATTACACGAAGGAGTAACAGCTCTTCACGAAGCATTAGAGAAAGCAGAACAAAAAATGTTGACTAAAAAAGAATGGGGACAAGCACCTTTGATCGAGCAAGTCGATGCTTTAACCGATCTTTTATATTTTACTTATGGTTCTTTTTCATTATTGGGTGTTGATCCTACGAAGATATTTGAGATCGTTCACCAAGCAAACATGGGGAAATTATTCCCAGATGGTAAACCACATTATCATCCGGTCACGAATAAGGTATTAAAACCTGATAACTGGGAAGAGCAGTGTGCCCCTGAACCTAAGATCGCCAAAGAAATTCAACGGCAAATCGCCCAAGCGACTCGAAAGAAACAGTCTTGAATGGACGAAACAAACCAAAATAAACCGGCGTTTCATACTGGTTATGCTATTTTCTAGGTAGGAATAAAAGATTTTCGATGAAGTTAGTGAATGCTTAAAAATTGTGTGTTATAATTTACAATAGATGTCTTTTGCACGGAAGACGTATTTATTGTTTTATGCACAAAATTATTTAACTAAGCATAAAAAATAGATGCATATTGAAAACGGAGGTACCTTAAATGGGAAATAATGTTATCATCGGAATCGTCATAGCAATCATTATAGTCGCCCTAGTCGTCTTTTTGGTTAGTTACTATATGAAGAAAAAAAACCAAGATCGATTGGACGCCTTGGAAAAGCGCAAGGAAGAATTATTCGACTTGCCTGTGATTGAAGAAGTCGATGATGTTAAAAAAATGCATCTGGTGGGGCAAAGCCAAAATACCTTTCGTGAATGGAGTCAAAAATGGAATGACATATCCACTTCCTCGTTTGCTGAGTTAGAAAGTCAAATTTTTGAAGTAGAAAATCTTAATGAGAGTTTCCGATTTTTAAAAGGTAAAAAAGCTGTGATCGAAGCAGAAAAAACCATGGACCAAATGGAAAAGAAAGTTTCTGAGATTCGTGATGGACTAAAAGAGTTACGTGAAACAGAAGAACGTAATTCACTAGCGGTTCAGCAAGCTTTGGATGTCTATGAAGAACTGAAAGAAACAATCAGAGAAGATGAGCAAGAATACGGTCCTGCGTTTCCTGAATTACAAAAGCAAGTCAAGATGATCGAAAATGAATTCACGCAATTTGTTGCATTGAATACTTCAGGTGATCCTGTTGAAGCTCGAGAAGTTTTGGATAAAGCAGAAAAACATACGTATGAAGTTGAAGCTTTGATGAAAAAAGTTCCGCCGCTATTTGAAGATTTGAACACTACTTTCCCAGAACAACTGGAAGAAATCCAGCAAACTTATGAAAAATTGATGCAGGAACAATATGTTTTCCCAGAAGAAGATCTTGTTGGTGAGATTGAAAAAGTAAGCCATCGTATTGAAAGTTCATTAGCAAATCTTGAAAAAACAGAAGTTGAAACGGTTGAATTCGAGAATCGTGAAACTGCTAGTATGATTGATTCGCTCTACGACATTCTAGAGCGGGAAATGGAAGCCCAAAATTATGTCACAACCAATCAAGCAACCATTGAACAATACATCAAACATGCCACAAAAAACAATCGTCAATTATTGATTGAGTTAGATCATACTGCTCAAAGTTATGCGTTGAATCATAATGAAATTGGTCGAGTACGCGGATTCCAAACAGAAGTGGAAGAAATTGAACGTCAAAACGAACAGATGAAACCACAAATCCAGCAACACTTGCTACCATATTCTGAAGTACGGACTTTCTATAAAAAAGTATTCAAAGTTTTAGAAGATATCGAAAACCAACAAGTTGAAATCGATGACTCACTACACGAGTTAAGAAAAGGTGAAAAAGAAGCGCAAGAAAAAATCGATACGTTCGAATTTAAATTGCGTAATTTGAAACGTTTTGTGGAACAACAACGTTTGCCTGGTCTACCAAATGATTATTTAGAATTTTTCTTTGTGGCAACTGATCGTATTGAAGAGCTAAGTATCGTGCTAAATAAAATCAGAGTCAATATGGAAGAAGTCAATCGCTTAGTTACGTTATGTGAAGAAGATTTAGACTTACTTGATAAGAAAACGCATGATTTAGTGGATGCTGCAGCACTGACAGAACAAATGCTACAGTATGCAAATCGTTATCGCCACACACATGAAGAAATCAGAGAAGCAATTGATAAAAGTTATTACTTATTCAATAAGGAGCATCATTATCAAGAAGCTTTGGATGAGATCGGTACAGCACTCGAACGTGTTGAACCTGGTGCTTTCAAGCGAATTGAAGATTTTTATTTTAAGAATCCTGATTTAGTTTAATAAAACTAACTAAAAAGGCAACACTGGTCAATCCACCAAGTGTTGTCTTTTTTTCGTGTTCAATTGCACGAAACTTTCTGAAAAAACAACCTCCTCTTGAAAGCAATTGGGACAACCGTTATAATAGTAAAGAATTTCAAAAAAGAGGGGTTTCTTATGATATATTTTGATAATAGTGCGACAACCCCAATCTTTCCGCAAAGTTTAGATGCCTATATAAAGACAAGTCAGCGGATTATTGGGAATCCGTCAAGTTTGCATGATTTAGGCAATCAAGCAAACCGTTTGTTACAACAAGCTAGAAAACAAATTGCTGAGCTGATCACTGTTACTCCAGATGAAATTTATTTTACTTCTGGTGGGACAGAAGGCGATAATTGGGTACTTAAAGGGACAATGATTGAAAAACGTGAATATGGAAACCACATGATCATCTCTGGGATAGAACATCCTGCTGTAAGTGAAACAGCTGAACAACTTAAATCTCTAGGGGTAGAAGTTAGTATAGCGCCAGTAAATAATCAAGGATTTGTCATTGTTGATGAATTGAAGAAACTAATTCGTAAAGACACAGTATTGGTTTCAATCATGGCAGTCAATAACGAAATTGGATCAATCCAACCAATTTTAGAAATCAGTGAGTTGCTAAAAGAATACCCTAAAATCCATTTTCATGTGGATGCTGTGCAAGCAATCGGAAAAGTTTCTTTATCTGACTGGCTGACCGAAAGAGTTGATTTTGCGACGTTTTCAGCTCATAAATTTCATGGACCACGTGGTATAGGTTTTATTTATTGGAAGAAGGGACGACGTTTAGCACCGCTTCTTAATGGCGGTGGCCAAGAAAAAAATCAACGAAGTGGAACAGAAGATGTTCCTGCGATTGTCGCAATGGCGAAAGCCTTACGAATTGCACTGGATCGAAAACTTCAAAAGCCAGATCACACCAAACATTTAAAAGAGGCGTTGATCAACGCTTTGAAAGCCTATGAAAAAGTAACTATTTTTTCAGAGGGAGAAAATTATGCACCACATATCTTATGTTTTTCACTCAAAGGGATTCGAGGAGAAGTCCTTGTTCATGCGTTAGAAGAAAAACAAATATTTATTTCTACAACTAGTGCTTGTTCTTCTCGTAAACACCTTGCAAGTAGTACGTTGCATGCCATGCATGTGCCTGATGATTTAGCTACGTCAGCTGTTCGCATTAGTTTAGATGAAAGTAATTCTATGGCAGAAGTAGAACAATTTATGATCATTTTTAAACAATTATATAAGAAATTTTCAACCATCAATTAATCAATAAGGAGTGTTTTTGTGAAATATAGTGAAATCATGGTCCGCTATGGTGAACTGTCAACAAAAGGAAAAAACCGTAAAAGTTTTATTATGCAACTTGCTCAAAATGTTCGTCAAGCATTGAGTGATTTTCCCGAAATCAAGATCCATGCTGATCGTGACCGGATGCACCTACTGTTAAATGGTGCTGATAGTGCGTTAGTTATACCTAAATTGGCTAAAATTTTCGGTATCCAAAATTTCTCACCAAGTATTCGAATCGAAAAAGATGTTCAAAAGTTAAAAGATGCAGTTCAAGCTATCATGAAAGAAGTCTATACAGGAAAAGAAACCTTTAAAATTATTGCGAAACGTAGTGACCACGACTTTGAATTAACAAGTAATGAATTAAATCAAACGTTAGGAAATGCGGTGGTAGATATCTTCCCTGATATAGAAGCACAAATGCGTAAACCAGATATTCCACTACGGGTAGAAATCCGTCGAGATGCTGCTTACCTATCCTATGAAACGATTAAAGGAGCAGGCGGGTTGCCAGTGGGAACAAGCGGTAAAGGCATGTTGATGTTGTCTGGTGGAATCGATTCACCTGTGGCTGGTTATTTTGCCATGAAGCGTGGTGTCGAAATTGAAGCGGTCCACTTTGCTAGTCCACCTTACACGAGTGAGCAAGCATTACAAAAAGCAAAAGATTTAACAGCAAAATTGACTCCTTATGTCGGTAAAATCGAGTTTATCGAGGTACCGTTTACTGAGATCCAAGAAGAAATCAAGAAAAACATTCCACAAGGGTACTGGATGACGATTACTCGACGGATGATGCTGCGATTAACGGATGAGATCCGCCGATTACGCCATGGGTTGATTATCCTTAATGGGGAGTCTTTAGGACAAGTAGCTTCGCAGACCTTACAAAGCATGGTTGCTATCAATGAAGTAACGAATACGCCTATCATTCGTCCAGTTGCTACGATGGATAAATTAGAAATCATTGAAGTAGCTGAACAAATCGATACCTTTGAGCTTTCAGTCCAACCATTTGAAGATTGCTGTACGATTTTTGCCCCACCTCAACCAAAGACTCGACCACGCCTTGATAAAGTTCATCAATACGAAGAACGTTTACCAATCGAAGAAATGATCGAACGAGCTCTTTCTGGTTTAAAAATGGAAACGATCCATACAGCTACCGAAGCTGAACAAGTAGAAGAATTTGCTGATTTGTTATAAGAGTCTTGAAATTATCGTGGAGCTTTGACAAGAATAAGAAAGTAGATTGAACCGTTTTTTTATGTTTAATAAAACAGACTTTAAAAACATTACTTTTTATTTGTTCTTACACTTATTTAAGAGTCTGGGGTCAATCCCAGACTCTTTTTTATGTTCCCTACTGTTGCTCTAAGAGAGGATAAATGATAAACTGACTATGTGAAGAAATTAACAAAGGGGTTTGAAGATGGGAGAAAAAATAGCGGTTTTACCAAAAGCAACAGCTAAAAGACTACCTTTATATTTACGTTATTTAAAAATGCTCAATGATTCAGGTGTGAAGCGGATTAAATCAAATGAATTTAGTCAAATCACCCAAGTACCTTCTGCGTCGATCCGTAGAGATTTTTCATATTTAGGTGAGTTGGGGCGCAGTGGCTATGGTTATGAAGTGCCTTATCTGATCGAAGTATTTGATCGGATCTTAAAGACGGAAGAGGAAAAACGAATTGCCTTAGTTGGGTATGGGAATCTAGGGAAAGCTTTAAAGCACAATAATTTTAGAAGAAATGAAAATTTGAATATCGTCTGTGTATTTGACAATGACCCTAAAATCGTCAACCAAGAAATCGATGGTCAATTCATTTATCCAATCGAACAGTTTGGCGAAATCGTCAAAAAAGAAAAAGTAACAGTTGCGATTTCAACGGTTCCAAGTAAACACTCCCAGTCAGCAATCGATGAAATTGTGAAAGGTGGCGTATCAGCGATCTTAAACTTTGCTCCTGACCGAGTGATCGTACCCAAGCATGTGAATATTCAATACATTGATTTGACGACAGAATTGCAAACGCTTATATTTTTTAACGAGAAATATTCAGAATTTTTTTTATGACAATCCATAGTTTTAGCGCTTAGAGCCAATGTTTCTAAGCGTTTTTTTATAACGCATGTTTATATCTATTTTTGTTTGTTTACAATCATAATACTGATATAATAGCTTTCAGTTCATTGTATCATCGTGTGCAGGGATTATAAAATAACTTGTTTTTTTGAAAGAAAAAACCTTTTTTTAGGAGTGAATGACAGTAATAAAGATGAATGCAATGGATAGAATCACTGTTGTAAGAAAAAAGTTAATCTGAAGGAGGCGGTTATGAAACAAGTTGGAGTAAAAAATACTAATGAAGTTTAAGATTTGATTGAATGTACATAAAAGGAACAATCCTTAATTCTTATGATTCAGGCTAGATATGAATGTCTAGCAAAACAGACAAGCCACGGATGCCATAACGAAAAAAATGTAAAGGATGGTAAAAATGAATCAAGAGAAGGTAAAAAATACAATTCTTATGGAAATGGAACGGTTTTCGGACAAAACAAGTGAAGGATACCACCAAATGAAAGCAGTGTTGAATAAATTCCCTTACAAAATAACTGCAGACTATCAGCAATTACTGGATACATTAAGAGGGGGGACGGCAATTAACAGATTTGAAACTCTTGATGAGCTGATAATGATGCTGAAACAAGAGAGAGTAATAACGAGAGAGATCGTGGAATCTTGTCTCTATTTTCAACAAAATTCTGATAATGTAATAAATCAGATTCATCTTTTTGATCTTCTAATGGTTCCAACTAGAAATCTGACAGAACAGCTCAACTTATTAACATCTTTAACTAATAGTTTATCTGTGGATGGTGATAAATTTTTTCATGAGAATGTTTTGTTTAGTATTAATAAAATAAAATTATCGACAGATGAAATCGAGAAAAAAATTAAAGAGATATGTATAGAATTACAATATGGCATGGACTCAGCTAAAGTCAAAGAGGATATTTTAGCTCGCACATTTGAACTATTAAACGAGGGCAGTGTAAAATACCAACAATTAGTCAATATGGAGCTAGATTATGAAGAAGGATGTAGAGAAATCGTAATTGATGGATTTTTTGGAATGATGCCTGACCCTGATGATAAGTATAAATGGTTTTTTGACTTTTTGAGAGATGATAAAATAATTTCTAAACTTCTCCAAAGAAAGAATTTATCAGAAGCTGAAAAAAAACATATATTTCTATAGCTACAAATCATAGTGATTCGCCGTTTATTGGTAATAGCATTCCATATTTTAAAAAAATAAATTTAAAAGAAAGTACCATAATCACAAAAAAAAGAATCCTTGATCAAGAGCTCGTTTATTTGATTGCTAAAGAAGTAACCCCAGAGTTGGCTGTAAAATATGATGAAATATTAAGAGGAGAAGAACAAGGAACAGTTGAGGTGATGACACAAATTTATGTTGAGTCTCAGTCCACATTAGTAAAAGAGTCTGTTAGGCAACATGTCAATACTTCCTTCAAAGAAACGGACCGTTTAGAATTTTATAAAAAAAGTATCATCGAAAAACTAAAAAAAGAAAATCGATCAGATTTAGGGGGTCAATTAGAAGATTTATTGAATAGTGGGGCAAAAATAGACCGATTTGATAGATTCTATAGATTATTGAATTCTCCAGAGTCAAAAAAACAGTTATCCTATTTAGGGAGACTTGTTTTTGGTGAAAATCAATGGCACAAATTTGAAACAGTTCAGGCATTTAAAGAAGAATTAAAGGAGACAGAAGCAAAAAAAAATAGTTCCTTATCGGAAATGATGAAAAAAGATCTGAGTGAAATCGAAAATCAGCGACACATGAATGGACTTCGATCAATTGATAATAAACTGGAGAACAATGACTATCTCAAACAATTAAAACCCGAGCAGATCGCAACGATTATGCTTCAGTTAAAAGTTAATCACCCAAACTGGACGGAAAAAAACTTTGAACAAGTCAATAATCAATTAAGCACTTATTTAAATGAAGAGGATAAGATTCAAACAAACAAAATTTTGAATGAAAAAGAAGTGATCTTAAGAATATCCGCAATAAGCATGGAAATGGGAGAAAAAGCACAAACTATAATACTTGCCCCTATTGATAAAATAAAAGGTCTTGATATAGTGGGGGAAGTAAGAAAAGATTTAAAAAAACAAAAAGTAGATTACCTTTTTCCTATAATACTGGAAACGATTAATCATACACTAAGTGAAGAAGGAATTGATTGTTCGAATCGTTCGGATAGGGAAAAAGCATTAAATCTATTACAAGATTATCAGACAAAAAAAGAAATACTTCCAAAAATCGAAGAAGCACTCCAGCAAAAAAAGGAGGGAGAGACTTTATCAACAGTCATTTATTCTGTAATGAGTAGAGAATGGGGAAATTCAAGTGATGTAACTGATTTAAAAAAAAGGTTTGGGGATGACGGAGAAGGACTATTAAAGGAAACCAAGGACCTTTCACAAGCTGAGTCTCTCCTTCAATCAATTAAAGAAGCACTTCGTTCACAAAATATTAATTTTACTGAATCAGATGTCATCAATTAGACGGAAAAATGTTTATCAATGGATGAAAAAAAGCGGCAAAGGGAATCCCAAGTTGTAATAAATAAGATTAAAAATAGTTTATTGAAGATAAAAAATAAAAAAAATACAAAACAAGTCAGAGTCAATAAAGTAATTGAGACGTTTCAAAAAGATTTAAATAATAAAAAAGAAGAAATTAAAAAACAAATGAAATATAGTGTGATTGAGGTGTACGAATTTAGAGATGATCGACTTAGTATAGAGGAGCAATTTTCAAATATCCTTAATCAAAAAGAAAAGATACAACATTTTATACATACATATCCCAAATTAAAAAGTGTCATTGACGAGTGTAGCAAACAAATTCCTTTAGTTTCTGTTGATCTTAAGAAGGTAACGATTAATGAAGTTGAGGGTAACAATAATAAATATTTTAAGAATCTTAATCAGGTGCTGACTCCATTCGAAAGGGAGTGGTGGCAACAGGAAAGCGATAAGATTAAGCAGTTTATAAATACTTACGTAAGTCCGAATAACCTATTAGTGTCTGATGTGAATCGACAGATTGAAGAATTACTAATCAAGGATGAGCATTGTTGTTCCCAGGTTGTTTTGTCTTTCTTGGTATATTCATCTGGTGTATTTAAAAATATAAATCCTAAATACACGGCAGGGTATCTTAATAAAGACTCAGAACACCAACAGAATCGAGGGAAAATTAAAAGACTAGTTGAGAGTTTCGAGAAATTACACTCACATAGACAGGAAATGAAGCAACTTAAAGAACTGAATATAGATGTTGAACCAACTCCAATGCCTCAGGGAACAAGTAATCAGTCTCTAATAAGTAATTCAGTACAGGAACCAGAGAGAAAAAAGGAGCAACCTAAAGAAAAGTCTGCAGGTATTGAACCAACATTAACACCTCTCGGAATCAGTAATCACTCTCTAACAGATAAACAAACCAAAACGCCCCTTGTAATAAAAAAACAAACATTCGAGGAGCAAATGAATCAGTCTACAAATGTGGCTGATAGTCTAAATCAGGAGAAGTCCGCTGGTATTCAATCAATACCAATTCCCAAGGAAATCAGGGATCAATCTCTAACAAATAAATCACCTCAAACGCCCAATAGTCACCCTGTAATAAAAATTCAAACACTAGAGGAGCGAATGAATCAGTCTACAAATAAGGCTAATAATCTAAATGAGATGAAGGAAGCAGGAAAAAATCAGTCTTCTGTAAGAGAGTTAAAAAATTAATTTGAACAGTCACGTTCTGAATAAGCAAACATTGTCACTACTGCTTATTGTTTAGTCAATTATTTATAATAGGCGAATCATAAGCCTGAAGAGGTACTATTTAGGGAAATACGATTCTTACCGTCTTTTATTGACTTTAAAATTGAACCATTGTAAAATGAGGCATGACGTTGATCAAGAGGAGTAACTAGTTACAGCCTTTTAGAGAGAGAACGAGATGGTGAGACGTTCTTAGGAGAGACTAGTGAAGGTAGCTTGGGAGTTTTTATCTTGAACCCTTTATCGTGTACAGCAAACCGATAAAACCTAGAGATAAACGAGTCGTGATCGTTAACTCACATGAGAGGTAGTAGGAAACTGCTACAAATTAGGTGGTACCGCGTAAATCAATACGTCCTAAAATACGAAAGTATTTTAGGACTTTTTTTATTTTTAAGGAGGACATCAGTATGACGGAAGAAAAAAATCTATCAACAAAATACAATCCGCAAGAAGTTGAAGCTGGCCGTTATGAAAAATGGTTGGAACAAGATTTGTTCAAACCAAGTGGCGATCAGAAAGCAAAACCCTATTCAATCGTAATCCCCCCACCAAATGTTACAGGAAAACTTCACTTAGGACATGCCTGGGATACGACTTTACAAGACATGCTGATTCGTCAAAAACGGATGCAAGGTTTTGATACCCTTTGGTTACCTGGAATGGACCATGCAGGGATCGCTACACAGGCAAAAGTAGAAGAAAAACTTCGTCAACAAGGAATTTCACGTTATGACTTAGGACGTGAAAAATTTGTGGATCAAGTATGGGAATGGAAAGAAGAGTATGCAAGCCATATCCGTGAACAATGGGCAAAAATGGGCTTATCTCTCGATTATAGTCGTGAACGTTTTACACTAGACGATGGCTTGTCAGAAGCTGTTCGTAAAGTATTCGTAACACTTTATGAAAAAGGCTTGATTTACCGTGGTGAATACATTATTAACTGGGACCCACAAGCACGCACTGCTTTATCGGATATCGAAGTGATCCACAAAGAGATTGAAGGTGCTTTCTACCACATGAGCTATGAACTGGCTGATGGTTCGGGTGTAGTGGAAATTGCAACGACTCGTCCAGAAACTATGCTAGGTGACACAGCGATTGCTGTACACCCAGAAGACGAGCGTTATCAAGCGTTGATCGGCAAAAAAGTAATTTTACCATTAGTAAATAAAGAAATTCCGATTATTGCAGATACGTATGTTGATATGGAATTTGGAACAGGCGTAGTGAAAATTACACCTGCGCATGATCCAAATGACTTTGAGGTAGGTAACCGTCATGATCTGCCACGTGTAAATGTGATGAACGAAAATGGAACGATGAATGACTTAGCTGGAAAATATGCAGGTATGGATCGTTTCGAAGCACGTAAAGCGATTGTCTCTGATTTGAAGGAAATCGGACGATTGATCAAAATTGAAAAAATGATCCATAATGTTGGGCATTCAGAACGTACGGGAGTAGTCATTGAACCACGCTTGTCCACACAATGGTTTGTTAAAATGGCTCCATTAGCTGAGAAAGCAATGAAAAATCAAGAGACTGATGATGCAGTTGAATTTTTCCCACCACGTTTTAATCAAACATTTTTACGTTGGATGGAAAATGTTCACGATTGGGTTATCTCTCGTCAATTGTGGTGGGGACACCAAATCCCGGCTTGGTACCATAAAGAAACGGGTGAAATGTATGTAGGGATGGAAGCTCCAGAAAATAGTGAAGAGTGGGTACAAGATCCAGATGTATTAGATACTTGGTTTAGTTCAGCATTATGGCCTTTTTCAACGATGGGATGGCCAGATGAAAATAGTGCTGATTATCAACGCTATTTCCCAACAAGCACATTAGTAACTGGCTACGACATTATCTTCTTCTGGGTTAGTCGAATGATTTTCCAAAGCTTAGAATTTACAGATCGTCGTCCGTTTGAAAATGTTTTGATTCATGGGTTGATTCGGGACGAGCAAGGACGTAAGATGAGTAAATCTCTTGGAAACGGCATTGACCCAATGGAAGTGATTGAAAAATATGGCGCTGATGCCTTACGTTGGTTCTTATCAAACGGTTCAGCACCTGGTCAAGATGTCCGTTTCAGCTATGAAAAAATGGATGCAGCTTGGAATTTCATTAATAAAATTTGGAATGCTTCACGTTTTGTTATTATGAACAGTGAAGGCATGACAGTTGAAGATATTACGCTAACTGGCGAGAAAACTGTGGCAGACCGCTGGATCTTGACACGTCTAAATGAAACGATTGCTAAGGTTACTGAACTCTTTGATCATTTTGAATTTGGGGAAGCTGGGCGTCAGTTGTATAACTTTATTTGGGATGATTTTTGTGACTGGTATATCGAGATGAGTAAAGAAGTCTTGTATGGTGATGATGCTGTCTCAAAACAAACAACACAAAGTATTTTGGTGCATACGTTAGATCAAATTTTGCGTCTATTGCATCCAATTATGCCATTTGTTACTGAAGAAATTTGGCAACACATCCCACATCAAGGTACTTCTTTAGTAGTTGCTGATTATCCGGTGGTTCATCCGGAATTTAATGATGAAACAGCTTCAAAAGGGATGGAAGTACTCAAAGAACTAATTCGTTCCGTACGTAACATTCGTTCTGAAGTGAATACACCATTATCAAAACCAATTACATTAATGATTAAGATCAATGATCCGAAAATCGGTCAATTCTTAACAGAAAATACCAGCTATATCGAGCGTTTCTGTAATCCAGAAGAGCTAACGATCTCAAGTGAAATCGTTGCGCCTGATCTAGCAATGTCAGCTGTATTGACAGGGGCAGAAATTTTCTTACCATTAGCAGGTTTGATCAATATCGAAGAAGAAATCAAACGGTTAGAAAAAGAACTAGCGAAATGGACAGATGAAGTGAAACGAGTACAAGGAAAATTAGGCAATGAACGCTTTGTTGCCAATGCGCCAGCAGAAGTGGTTGAAGCAGAGCGAGCAAAAGAAAAAGATTATTTGGACAAACAAGCAGCAGTTACAGAAAGAATCCGCAGCTTAAGAACAATCCAGTAATCTGACATTCGAACAATCGTACAAATGCAAAAGAGAGCGGAAAGTAGTTGAAAAACATTTCCGCTCTTTTTTTAAGTAAAAAGCAAGACGTCAGCACAAATAAGTAGAATCAGAATTGGCTATTTAGTATTTCTTCTTCTTTTACATACATTACGTCTTTTCCTGTGTTTCCGGTTGCTTTTTGCTATAATAAATATGGAATGGGGGAAACGTTGATGAAAATAGAAGAAGCAATCGCCTGGATCCATAGCCGCTTGCCATTTGGCTCTCGTCCGGGACTAGATCGAGTGGAGGCATTATTAGAGATAGTCGGGCATCCAGAAAAACAGGTGAAAACGATCCATATCGCAGGAACCAACGGAAAAGGTTCGACGGTTACGTATCTGAGATGTCTACTAGAAGAAGCAGGTCTGACAGTGGGGACATTTACTTCTCCGTATATTGAATCTTTTAATGAACGAATCTCGATCAATGGACAAGAAATTCCAGATCAAGACTTAATCAAGCTTGTACAAAAATACCGACCACTTGTTGAACATTTGGATCGATTTGAAGCAGTTGCCGGAATCACTGAGTTTGAAACGCTGACAGCAATGGCATTTGATTATTTTTTGTGTCAAAAAGTCGACGTTGCTATTATTGAAGTTGGGTTAGGCGGTTTACTAGACTCAACAAATGTTGCCGTACCATTACTTACAGGAATCACCACGATTGGCTTGGATCATACGGATATTTTAGGAGAAACAATTGAAGAAATCGCTGCCCAAAAAGCAGGAATAATCAAGCAAGGGGTGCCTGTCGTTACGGGAAATATCGAAGAAAGAGCTTTAGAAGTAATCAAAAAACAGGCTAGACTAAGAAATGCCCCCCTTCATATTTTTGGCGAAAACTATCAAGTTACTTATCAACATCCAGCTGAGCAATGGGGAGAAGTATTTTCATTTCATAATGAGCATGGAAAAATGACCTCGCTTACGATTGGCATGATTGGACAACATCAGACAGAAAATGCTGGTATGGCAATTGAACTATACCAAGTTTACTGCAAGATGACAGGTATACCATTTAGTGAAAAAGAAATTCGCAAAGGGCTGAAAAAAGCGCACTGGCCTGGACGAATGGAAAAATTAAGTGAAGAACCTTTTGTTATTTTAGATGGCGCTCATAATACACATGCAGTCAGCCGTTTGGTTCAAAATTTGAAGAAAGAGTTCAAAGATTATCGGATCAATATTTTATTTTCTGCACTAAGTACAAAAGATGTAGAAGCAATGCTAACCCAATTAAAAGCAGTTCCTAATGCGCATTTGTATTTAACGACGTTTGAACACCCGAAAGCATTGGATTTAAGCACCGTGACTGATCTTGTAGATGAAACAGTTTCAATTGTTTCATTATGGCAATTTGGTTTAGCTGAAATATTAGAAAAAATGACCAATGAAGATGTCTTAGTGGTTACAGGTTCTCTTTACTTTATTTCTGAAGTACGAACACTATTGTTACAGTTAGGAGGAAAAAATGAATTATAAAGCTGTCATTTTTGACATGGATGGGTTACTCTTTGACACAGAAATCGTCTACTATGAAGCCTCGCAAATGGTTGCTGATCAAATGGGCTTTCCTTACGACAAAGAATTGTATTTGAAATATCTAGGTGTATCAGATGAAGAGGTTTGGGCAAATTATCATCAGATCTTTGCAAGTTTTGGGAAAAATAATGTCCAAAAATTCATTAATGATGCTTATGAAGAAACGATCAGACGGTTTTCCTTAGGTGCAGTGCAATTAAAACCAGGAGTAATCGAATTACTGGATTTTTTAGAAGAACACCGAATTCCTAAAGTTGTCGCTTCTAGTAACCAACGTCATATTATTGAGCTATTGTTGGAAAAGAACCAACTGACAAACTATTTTGAAACGATTGTTTCAGCAGAAAATGTCAAACGTGCTAAACCTGATCCAGAAATCTTTTTGCTTGCCCATGAATATCTAGGAACGAAAAAACAAGAAACATTGGTTCTGGAAGATTCTAAAAACGGGATACTTGCAGCAGCAAGTGCGGAGATCCCAGTGATTATGATTCCAGATTTGTTGGCTCCTTCAGAAGACTTGCAACAAAAAACGTTAGCAGTTTTATCTTCTCTACACGAAGTACCAGGATATCTAAAAAAATAAAAATAGCTCCCCCCTTTTTTCGTATCTTATTAGTGAGAAGAAGAAAGGGGGGATTTTATGGAAAAAAATTTGCTGGATGCTGTGCCAGCAACCTCACTTCCAAGGGAGCGAATGTTGCTTTACGGAGAGAAAGCACTCTCTGATCAAGAATTACTTGCTATTTTATTACGCACGGGACAGCATCCCTATAATGTCTTGGAACTAGCAGGTAATTTGTTGAAAACATTTGGTGGACTTGCATTGTTAAGACAGGCAACGCTGTCTGAGCTGGAAAAAATACGAGGAATTGGTCAGGTTAAGGCTCTTGAAATCAAAGCACTGATCGAGCTAGGAAAAAGAATCCAAACACAGCATGTAGCGGTACAACCCACGATCCATGCCAGCTATGAATTAGCGCATCAATTGATCATAGAATTAAAGGATCACAAACAAGAACATTTGATTTGTATTTATTTGGATACTAAGAATCAAGTATTGTTGAAAAAAACGCTATTTATTGGTTCCCTGGATCAAACGATCGCACATCCAAGAGAAGTGTTCCATTATGCTGTTCGATATTCTGCAGCGAGAATTATTTTAGTTCATAATCATCCATCGGGGAATGTTCTTCCATCTAAACAAGACTTGCTTTTTACTAAAAGAGTTCAAAAACGTGGGGAGATGATGGGAATCGATGTCTTAGATCATTTGATCATTGGATGCAAACAGTATTTTAGTCTGAGAGAGGAGGGATTGATGGAAGAGGAATAAATTGAATAAGTGGAAGTAGCTTTCTTGCAAAAAAAAAGAACCAAGTGTACAATTATATTGTAATTTTGTTTGGGAATAGAAGTTGAAACATCTGTTGCACCTCTATCGTACGCGAGCAATGTTACAATCAATTAAGTGCTTAGGCACGAGGAGGGTATTATTAATGGAAAACGGAACAGTTAAATGGTTCAACGCTGAAAAAGGATTTGGTTTTATTTCACGTGAAGACGGAAGCGATGTTTTTGTTCACTTTTCAGCTATCCAAGGTGACGGATTCAAAACTTTAGAAGAAGGTCAAGCAGTGACTTTTGATGTTGAAGAATCAGATCGTGGCCCACAAGCTGCTAATGTTGAAAAAGCTTAAGTAGAGCGAGTAAACTAAATAAGTGTTGTTCACCTATTTAAACATGTTAAGAGCGTAAGTGATTACGCTCTTTTTTGTTACAAAAAAACTTATAATGGACAACTGCGCCGAACTTTACCCATCTATGTAGGTAGTCGGCGCATGCAGCCATTATAAGTTTTTCATTTATTTTTCTTCATCAGGTGTCATCACCATTGGAAGGATCATTGGATGTCTTTCTGTTCGTTCAAATAAGAAAGGTTGTAAAGCGCCTGTCATGGCTTCTTTCAGTTTATGTTCAGAGCAATCAGGAGCATTTAACACTTCACGCAATGCATGGAAAAGGATGCGTTGCGCCTCATTGATCATCTCACCTGATTCACGCATATAAACAAAGCCACGTGATAAAATATCAGGTCCCGCTAAAATTTCTTTCTTTTTGATGTCGACAGTAGCAACTGCCAGAACTAGTCCTTCTTCAGATAACAAATGACGGTCTCTCAAAACAACATTTCCAATGTCACCGATCCCGCTACCGTCGATATAGACGTCACCGGCAATAAAATGTCCGGCTGGACGAGCGGTTTCGCTAGTCAAAGCCAACACATCTCCATTTTCCATAATAAAGCAATTTTCAGCAGGTACACCGGTATCTTGAGCAAGGGAAGCATGGATCTTCAACATTCTGAATTCTCCGTGGACTGGAACAAAGTATTTAGGCTTCATCAAACGAAGCATCAGCTTTTGTTCTTCTTGACCACCGTGTCCAGAAGTATGGATATTGTTGATTTTCCCATGAATGACTTCTGCACCAGCTTCAGATAATAAATTGATCAAATGGTTGACGCTGGTAGTATTCCCAGGAATTGGTGAGCTTGAGAAAATGACGGTATCATCTGGTTGGATCTGGATTTGGCGATGGGTACCATTAGCAATACGACTTAAAGCAGCCATCGGTTCACCTTGAGAACCAGTACATAAGATCATCGTTTCATTCGCAGGTAATCGATTGATTTCATGTGCATCAACGAAGGTTCCTTCTGGGACTTTGATATAGCCTAAACGTTGGCCGTTAACGATCGCATTTTCCATACTGCGTCCAAAAACAGCAATTTTTCTGCCGGTAGCAACCGCTGCATCTGCTGCTTGTTGTAGACGGAAGATGTTTGAAGCGAAGCTGGCAAAAATGATCCGACCTTCGATTTTCTCAAAAATCTTTAGGATCGAAAGACCAATCGTTTTTTCTGATTTTGTAAATGTTGGGATCTCAGCATTTGTACTGTCTGATAGCAAGCAGAGTACGCCTTCTTCACCGATCCGTGCCATTTTGTGCAGGTTAGCAGGTTCACCGACTGGGGTGAAATCAAATTTAAAGTCACCTGTTGCAACGATATTACCAGAAGGTGTTTTTACAACGACACCCAACGCATCAGGGATACTATGGGTTGTTCTAAAAAAACTGACCGATGTTTTTCTGAAACGAATCACGGTATCTTCATTGATTTCATGCAATTGTGCATCTCTAAGCAATCCGTGTTCATCCAACTTATTGGTAATCAGTGCAAGCGCTAATGGCCCAGCATAAATAGGGATATTCGCTTGTTTCAACAAATAAGGAATGCCACCGATATGGTCTTCGTGTCCATGCGTGATCACCAGTGCTTTCACTTTGTGTATATTTTGAACGATATAGTTGTAGTCAGGAATTACGTAGTCAATCCCAAGCAGATCATCTTCTGGAAACTTGATTCCAGCATCAATGATAATAATCTCATCTTGGAATTGTACCCCATACGTGTTTTTCCCGATTTCACCTAATCCACCAATAGCAAAGACGCCTGTCTCATTATTTTTGATGGAAAGTTTCATTTTAAAACTCCACTAATGTGAATTCAGCATTTTCTTTTTCGTATTCTAGATGACTGCCTTCTAGAAGTTGAACGAATTCAATGTTGTATGGGGTATTTTCTTCCACTTGTTGACGTGCGTCAACATCACTATTTGCTTCAATGTAAAGTGATTTTGTTTCTTCCCGTTTAGGATTACGGATTTTTGATTCTTGATAATATACTTTGTAAATCATGTTTATGTCTCCTTTATCTGCATGTCGCAGTAATTTAGCTAGTTGATTTTTTTAGACAACACAAAACGAGGGGTCAAGCCACCTGTTTTTTGATATGCTTTGATTAAAATGAGCGATTCTAATCAAAGAGACAAGCCTCGTTTTGCTTCTCTGTTCGGAAATTTTTTCAACCGTACCTTCTGTATGAATTCATACAATAGTTAATTGCTATTTTAGCATAAAAAAGTGGATAAGTATAGAAATCAACAAGGTGGAAAGGAAAAATGTTTTTTATCATTTAAATGTAATAAAAAAAATTTTTGATGAGAGAGGTGTTCTATATACTGTAGGAGTGTGCTATTATTTTTATTAATAGCTAAATTTATTCTAATTAAAAGGAGATGAGAGTTTGAAGTTGATGTGGCACTATACCATGCGCTATAAGAAATATTTGTTATTAAATTTCATCTGCGTATTTGGTTTTATTTTAATTGAGTTAGGCTTACCAACGATTTTAGCTCGTATGATTGATGTCGGGATTCGTAACAACGATTTTGGTTATGTAAAACAACAAGGGATCTTGATGGTCGTGATTACTGTGGTTGGGATCATTATGAATATTCTATTAGGCTATTTTGGTTCACGGATCACGACGAACATCGTTGCGGATATTCGTGACGATCTATTCAAGAAAATCCAGAGTTATTCTCACCAAGAATATGAAACATTAGGTGTTACTTCGTTGATCACGCGTACGACGAACGACGCTTATCAAATTATGCTGTTCTTGCAAAATATCTTACGGATCGGATTTATGACACCGATGATGTTTGTTGTCAGTCTTTATATGGTTATGCGGACCAGTGTTTCATTGAGTTATTATGTGATCGGAGCTCTACCGTTTTTACTACTTTCAGTGGTTGCGATTGCGAAATTTTCTGAACCGTTATCAAAAAAACAACAGAAAAATTTGGATAAGATTAATAGTATTTTACGTGAAAATCTTTCAGGATTACGTGTTATCCGGGCATTCGTTAATGAAAAATTTGAAGAAAAACGATTTGCGAAAGTTAATGATAACTATACAAAAAGCTCGAAAAGCTTGTTTCGTTTAATGGCTGTTGCACAGCCTGGATTCTACTTCCTGTTTAACATTGTAATGGTCTTGATTATTTGGAGCGGAGCAGTTCAAATCGATGCTGGTTCTCTTCAAGTGGGGGATCTGATTGCATTTATTGAATATATTTTCCATGCATTATTCTCCTTCATGCTGTTTGCAAGTGTCTTTATGATGTATCCACGGGCAGCTGTTTCAGCAGGGCGTATCCAAGAAGCATTAGATGCCTCACCGTCGATCAAAGAAGATCCAAATGGTGTATCTGAAACAAAAACCAAAGGATATATTGAGTTTAAGAATGTGACATTTGCTTACCCTGGACATTCACAAGAACCCGTGATCCGTAATGTGAGTTTTACTGCTTCGCCAGGAGAGACAGTCGCATTCATCGGTAGTACAGGTAGCGGGAAGTCAACGTTGATTCAATTGATTCCTCGATTTTACGATGTAAGTGATGGGGAAATCCTTATTGATGGCGTAGATGTCAGGGACTATCGCTTGAGTAAATTAAGAGATAAAATTGGCTTTATTCCTCAAAAAGCATTGTTATTTACTGGGACGATCGCAGATAATTTAAGATATGGAAAAGAAGATGCTACGCAAGAGGAGATGGAGCGAGCAGCTGAAATCGCACAAGCAACGGACTTCATTTCGAAGAAAACGGATGGGTATGATGAACTTCTTTCCGAAGGTGGAGCTAATTTCTCTGGAGGACAAAAGCAGCGTTTAGCGATTGCCAGAGCTATTATTCGACGTCCGGAAATCTATATTTTTGATGACAGCTTCTCGGCACTTGATTATCAAACGGATGCAAAACTTCGGGCTCGCTTGAAAAAAGAAACGACCGAATCAACGGTGTTAATCGTGGCGCAGCGAGTGGGTACGATCATGCATGCTGATAAAATCATCGTCTTGAATGAGGGAGAAGTCGTAGGTATCGGGACACACCGTGAATTATTAGAAAACTGTCCAATCTATTATGATATCGCAGCTTCGCAATTATCGAAGGAGGAATTAGCATGAAACAAACATTATCTTCCTTAAAACGATTAGCTCGATACATCAAACCTTATCAGTTAACATTTTTCTTTGTGCTGTTGTTTACTGTTTTGACGGTGATTTTCAACGTTGCTTTACCCTACGTTGTCGGATTGCCAACTACTGAGATCAGTCACAATATTGCAAACAACGAAGCGATTAATTTTTCTTATATTTTCAATTGTTTGATTTGGATCACGATCGTGGGCGTTGGTTATTGTGTTTCGCAATTACTTTCAGGTGTTTTGATGACGAATGTCGTGCAAAGTGCAATGCAAGATTTGCGAAGAGATATTGAAGAAAAAATCAATCGATTGCCTGTTTCTTATTTTGATAAAAATCAACAAGGAAATATCTTATCTCGGGTGACGAATGACGTAGACGCAGTCAGTGGGGCGTTACAGCAAGCGTTTATCGGTGTGGTGAATGCTATTTTAGGGATCACACTGGCAGCAGCGATGATGTTTTATATCCAGCCATTGATGGCGTTGATCTCGATGATCATGATTCCTGCATCTATCTGGATTTCAAAACGTGTGATCAATGCTTCGCAAAAATATTTCCAAGAAATGCAAAATTCGTTAGGGGATTTAAATGGTTATGTCCAAGAAAATATGACTGGTTTTAGTGTGTTAAAAGTTTATGGACGTGAGCAAAAAACGTTTGAAGGATTCAAACAAGTCAATCATCGATTGAAACATTATGGATTTAGAGCAGCCTTTATATCTGGATTGATGATGCCCTTAGTTCAGTTGACCGCATATGCTACTTATATCGGTATGGCTGTATTGGGAAGTTTTTACGTCATTACGGGTGTCATCGTTGTGGGGCAATTACAAGCATTTATCCAATATATTTGGCAAATCAGCCAGCCAATGGGGAATATCACACAGTTATCTTCTGTATTGCAAAGTGCATCTGCGGCTACCAGACGTGTCTTTGAGATTTTAGATGAACCAGAAGAAAAAGAAAATAAAGTGGATGTCACTTTACCAGAAACAGTAGCAGGAAATGTTTCATTTGAACATGTTGATTTTGCTTATGACCCTAAAAAACCGTTGATTCAAGATTTGAACTTTGAAGTAAAAGCTGGTCAAACAGTTGCGGTAGTCGGACCAACCGGTGCAGGGAAAACCACTCTGATTAATTTATTGATGCGTTTTTATGATGTGAGTCATGGGGCAATAAAAATCGATGGTATTGATACTAAAACGATGAGTCGTAGTGATGTCCGCTCATTATTTGGGATGGTTCTTCAAGATGCTTGGCTCTATGAAGGGACAATCGCTGATAATATTCGTTTTGGTAAATTAGATGCGACGGATTATGAAGTCGTTGACGCAGCAAAAACAGCTAACGTTGATCATTTTATTCGGACAATGCCTGATGGGTACGAAATGGAAATCAACGCTGAAGGTGACAATGTTTCGTTAGGGCAAAAGCAATTATTGACTATTGCCAGAGCCGTGGTTTCTGATCCTAAAATCTTGATACTTGATGAAGCTACTAGTTCTGTCGATACTCGTTTAGAAGCATTGATCCAAAAAGCAATGGATCGTGTAATGGAAGGACGAACAAGTTTTGTTATTGCTCATCGCCTTTCAACGATTCGTGATGCGGATTTGATCTTAGTGATGGATCAAGGACAAATTATCGAAAAAGGAACGCATGAAGGGCTGTTAGCTCAAGGCGGATTCTATGAAAAACTGTACAATAGCCAATTTGCTGAAGATGTTGCTGATGCTTGATACCGATTAAAACAAGAGGTTGTGAAAGAAGCGGGTAGCTCCGATGACAATAAGAAAGAATTTTTTGAAACAGCTTCTCATGTTTTGAAAAATTCAGGCTTATTTCAAGGAGTTGCTTCTTGAACACCGTTTAAACCAAGAGGTTGTGAAAGAAGCGAACAGCTCCGAGCAAATAAGAAAGAATTTTAGAATAGAGAGACTGAGGAAAAACTTTCCTCAGTCTCTTTTAGTATCTCTAAAAATCGAATAAACAGTGAGATAAAAGTAGCATCAAGAAATAAGAAGCACCAAGTAGGTAACGATCAACAGCAAAAAACGAGTGTTTATGCTTCTTGTCAATTTTCGGAAATCCCTTCTTATTTATTAAAGCTAAACATTTTTGTCTCACCTCTTTTTTTATTTGTTGGACTACTATACAAAATAAAAATAATAGGATCTGAGCGTTACGATAATTTTGTAGTAGAAAAAAGATCAAGGGAGGCGAAATAGCATTCAAAAATGCTTCTACTACTGGATGCTTGCTAGTAAATGAATTTTACGCGTAATTGTTTACTAAAAGAATGAAAAGAGATGGTGAAATGCAGATAAAACGGAAAAGGATAGTGTATAAAAAATAACTATATGAATGGGAGTGTTATTTATTATGAACAAAAAGACCTTTTATAAAAAAGTATGTGCAGGAACTATTGGATTAATTGGGGTAAGTGTTGTTGGATTGTCAGTAAATGCAGAAACTAGTAATGTTTTAGTCAATAAAAATATTGCTATCTCCCAAAATGTGGATCAAAATAATTTTGATTTGAAAGACATCGTCGCATTTAATGGAAGTGCCGTCCAACTTGATTCCCATACAGCTCGTCTTACTCAATCGAAACAATTTCAAAAAGGAACAATATCTGGAATCGTCTCCCTTGATATGAACTATGATTTCTTGTTGGATATGGATGTCAATTTAGGTGATAATGTAAATGGTGCTGATGGGGTAGGTGTGGCTTTCCACCAAGGAGCAATTGGCGACATTGGAGCTAATGGTGGTGGTCTAGGTATCAGAGGCCTGAAAAAGGGAATTGGATTTGAATTGGATACCTATTCTAAAGCGCCAGATAGAGATGATGCGGATACTTCTTTCAACCATGCTCAAATGGTTGGTGCTCATGGAGGCTTTGTTTCAACAGATGCCAACAGCGGATTTTTAACCGCTTTAGCTCCTATGCAACAAATTAAATTCACGCCAAATACTTTTAAAAAATTAACGTTAAAATGGAATAGCAAGCAACAACTTATTACTGCAGATTATGATGGGCAACATTGGGAATTGAAAAATCCAAACATCGATAAATCAAAGAAATATACTTTTACGATTGGAGCTGCAACAGGAGAACACTTCAATACGCATACTGTAAGAATCAATCAATTTGCAGCAGTTTTTGAAAAACCAGAGTTACATGCAAATGATATTGAAATTTTACACGATGAGTTATTTGATCCATATGACAAACGAATCAATCTAAGTGCTTATGATCGTGTTGACGGAGACATCACAGACAAAATCAAAGTGGTAGAAAACAACGTTGATTCCTCTATTCCTGGAAAATACCAAGTCACTTATGAAGTGAAAAATAGTGTAAATGAAGTGGCTAGAAAAACGATTAATGTAACGGTGAAAATCAATGATACTTGGCCTGACGGACAAACTGCTGGATGGAAAATGTTCTCAGGAGATGACATTGAACTAGTGAAAGACCCTGTGAATGCTTTAGTAGGTGACTATACTTTCTTTGCTGATCAGCATGCTAGTGTATATAAAATCTTTAACGGTAGTGAAGCTTTAGAAGAAAATGCTACTTATCGGGTAACTGTTTATGTGAAACCAGTGGTCGATATGTTGAGTGACCATTATGTAAAAGTGGCATTGAAGGAAGATACTTCGTCTAAAGATAGTCGTGAACTCCTTAACACCACATTGATGAGAGATGGGGTTTTAGAAGAAAAAGGATACTATCGACTTACAACTACTTTTAAAGTAAATAAAGGAGAAACAAGCCCACTAATCAATGTGGAAAACTATAAAGCTGGCTATATCGGCTCAATCAATATTTCTAAAGTAAATGGATAAAATTTAGCTACCAGTTTAGATAGCATATAGATAAAAGGAAAGAGCTTGGAACACGAAAGATTGTTCTGAGCTCTTTAGTTGTGTAAAAACGAGAGGTTGAGACAAAAGTGTTCAGCATCAAGAAATAAGAAGGAATTTTCGAAAATTGACAAGAAACACAAAAACTCGTTTTTGATGTTGATTGTTACCTACTTGGTGCTTCTCAAATTTTTGGTAAATTTCGGCAAATTTTCCGAAGATGCTACTTTTGTATCACCGTGAATCAGAGGTCGTGAAAACATCGGGTAGCTCTGATGACAATAAGCCTGAATTTTTTGAAACAGCTTCTCATGTTTTGAAAAATTCAGGCTTATTTCAAGGAGCTGATGTTTGAACACCGTTTATTCGTTTTTAGAGATACTAGAAGAGACTGAGACAACTTTGGTCTCAGTCCCTAGAGAGTAGGCGTGCTTGAAGGGACTATGAAATAATAGCTGCCAGTCTTTTTGAAGGAGAAATCCATCTTCTGCTATAATTGGAAATAAGCCAAAAAAGGAGATGTGTAAAAATGAGTCAAAAATTTATTGCACCGAATGCAACTGTTGTTGGCGATGTAGAGCTCGCAGAATCGGTCACAGTTTGGTATCAAGCGGTGATTCGTGGGGATAGCAATACGGTTAAAGTTGGAGCAAGAACGAATATTCAAGATGGTACTGTTATTCATGTGGACCATGATGCACCAGTTGAAATTGCTGAAAATGTAACGGTAGGACATCAATGTATGCTTCATGGTTGCACCATCGAAAAGGGCGCGTTGATTGGTATGGGATCAACTATTTTGAACCATGCAGTGATCGGTGAAAATAGTTTGATTGGTGCTGGTTCTTTAGTGACCGAAGGCAAGGTCATTCCGCCCAACGTATTAGCGTTTGGTCGGCCAGCTAAAGTCATTCGTCCTTTAACGGAAGAAGAGATTGAAAAGAATCGCCAAAATATTCAACATTACGTTGAACTTGGAGAACAATATAACGAAGGAAAGTTTAAAGAACAGCATTGAAAAACCGAGCTTTCGTTCCAACTGAAAAAAGGACGATGAGCCGCTCAATCGAGCAGTCCCATCGTCCTTTTAGTTTACAAATGATATTAGTTTAATCCAGCACTGTTTTCCATCACTTCATCAATCAAACCGTATGCTTTCGCTTGTTCAGCAGTCATGTAATTATCACGGTCGGTATCTTTTTCGATCACTTCAAGAGGTTGACCAGTACGTTCTGCTAAAATTTTGTTCAAGCGTTCTCGTGTTTGTAAAATGTGACGAGCTGCGATTTCGATTTCTGTCGCTTGACCTTGTGCGCCGCCAAGTGGTTGATGGATCATGATTTCAGCATTTGGTAAAGCAAAACGTTTGCCTTTTTTACCTGCTGTCAGTAAGAAACTACCCATAGAAGCAGCCATACCCATCACAATGGTTTGGACATCTGCTTTAACAAAATTCATCGTATCATAAATCGCCATTCCAGCAGTAACAGAACCGCCAGGAGAGTTGATATAAAGATAAATGTCTTTTTCAGAATCTTGTGCATCTAGGAAAAGCAATTGGGCAATAATCGAGTTTGCAAGATCATCTGTCACTTGACCACTTAACATGATAATGCGGTCTTTTAATAAGCGTGAATAAATATCATAAGCTCGTTCGCCACGAGAGGATTGCTCAATAACTGTAGGGATTAAATTCATAATTTGGTTCCTCCTTAAGTTCTTTACAAATAGTGTAACACAAATTCATTTCTTCTACCTAAAAAGTAGTATACATTCTTGGTCAATAAAGGTCAAATAAAAAAATTTTAGAAAATAGTCTGTGCTTGCACGTTTATGTTATGATGAAATAGAAGAATACAGCAAGGAGGAACACTAATTGGTAGTTGGCATCGTAGGCTTAATTGGCGTTTTATTAGGAGCTATTTTAGTATATATCGGGATGGTTGTTCAGATGCGCCATCTTGAAAACAAAGAGCAACGAAGACGGGAGTTAGAATTAAAAGTCAAAGAGATTGAGACTTTGAATCAACTAAATAAAAAAATCAATGAAATCTTGCAAAAAAGAGCAACACTGTTAGATGAATATGTCAGCTTTGATGCATTTGATGATTGTTATATCACTATTGATGATTTTGCTTATTTACAGTCATTTGCTGCACAAAATAATTTTTATCTTCCAAATTACATCTTAGAGGAGTTGTTTAAAAACATTGCGCACCGTAAAGTCGTTCTTTCTCCTGACGAAACGATGAAAATAGGCGGTTATGCTTATAAAGGTGGACGTGTGATCTTAGAAAACTTCACGGATAATCTGACGGAAATGATCAATGAAAAAAAAGCGCAATTAAAAAGTGTCACGCGACAACCTATTGGCTTTTTCTCAAATGATAATGTGTGGAGCTAATTGTTTTTTGAGTTGAGATTGAAGAGGATCAAAAAACTTTTATAATTTGTAAAGTCAAGGTTGTGACAGAATTGTTTAGCTTTTAGAAATAAGCCGAAGAATCCAAAAGTAGTTCCTTATATTTTTGGTTTTTTCGGCTTATTTTCGATAGATGAAACACTATGAATGAGAGATTGTGAAAACAGCAGTTTGCCCTGAGTATGAAGAATGAAAATCTCGAAACAGCTCCCCATATTTTGAGATTTTTGACTGATCGTCGAAGAACAGCTTTAAGCGAATGAGAGAGGACTTTTTATAGCTTTTCATATTTTAGAAAATCATCGCTTATTGCTGAGTAGTTCTTTATTGAATACCGTTTACTCATTTTTTAGAATGACAAGTCAACCTCATTCTTAGACATTCGAAGTATTACGACTTTTTCACAGCCTTTTTCCTATGGTACAATCAAAGAGACTGAAAGTGGTGATGAAATGGTTCAGATTTTTGCGCATCGTGGAAGTAGTGGTACCCATCCAGAGAATACATTGCCTGCGTTTGCCGAAGCGGTTCGAATAGGTGCAGATGGGATTGAACTAGATATTCATTTGACGAAAGATGAGCAGATAGTGGTGATTCATGATGAGGAAGTGGATCGGACGACGGATGGCAAAGGATTGGTACGGGAAAAAACATTAGCAGAGATAAAAAAGTTGAATGCAGGAAAGTGGTTCAATACAGAGTTTCAGGCAACAAAAGTGCCAACTTTGAAAGAGGTCTTGCATCTTTTTTGGGAAATGAATTATCGTGGAACGGTAATGATCGAGATTAAAACAGATAAATATGAGTATGCTGGCATCGAAGAAAAAGTAGTTCAACAATTAAAAGCAGTGGAATGGCCTTTTCGACATGCGTACTGCAGTTTTAACTTTCATACATTGGAACGAGTAGTAAAAATTGATCCTCAGGCACAGATGGATCTTCTTTTAAGTACGTCACAAAAGAAAGTACAGTTAGCTGAAGATACTCCTTGGATAGAAGGGATTCATCCTAGAGGTGACTGGTACTTGGAGCATTTGCCATCCATGGAGACATTCCCCAAATCGATCAGATGCTGGACCATCAACGACGACCAGCAGATGACACGATGTTTCGATCAACAACTAGATGCAATAATCACAGACTTTCCCCAAAAAGCATTTTGGATAAAACAAACAATGAAAAAGTAGGATGATAATGGAAAAAGTATTAGTAATCGTTGGACCTACAGCGGTAGGGAAAACAGCGCTTAGCGTGGAATTGGCTAAAAAATTTAACGGTGAAATTATTAGTGGGGATTCACTGCAAGTTTACAAGAAATTAGATATCGGAACAGCTAAAATAAAGACGTCAGAAATGGAAGGTATTCCCCATCATTTGATTGATATCATCGAACCGAATGAAACTTATTCCGTAGCAGATTTTCAAAAATCTGGACGAAAATTGATCAGAGAAATCACAGAACGTGGCCATTTGCCGATGATCGTTGGCGGAACAGGGTTGTATATTCAATCTTTGCTTTATGATTTTCAATTGGGTGCAAAAGAGGAAAGCGTCACAGCGGTACGAAAAAAATATGAAGAATTAGCTGAAACACTCAGTAAAAAAGAACTTTGGGAGTATTTGAAAACAAAAGATCCGCTAGCAGCGGAAAAAATTCATTGGAATAACCAACGAAAAGTGATTCGAGCTTTAGAAGTATTTGAAGTGACTGGCTACAGTATCACAACACCGCAAGAGGAACCCGCACGTCTTTATGATTATTGTATGATTGGTCTTAATACCGAGAGAGCCTTGTTATACCAGCGCATCAATCAACGTGTAGATAGTATGTTAGAGGAAGGCTTATTAGAAGAAGCACGTTTTGTGTATGAACTTGGTGAAGTCCAAGCGAGTCAAGGTATTGGATACAAAGAATTTTATCCGTATTTTAAGGGAGAAGAATCTTTAGAAAACGTTGTGGAGCAGTTGAAGATGAACTCGAGACGGTATGCAAAGCGACAATTAACATGGTTTCGTAATCGTCTTGATGCACATTGGTTTGACTTATTAGCAGAGTCCAGTAGTATGGAGCAAATTGATCAATTGATCAGAACGTGGTTGGAGGAAAAAGATGACAAATAAAAAAGAAAAAGTGATCATCGTAGGCGTTGAGACAGAACAGAATCAACGATACTTCACAGAGTCGATGGCAGAATTAAGCAAGCTGACCAATACAGCTTCTGGGGAAGTTGTATTTACATTGACGCAAAAACGACCGCAAGTCGATCGTCAAACCATTATCGGTAAAGGTAAATTACAAGAATTGATCCAACAAGCGGATGCTCATGAAGCGGATCTGATTATCTTTAACCATGAAATGACCCCTCGGCAGAGTCAGCTAGTCTCAGAAGCAGTAGGAATCCCCATCATTGACCGAGTCCAGTTGATTTTAGATATTTTTGCCATGAGAGCCCGTTCGAAAGAAGGAAAGTTGCAAGTAGAGCTAGCTCAATTAGAATACCTTTTACCACGCTTAGCTGGACAAGGAAAGTCATTGTCTCGATTAGGTGGTGGAATTGGAACGAGAGGACCTGGGGAAACCAAATTGGAAACGGATCGACGTCATATCCGTAATAAAATATTAGGGGTAAAACGTGAGTTGAAGGCTGTAGAAGCGCATCGAGCGAGAAACCGCCAAAAAAGACAGTCTAGTGAAATCTTTCAAATTGGTTTGATTGGGTATACCAATGCGGGGAAGTCAACCATTCTTAATTTGCTTACGCAAGCGGATACGTATTCTAAAGATCAGTTATTTGCTACTTTGGATCCCTTAACAAAGAAATGGCGATTTGCAGAAGGATTTGAGATTACGGTTACTGATACGGTTGGATTTATTCAAGATCTTCCGACACAATTAATTGATGCGTTCCATTCAACATTGGAAGAAAGTCAATCAATGGATCTATTGTTACATGTAGTTGATGCAAGTTCGCCAGATCGTATTTTGCAGGAGCAGACTGTATTACAGTTGATGGCGGAACTAAAGATGGAAGAGATGCCTGTTTTAACCGTGTATAACAAAGCGGATCAAATCGACCCTGCCTTATTTACGCCTTCACTCTTCCCCAATGTATTGATATCTGCGCAAAGTACCGATGGGAAAGAAAAGCTAGTGCAGGCAATCAAACAGCAGTTGTTGGAATTGATGACGCCATACACGCTCTTTGTACCCAGTCAGGATGGGCAAACGTTAAGTGCTTTACGAAGACAAACCCTCGTTTTGAAAGAGCATTTTGTAGAAGAAAAAAATGGATATGAAGTAAAAGGATTTGCAAAGTCAACTTCTAAATGGCTGAATAGTTAAATGGTCGTTGTCTCTTTCTTATCAGAGTGACCTATGTATTTTCTCTTTTTTTAAAAGTTAGAAAACTTGAGCAATGAATCGTTGCTCAAGTTTTTTTGTAAAAAAAAACCAACCCTCATGTTAGAAAACCTAACATATGCGGTTGACAGCTGTTTTTTTGATTGGTATACTTTACCCAACTTGTTAAACGAAAGGGGACGTCTGATGGGAGAAAAGGAATTGCGCCGTTCAATGTCTGTATTTCCAATTGGTACAGTAATGAAATTGACAGATTTAACTGCACGACAAATTCGTTACTATGAAGAACAAGATTTTGTTCATCCTGAAAGAAGTGAAGGAAATCGCCGAATGTATTCATTAAACGATATTGACTTGTTGTTAGAGATCAAAGATTATCTTTCTGATGGATTAAATATGGCTGGTATCAAACGAGTTTACGAAATGGCTCAAGCCAAAAAACAGGAAGAAAAAAGCAAAAAACCGCTAACTGATCATGACGTTCGACAAATTTTTCGTGATGAGATATTGGCGCAAGGTGGGCTAAGTAAAACTGGGCATTATCAGTCGCAAGGAATGCAACGACAATTCTTTGACTGAATAATATAAACAAAAAGAAAGAGGGATACCATGGTAAAGAAACAAATAACTGGTGATGAAATTAAACGAATCATTGAAGAAGAGAACGTTCGCTTTTTAAGATTAATGTTCACAGATATCTTAGGAACAATCAAAAATGTCGAAGTACCCGTTAGTCAAATCGATAAAGTACTTGAAAATAAAATGATGTTTGATGGTTCTTCGATCGAAGGGTTTGTTCGGATTGAAGAAAGCGATATGTATTTGTATCCTGATCTTTCAACATGGATGATCTTCCCTTGGGAAAGTGATCATGGCAAAGTAGCTCGTTTGATTTGTGATATCTATAACCCAGATGGCACACCTTTTGCAGGTGATCCACGCGGGAATTTGAAACGTGCATTAAAAGATATGCGCAACCTTGGATTTACCTCTTTCAACTTAGGTCCAGAACCAGAATTCTTCTTATTTAAGTTAGATGAAGATGGTGGGATCACGACCACGTTAAACGATAAAGGTGGATATTTTGATTTTGCACCAACAGATTTAGGTGAGAACTGTCGTCGTGATATTGTTTTAGAATTAGAAAGCCTTGGGTTTGAAGTAGAAGCTTCTCACCACGAAGTAGCTCCTGGGCAACATGAGATTGATTTTAAATATGCAGACGTTGTGGATGCTTGTGACAATATTCAAACATTCAAACTAGTCGTTAAAACAATTGCTCGTAAACATGGGTTACACGCAACGTTCATGCCTAAACCATTATTCGGGATCAATGGTTCGGGGATGCACTGTAATATGTCCTTGTTCAATGACGAAGGAAATGTTTTTTACGATAAAGATGGCGATTTAGAACTAAGTCAAACAGCGTATCATTTCTTAGGTGGGTTATTGAAACATGCTCGTGCCTATACAGCTGTTTGCAATCCGACCGTCAACTCATATAAACGTTTAGTTCCAGGCTATGAAGCACCAGTATATGTGGCATGGAGCGGTCGCAATCGTTCACCATTAGTCCGTGTTCCAGAATCTCGTGGCTTATCCACACGTTTGGAATTGCGTTCAGTTGATCCATCTGCTAATCCATATCTAGCAATGGCTGTTTTATTACAAGCTGGATTGGATGGCGTTCGTAATGAAATCACGCCACCAGCAGCTGTAGATCGAAATATTTATGTGATGAACGAAGAAGAACGAGAAGAAGCACACATTCAAGATCTTCCTTCAACGATCCATAATGCAATCAAAGAATTAAGAAAAGACAAAGTGATGATCGATGCTTTGGGACAACATATCTTTTCAAACTTTGTCGAAGCAAAACGCTTAGAATGGGCGGCGTTTAGACAAACTGTTTCAGAATGGGAAAGAGAACAATACTTGGAATTGTATTGATTATCGCTACCCCATTAGAATATGAATAACTGGAGTTGGAGAGATCAATCTCACTTCATTCTAAAAACGAGTAAATGGGTTTTTAGCATCAGCTCCTTGAAATAAGCCTGAATTTTTCAAAACATGAAAAGCTGTTTCGAGATTTTCATCCTTAATACTCAGGGCAAACCGCTCTTTTCACAACCTTCTTATGCTTGATAAACAGGACAATAAGCCAAAATTTTACGAAAAATGAGTACGACTGAAAAGAAAGACAGTTTGTTTTAACTGATTTCTTAGTCGCTGAAGACTTATTTTAGGAAATTTTGGCTTATTTTGTTCGCGCATTGTTTGGTGAGTAACTTATGTGGTGGGACAACAAAAAACTCCTGAAGAATACACTTCAGGAGTACGAGAATGAGAAACGGATGATGTTAAGTTATTCTGAATCACAAATAACTGGTTGGATTGTGTAATGAAATCATTCTCTACGAGTAGGATACAGCTATTTCTGATTGAAATTTTTTTTAAAATTTTAATGGAAAGAAAATTATTTGCAAAATATGAATAACACACCTATTCTATAGTATAAAAAAATTTTTTCATTTTTTTGTGTGTAGAATTTTTCTAAGAATATTCTTGTCTTACAGTGATTATTGCACTCCTGGTTGATACGCACAAGTAAAAAATGAGTTCATTGAAGATTGTATATGATGATAAATAATTGAATTTTTTTAATTTGAGCATACCTATTTCTTCTGGGGGGAAAATTAGGTATGCTCAAATTAAAGTTATTGCCTTATTATTATATTATAAAGGAGGCATAAATTTATGAATAAAGTTGAATTAGATCAAATAATCAAAGATATGAATGAAGGATTAGAGGAAGATGAAGAAGAAATATTTTTATTAAACCTACGTACTTATTCTAAAGATGAAATCAATTACGTAGTAGATCGTCTTAATCTGGATGATCATACTCGTGAACAGGTTAGAACATCACAAATTAATTCAATGAAAAAACATCAAGTGCGAAAAAAAAATTTATTAAGAGACGAAAAACTTAGAGTTGTTCATAAAAATTTAAACAAACAAAGTGAGGAAGTCAATTCATTCTCTGATCGCTCAAAGATGATAGATACAGTTGTTGCATCTATCAATCAATTGATTCATGATCCGGAAATTAATGTTATTCAACCAATAGACGATATTGATATAAGTGAGGCATTAGACGTCTTCTTTGAAAAAACCTATTTTACACCAGATGAAATAAATTCTACTATTGATAAGCTAGAACTAGCAAATAAAGAAAATCTTCGTGAAACAATTAGAAAAAGGGAGATTGAAGAAGAACCTCGACGTAAAATCAAGTTTTTAAAAGAAGAACGAATACAAAAAATTAACGAAATGGTGCAACAGTCGATGACATCAAGGACGTTCACAGAGGTTGCAGAGAGTCTTAAAAAAATGTATTCAGAGTTACCTTACAAAGTTAATGAGGCTGATTTAAGTGAGGATATAGAATTTGTAATAGAAAATTTTAAGATGAAACCTAATGATATTGGTTCTTTCGTGGACTTGTTTGACCTCAGTCCTGATACTCGTAATGAAATTAAAGAATCACAAAAGAAAAGAATTGAGGAGATGAAGGCAATAAGGGATACTGAACTTTCAATAAAAATAGAAAGGTTGAGAATGCGCCGTCCTTTTACCCTGATACAGGATATCACTTCAGTACTTCGTGAGCAAATGAATGACCCAGTTATTCCACTTGCACAACACGAGGTTGTATCTATATTAGAAGAGAATTTAGATATACCACATAGTACAACAATAGAAGGTACTTCAAGACGTGTTTTGCCTCTTAGGCAGAATGAATATAGGGAAATTATACATAATCTTGGTTTGAGCGTGGAAAACGTAAATGAACGTTGGCAGTTTAACCGCCATGCTGTAGAACTGCTGACTAACTATGCTGAATTCAATATGTTACAGCATCCACAAACAGATCTTGTGCATGGCAATCCACAGGAACTTTCAAACCTTGAATTATATAAAAGAGAATTTAGAGAGTTGGTTAAAGAAAGTGTAGGCAAGGTGGGAACTAAAGCTGAAGATAAATCAGGTTTTCAAGCTGAAATTTCTAATTTGACCCCCGAACAACAGGAACAGGTAATGAAAAAAGTGGAGGATTTGAAGAAAAGAAGACAAGAAAATTGGAAACAATTAGATGTAGAAAAAATGTCACCGTTAAAAAATAGGACAGAAAAATTCAATGCTGTAAGAACGAGAAGTACAAACACATCTGAAAAACAAGGACAAAAATCTTCTAGAGATCATCAAAGATAGTCTAGTGAATGAGTAAAGAAGTCGTATGGCTAATCGTTCTTACTAAAAGAATGAGTGTGCTATTTTTCGTGCAGTTTTTTATTAGAGAGTGAACTACCTGTTTTCATTTATCAATGACGTTGGATTATTCTTATGACTAACGACATCTGCAACGTTAAATTAGAGGCTTGACTTTCTTCAAATTTGCTTGTAGTATACTCATTGGGCACCCTTTTAAAGGGTCAGAAGTTCACAGAAATTTTGCTCCCTATTCTAACTAGAATAGGGAGCTTTGTTCATTTTCTGGGACTTTTCCTGCAGATAAAAGAAGAAGGAGTTTTTGAACTTATGACAAAATACATTTTTGTAACGGGCGGCGTAGTTTCATCGATTGGTAAAGGAATCGTTGCAGCTTCTTTAGGTCGTTTGTTGAAAAATCGTGGCTTAAAAGTAACCATCCAAAAATTTGATCCCTACATCAACGTAGACCCGGGAACAATGAGTCCGTACCAACACGGAGAAGTTTTTGTAACAGACGACGGAGCAGAAACTGATTTGGATCTAGGCCATTATGAACGTTTTATCGATATCAATTTGAACAAATACTCCAATGTTACTACAGGGAAAATTTATTCAGAAGTACTTCGTAAAGAACGAAAAGGGGAATACTTAGGAGCAACTGTTCAAGTCATCCCTCATATCACTAATGAAATCAAAGAGAAAATCATGCGTGCGGCAAAAATGACTGATTCAGACGTGATCATCACTGAAGTTGGCGGAACAGTCGGCGATATCGAATCTTTACCATTTCTAGAAGCACTACGCCAAATGAAGGCGGATGTTGGTGCTGATAACGTGATGTATATCCACACCACATTGATTCCTTACCTAAAAGCTGCTGGAGAAATGAAAACTAAACCAACTCAACATAGCGTGAAAGAATTACGTGGTTTAGGCATCCAACCTAATATCTTGGTGGTTCGAACAGAGCAACCTGTTTCACAAAATGTGAAAAATAAATTAGCACAATTTTGTGACGTAGAACCCGAAGCAGTGATTGAGTCACCAGATGTGGACACACTTTACTCTATTCCGTTGCTTTTACAAAAACAAGGGATGGATCGCATTGTTTGTGAACATTTGAAACTAGAAACGCCAGAAGCTGATATGGAAGAATGGAAACAATTAGAAGAAAAAGTATTGAATCTGAAGAAAAAAGTCCGAATTGCTTTAGTAGGTAAATATGTAGAATTACCAGATGCTTATATCTCAGTTGTTGAAGCGTTGAAACATTCAGGCTTTGCTTTTGATGCGGATATCGAACTTGACTGGATCAAGGCTCAAGATCTAACCAAAGAAAATGTTGCAGAATATTTGAAAGATGCAGATGGTATCTTAGTACCTGGTGGCTTTGGCGATCGTGGGGTCGAAGGAAAAATTGAAGCGATCCGTTACGCTCGTGAAAATGATGTGCCTTTCTTAGGGATTTGTTTAGGCATGCAAATGGCGTGTGTTGAGTTTGCTCGTAATGTGGTTGGTTTGGAAGATGCTGCTTCAGCAGAAACTACACCAGAAACAACGAACAATATCATTGATTTGATGGCAGACCAAGAAAATATCGAAAACTTAGGTGGAACGTTACGTCTAGGTCTTTACCCATGTAAAATTAAAAAAGGAACGAAAACAGCGGAAGCTTATGACGGAGCCGATGTAGTACAAGAACGTCACCGTCATCGTTATGAATTCAACAATAAATACCGTCAATTATTTGAAGAAAAAGGATTAGTATTCTCAGGTGTTTCTCCTGATAATCGTTTAGTGGAAATCGTGGAATTAACAGAGAAAAAATTCTTTGTTGGTTGTCAATTCCATCCAGAATTGATCTCAAGACCAAATCGTCCACAAAAATTGATCAAAGGATTTGTCGGAGCTGCTTTGTCTGAACGTGAAGGAAAATAAGCGGGACAAATACGCTTTTAATGTTTCAGATGAATTTAGAGAAAACAGTTATAAATAAATTGTTATTGTTTGAACAATAAAAAACGATAAAATAGCCATTTTTGACTAAATCAGCCAACTGAAAACCTTATTTTTTGCAAAAAAGTTCTTGAAAATTTTCATTTTCATTGATTTTAGTAGAAAACTCTGAAAATGTTTGGTAAAATAGGTTCGTTGGTTAAGGATAGTCTTAACAAATTTAGTTTTACAAAACTTAGGAGGAATTTATTATGCCAGTAGTATCAGGAGCTGAATTTTTAAAAGCTGCTCGTAAAGGCGGTTACGCTGTCGGCGGATTCAATACAAATAACTTAGAATGGACTCAAGCAATCCTTGAAGCAGCTGAAGCAAAACAAGCACCAGTACTTATCCAAACTTCAATGGGTGCGGCTAAATACATGGGCGGCTACAAAGTTGCTAAAGATATTATTTGTGACTTAGTTGAATCAATGAACATCACTGTTCCTGTTGCCATCCACTTAGACCATGGTGACTATGATGCAGCTATGGAATGTATCGAAGTAGGCTATACTTCAGTTATGTTTGACGGTTCTCACTTACCATTTGAAGAAAACTTGAAATTAGCGAAAGAAGTTGTAGAAAAAGCTCACGCTAAAGGAATTTCTGTTGAATGTGAAGTTGGTTCAATCGGCGGAGAAGAAGATGGAATCATTGGTAACGGTGAATTAGCAGATATCGAAGAATGCAAACAAATGGTTGCTACAGGAATCGACTACCTAGCATGTGGTATCGGTAACATCCATGGTCAATATCCAGAAAACTGGAATGGTTTAGCATTTGATCATTTACAAGCAATCGCTGATGCTGTAGGTCCAGATATGCCTTTAGTATTACATGGTGGATCAGGTATTCCTCAAGAACAAATCCAAAAAGCAATTTCAATGGGTGTTTCTAAAGTAAACGTAAATACTGAATTCCAATTATCATTTGCTAAAGCTACTCGTGAATATATCGAAGCTGGCAAAGATAAAGAAGGAAAAGGTTTTGACCCTCGTAAATTGTTAGCACCAGGTAAAGCTGCAATCATTAAAGATGCAGAAGAACACATTGATTGGTTCGGTTCAGCTAACAAAGCTTAATTAATCGATTAAGAATGCCGTGAAACAGGTTCAACCTGTTTTGCGGTTTTTTTTTCGCAAATTGATAATCGTTCACTTTGATAAACATTTGTCCATCTTTTTTCAGAATAGACCTTTGATTTTTGAGGAAATAAAAAAGAATGGGAACTCGTTTCTTTATTTCATCTATGATAAAATACAAGCATGTGTAATAAAATTGAACAATAACAAGGTGGAAATCAATGAAAAAAATCATAATTGAAGGAAATCGTCCGTTAACTGGTGAAGTAACGATCAGTGGGGCTAAAAATAGTGCAGTGGCTTTGATTCCTGCAGCGATTTTAGCAGATTCTCCGGTTATTTTAGAAGGCGTACCTGATATTCAGGATGTTCATTCACTAATCGAAATTTTAGAAATCATGGGAGCAAAAATCCATTTTTCACAAAATATTTTAGAAATTGATCCCCGCGGTATCGTCTCTGTGCCCATGCCAAGTGGTAAGATCAATAGTCTACGAGCTTCCTATTATTTTATGGGGGCACTGCTTGGAAAATTTGGTGAGGCAGTGGTTGGTTTGCCAGGTGGTTGCTATCTAGGACCACGACCAATTGATTTACATGTCAAGGGTTTCGAAGCATTAGGTGCTTCAGTCAATAATGAACATGGTGCAATGTATTTACGGACCGACCAACAGGGATTACAGGGAAATCGGATTTTCATGGATGTCGTTTCAGTCGGTGCAACGATCAATGTGATGTTGGCTGCTATTAAAGCGAAAGGTCAGACAGTAATCGAAAATGCCGCTCGTGAACCAGAGATCATCGATGTTGCTACTTTGTTGAATAATATGGGTGCCAAAGTGCGAGGAGCAGGGACGGATGTGATCCGAATCGAAGGTGTAGACAAACTCCATGGTTGTCGCCATTTCATGATCCCTGATCGAATCGAAGCAGGGACTTATCTAGCGCTTGCTGCAGCAGCAGGAAATGGTGTTAAGATCAAAAATGTGATTTACGAACATTTAGAAAGTTTTATTGCTAAACTTCAAGAAATGGGCGTAAACATGACAATTAGAGAAGATGAGATTGAAGTGTTTCCGTCTAAAGAGTTAAAAGCGGTGAATGTGATGACTTATCCATATCCTGGGTTTGCAACAGACTTACAACAACCATTGACTCCCCTCTTATTAATGACCAAAGGAACAGCTAAAATCACAGATACGATCTATGCTAAACGTGTGAATCATGTGCCTGAATTAGCACGTATGGGTGCTGATATATCAGTGGAAGGGAATTTGATCATTACAAATGGACCAAATAAACTTCATGGAACAGAGGTAGTCGCTTCTGACCTTCGAGCAGGTGCTTGTTTAGTTATTGCAGGTCTCATGGCTGAAGGAACAACTACTATTTATAACGTAGAATATATTTTACGTGGTTATGATCATATTATTGAAAAATTGACGGCATTAGGTGCTGAAATCCAAATGGTGGAGGAAGTGGAAGCTGAATGAGTGATTATTTAACGATGGCGGAACTGGAAAATAAGACATTAAAAGAGGTCTACAGTTACGCAAAAGAATTTAAGATTCCTTATTATAGCAAAATGAATAAAAAAGAATTATCTTTAGCTGTGATTCGGGCGCAAGCAGAAAAACAAGGGTTTTATTATATGGAAGGAATCTTAGATATCGTTGGACAAGATGGGTATGGTTTTTTACGGCCAATCAATTATGGGCCAAGTGTAGAAGATATCTATATCTCTGCTTCACAAATAAGACGGTTTAGTTTGCGAAATGGAGATAAAGTAGCAGGAAAGGCTCGCCCACCTAAAGAGTCAGAACGTTATTATGGGTTGATGCACGTGGAAAGTGTAAATGGAAAAGACCCAGAAGAAGCCAAAGAACGTCCGCATTTTCCAGCATTGACACCTCTGTATCCTCAAGAACAGCTTAGGTTAGAAACAACCTCTCAAAGACTAGCAACAAGAATGATCGATATCTTCTCACCAGTAGGTTTTGGTCAACGTGGCTTGATCGTAGCACCTCCTAAAGCCGGAAAAACTTCTGTGTTAAAGGAAATCGCCAATGGAATCACTGAAAATCATCCAGAAGTAGAACTGATCGTTCTTCTGATCGATGAACGCCCAGAAGAAGTCACGGATTTGGAACGAAGCGTCAAAGGAGATGTCGTTTCATCTACTTTCGATTTACAACCACAAAATCATACAAGGGTATCTGAGTTGGTCCTGGAAAGAGCGATGCGTTTAGTCGAAGATAAACGAGATGTCGTGATCTTGATGGATAGTATTACCCGATTAGCTAGAGCTTACAATTTAGTCGTACCGCCAAGTGGTCGTACATTGAGCGGGGGAATCGATCCAGCCGCACTATATAAACCAAAAAAATTCTTCGGAGCAGCTAGAAATATCGAAGAAGGTGGAAGCTTGACGATCTTAGCAACTGCCTTAGTCGATACGGGTAGCCGAATGGATGATGTGATCTATGAAGAGTTTAAAGGAACAGGGAATTTAGAACTTCAACTGTCTCGTGAACTATCTGAGCGTCGTATCTTCCCTGCCATTGATATCAAGAAATCTGGTACGAGAAAAGAAGAGCTTCTAATGCCAGAAGATCAATTAGAAGAAATTTGGAAGTTACGAAAGAATATGGTCGGCGATTCATTGGAATACACCGAACAATTGATCCGTTTTTTAAGAAAAACCAAAAACAATCAACAATTTTTCAAAGAATTCCAAGATGTCTCGTTCGGTAAAAAAAATCAGACAAGAAATCTAAAAAGATAATTGCAACGTTGTTAGAAACATGTTAAGATGTTACTGTTGTATATCGACAAATCAACTCTGGTTCAGCAAATGGGTCAGGGCAAAGGAGCGAAAACGCATGAAAGAAAACATCCATCCAGATTACCATCCAGTAGTGTTCTTGGATTCAACAACTGGCTTTAAATTCTTGTCAGGTTCAACAAAAACTTCACAAGAAACAGTTGAATGGGAAGACGGTAATACATACCCAGTCATCCGTGTCGAAGTTACTTCTGACTCACATCCATTCTATACTGGACGTCAAAAATTCACACAAGCAGACGGACGTGTGGACCGTTTCAACAAAAAGTACGGTCTCAAAGACGCAAACGCTGCAGAATAATCAAAACATTGTTCATACGATGTTTAGCAGACTATCTGATAAAGGTAGTCTGTTTTTTTGTGTTTTCTGTTTCTGATAATCAAAAAATGGTCACTAAAAATTTATCATACCATATTTTTTAAAGTTCTGATTTTCATTATTTCCTTTCGTTGGAAAAAAACGACAACATTTATAAAATAATGCATGTTAATGTTATATTATAAAGAAAAAATAACATTAAGGGGTGCTAATATGAGTAAGAAGAAAGCAATGATTTTGGGGTCTTTACTGTTCAGTATGGTTATTTTATCAAATGACCTAAATGTTGAGGCAACAGTAAATGAACCGACTATTGGGACGGAAGTCGTTCTTTCAGAGCGAAGTAATGAAAACGCTTCAATGGTTTTGAATGCTTATCAAAGTGAGGATGTTGAGAGTTATCGGGAAGAAATCGGTAATTGGTTTGGTCCTAGTAGCAATCAATCTACAGGGATCTATAAACGTAAAAATGATACGATCGAAATTTATGTAGATGAAACGGCGCAACAACTACCAACGTATACGATTACCAGGGCTAGTCTGAAAGATTATCTCGAAGGGGCAACGAAAGGGAAACGACTAAATAGAGGAAGAAACGTCATTTCCGGTACCCAAGAAGGTGTGATCCATATCCAAAATGAATCCACTCGCATCACGCAACAAAAAACGAGAATTGAAATACGTGGTGGTATAACAATTCCACGTTTTATTCTAGGAAAAATGACCAATAAAGATTGGCAGAATGAGGTAAGAAATCATCCAAATGCACCTGCTTATGAATTGGTCAGTGATCGAGTTTTGGTTACAGGATCCGACAAAACAATTAATTATGTGAAGGACCCAACTAAAATTTTAACAACGAAAGAAAAAGTAATTGATCTTCACGATCAAACAGCCGGACTAGATAATAGCGCTACAATCCATCGTCAACCAACTGGCTTAGTTCAACATATGCGTGAAACGAGTGCCAGAGAAGATTATATGTACGCGTATGAACAACATACTGGTTTTAATTATGCAGATGGAATGAGAGTCTTGTTAGATCCAGACGGTTCCTCACAGTGGGGGATTTGGCATGAATTAGGTCATACCTATCAAATTGATGATATGGGTTGGGAGGATATGACCGAAGTGACCGTGAATATCTTTTCGATGCGGGTACAAAAAGCATTAGGACAGCGTAGTCGTTTAGAAGAAGATCGCGTATATACGGATATTTTCAATTATTTGAATCGAAGTCAATCGAAAAATTTTGATAAACAAGATGAATTTGTTCGACTAGGAATGTTTTGGCAGTTGGAATTAGCATTTGGCAGCGACTTCTATCCTAAACTACATCAGTTATACCGTGAAGAAAGTCCACAGCTATGGACAGAACAAGACAAGCGACAACATTTTATCTTATCTGCTTCAAAGATCAGTAACAAAAATCTAACGCCATTTTTTGAAAAATGGGCTATCGAAGTTACTGCTGATACTAAAAAAGAATTAGCAAGACTACCAAAATTAACGAAGAAAATCTGGGAATATCGTGATGAAATGAAAGGTGATGTAGGAAATATTACCGATGATGATAATAACAATGGCAACACGGAAGATCCTTCAATTGAAGCTTGGGATAAAGATAAAGTGTATGTTGCTGGGGATATTGTCATGTATAAAGGTGTAAAATATCGTGCAAAATGGTGGAATACCGATAAAGTTCCTGGAGAAACGATTGACTGGGAAAGAATTGATTGATCATCAATAAACACAACGTATTTTGATTGTAACGGTCAAAATACGTTGTGTTTTTTTATATAAGTAAGGCCTGAAACACATGAACCTCTTATTTTAATGATCACTATCGATCATTTTTTTGACTGATTTTTTAAAATTTTGATCCATTTTTCGTTATTCGTTCAAAGCATTGAATGGCTGAATTAGGGATGCTATACTTGCCACAGTTATTAGAAAGCGTTAACAAATAGTGAAAGGAGGCTATATGGAGTGGAGATTAGTCAACTGATTTCAGAAGAATTGATTCTTTTCGATGACTCAATTCGATCAAAAAAATCATTATTTGAATGTATCGGTACTACACTTGAAACCACACATAGAGTAAAAAGTGCAAAAAAAATAATCAAAGCATTATTCAAAAGAGAAGAGGAAGTGCCTACAGGGATTGAAGCTGGATTTGGTATCCCACATGCTAAAAGCAAGGCTGTCATTACACCAACCATTTGTTTTGTTCGTAGCAGCCAGATTACAGAATATCTTGGCTTAGATGGGGAGCCAATTGCATATACTTTTGCAATCGTGGTTCCTGCAAACGCTGCTGACAGTCATCTTGAGATTCTCAGTGCGTTGTCAAGGCGATTAATTGATCCAAACTTTAGAAAATAAATCAAAGAAGCAAATTCAGCCTCAGAAATTATGACCGTTTTAAAAAATGAAGAAAAAGCAATCCGTTAAATGAATCATCGAATAATGTCACACGCATCAACTGAGACCGTTATTGAATAAGCAGATAGGGGAGAATAACGATGAAAATAATTGGTGTAACCGCATGTCCTACGGGAATTGCGCATACGTATATGTCCGCTGAGAAATTAGAAGGGACTGCTAAAAAACTAGGCCATGATGCAAAGTTTGAAACGCAAGGAATCAAAACGGAAAATAGGTTAACTACAAAAGAGATTGCTGAAGCAGATGCGATTATTCTAGCAGTTGATAAAGAAATTGATATGCAACGTTTTACGGGTAAAAGAATCAAAAAAGTTTCAACGAGTCGAGCAATTAAAGAACCAGAATTGGTAATTGATGAAGCATTAAAAGGGATCAATACGTTAGAAATTGCTCAATCAGTTGAACAAACAAAAGCCACGAAACAAAAAGCCACACTTTATAACCATTTTATGAGTGGTGTGAACTATATGTTACCGTTTGTGATTGCGGGCGGAATTATTATCGCATTAAGTTTTGCTTTTGGGATCACTGCAGCGGATCCTAAATCAGCTGACTATAATGTCCTAGCTGCCGCATTTTCTAGAATTGGTGGAGACACCGCTTTTGCCATGATGGTGCCAGCTTTAGGGGCAGGGATTGCGACCTCTATTGCGGGGAAAGCTGGCTTTGCACCTGGGATCGTGGCAGGGCTACTGGCATCTACTGGTGGTTCTGGATTTCTTGGAGGAATGATCGGGGGGCTGTTAGCAGGGTATGTGACAGATTTTCTGGCAAATAAAATTCCTGTAAAAAAAGGTATCTTAGCGATGTATCAATTGATCGTCGTTCCGTTAATATCTATCTTGATCATTGGTTTAGCAATGGTTTTTGTAATCGAACAACCCATTTCGTGGTTATTAGAAGTATTAACCAATTGGTTGAATAGTTTAGGCAATACTTCTGGGTTAATGTTTGGCTTGATCATCGGCGTGATGATGGCAGCTGATATGGGAGGGCCAATCAATAAATCGATCTCAACTTTTTCCATTGGTTTGATGTCTGCCGGAGTCAATGCACCCATTGCAGCATGTATGGCAGCTGGAATGACCCCACCGTTGGGGATCGCCTTAGCCACACTGTTGTTCAAGAAAAAGTTTACGAAAGAAGAACGGACTTCTGGTCAATCTTGTTGGGTGCTTGGTGCTTCTTATATTACAGAAGGAGCGATTCCCTTCGCAGTTTCAGATCCGATTCGAGTCATTCCGAGCTTGATTCTTGGCTCTGCTACTGCAGCGGGTATCTCAATGGCTGCCGGTGTCACATCCATTGCTCCTCATGGTGGGATTTGGGTCATGCTGATACCTAACGTGATCAATCACCTACCCATGTATTTGCTAGCGATTGGTGCTGGGACAGTAGTTACGGCTCTTTCACTTGGATTATTAAAGAAATCAAGCGAAGAACAAGTCGGAAATGAAGAAAAAATAGTGAAGCAAGAAAAAATAATAAATGAGGTGGAAGTATAATGTTATATACAATGAAAGAGTTATTGAAAGTAGCTAAAGACAATCAATTTGCTGTTCCTGCTTTTAATATTTGTAGTTATGATATGTTAAAGGCAATCATGGAAGAAGTAGAACGGTTAAATGCACCAGTGATTTTAGAGATCCATCCCGATGAGATTGCTTACTTGAATGATGAATTTGTTGCTGCTGTTCGAGCTTATGCGCATAAAAGTAAAGTACCTGTAGTGATCCATCTTGACCATGGCGGTAAAGTAAGTGATGTGTTACGAGCTATCCGCAATGGCTATACCTCGGTTATGATTGATGCCTCCTTGCAATCCTTTGACGATAATATAAAGATAACTAAAGAAGTGGTGGCTCTAGCTCACGAGGTAGATGTGTCAGTCGAAGCAGAAATTGGTACGATTGGGAATAATGGGTCAGCAGAAGGTGGGGCAGCTAATATTATTTACACAGATCCTGAACAAGCAAAACAGTTTGTTGAAGAAACGAATATTGATACATTAGCTATCGCTATTGGAACAGCACATGGCTTATATCCTAAAGATAAAACACCAAAACTGAATATCGAGTTATTGAAAGAATTGAATGAGAGCATCGATTTGCCGTTTGTTTTGCATGGTGGTTCAGGAAATCCGGATAAAGAAGTAAGCGAAGCAGTTAAATATGGTGTAGCTAAGGTCAACCTTAGTTCGGATCTTAAAAGTGTCTTTTTCGATGCATTAAGAGAAATCTTAAATGAAAACCCGGAAATGTATGAACCGAATATGATCTACCCTTATGCGAATCAAAAAGTACAGGAAGTAGTGAAACATAAAATGACGATCTTAAACACGATCGATCAAGCCAAGTGTTATAAATAAGACGAATTTCTCACCGTTTATTCGTTTTAGAGATACTAGAAGAGACCGAGACAAGTTTTGGCTCAGTCTCCAATGAAATCGAAATCGAGTGGTCATGAAAAAATGCTCAGTATTTCTAGGTATAAGCCAATGAATCGCTAATTTTAGTTGTTTCGGCTGATGTCCTATAGCGAAGCATTTTCATTCTAACCACTCGATTCTGTTTTTGGATGTAGGTGGAGGCATCTTTGTTTATGGTAAAATAAAGCGAAAGAGAAAGGAGTGGGGAAGATGTTAAGTGACGTAGAAGAGCGACAACAAACGATTGTCAATCATTTGAAAATCAACCAATTTGCCAGAATTACTGAATTGATCGATTTAGTCAATTACAGTGAAGCGACAGTGAAACGAGATCTTGTTGTCTTAGAACAAAGTGGTCTGATCCGAAGAGTCCGTGGTGGGGCTATGTTAGTAGATAATCAGAAAATCGATGTACCATATATGATGAAAATCACCCATTTAGAGGAAGAAAGTGAAAAACGTTATATTGCGGATATCGCAGCTAATTTGATCAAAGATGATATGGTTTTATTTTTAGACTCTAGTACAACTAGTTTGCATTTAGTTCGAAATTTAGGTCGATTTGAGGGGCTGCAAATCATTACGAATGGGGTCATTACTGCTGCGATGCTAAGTGAATTTACTTCAGCAAAAGTATCGATCGTCGGTGGTAAAATCGTTCAAAAACGAGCAACGATCAACGGAGCAAAAGCGTATAATGATATTTTGACTTATGCTGCTGACCTTGCAATCATCAGCTGTCGAGGATTTGATTTTAATCAAGGCGTGACGGAAACGCATGAAGGAGAAGCGTTAGTAAAAAGAGCGTTTCGTAAACAAGCCAATCATTTGATGGTGTTAGCTACACAAGATAAATTAGAACAACGCTTCATTCATCAAGCAATTGCTAGTCATGAAATCGATTATTTAGTGACCAGTCAGAAATTAACGAACGAACAATTGAAAAAAATCCATGAACACCACACAGAGTGTTTTTATTAATCAGAAAGACCAATAAAAGTGTATGTTCTCATAAAATTCATTCATTGATAACACCTATAATTTGTATCAAGAAAGCTATAGTTTGTTCATGTACACCCTTTTTAGTAAGCGCTATCATAAATTGTGGGAGATAATAATTGAGAAAGGAGTAATGAGTGAACAGTTGCAGCAAGCGATTAGATAAGAACAAATCATAGGAGGTAGCGATGAAGAAGTTAGAAGGTACTTTAGCTGGGTTGTTGGTAACGGTGATGATGGGAATTGCACTGAAAGAACCGGTCGTTTATGCACAAGTAGATGCCACAAATCCCGAGGTAAGGGTTTCGATGGATAATCAACCGGAGTCCTCTTACTGGTTCCCTGATGAATTGCTTAAATGGACGTTTGATCAGGATACAGATGCGAAATACAATGTTAGTGTTGAGCCTTTAGCCACACGAGTGGAGAAATCGCACTTATTAAAATCGAATACTACCCAAAACGAAAAGATGAAGGTTGTCGCACTTTCGATCATGAATAATAGCACTAGTGGAAATGCACCAAGAGGGAGCAATCAGTTTGATGCAAATGTTTTTTCGAATTGGCAATATATTGATCAATTGGTTTATTGGGGAGGCTCAGCTGGCGAAGGTATTGTTGTTCCGCCAAGCCCAGATGTTACCGATGCGGCGCACAAAAATGGTGTGCCTGTTTTAGGTACGATCTTTTTTCCGCAAGGGGCCCATGGCGGAAAAATCGAATGGTTGAATACTTTTTTAGAAAAAGATGATCAAGGTCATTTTCCAATCGTGGACAAGATGATCGAAGTCGCCCAAAGATATGGGTTTGATGGATGGTTCATCAATCAAGAGACAGAAACCAATCTAACGAAAAAGCACGCTGATTTAATGAAAGAACTGATTGTGGAATTTAAACAAAAATCAGCTGGAGCGTTAGAGGTTATGTGGTACGATTCCATGACAAGTGATGGGAAAATGGATTGGCAGAATGCGTTGACTGATCAAAACCAAGATTATTTAGTGAATGCTGATTTGAATCCAGTAGCAGATAGCATGTTTTTGAATTTTTGGTGGAATACCTCTAGCTTAGCAGGCCAAGATCTATTGCGTAAATCAAAAGAAAAAGCAGAAAGTTTAGCCATTGATCCCTATGATTTATTTGCGGGAATCGATGTCCAAGAAAAAGGGTACGATACACCGGTCAGATGGGATTTGTTTACGGATAAGAAGGGAATACCTTATACTTCACTAGGACTTTACGTCCCAAGTTGGACCTATTCTTCTTCCAATGATCCAATGGACTACCAACAAAAAGAAGAAAAATTCTGGATCAATGAACAAGGGGATCCTACTAAAAGTACACTACCGGCCGGCACAAGTTGGCCTGGGATCTCTACTTTTTCGGTTGAACAAACCGCTATTACGCAATGGCCTTTTATCACCAATTTCAATGTCGGAAATGGTTACAGCTATTTTAGCAATGGGCAACAAGTTTCAACAAATGAATGGAATAATCGAAGTCTCCAAGATATCATGCCGACTTACCGCTATATTATCGAAGAAGGAGCTGGCAATAAATTAGCTGGTAGCGTGGACTATACTACTGCTTTTAATGGTGGGAGTTCTTTGGCTTTTAAAGGTAAGATGGCAGAAAAAGTAACAAGTAAGATCAAACTGTATCAAACAAAAGTCAAAGTCGAAAAAAACATGTCATTTACGACGACAGCCAAAGCATCTGATCGAACCACGTTGAAACTAGTGTTAGGTTTTGCTGATGGTACATTTGAAACGTTTAATGGCAATAAAAAAATAGGGAATGACTGGACAACGGTTTCTTATCCTTTGAATAAAGCAACTGGAAAAGAAGTAACGTCGATTGCCTATGAGGTAGCCTCAGCAAAAGCAAATGAGAATTATGAGTTATTCTTAGGTCAAATTTCTGCAACACCTAAAAAAGTGCTGAGTCCAACAGCAGTCACTGATGTTACGTTCGATGATTTGTCATTTGACGAAGAAGCAATGTTTGCCGGGATCAGACTATCTTGGACTAGTCCACAAGCAGATCGCATCAAACACTATGAAATTTACCGAGTTCTAGACGATGGAACACGTGTCTTTATCGGAGCCACACCTGCTGAGAATTATTTTATCAATGGCTTAGAACGTCAAAATGCAACAGCTACAGCTATCGAAGTTGTGCCAGTTGATATCTATGGCAACAAGGGTGAACCTTCCAGACCAATCAGTTTTGACTGGCCATCTGTTCAGTTAGCGCGTGCTTCCTTTACTGTCTCAAAAACTTTGGTAGCGCCAGGAGAACCGATCACTTTCACAAACACCTCTTCACGAAATACCCAAAGCTTAAAGTGGACATTCAAAGGTGCTGATGTAGAGTCAAGTACGGAAGAACAGCCTCGTGTCACTTATTCAAAAGAAGGAAGCTACGATGTAGAATTGACAGCGATCAATGAAGCAGGAGAAACGACAACTGAAATGAAAGGGATCGTTACGGTTACCAAGAATGCCCAAGCTGGTCTGAGTTTATTATCTAAAGGTGCCAAAGCAGAAGCCTCTTCATATGTGAATGAATCAGAGGCACCAAAGTTTGCTGTCGATGGTGATCTTGGAACAAAATGGTGTGCTGTAGGGAGTGCCCACATACCATCACGATTGACTTAGGAACAGCTAAATTGATCAGTGAAGTGCGCATGGCTCATGCTTCTGCAGGAGGAGAAAGTGTAGGCATGAATACCAAAGCTTATATTATAGAAGTGAGTGCAGACGGAGAAAATTTCCAAGAAGTTTCGCGAACAACTAATAATACGCAAGGTTCAACGCTAAATACCTTTGCAGCAACGACTGCCCGATTTGTGAGAGTCATCATCGATCAACCAACTCAAGGCGCAGATACAGCTGTCCGTCTTTATGAACTAGAAGTTTATGGGTTAGCAGAATAAAATTGGGTGATTGTTTCTGAACAAAAAGGAGTTCTGACAGAAGTATCTATTCATGAAAATAAGCCGAAGAATCCAAAAATAGTTTCTTCTATCTTTAGATTCTTCGGCCAATATTTTGCTAGAGGTGAATACTTCAACACCTTTTATTCGTTTCTTGAATCAGTTTCAGTTCATCACTAATTCCATTCAAGTTTTGCTGAGTGGCTCTTTTTTTTATTATAAACGATATAGAGAACTGTACAGATCAAAGGAATGATACCAGAAACAATGTATAATCCTCTAAATGACGTATAAGATTTCAATATTCCCATCAAGTAGGGGCCAACACCTAGACCTAGATCTAATCCGATGAAGTAAGTTGAAAGAGCGATACTGATACGGTGTTCTTTGACGATTTTCAAACAAACTGCTTGTCCGTTTGACATGAAAGTCCCGTAACCTAAACCAACGAGTGCGCCTGAAATAAGTAAGGTGATGCTGTTCGTTGTCGCACTTAGTAGAAACAAGCCAGCAGTCAAGAACAAATAGCTAGGATACATGACATACTGTTCGCCTTTAGCATCAAAAATACGTCCCGTCAATGGGCGAGTGAAGGTGATGACTAACGCATAGACCACAAAGAAAAAGGAGCCTGCAGCGACTAAATGAATGACTTTCGTATAAGAAGACAAGAAGGACAAAACACTTGAATAAGAAAGACCCATTAAAAAGGTGATTCCTGTAATGAACAATGCTTTTTTCTCAATGAATCCATGGATACTCCAAGATTGTAGTGATTTTCTTTGAGTATCAGATAAATCAATGTTTTTGACTGGGAACATCAGACAGGCAATCGTTACAAGAAAAACTAAAACGATAGAAAACCAAATAATAAAATGAAAATCAGTCAGATTAAGCAAGATCATTCCTAAAAAGGGTCCGATAGCAGCAGCTAAACTAGTACTTAAACCATAATAATTGATCCCTTCTCCTTTTTTTGATTCAGGAATATAGGCAGTGACGATCGCATTGGTTGCTGTCGAAACGGTCCCGTAGCCAAACCCATTTAAAAAACGTACCAGATATAATACGCCGATCGTTGGGGTGAAAAGATAGGCTAAAGTAGAGAGTAAATAAAAAATCGCTCCACCACGCAAAGTAAACTTGCGCCCAAATAATTCAAGTTGTTTACCCATAAATAAACGAGCCAATAGTGTACCTATGATGTAGATACCAGAAGCAAAACCTGCTTGGCTCATACTAGCATGTAAATCATCTTGAGCAATAACGGCAATAATGACCATCAGTAAATAATAAATTAAATAGACAATGAAATTAATAAGAGTGATTCCGATAAAATGTTTATTGAATAATTTTTTTTCCATTTGCTTTGTGTTTACCCCTTAATCTGAATAAGCTTTTAATTTTTGGATTTGTACTTCAACATCGTGGTAATTTGATGGGTAGCGATCGACCAATTGACGAATGAACAAGTCTCGAGTCGTCATAAATAATTCTAAAAATTCTTCTAATTCATTCGATGGTTTTTCATCGACTGCTTTGATCAATTCAATCGAATTTTGGTAAGCATCATTTAAGAAAACCAAAGAAGCTTTCATGTCAAATCTTGTTTGATAAGCTGTTTCAAGTCGATTAATAATTGTTTTCATCCAGTAGTTCATATTTTTTTCCTCAATTCTTTCATTTTTTTTTACATTCGCAGTATAACGAAACGAAAAGAAGAAAAAAATCACAGACATAATTTAAAATGGTACTTAACAAATGTTAATATCATTAGTAAAATACCTTTGGGCTTTAAAATACTTAGAAATCTTGTATTATTTTTTTAGATAAATGTTTGGATGGGGGAGCATGATTGGACAGCAGAGTGCTAAAGGAATATTTAGAGAAAAATCAATTTCCAATTGTACGAAAAAGATATCATAAGTATCTAACTTTTGAAGGAGTGGAGGATTGTTACACGTATATTTTAAAAGAAGGCACGGTCAAAGCAAGTGTCATCTCAAATGATGGTCGTGAGTTCAACTTGAGGTATATTAAAGATCTAGAGATTGTTTCACTTTTAAAAGATGAATATTCGCAGTTTATTGATTCGCCGTACAATATTCGGATTGAATCTGAATATGCAGAATTTTATCGAATCAATCGAGTGAAATTTTGGGAACATATCAATGAAGATCCAAAGATGCAACATTATGTAAAAGAGTACTATCGTTATCGTTTACTGTATTCCATGAAAAAAATGCAACAAATGCTTTTAAATGGGAAATTAGGTGCCGTATGTACGCAACTTTACGAGTTATATGATTTATTTGGGGTTCGGACAGAGGAAGGCATGATGATCGATTTTGTGATCACTAATGAAGAAATCGCCAAGTTTTGCGGAATCTCTACCGCTAGTAGTGTGAGTAGGATCTTAAAACAACTGAAGGAAAATGGGATAATCACCGTTAAAGATCATCGGATCATTATCACCAATATGGATTTATTGGAAGACAATATTATCTTTTAAACAGGATCAGTGGAAAACATAAGATGCTTCCTTCATGTAGTTGTATCAGCTTTAGCTGACGACAATGCATGAAGGAAGCATCTTAATTTATGGATGATTGTTCCTATTGTGGTGCTTTAAAAGCTTCGACCACCACCACCGAAAGTCCCGCCACCGCTGGAATGAGTCGTACTTCCGCCACCGCCGCTGCCAGGAGGTGGGCTTTTTGGAATCCTGCGTGTAGTGACAAAGGAGTTGGTTAAGCGATCTGTTTTATCCGTTAATTTTACGTTTGATTTTTCTCTAAATGGGTATTTATAAGTTCCTGATTTCAACTGATACCTCGAAACTGTTACAAAGTAGAATACGAGGCTCAATGCCAGGGCTAAGATGATAGAAATCACTATTTCAGTCGTCGTCAACACTTTATACCGCGTGATCTTACCAGTCTCTTCATCAATTTGATAATGTCCTCCAGGAACTCCAGCTTCTACATATTCTGAAGTTTTAGTCAAATAGGCTTGAGCTGCTGCAAAATAAGCCGAATTCGTCATTTGGTCGTAGACATCATCTAACGTGTCATTGATCCGAGCATCATCAAGATAATCGATCATATTACCAGAAGTTGAAATGTAAATCTCACGTTGTCCCATATCTAACAACAGAACAGCCCCATTTTGATCATTACCGATCGCATTTCTTAAGTAATCATCTGCAAACGTTCGAGGTTCTTCTGAGTTGGAAGTCGTCGTTACGATAAAGATTTGTCCTTTGATCTTCTCATTGATAGGCTGGATTTGTTGCTCTAAAGATTGGATCTGCTCTTGCGTAAACAAACCAGCTTCATCGTTCACTGCGGGTGTAGCAGCGTCAACGGAAGAACTCCAAAAGAAACCGAATAGGACTAGAAAGAAAAGTAAAATTCTTTTTTTCATATCAAGTATCCTCCAATCATAAAGAGGATCGCCAATACAGCAAAGATTCCAAAAGCCGTCAAGCCCAGTTTTTTATGACTGATGGGTAAAACACCGCTGACTTTACCTGTTTGACCATTCATGGCGTAATAATAGACTTTCTTATTGGCATCACTACTGCGATAAGTGACTAACCATACCGGTAAAAGAACATATTCATTATTCTCACTAGTGATATCTGTCGAAGTCCGAACATTGGTCAATGTGGTATAACCATTTGCGGTGTCACGTAACAATTTCTCGGAGTAATCTTGCAGTTCATCTTGCACTTGTGATTTGATTGCTTCATATTCGATATCTCGTTTTTCTGCTTGAAACCCTGCCAGATACTGACTTTTGAAGTCAATTGCCTTGTTCAAAGGAAACGGTTGGACTGCTTCCACCATTTTTTGTTGGGTATTCTTGGACAACGCATTTTTTACTAGTTCTTTAAAGGAAAGTGAGCCTTCTCGATGAACAGCAAACTGTTTGGTTTCTGTATACTCGATGTCACCCACTCGCCAAATACGAATCACTGTTCCGGTCGCTTGCATAGAGCCGTCAACGGTTGCATCCGTTGTCCAATAAGGAAAATAAACGCCAGTTAGTTTGTCGATTTGGTCTTTGTTGAAAAATTCTTTGGGTACAAACCATTTTTTCTTTGTCCAAGCTAAGAATTTTTCGACCGCCTCTTCTTTTTCGACTGCAAATGGTAAGACTTTATTTGGCAGTAATTTTCCACTTAACCGTCCGGATAAAACAACTGGATTGTGACAATAGTAGCAGTAAGTAGCAGCCGTTGTTGCATCGGTCACGATCTCTGCCCCACAGCTTGGACAAAGAAATAGTTCCATCGTTGCTTCTGTTTCTTCTTCCACTGATTCAGTTGGTGTTGCTTGATCGCTAGGATCAGAAAAACCACCAGCTTCTTCAAACGCTTTTCGTTCTGCTTCATCCATCTGCTCCAACTGTTCATCTGCAGTAAAAGTAAAATCTTTTTCAGAATCTTGTTGGGAAGGCGGTTGATCTTCTGAGTGAATCCCTCGGGCTGCTTTTTGTTCTTGTTCGTACTGACTGACTTCTTCCTCAGTGTAAACATTTAAACAATAGTCACAGTGGAATTTTTGATCTTTTGGATCAAACGTGAGAGGACCCCCACAGTTTGGGCATTTATGTGTAAGAACGTCCATTCTATCCACACCTTTCTAAAACTTAGTCGAGTGGGATTCCTTTGAATGGTTTTCCACAATTTGGACAAAACTTAGGGATACCATTTGAAAGATCGACCACTTCGTTACATTCACTACATTTCATTTGTAACTTTGGTTGGACATTTGCAACTGGCTTGGCTGCCCCACAGTTAGAACAGAATTTTCCCGTATTTTCAGTTCCGCAGACTGGACATGTCCAAGTATCATTGCTCCCTTGAGCGGTTTGTTGGTTTTGTTTTTCAGCTTGTTGTTTGATTTGTTCCTGGTTATTTTGTGCTGCTTGTGAAAGGTAAGAACCATTAGCATTCATTCCCATTCCCATGCCCATGCCCATAAAGCCAGTCATCGCACCGGCATCATTTTTACCAGCAGCTTCCATCCCACGAGCAATCGAACCTTGAACATAGCCTTCACGAACACTTGGATCTCCCAACATCGCACCTTCATTACGCATATTGATCAATTTCACTGAATCATCTGTGTAAGAAATACTTGCTACTGCGACAGAAACGATTTCCATACCACGTAATTCATTCCAAGATTCATCTAAAACATTGCCCATGTATTTACTTAATTCTAAGCTTTTTGATGGAACATAAGAAATGCGCTGACCATCAGCAGACATTTGGTTGATTGCAGCTTGAAGAGCTGTTAAAAATTCTGCCAGATACTGCTCATTAATATCTGAGATTTCTACTTGCGTTTTGTTTTTAGGAATAGCGTTGGTATAAAACAAAATTGGATCAGTAATATGGATCGAATAAGTACCATGAGCTCGTAAGAACAATTCAGCATTGTAAAAATTGTCAAAATAGTTCAGTGGCGCACTGGTACCAAACTTGATTCCTTTGATTTCTTGAAGATTGATATAAAAGACTTGTTGCTTTTGAGGTGTCACGCCACCGAATTTAAAACGTTCAAAAGTTTCTGCGATCGCACCTTTCAATGAACCATTGAACATGGAAGGAGCAGAGTCATTTTTGATCGTGTAGTAGCCTTCTTCAGCAGTATAATCAATGATTTTACCACCATCTACAAGGAGCATCATCATATTCGGATAGACATGGACAACGGTTCCGTCAGTTAGAACATCCTCTGTTCCTTTACGATTGGAGCCACGTTTATCATCTTTACGTACTTTCACACCTTTTGTCATAACTGTTGTATCGCTCATATCCGCTGGTTCGATTACTTCGATCCATTGATCTGCTAATCCACCGCCGATCATGCTTGTTGCTGCTTTGATAAGACCCATAAAAAATTCCTCCCTTTATGAATGTTGATTGTTAAATGAATGACTCTATTATACCATAGGAGCAATGAAAAACTCTCAGGCGGAAGATGGATATTAGCTGTTTAGCTGATTTTCTTTCAGTTGCAAAAAACAAGGAAGATCGAGAAAGCTGTTTGTGAGTATTTATTTGAAAGAATCGGGGAATACACAAGTAACTACAAACGACAAATCATGATTCTTCTCATAACTATAGTAGTTTTTTTTAGTAAAATCACGTATAATAAAAGATAGTGAATTTTTCAAAAAAGGGGGATCTTCATGGCATATCAAGCACTCTATCGTGTCTGGCGTTCACAGCGTTTCGAAGACATTGTCGGGCAAAAAGCGGTGACACAGACGTTGAAAAATGCTATCGTTTCCCATAAAACTTCTCATGCTTATCTATTTACAGGACCACGAGGAACTGGTAAAACGAGTGCAGCTAAAATTTTTGCAAAAGCTATCAACTGTCCGAATAGTCAAGATGGAGAACCTTGTAATCATTGTGAAATGTGTCAGTCGATTACAGCGGGAACACAAGAAGACGTGATTGAAATCGACGCAGCAAGTAATAACGGAGTCGAAGAAATACGTTTTATTCGAGATCGAGCGAACTACGCACCGACAAAAGCAACTTATAAAATCTATATCATAGATGAAGTGCATATGCTTTCTACCGGAGCGTTCAATGCATTGTTGAAAACTTTAGAAGAACCTAAAGAAAATGTTATTTTTATTTTAGCAACAACCGAGCCACATAAGATACCAGCAACGATCATTTCCAGAACACAACGCTTTGATTTCAAACGAATCAATGCAGCAGATATCGTTGAGCATTTGGCATACATTTTAAAGCAATCAGACGTACAATATGAAGAACCAGCACTAGGGGTTATTGCTCGAGCAGCAGAAGGCGGGATGCGTGATGCGCTAAGTATCATGGACCAAGCGATTTCTTTTAGTAATGGGATCGTAACTGTGGATGATGCGATGCAAGTTACCGGTAGTCTAACCAACGAGATGATGGATGAATTTTTAGGCGCTTGTGTGAATAATGAAGTGCCCAAAGCGTTAGAATCATTAACAGATATCTTAGCTGCTGGTAAGGAAGCACGGCGCTTTTTAGAAGATCTTTTACAGTATTGTCGTGACTTACTGATGTACCAACAAGCACCAAATCTCGTAGCAGAACGAACAACTTCACTTCGAGAACCATTTGTCGAACTAGCAAAAGAAGTACCTGCACCTCGACTTTTTCAGATGATCCATATTTTGAGTGAAACACAAAATGAGATTCGTTTTACTAATAGTGCTACGATCTATCTGGAAGTAGCAACCGTCAAGCTAGCTCAAGCTTCTGGTTCAGCTGCTCCTTCAAGTAGTAACCAAGCAAGTGAAGTAGACAGTCAGTTAATTAATCAGCTACAAGCAGAGATCAAAGAGCTGAAAAAAGCGATCAACGAGATCAAAACGAATGGGGGAACCCCTTCAACTACTGCCAAGCAAACACAAGCGCCTGTTCAAAAGAAACAAGCAAGTACGTATCGGATACCAACTGAACGAGTGTATCAGGTTCTAAGAGAAGCGACCAGAAAGCATTTGAATGAAGTCAAAGAAGTCTGGGACGATTTGTTGATGAGTTTGTCTGTGACACAACGAGCGATGCTTAAAGCAAGTGAACCAGTTGCAGCTAGTCCTACTGGGTTAGTCATTGCGTTTGATTACGAGATCGTTTGTCAACGAGCTGCTAACGACGAAGAATTACAGTTGGCGATCCATAATAATTTAAGTCGAATGATCAAAGACTATGCACCAGATTCAGTCTATATCACGAGAGAAAGCTGGCCAACGATCCGCAAAGACTATTTAGTCCAAGCAAAAGACGGGAGTAATGATGATTCTTTTGCTCCGGAAGATTCAGATGAAGAGATCGAACTGATCCCTCAACAAGCACCAAGTGAAGAAACGATCGTCACGAAAGCCGAAGAAATCTTTGGCACAGATGTTGTGACAATCATTGATGATTAAATAAAAAAAGGAGAATGATCAATTATGATGCGCGGAATGGGAAACATGCAAGGGATGATGAAACAAGTCCAAAAAATGCAAAAAGAGATGGTTCAAGCACAAGAACAATTGAACGAAACAGAATTTACTGGTGTAGCAACCAATGAGTTAGTGAAAGTTATTTTTACAGGTGATCGTCGGATGAAAGACATCCAAATCAGTGAAGGTGTCGTGGATCCTGAAGATACAGAAATGTTGCAAGACCTGTTGATGATGGCTGTCAATGATGCTTTGACAAAAATCGATGCAGAATCTGAAAAAACAATGGGAAAATACACTAAGGGGTTACCCTTCTAATTTTTCCTAAAGGGGTAATGAAAATGCAATATCCAGAACCAATTGCTAAATTGATCGATAGTTACATGAGACTGCCAGGGATCGGTCAGAAAACAGCCACAAGATTAGCTTTCTACACGATCGATATGAAAGATGAAATCGTGAATGAATTTGCTAAATCGTTGTTAAGTGTCAAACGAGATCTTCATTTTTGTAGTGTTTGCGGCAACATCACAGAAGAAGACCCATGTGAGATTTGTAAAGATCCTTCAAGAGATCGGGGGGTTATCTTAGTTGTCGAAGAACCAAAAGACGTGATGGCGTTAGAAAAAATGCGGGAATATCGTGGGCTTTATCATGTTCTACATGGGGTTCTTTCTCCAATGGAAGGGACTGGACCTGAAGATATCAACATTTCTTCGTTACTTGAACGCCTACATGATGATCAAGTGAAAGAAGTGATCATTGCAACAAATGCAACCACTGAAGGAGAAGCTACTGCCATGTATCTTTCACGATTGATCAAACCGGCTGGTATCAAAGTCACTCGATTGGCCCACGGCTTATCCGTTGGTTCGGATATCGAATACGCTGATGAAGTGACCCTGTTAAAAGCGGTAGAAGGCAGACGCGAGTTATAAATTTTCTATAAAAAAGAATTTCGGCTACAATAAAGAAGTAACGCAAGAGATGGGGGCAAAAATGTGAACGGACTATTTATTACGATCGAGGGACCAGATGGAGCTGGGAAAACCAGTATTCTAAATGAGTTATTCCCTCTTTTGAAAAAAGTAGCAAAAACAAAGATCATTCAAACAAGAGAACCAGGTGGGATCCCGATTGCCGAAGAGATTCGGGCAGTTATCCTTGATCCTAAAAATGATCGGATGGATGAACGGACAGAAGCTTTGCTATATGCTGCGGCTAGAAGACAGCATTTGGTCGAGAAAGTCCTACCTGCTTTATCAGAAGGAAGCATTGTTTTATGTGATCGATTTGTAGACAGCTCATTGGCTTATCAAGGGGCGGGACGTAGAATTGGTGTTTCTGAGATTGCCCGCTTGAATGAATTTGCTACAGAAGGTACGACACCTGACTTTACCCTTTATCTCGATATTGATTCAGATACTGGATTGCATCGCATTAAAGAGAACCGAAGAGGTCAAATCGATCGATTAGATTCAGAAGGATTGGAATTTCATCAACGAGTACGTCATGCGTATTTAAAAATAGCTGAAGAGAATCCTGAACGTATTTATAAAATTGATGCAAGAAAGAGCTTTGAAGAGGTACTTCAAATAAGTTACAGAGCCATTGTTGAACAATACCCACAATTTTTTGAAAACTAGGAAGGTGACTGTATATGAAAATTATTTTAGCAATTATTCAAGACAAAGACAGTAATCGTTTATCCAATGAATTGATTGATGCCAATATCCGTGCAACAAAATTATCTTCAACTGGTGGCTTTTTGAAAGCTGGCAACAGTACATTTATTGTTGGGATTGAAGACGAACGTGTAGAAGAAGCATTAGAAATCATCAAAAAAACTTGTGAATCAAGAAAACAATTTGTTTCAACACCTGTCACGTTGGATATCTCTATGGACGGTGGAGTTCCTTATCCAGTAGAAGTTGAAGTCGGTGGAGCAACCGTCTTTGTGTTACCAGTTGAAGGATTTCATCAATTTTAGGAGGCGCCATGGATCAAGAATTTACGCTGGATCAAATGCAACCTATCGTGTATCAACAGCTTCAACGAAGTTTTGAGCATGGGCGCCTCGCTCATGCTTATCTTTTTGAAGGCGAAAAAGGAACGGGAAAACACGAAATGGGGATTTGGTTAGCACAACACCTGTTTTGTACGAATCTGCAGGAACAACTTCCTTGTGGAGTATGCAATAATTGTCAACGAATCCAAAACCAAGAACATCCAGACGTTTTAACGATCGTACCAGAAGGGCAAACGATCAAAGTCGATCAAATTAGACGTTTGCAAACCGAATTTAGTCGTAGTGGTTATGAATCTCGGAAGAAAGTCTTCCTTATTCAAGAAGCAGAAAAGATGAATGCAAGTGCAGCAAATAGTTTGCTTAAGTTTTTAGAAGAACCACCAGGCGATTTTCTAGCGATCTTAGAAACAGATTCGATTGGGCGAATCCTACCAACGATTCAATCACGCTGCCAAATCTTGCATTTTCAGGAGCTGGCTAAAGATGCGTTGATTTATAAATTACAACAAGCACAGATTCCTTTAGAAAAAGCGAAACTTTTGACTTTCTTGACGAACAGTTTCACAAAAGCAGTTGAAATATCGCAAAATGAATGGTTTAATGATGCTAAGGATTCGATTCAACAGTGGTTTGTGTATTTGCAAAAAAATGATACACAAGCATTCATTTATGTTCAAAAAAAGTTAATAAAGACTTTTAAAGAAAAATCGCAACAATTTACTGGTTTATCAATCTTAATGTTTTATTATCAAGAAGCTTTACAACAAGCTTTAATAGCAGAAAATCTTAGAAAAGTAACACGTATTAATCAGACGATTGAGCGTATTTTATTAGCGGAACAGAAATTAAGAAGCAATGTCAGCTTCCAAGCAGTAGCGGAACAGTTTGTTTTACAAACAATTACTGGCTGAGACAGCAGGAAAAATGAGGGTCAAGGGGGATGGAAATGGTCGAAGTAGTAGGTGTCCGTTATAAAGAAGCAGGTCCTATCTATTATTTTAAACCTGGTCAATTAACGTATGAATACAACGAGAAAGTAATCGTTGAAACTCAAAAAAACTTACATATTGCAACTGTCGCCATTCCTAAAGCAGAACTTGATCCGGAAGAATTGCCTGAGCAAATCAGTTCAATTTTGCATAAAGCGACACAAGCAGAACTCGAAAAAGAACAAAAAAATAAAGAAGATGCAGAACAAGCCAGGCTGATTGCGAAAGAAAAAGTCAAAAAACATGGGTTAGAAATGAAGATCATTCATGTAGAATATACGTTAGATCGTAGTAAACTCATTTTTTCATTCACAGCAGATGGACGAATTGATTTTCGGGAATTAGTCAAAGACTTAGCTGCCGTGTTTCGCACTAGGATTGAACTTCAACAAATCGGAGTACGAGATGAAGCAAAATTGCTAGGTGGGATTGGTCCATGTGGACGGCCTTTATGCTGTGCTTCTTTTTTAGGAGATTTTGTTCCAGTTTCAATCAAAATGGCAAAAAATCAAAATTTGTCCTTAAACCCGACTAAGATATCTGGGTTGTGTGGACGTTTGATGTGTTGCTTGCAATATGAAAATGAAGAATATGAATTAGCAAAAAAAGCACTTCCAGATTTTGGAACAGTGGTTAACACTCCTGATGGTAAAGGGAAAGTTGTCGGCTTGAACTTACTTAATCGACTAGTAAATGTTCGATTAACAGGTCGGGAAAATCCAATCGAATATGAATGGGATGAATTGAAAAACTTCATCCAGGTAGGTGAGATAAATGGATAAGAGATCATTATATGATGGCTTGAACCAATTAGAATCAGAGCTAAGAAATACATTAACTGAATTGGTGGAAATGAAGCAAGCATTACATGAGATCGTTGAAAAAAATACAACGTTGGAAATGGAAAATCAACGTTTAAGAGAGCATTTACGGGAATTAAATCAAGTACAAACACCAGCAGATAATGTGAAACAAGAACTTTCAAAATCTCGTATGAACTTAGAAAAGATTTATGAAGAAGGCTTTCATGTTTGTTATGATCTCTATGGCTCAAGACGTGAGAATGACGAACCTTGTGCCTTTTGTTTAGAAGTCATCTATCGAGAAAGCGGACGGTAAACAAAGAGATTTGAAACAAGCCTGATATTGCTTATTTTTAGCGATTAATAAACGGCACTCACAGTATCACTTCTACGGAATTAAGTCCGAAAATAAAAAATAAGAAATGCTATTTTTCAATGTTTCGCCCTTAATTCTTAAAGGAGGCCGTGTTGTTCACGACCTCTTATATGGCGTTCAAAGCATTGCTTCTGCGGAATTAAGCTCAAAAAATTAAAAATATGAAAAGCTATTTTCAATTTTTCGTTCTTAATTCTTGAAGCAGCCCATGCTTTTCACGACCTCTTACACAGGAGAATAAATCATGCTTAATCAAAAAAGTTTTAAAGGACATCATGAAACTGGCTCGCTTTATTTAGTACCGACTCCGATTGGCAATTTAGAAGATATGACTTATCGTAGTGTACGGATATTACAAGAAGTAGACTTGATCGCCAGTGAGGATACACGAAATACCCAAAAATTACTGAATCATTTTGAGATTCAGACACCGCAAAAAAGTTTACATGAACACAACTATAAGGAACGAATTCCGCAATTGATCGCTGAGTTGATGTCTGGTCGCTCGATTGCACAGGTAAGTGATGCTGGGATGCCTTCTATTAGCGATCCAGGACATGAGCTGGTACTTGCTTGCATCCAAGCGGGGATTCCGGTAATCGCTATTCCAGGACCAACTGCTGGGATGACTGCGTTGATTGCTTCAGGCTTGTTACCTCAGCCATTTTTATTTTATGGTTTTTTAGGAAGAAAGAAAAAAGAACAACAAACAACGTTAGAAACATTGAAAGAATACTCAGCTACATTGATTTTTTACGAATCTCCTTATCGGATCAGTGCAACTTTAACGAATATGTTGACTGTTTTTGGTAACCGTCAAGTTGTTTTGTGTCGAGAATTAACAAAAATCCATGAAGAATATTTACGTGGAAGTATTGAAGAGTTATTAGACTACATTGAAGAACACCCTGTAAAGGGAGAATGCTGTTTATTGGTTGAAGGAAATACTGGAAGTGAAGAGCCACAAACACAAATTGAAGGATCATTGAAAGAACAAGTCGAACAGTTGATTGCTCTTGGGGAAAAAACAAATGCAGCTATTAAAGCTGTTGCTGTAAAAAACGGACTCAAAAAGCAAGAAGTATATCGACAATTTCACGACTTGGACTAGTTGTATCGAAAAAGATATTTTTTGAAGGAAAGTTATGTCCGAATTGCATAGGAAAGAACGTTTCTTTCTTGGTAATGACCATTTGATTTCAATGAAAATTTAACTGATTTGAGACTTTTTCTAACGATTATCGAGGTGATCAATGTGAAAACATATGTAGGTTTACTTGATAAGATCAGAGTGATAAAGACGCAACCATTGCTTGTTCGGTTTACATTGGAAACCATTCATCAGCCACTTAATTGTATTGTTGCAAATGTCGAGATTGCGGATAAGTTGATGATGATGGAAGAAAGAAAATATAACATTGCTGTTACAGGACACTTGAATCGACGTAATCAGCTAGTTGTTGAGAGTTTGCAAGTGAGAAATCCAGATCAATATACACGAAATCTCAAAATCTAGAGCGAGTGCGAGAAGTACTATGAAATTAGTGCGGTGCAATGTTACCCGCAGATTTCAAATATTAAAACACCATAGAGATTGAATGAAGTTCAACCTCTATGGTGTTTTTACGTAATGTCAACTACATAGCTAAATAAACCATAGTGAAAAAAATACTAGAACGAATTTCCAAAATTTCGCCCATAGTAAGATGAAGGGAACTTAAGCAAACCTAAGTAAACCTAAGAGGTATTTTATCCTATCTAAAGGTTAGCGCGCATTAATTGTCTTCATATGGCTATAGTATAGGTTAAGACAACGATTACTGAAACAATTCTTCATAGCTGATCGTTTCATCAGAGTTATTTAACTGATCCAGCAACGTTTCTAGTTTCGCAAAATTGATAAAGCGTGCTTGTCGTTCGACTTCTTTATTTTTATGGTAGATCAAAATAACAGGAGCAGTCAATATTTGAAAGGCGCTAGCTACTTCAGGTGTTTCCACAGCATCTAAATGAAAACTAGGAAAATCATACTGATCCAATAATTTCTTCAAACGAGGAAGAACAGCATGACATACGCTGCAATTTGGCATAGATAAGTAAAGAACTACCGTTTCATCTTGTGCTAATGACTGATGTACTTCTGATAGATTCGTGGTTTTTTTCATATAAAAAACGTCCTTCCTAATCAAAACAGCCTTTCACAATAAACGTTGTGAAAGATTTCGTGAACCCATTTAATCACAATAAGAAAAAAAGTCAATTAACTTGTCTTATTTTTATCAAATAAAAGATAAGAGTTAGGTAAGAAATAGAAGTAACCTTGTTTTTTTTTAGCGAAAAGCGTATATTATTCTGGCAAATGATGTTTATAGTAAGGAGCGAAAAAATGTTTTCTTTTATACCAAATTCGGTATTGCAGATGAGTACGATTTTTCTATCAATCGTTATTGAAGCTTTACCATTTGTTCTATTAGGCTGTCTCATCTCTGGGGCACTACAAGTCTTTTTAACACCTGAGCGAGTCAAACGCTGGTTACCAGATAATCGCTTTTTATCCATTTTGACTGGTTCTGTTTTAGGATTTTTCTTTCCATCCTGTGAATGTGGGATCGTACCGATCGTTCATCAGTTTGTCAAAAAAGGAGTTCCTGTGCATACCGCTTTTGCATTTATGTTAACAGCACCTATTATCAATCCAATCGTCATTTTTTCTACTTTTATTGCATTTGGGAACTCTTGGGAAATGGCCGGTTGGCGAATGGTTGGAAGCTTTGTGGTAGCGTTGATCATTGGTATCTGGCTCGCTTATTTTCAAAAAGAAAGTGTATTGAAAACGAAGATCCAACAAACAATCGATCATAACCATCCTCACACCCATCATCATGACCACACCCATGGTACCAATGAACACGAGGAGGTCAAAATTGGGAGAATCAAGCAACTTAGTCAGCAAACAGCGCACGTCCTTACACATTCGATCGATGAATTTTTTGATACGGGTCGGTATCTGATTGTCGGTGGTCTGATTGCCGCTAGTATGCAAACTTACTTGCCAACTCGTGTCATGTTGACACTGGGCTCAACCAAACTACTAGCAATTATTATCATGCTTCTTCTAGCTTTTACGATGTCCCTATGCTCGGAAGCAGATGCGTTCATCGGGTCCTCCTTACTCAGCCTTTTTGGTACAGCTCCTGTGGTGGCATTCTTAGTATTTGGACCAATGGTGGATATCAAAAACCTTTTGATGATGAAACGCTATTTTAATGGTCGCTTTATTTTGATGCTCATTGGTTTGATAGCCGTTAGTGTGATTGGTTTTACATTATTTATCTAGGAGGAGCAGTATGATACGATTTTTGATATTATCTGGTTATTTTGAGCTAATGATGTATTTACAAGTATCTGGGAAATTAGATCAGTACATCAATGTTCATTATCGTTATTTGGCTATTTTATCGATGATTTTATCTGCTTTACTTGCATTGGTCCAATTGTATATTTGGGTCAAGAGTGATTCAGTAAAAGGGAAAAAACAGGTAGATGAAGAAGTACACCATCACCACGATCATGATCACGATCACGGGTTAACCAAACCCTCACAACGAGTGATCGCTTATGTTCTGTTGGCTTTACCTGTTATTGTCGGTACTTTATTTCCGACAGTCAGTTTAGATACGACGATTGTGGAAGCAAAAGGATTCAATTTTCCAATAAGTAAGGAGTCGGTTGGAGACCCTGAAATGCAGACACAATATTTAAAGCCTGATACGAGCATTTATTTTAACAAGTCTGACTATTTGGATCAGATGAAAAAATTAAAAGAAAAATATGATGACAAACAACTTATTAAGATCACTGATGAGAATTACTTGGAAGTCATGGAATTGATTTATAATTACCCAAGTGAATTTATTGGGAAAAAAATCTCTTATGAAGGCTTTGTGTATAAAACGCCAGATGGGGAAAAAGAAGATAATTTCTTATTCCGTTTTGGAATCATCCATTGCGTTGCTGATTCAGGTGTATTCGGTCTATTGACACATATGCCGGAAGGAACGAATGTCAAAAACGATGAGTGGTATAAAGTAGAAGGCACCATCCAATCTGACTACTATGAACCCTTCAAACGGGACATTCCAGTTGTAGAGGTCAATACTCTAACCAAAATCGAGGCGCCCAAAAATCAATATGTGTATCGGTCATTTTAAAGCAAAGACTAAAATTATTAATGACAAAAACAACTGATGTGACAATAAGAAAACCAAAGTACTTGAAAATAGCTTGTAGCTTGCCTATTTTCTAGATACTTTGGTTTTTTATTCATAGCATGATTATTTTTGCCGTTACTTTTTCATTTATGAACGTTTTTCGTTGTTCTTTTTTTTCGTTTCAAAAAAATGGCTTCTCGTTTTAATTTGAAGTTTCGGATATTGTGGTTGAAGACCTCTGATAAAACGAGTCCTAAAGCAATAGCACCAGCAATCATGATCGCTTGAACTGTATAACTCGCAGCTGCCTGATAAGAGCCAGTTACTAGATTCCTCACTGCTTGATAAGCCAGACCTCCAGGAACTAGTGGTACCATGCCAGGGATATTAAAGATGGTTACAGGCATTTTTAATCGTTTAGAAAAAAGATCACTGATAAATGCAACACCTAAAGAACCCAGTAATGAACCAAAGGCCGGCGTGCCACCCAAATCCACACATATCCAATAGATCATCCAGCCAAAGGCACCAGAGAGCCCGCAACAAATCAAGGCACGTCTAGGAACGTTGGTGATGATTGCAAAAGCTGCTGTGGCTAAAAAGCTAAAAGAAAATTGAATAAATAGATTCCACATCATCATGTTCCTTTCTCAATAAAAAAGTTGGAAGATAAAGGCAATCGCAAATCCGATCATTGTGGCAGTCATCATGGCTTCTGTACCACGAGAAACTCCAGAAACATAGTGTCCAGCTAGTAAATCCCGAATAGCATTTGTAATCTGTACTCCAGGAACAAGGGGCATGACGCAACCGATGATGATCAAATCCTGATTGGCACCTAATCCGACACGAACACTGAGAATAGCTGTAAGACCAATTAACAAGGAAGATAAGAACTCTGACAAAAATTTGATCCGAAAAAATTTTAAACTATATAAGTAAATCGCATAGCCGATACCGCCGATCATCAAAGTGATTGGTAGATCACTCATTTCTCCACCAAATAAGACCATGATCGTTCCGCTAATCACCGCAGCACTTAAAATTTGAAGCCATACTGGGAAAAATGACCGATCTTTTTCAATGGCTTGTAAGGCAATGTAGAGATCATTCAAAGTTAACTCACCAGCAACATATTTTCTAGAAAGATTATTGACATTGACAACTTTTTCCAGATTAATGGAGCGATTGGTGATTTGTTCCATTCTAATGGTTGACGTACGGTCAAGACCAATAAACAAACCCGTTTGAGTAACATAGCTGACTAGGCGATAATTGCCAGAAGCAAGAGCGATTCGGCTCATTGTGTCTTCTACTCGGTACATCTCAGCATTGCTTTCCATCATGATTTTGCCAGCTAATAAACAAGTATCAAGTAATAAATCCAACTCTTTTTCTGTCATAATATTTTCTCCAATAGTTCATTTGTTGCTTTTATTTTACTACAAATGACTAAATAAAAGAGAAATAAATAAATACTTGAGTATGAAAAGAAAGAGGCGTATACTGATTTTTGTAAGATGCGGGTGTAGTTTAGTGGTAAAATCCCAGCTTCCCAAGCTGATGTCGCGGGTTCGATTCCCGTCACCCGCTTAAACGAACGATAAGAATGAAGAGAAACAGTATTGATCACATGTTGTTTGATCAATACTGTTTTTTGTTTTTGAGTCACAAGGCATTTTTTGCTTGATTAAGTGAAAACATACTGTTTTAAGATCAATGATTTTTTATGACGTATTCTTTTTAAGAAGAGATCAATTTTTACTTAGTATAGAGAATTAAAGGTAGAAATAAATGGAATAAAATAAGTTTAAATATTTTAAAAAAGGGGAACGTATGTTAAAGTTTAGAATAGTTGTTTAGAAAAGGAGTAAAGAAATGCAGAAAAAATCAACAAAAGCCATTATGGGTGTGGTTGTTGCTGTTTTAGCAGGGGCACTAGGACTATCAACACAAAAAAATTCAGATATCGTTCAACAAATTACTGGGTTATTTGACTCAACCCCACAAGCGTCAAAAGTAGCAGACGTACCAGAATATGATGGGAAGCATCAAGAAATTGAGATCAATCAGAATCGCCCAGATTTCACTGAAGAAGATTTGAGCTTAGCTAAAGGAACATGGCAAAGCTATTCAAATATTGATCGATTGAACCGTGTAGGTGCGGCCAATGCGTTATTGGGAAAAGACCTTTTTCCAAAAGAAAAACGCGAGCCGTTGTATATTGATCCAACTGGTTGGAAACAAAAAAAATTAAGCGATGGCCAATGGCTTTATAATCGTAGCCATTTGATTGGTTATCAATTGACTGGACAAAACAACAACATCAAAAATTTGATGACAGGTACTCGTTCATTAAATGCGCCGTATATGCTAGTCCATGAAAATGATATTGCCGCTTATATCAAAGAAACCAATCATCACGTTCGTTATCGTGTCACTCCACATTTTAAGGGGAATGAATTAGTTGCCAGAGGAGTGCAATTAGAAGCAGAAAGTATTGAAGATAAAAAAATAAAATTTAATGTGTTTATTTATAACGTTCAAGAGGGTTATGAAATCAACTATGATACCGGACAGGCGAGAAAAAAATAGCTAATGACATTTGATAGTATACGAAAAAAGTATGAACTTTTTGAAGAATTATCGAAAAAGCTTATATTTATTTAAATATAGCGTATACTTTGGTTAAGATACGATCAAGTAACTGAACATTTGATCACAAATATGTTAAAGTAATGAGAAGTCTGTTTATTAATTTAACCGGAAGTTTTTTAAGATTTATTTGTAGTTTTAAGGTAATTCGAGTAAAATAAAAGTGTAGAAGGTAAATGAATACCTTGCGGGAAAGAGGTGTAGAATCATGGGTTTTACAGATGAAACCGTACGTTTTGGTTTTGACGATAGTCGTAAAAAAGAAGTAAGTGAGACATTAGCGATCGTTTATCGGGCTTTAGAAGAAAAAGGCTACAATCCAATTAATCAGATTGTTGGCTACTTGCTTTCTGGAGACCCGGCCTACATTCCTCGTTATCGTGATGCAAGAAACTTGATACGTCGTCACGAACGCGATGAAATCATGGAAGTAATTGTTAAAGATTATCTAACAAACCATGGGGTAAGTATATGAGAGTAATGGGCTTAGATGTGGGCTCAAAAACAGTTGGTATTGCTGTTAGCGATCCATTTGGTTGGACCGCTCAAGGAGTAGAGATCATTCGTATTGATGAAGAGGCGGAAGAGTTTGGCTTTGACCGTTTGAAAGAACTAGTCGATCAATATGAAGTAGACCGATTTGTCGTAGGCTTACCTAAAAATATGAATAATACAATTGGACCAAGAGCAGAAAGCTCAATGGCTTATGGAGAAAAAATTAAAGAATTATTCTCGTTACCAGTTGAATATCAAGATGAACGACTAACCACAGTTCAAGCTGAACGAATGTTAGTTGAGCAAGCCAATACATCAAGAGCTAAAAGAAAAAAAGTGATTGATAAATTAGCTGCTGTCATGATTTTACAAAATTATTTAGACGGTTCAGGAAAAAAATTATTTTAATTTCAATGAAAAGAGGGAGACTTATGACAGAACATAACCACACACATGACCACGATCACGAAGGGCACGAGCATATCACCTTAGTAGATGATCAAGGAAACGAAACATTATATGAAATCTTATTAACAGTTGATGGACAAGAAGAATTTGGCCGTAACTACGTATTGCTTTATCCAGCTGGTGTACCAGAAGATGAAGATGTTGAGTTGCAAGCCTATGCTTATGTCGAAAATGAAGATGGTACAGAAGGCGAACTAGAACAAATCGAAACTGATGCAGAATGGGACATGATTGAAGAAGTATTCAACACGTTCATGGCTGAAGAAGAAGAATAGTCTTAAAATGACGGCTGAACCCTTGATAGATAAGGGTTCAGCTTTTTTGTGTTTTGCTTTGGCCAAGGTTATTAAAAATCGGCTCTTTGTCAAGAAGGACTGATGGGTGGAGTAAAATCAAATCTGAGTCTGAACAATCAACTCGGTTTCATCAGCCACATAAATAATAGAGTCAAAATAGTTAAGTGTATTTTGTTTTAAGGAATGATCAAGAATAAAGTATGCAGAAAATATCTGATTTCTAGATAGGAATATAAAACCCTTCGTAGGGTACGATATAATAATAAGAGGTTCTTTGTGATGAAGTATGTGACTTGTCATTGTTTCTAAGAATGAAATGACAGATAAAGTGAATATTCTTGTCCACTTTTTCAGATGTTCAAGCGTTGTATAGATGAAAGGAGAAAATGAAATGAAACAGGAGGGAACATTTGAAGAAGTATTACTTTTATTAGGGCAAGAAGTAATCAGAGTGCTAATAGAAAAGGGGAGTACGTTGGAAGACGCAGAAGATGCTGTTTCTAAAACCTATGATACTATATTTTCTTCTCTTATCTATATGACACAGGATAATTTACGTCCTTGGTTTTTTAGAGTTTCTTTCAATAACTATATTGATCTATTCAGGAAAAAGAAGCGTGAAAAAGAGCTTATTTTTCGCTATGTTGACTCGCAGTCGAATGGAACTAATGAATCAGAAAATTTATGGATGATTATCGACTCGCTAAAAAGGCAAGAACAAGAATTACTGATTTTTAAGTATTATTATCGACTATCGTATGAGGACATCGCGAGTATGTTAAATCAAAAAGTAGAAACCGTGAAAAAGCAATTATACAGAGCACGAAAAAAATTAAAGGCAAACTGGGAGGATGAGTGATGGATTTGAATAGGAGTATCAAAAAAGCCAAAAGAAAGCAGATAATAATGGTCAGTTGTGTTTCAATCATAATTTTTCTTACGATGTCGGGTATCTTGGTTTTTATATTAGATAAAGTCGCTACGAAAAATTATCATGAGCTAGATCAGTCGTTATTTGCTTATCAAACAATTGCGTCACCAAATACACAAATTGACTCACAAGTGATTGCTAACAGCTCAATTTTGGGCGGGGAGGTCGTAACTAACCAATCGAAAAACATTGATGGCTACATTGTACCCTGGAGTAGTTTACATAATAAGTACAATGTTTTTGGCAACGAAGTGGACAATAATGAACGGATGACATCTTGGTATCATTCCCTTAAAAATTCATATGAATATAATCGTCAAACCAAACAAAAAGTCGCCACATTCTACAATCCGACGATTGCAAACTATTATGGTGGGGTGAAAAATGAATTAGCGGATTTAAAAAGCACGGATGATTTACTTGCAGAAGTAGCGATTTCCTTTGATCGGCCCTATCGCTATAGTGAAGTGAAAAAAATGTTTCCGGAAAATGTCAATGTTGTCTGGTTGTATTTATTTTCTGAAGAGAGAGACGAAAGCAAAGGACGTTCCGGTATGCCAACGTATGGTTTTCAGTTAAATTTTGATGAAAAGAATCAGCTGATTGATGCAGAAGCAGATAAAGATTATTTTTTCAGCTCATTTGAATCACACGTTTCTTCTGTGAATAATAAAGCAATGGTAAATTTTCTAAAGGAAAACGAAAATAAGAAAGTAGATGACCTAGAAGTCTTAGGAGTAATGATTACAGGACAAGCAAAGAATTTAGCAGAACTAAAAGACAAACCCTTTGTTAGAGGCAGTTCTGTTGGTGTAACAGTACCGATTGTTCCCTACATTGCACCGGAAAAATAGCAAGCTATCTTAAACAAGGAAATTGAATGAGTCGTTTTAAAATAAGAGCTAAGAAAATCCCCAATTATTTTAAATAGAAATTCAAGGAGACCAGTTATGAAAACTAGAGTGCTTATAAAAACCTGTGAATTTCTGCTCTTAATATTAAGTCTATTTTTAGCTGTAAAACATTACATTTTGCTGTTTCCAAAAAAAGTAAAAATTCTTTTATGTCTCATCAAAAAGGACTATTACTTCCCTTATGGATGGAAAACACTATCGATTTAGTAGTAACAGTGATCGTGTTACTCTTGATAATCGTACTTTCATGATATAGATAAGTACTTACCTTAATTTATAAAACATGCTGACTGATAAAATAGGATCAGCAGACGGGGGCAAAAATCTTGAATTTTTGTCCCTTTTTGTCTTTCCTTTTTAGTGGGTGCCACATTTGTAATGTTGACACGTGGCTCTATGGGAATCATTTCTCTATATAACATTGCGCTACAAAATTTTATTCAAAATTTGGTGTGACAAATACTAAGAAAAATTTTTGCCATGTATAAAGAAAAGTTACAACTAGATTTTTCAATGATTATATAGTGTCTATTTAGGGCACGCTTTAAATAGACGTTTTATTTTATAGATGATTCGGGGGACAACTATAGATAATCTACATTAGGTATAGAAAGAGTAAGTTTTGCTACATATATAGTATTAATTACATATTCATAAGGGAAAATACTATTGGAAAATATTAAAACAAAAAAGGTGTATATTTCGTATAGTTGGTCAAATAAAGAACACAAGGAAGGGGTAATACGATTAGCTGAAGAGTTAGTGAATCTTGGTTCCTTGTCAGATATTATTGAGGGAGAGCCTATAAAAAATGTTGGTGAACTTCACCAACATCAAAACGTATAAAGCCATTCTATATAGAGCATTCCTTAACTGAAAAACTGTTTTATTTCTAGTGATATTTTGGAGTGACAGCTTTCAATATTTAGTCAGTTGGCAAACATAGTAATCAAATGTACTTTTCTTTTCAAAGCCCATGTTTACATATAAATCATATGCAATTTGATTGGTTTCATCGACTTCTAAATAAATTTCTTTTTCTTCTTTGATTAATAATTCTTGGATCAAACGGTTCAAGCAAAGTTTACCTAATCCTTGACCACGAAAATCCGGTGCTACGACTAAGCCGTAGATACCATAGGAAGATAGATCCTCTTCGATTCGGGCACAAGCAATCAGTTGATTTTCTTTATGAAAAACAACTGTTTTCTCTAAATCTTCAGATGACAATGGAGGAACCGTTGCCCCAATTTCTCCTAATTGGAGTTGGGCAATTAGGGAAGATTCCTTTAGAGTAGCTTTTTGTGGTCGATAAGGAGAATCTAGCTGTTTAAATTTGTTTGGCTGAAGAATCAACCGATACTCAGTAAACTGTTTGTTCAATTCTTTTTTCGACTCAAAGTAATTTTTCAAAAAAAGGTCACGTGGATCAGTGATGTAAAGAATCGTTGTTCGACCGATGGTTTGAGCGAATCGCATTATTTCATCAAGTAGTTGTTGTAAACAAGCCAAATTTTCATGCACGATCATTGTCACTTCTAGTTCGCTCTCATCATAAAAACTTAAAAAAGCATAGGCAATAAGTGTCTCTTCTTTAAAACAAAGGACATGGCGGATCTGGTCGTTCGTTTGTTCAGCAAAATCAGGAGCTAGTTTAAACTGGCAGTGACGCTGCTGTTCGATCTGTTCTTTCAATTCACGGATCGTTTGCTTGGTATCAGGTTGTAGCTGTCTTGTGATAGATGCTTTCATTTGTTTTCCCCAATCAAAAGATTTTTCTCATCTTATCTTATTTTTTTAACCAACACAATAAGAAAGTGAATCGCGGTAGTTGGTCGTTCCTTCATTTGGTCATGGAGCCAGAAAGCGAGTCATTGTATTCAACGAGAGTGTCATACAAATGCAATGCTCATAAAAATATAGTTTATAAGGAAAAGTGACATATAAATAAAATTTATGGTAGGTATTAGTTTTGACTATATTCTTTTCTCACGCCTATACTTCCCTTGTTACTAAAACCTAGGAGGAATTAGCTATGTTGACAGGATTAAACTTATTAAATAATCCATTTTTAAATAAAGGAACAGCTTTTACGAAAGAAGAACGTGCGAAATATGGGATTACAGGTATGTTACCAAGCACAGTCCAAACGTTAGAGGAACAATCGATTCAAGCATACGGACAATATTTGAGTAAACAAAGTGATCTTGAAAAACGAATCTTCTTAATGAATTTATTCAATACAAACCGGACACTTTTCTATAAATTAATGGGACAACATTTAGTTGAGTTTATGCCAGTTGTTTATGATCCAGTCGTTGCGGATTCAATCGAACAATACAATGAAATTTTCTTAAAACCGCAAGATGCTGCGTTTCTTTCAATTGATGAACCAGAAAATATCAAAGCAAGTTTACAAAATGCTGCGGACGGTCGAGACATTCGCTTGATCGTGGTGACTGATGCAGAAGGAATCTTAGGTATGGGTGACTGGGGAGTCAATGGTGTAGATATTGCGATCGGTAAATTGATGGTTTATACAGCAGCTGCTGGAATCAACCCTGCCCAAGTATTACCTGTATCAATCGATGCAGGAACAAATAATGAAGAATTACTAAATAATCCATTGTATTTAGGAAATCGCCATCGTCGTGTGACAGGACAAAAATATTATGAATTTATCGATCAATTCGTTGATGCAGCAACGGATCTTTTCCCAGAACTATTACTACATTGGGAAGATTTTGGACGAGGAAATGCTGCAACGATCTTAGAAAAATATGAAGATAAAATCACTACTTTCAATGATGATATCCAAGGAACAGGGATTGTTGTTCTTGCTGGTGTACTAGGTGGACTGAATATTTCTGGAGAATCATTGAAAGACCAAACTATTTTGACTTTTGGAGCCGGTACTGCGGGCGTAGGTATTGCCAATATTCTATTAGACGAAATGATTCGTCAAGGTGTATCAGAAGAAGAAGCTCGAAAACACTTTTATCAAGTAGACAAACAAGGGTTATTATTTGAAGATACAGAAGGTTTAACTCCAGGACAAATTCCTTTTGCTCGAAAACGATCTGAATTTACTAATTCTGCTGAACTAACAACTTTAGAAGCGGTCGTAAAAGAAATTCATCCAACAATCATGATTGGGACATCGACTCAACCAGGTGCGTTTACGGAAGAAATCGTTAAGGAAATGGCAAGCCATACACCACGTCCAATCATCATGCCATTGTCTAATCCAACGAAATTAGCGGAAGCGAAAGCCAAAGATTTAATTGAATGGACTGATGGGAAAGCATTAGTAGGAACTGGGATTCCGGCAGCAGACGTGGAATACCAAGGAGTAACTTATCAAATCGGACAAGCAAACAATGCGTTGATGTATCCAGGGTTAGGACTTGGTTTGATTGCTTCAACGGCTACACGTGTGAATGCTGAGATCATTTCTCAAGCAAGTCGTGCATTAGGTGGAATCGTTGATGTTACACAACCAGGCGCAGCAATTTTACCTCCAGTTGCGAAGATCACTGAATTTTCTCAAACAATTGCAGAAACAGTAGCGAAATCTGTTGTTTCTCAAAAATTGAATCGTGAAGAAATCACTGATATCAAAGCAGCAGTGGAATCTGCTAAATGGGTACCAGAATACCAAGAGTTAGACAAATAAACTTGACTAAATTTTTAAAACAAAGTGAATGAAGGATTAGTTGAGCACAATCATACACAGAGTACGTTAATCGGTGAAAGAAAAGCAGCTGATTAGATGCAACGAGGTGAAAAATGGGAATCACCTGATGGAGAAGCTACAAAAATCAGATATTGAACTATTTTTCAACGTACCTCAGCCTTTCACCGTGCTTTTTTATTCAGAAAGGATCTGTATGAATGACACAAAGAGAAGAATCAACTACAAAAGTTGAAGAAAAAACAAAAGAAGGATTTTGGACAACTAAGATTACTGGAGTAAGTCTTCCTATCTATTTTGTTATGGTATTAGTCCTGATCGTTGCAATGGCACTTGGAAAATTACCAACGAATATGATTGGTCCGATCGCTGTTCTAGTGATATTCGGGAATTTATTTCATTTTATTGGTACAAAAATCCCAATCGTTAGAAGTTATCTAGGTGGAGGTTCCGTATTTGCGATCTTTGCCTCAGCTGCAATTGCGACTTTTGGTATATTACCAGAATACGTGGTGAAAGCTACTGAAAATTTTGTAAGTAACATGGGTTTCTTAGATTTTTATATCGCAGCTTTAATCACTGGGAGTATTTTAGGGATGAACCGTAATTTACTAATGAAAGCATCGGTACGTTTCATTCCAGTAGCACTTATTTCAATGATTGTCTCGTTTTTTGCTGTTGGTCTAGTTGGAATGTTAATTGGTAATGGGTTTGGACGTTCCGTACTGTATATCTCTTTACCAGCAATGGCTGGAGGAGTTGGAGCTGGCGCAGTTCCATTATCTACGATTTATGCGAACGTCTTAGGAACGAATGCTTCCTCTATTATTTCTCAATTACTCCCAGCTACAGCAATGACTAATGTCTTAGCCATCATTGGAGCAGCTTTGGTTGCTCGTGCAGGAAAATCAATGCCTAAATTGAATGGTGAAGGCAAACTTATGGCAAAAGGCGATCTTGGTGACGGTAAACCACGGAATGTGAAACCATCGATCCCTCAATTAGGTGTAGGTCTAATGGTGTCATTGACATTCTTTATTTTAGGACAAATCGGCAACTACTTTGTGCCAAAAATCCATGCGTATGCGTTCATGATTATCATTGTCGTGATTTGTAAAATTACAAATCTCTTACCTGATTATTATGAGGATGCAGCAATTATGTTCAATAATCTGATCGTTAAGAATTTAACAGCAGCTGTCCTTGCAGGAATAGGGATTGCGCTATTGAATCTAAATGTCTTAGCTTCAGCGTTAACTTGGCAATTCGTTGTTTTATGTTTGACAAGTGTTGTAGCAATCTCGCTCACTTCAGGATTCGTGGGACGTTTATTCGGTTTGTACCCAGTTGAATCAACCATTACAGCTGGATTGTGTAACAACTCAATGGGTGGTACAGGGAACGTAGCAGTATTATCTGCGGCTAATCGAATGGAACTAATTGCTTTTGCGCAAATGGGAAATCGTTTAGGCGGTGCAATCGTCTTGATCATTTCAGGATTTTTGATGCAACTATTTTCTTAAGGAACGAAGACAATAATTTTTTCCTTACTTTAATCGATAAGAAAAACATAGATCTGGAACAACGTTTGTTCCAAATCTATGTTTTTTTGTTTACATTCTTCTAATTGAGCAGGAACTACCCATGATGAAAGTCACGAGTGTACTCGGCTAATTCATCAAACCAAAAGCATGAATCGTAAAAGAAACCAGATCAACAAAAAAATTGGGTTTATCTGACAAAAATCTTCAAGTACTTGCGTATCTCTATTATGAAAAGAGAATGACGAACGTGTTGGTCAAATAGATAGAAAACAGGAAGAGGATTTATGAAAAAACAAAACATGTTGTATCGTTTAATGAAAATTTTAGGGATAGCAGTAATCATAATCGGAGGGATTGTGTACATGAAACAAAAGCAGCTTAATGAAGAAATGGTCAATATGATTAAGAGTGACCGAGTAGCGCAACTGATCGAATCTGAGTTAAAACGGTTAGATCCCAAAGCATTAGCAGCTGAAGGAATCGTCCATTCGTATGAAATTGATTACGAAAGTATTGAACCTAATCGTTTAGGAGGAATCAACGTTGAATTGATCATTAATCAAGATGAAGAGTTAACATTAGGATTGGTAGTCAATGAGCGCAGGAACCAATTAGTGAATGATGGATTAGTTCTCTCAGAAAAACTAGATAGGCTGATTGAGAGAGCGGATCAGTTATGAGTATGACTGATGAAGAGAGAATAAAAATGATAAGCCAAAGCTATATGAATCTCGAAGTGAACAAAAAAATTTCAGTGAATCGTCAAACATATGGTTATGTATCAAAGATAATAGATAACAAAAAAAGTGGAGAAAAAAGTTTTATCATTACCGACGGAAATCCAAAAGTGCAAAAGCCAAAAGAAGTGAAACAGATAACTATCCTTTATCAAGGCTCGATAGGGATCAATAAAATACTGGTAAATCCTGGAGATGTATGGCGAGATTGGGGAGTAAATAATCTTCCTACGGCTGTCCAAGTGATCAATGCAGGAGGAGCAACTGCGATGCCGCAATTAAAGTCTGCTGCTCATACATTACAAGAAACCATGCAAATGTATCCCAATGCCAAAGTTTCAGTATACGGCCATTCTTTAGGTTCAATGAATGGACAATATGCTATTTCAGATTTGCCGACTGCTTTTCATGATCGGCTAGAGGGGGTATATCTCTACCAAGGCCCCAACATTTACAGTATTTTAAATCCCAGACAACAAGCAGCGGCAGATAAATTAACGAATGAAGCAAAGATTTTCAACTTTATTGACACAAGAGATTTAGTACCAATCGGGTATTCACTGACAAAAAAACAAGTGGGCACAGTAATTGAAGTAACATCTAAAAAAGTGAAGTTGGGCAAACAGCATATGTTGGGCGGTTATTTATTTGATCAAGATGGGAATCTAGTGACACAGTCTAAAGGGATTATCCAATTAGCAAAACATCAAACAAGCAAAGAGTTGGATCGGCTCGCTGAGATTCATCATCAAATTCGTCACAGCGATAAAGGAATTTCTTCTTCACAAGAGATTTTTTTAGATGCGATGCAAGCGAGAACGATTACCTTGGGATACAAACAAGCGATTCAATCTGAGATAGACACAGTGGTCAAGTGGCTAAACAAGGAGATTGAACAGGCTAATCTTCTTTGGAGCCAAACGAAACGGGATACGAACCGCTGGGGTGAACATTTGAATGATACCGAAAAAATGACTATTCTGGCAGAAAATCAGGTGACAGAGTACACACTAGTCCGTCAACCAGTGGCTACCTATGAACAACAACTAACCCTATTGCAAAAGGTCCAATATGAATTAGATACGCTGCTGAAACAGATAGTAACCACCGTTGAAGAACAGGTGAGGACAGATAAAACATTGTCCCAATATCTTTCATAAAATGGAGGGGTTATGGAAAAAAAGGTGAAGGACAGTCTCAACCTATGGAAAAACAGTTATATTCAGAAAAAAAACAATTAGAAAATCAACTCGACCAACTAAAGAAAGAAAAAAGTAAATTTGATTATTACTTAGATCAAGTAGCAAACCAATTCCATGATTTTTCGTTTTTTGATGTTTCCCCCCACAGAAAACAGTTCTATCGTTTGTTAAATGATAGCAAAGAAGAGGCAGAAGTGATTTTTCGCAGAGAGAAAAGAATGATCGAATGTCGCATTAAATGTCCATTAGTAGAGAAGTATTCCACTTTAGAGAAAGAATCTAACAACTAATAAAAACGAAACGGGAGAAAAACATGTTTGAAGAATTACAAAAAACATTGGAAAAACAACTCATTCGGCTTATTGTTGCAACACCAAGTCATGCCACATCGCAAAATAGAAAAAAGTTAACTAAGCTAACGCTTCAACAGAAGAAACAAACGTTGAAACAGCTGACTACAAGTTATGCAAGTCATTTAAGTCACGTTTCTAAAGGAACATGGGTCAAGACAGCTATCCAAGTGATCGAAAGAACGGCGAATCAATTCGAATGGCTTACTTAAGGAAGTAAAAAAGTTGAGCATGAAGTTGTGCTAAACTTTTTTACTACGAGTAAATGATCGATTCAATGATGAACCGCAATAGCAAGAGAAGACGTTCTAAATCAAGGGAGTGATGGATCTTCTTTTGTTTGCCAGTGATTGAATGATTTTTTGAGTATACCTAAGAATAGAAACTAAAAAATCATAAATAAGCATCGATTTCTTCTTTAATGATCCGTAATCCTTTCTTTAAAATTTCCAAATGATTGGATGATAAGGCGATTCGGATAAAAGGATCAGCTTGTTGTTGACTAGTGAAGCGATTCGAGTGATAGATTCTTATCCCTTTGTTCAAAAAATGTTGTTCTACATCTAAGGGAGAAATATCGGCTCGGATCGGAATATTTCGATAATAAGGATAAGGATTCGAAGGACGAGGTAAATCAAAATACGCATCAAAGCAGTCATTTGCTTCGGCTGTTCGTTTTAATTTTGTTGTTAAGATTTTCTGAACTGTTTCTGGTGAGTGCAAGATTTGAGTGATGATTTCTGCATCTAAACCAGATGTTTTGACGTTTATATTAAAGATTGCACGTTCAATTCGTTCTCTTAAACGTTCTGGGAATACAAGATAGGCTACACGAAGACCTGAACAAATGAATTTGGTCATTCCTGACAAGTAAATGGTTTGGTCAGGTAGCAGCTGTTGAAACGGTGGCAAAACTTGTTGTTGAAAATGGGTTGTTAAGAAAGAATGAATATCGTCTTCAATAACTAATAACTTTTCTTTGGAAATAATAGCTTTCAATTCATTACGCCGTTGGAGAGACAGTTGAAAACCAATGGGGTTATTACAAGAAGGCATCAGATAAATCCCTTTTATTTTCTTTTTATGACACTCTTGTAGCAATAATTCAGGTTTCATTCCTTCTTGGTCGAAATCGATCGGAACTACTTCTAAGTGATACAAATGCGCTAACTCAATAAAATTGGAATAGGTATATCGATCAATAGCGATTCGATCTCCAGGAGAAAAAAAGGCGGCAAGTGTCACAGCAAGACCATTTTGAACACCAGAAACGATTGCGGTATGATGAATCGTTGTTTGAACCCCTTGAGTCTGTAACCACTCGACTGCCGTCTTTAATTGAAAATTGGTTCCCATAGGGTCACGATAATTCAATAAACCCACGATATTGGGGTTGAGACTGACTGAATGGATAAAAGGCAGGACAAGATGGTTGCAGTCTTCAAAAGAACTAACTAATCCAAAATCAATCACATGCTCAGCTACTTGATTAGTTGAAATCGTGATTGAAGTAAAAGCATTAGGGGAAACGAACGTACCACTTCCAATATTGGTGTACAAGAGACCTTTCTCAATACCATATTTATAGGCCTGACCGACAGTTGTAAAATTGATATCTAAATAGTCGGCTAATTCTCTCTGAGAAGGAAGTTGGGTATTTTTTTGTAACTTACTTGTAAGAATATCTTCTTCTAGCTGTTGGATCAGAGATTTATAGATGGGGCGTGTTAATTTTGTTTTATCAGGTCGCCAAGTGATCGGATAATCTTCATAAGAATTTATGGGCATTTTATTCACCTCTAAAATTGTATTCCATACAATTATACTATTGAATGTATATAATTCAATGATAATATATGGACGTGAGGGGGGGATTTTTATGAGAAAAACCGATTTTGAAGAAGCAGTATCACGATTAGATTTTCAAGAGGCAATTGAAGTAATGCGTCAGTGTTTTAGCGATTATGGCGAAGGAAAAATTAGTCAAAATACACGTATGGTAGAGATTTTGCCAGATGGTAAAAACAAAAATGTTTTTGCGATGATGCCTGCTTATCTTGGTAAAGATCGTTATTTTGGTGCAAAAATCATTACTGCATTTCCTGATAATCATTTACAAGGACTATCTTCACATTTGGGGGAAATTCTATTATTTGATTCTAAAAACGGTGTACCTGTAGCGCTAATCAACGCGAATGCAGTCACTTGGATTCGTACCGCTGCAGTTTCCGCTTTAGCCACTGATATATTGGCGAAAAAAGAAGCGGCATCATTAGCTTTAATCGGGGCTGGACAACAAGCAAGCTCGCATTTGAATGCGATCTGTGCTATACGTTCAATCAATAAAGTATCTGTCTATGACTTGAGTAAAGAAAGAAGTCAACAATTTATTGAGGAAATGCAAACAGCATACCCGGAAATTGAATTTTCAAGTGGAGAAACACTCGCAGAAACAGTGGAACAAGCTGAGATCATTTGTACACTAACACCTAGTAAAGAGGCGTTTTTGAAAAAAGAATGGCTTACTCCTGGTGCGCATATCAATGCTATTGGTACGTTTACACCAGATACACGTGAAATCACTAGTGAGTTGATGAAAAGCAGTGCCATCTATGTCGATGATTATGAAGCTGCAATGAAAGAAAGTGGCGATCTACTGATTCCGATTGCTGAAGGAGAATTATCAGAATCAGCGATCTCAGGCTCGTTAAGTGAATTGGTTTCAGGAAAAAGATTATTAAAAGACCAACAAGAAACAATCACGATTTTTGATGCCGTTGGCTTAGCGATTGAAGATCTATGTTGTGCAGAATATATTTATCAAAAAGTTAAGGAGTCTGAATAAAATGAAGTTAAGTTATTATGTTGTTGATGCATTCACACAAGAAGTGTTTAAAGGGAATCCAGCAGCAGTCTACGTTTTAGAGAAGTGGTTACCAGATACGGTGATGCAAAAAATTGCTATTGAGAATAACTTATCTGAAACAGCATTTACTGTCAAAAAGGAGGAACACTATGAGTTACGTTGGTTTACTCCGGATCGTGAAATCGACTTATGTGGACATGCTACTTTAGCAACAGCGTTTGTTTTGTTCAATTATTATGGGGTAGAGGAAGAAACAATCAAATTTACTAGTCAAAGTGGCGAACTTCTTGTGACAAAACAACAAGAAACTTACTATATGGATTTTCCAAGTATCATGCCTAAAAAAGTAGCAATTTTACCTGAATACGAAAAAGCGATCGGTGCAAAAATCAAAGCTGCTTATTTAGCGCGAGATTTATTTTTTGAACTGACAGATGAAGAAACCGTAAAACAGTTGCAACCAAACTTTTCAGCTATTAAAAATTTTGATTTGGGCGTTGGCGTGATCGTAACCGCACGTGGTCAGAAGGAAGATTTTGTTTCTCGTACATTTTTCCCGAAATTAACGATCAATGAAGATCCCGTTTGCGGTTCTGCTCATTCCAATCTTATTCCTTATTGGGCAAATAAATTAAGTAAGAAAAAAATGATTGCCCATCAGCTTTCACCAAGAGGTGGCTACCTTGATTGTGAGTTACGAGGGGAGAGGATCATGATTGGTGGAGAAGCAGTGCTATTCGCTCAAGGAGAAGCTTATATTCCAGAAAAATAAGCATCGCAAATGAAGCAGGAGTTCCCTCTGACAATCTATACCTTTTTCTTCTAGGGCGATTTCCAGAGGATAGAAGTAAGCCTGTTTTTAGAGATACTAGAAGAGGCTGAGGCAGGTTTTGGCTTAGTCTCTTCTTTTCAACCATAATATTGAAGCTTTTCTAGAAAATCTCTCTATTATTTTACTACTACTTTACTGCTAGAGTTCAAACAGATTATTTGCCTGTATCATTTTTGAGAGGTACGATAATAATGCAAACGCTATCATAAAATTCATGGTTCTTAATTCGAGAGAAAGAAGGCTTTATTATGGAAAAAGTTTATCAAGCTGGTACACATGAAGGGATGATTGATTTCATCAATATGGAAGATCTGGAATTAGCAGCTACTCAAGTAATCCCTAGTGGTGGATATGGCTATATCAGTAGTGGTGCAGGGGATTTGTTTACTTATCGAGAAAATCAAAAAGCCTTTAATCATCAATTGGTTATCCCTCATGTTTTGAAAGATGTGGAATTACCTGATACAACGACCTATTTTTCTGATGAAACATTAGCCGCACCAATCATTATGGCACCAGTAGCAGCGCATGGATTAGCCCATGAACAAGCTGAAAAAGCTTCGGCTAAAGGAGTATCAGAATTTGGAACGATCTATACAGCTAGTTCTTACGCTTCTTGTACCTTGGAAGAAATTAGAGCAGCTGGTGGTCCTGAAGCTCCTCAATGGTTTCAGTTTTATATGAGTAAGGACGATGGGATCAACTTGGATATCTTGGAGATGGCAAAAAGAAACGGAGCAAAGGCGGTTGTTTTAACAGCTGATGCAACAGTTGGCGGAAATCGTGAAACAGATCGGCGAAATGGTTTTACTTTTCCGTTGCCTATGCCAATCGTTCAAGCTTACCAATCGGGAGTCGGTCAAACGATGGATGCAGTCTATAAATCGTCTAAACAAAAATTAAGTCCAAAAGATATCGAATTTATTACGACCCATTCAGAGTTGCCAGTTTATGTCAAAGGGGTGCAATCAGAAGATGATGTGTATCGTTCTCTTGATGCTGGTGCACAAGGGATTTGGGTCTCCAATCATGGTGGTAGACAGTTAGATGGGGGTCCAGCTTCTTTTGATTCATTACGCTATGTAGCTGAAGCTGTGGATAAACGTGTACCGATCGTATTTGATAGCGGTGTTAGACGAGGGCAACATGTCTTTAAAGCGATTGCTTCAGGAGCTGATTTAGTTGCCATTGGTAGACCAGCCATTTATGGACTTTCTTTAGGTGGAAGTACAGGAATCAAACAAGTATTTGATTTTTTCAAAACAGAACTTGAAATGGTCATGCAATTAGCTGGAACTCAAACTGTTGAAGACATCAAAAACGCAAAATTGAGAGAAAATCGTTTCATGTGTTAAGACAAAAAATCGGTTTATCAATAGGGATTAAGTAGCAAAACAGCAGGAACAGATAGTGATTTTGGATAGCATTTTTGAACGACTGTGCTTGTTTTAGGAAAGAATATTTCAACAAGATATTAACCAGTTTTATAGCGATAATCAAACGGTAAGGCAAACTTATTTAGCCTTACCGTTTTTTTGTGAGCAGATTATTCCTCTAAAAATTTATCAAGTGATAAACTTGTATTATTGTTTGATAAACTTTTAAAGGAGGAGTTAGATGTTTTTAGCATTAAATGAAATCATACATTCAAAATTACGCTATGCGTTGGTTGCTGGGGTGATGTTTTTAATTGCATATTTGGTCTTTTTTTTAACCGGTTTAGCGTATGGACTGGCACAAGATAACCGAACGGCTGTCGATAAGTGGGAGGCAGACTATATTGTACTGTCAAAAGATGCCAATACGAACCTAGGGATGTCAATGATCACGAAAAAGACAGCGCAAGAAGTAAAAGGGGATAAGGTGGCTTACTTAGCACAAACACCAGGGGTCGTAACCAGTAAAGACAACGATGAGGCAGGAAAAATCAATGTGAGTTTTTTTGGTATTGATCCAGATCAATTTATCATGCCTAATATTGTTGAAGGTAAGGCCTTTGTTGGGAACGATGAAGCAGTGGGTGATATTAGCTTAAAAGAAGAGTATGGTCTAGGAATTGGCGATACAGTTAAACTTTCTGGTAGTGACAAAACCTTTCGATTAACTGGATTTACCGAAAATGCGAAGTTCAATGTATCGCCAGTTTTATATACAACTCTTGATGCTTACCAAGAAATTCGTTTTGAAAAAACAGATACAAGTGAGAATGCTCGAATCAACGCGGTGGTTGTTAGAGGACAGATAGATGATTTACCAAATGATCTTGAAAAAATCAGCATTTCTAAATTTATCAATGAATTACCTGGCTATAGTGCGCAAGTACTCACTTTTGGTTTTATGATCGGCTTTTTGATCGTGATTGCAGCGATTGTAATCGGAATTTTCATTTATGTGTTGACCATGCAAAAAATCAATATTTTTGGTGTTTTGAAGGCGCAAGGAATGACAGGAGGGTTTATCGCTCGCTCAGTAGTGGCCCAAACTTTCTTACTCTCATTCTTTGGGATCGGTCTTGGTTTGTTGGGAACAGTGGGGACCTCGTTCCTATTACCAGATACCGTACCTTTTCAAAGTAATTGGTTATTTTTCGTAGTTATCAGTGTTTTGATGTTAGTGGTCGCCATTTTAGGTGCGCTGTTTTCGGTACGAGCAATTGTAAAAATCGATCCGTTGAAGGCAATTGGTTAGGAGATGAAAAAAATGAAAGCAATCGAATTTAAAGATGTCGAAAAGAATTTCAAAGATGGTGATCAAATCGTCCACGCACTGAAAAAAACCAATGTCAGTGTAGATAAAGGCGAATTTGTTGCGATTATCGGTCCTTCTGGTTCAGGAAAAAGTACTTTCTTGACCATTGCAGGTGGCTTACAAACACCTAGTAAAGGGTCTGTTTTGATCAATGGGCAAGAATTTAGTGCTCAACCTGAGAATCAGCGGGTAAAATTACGTTTTAAGGAAATCGGATTTATTTTACAAGCGTCTAATTTGGTTCCATTTTTATCGGTCAAAAAGCAATTGATATTAGTGGATAAAGTCAAACATGAGAATCGTCAGAAAGAAGCGAATGAACTATTTGAGCAGTTAGGTGTTGCCGAATTGGTCAATAAATATCCAGAAGAATTATCAGGAGGAGAACGGCAAAGAGTCGCCATTGCTAGAGCGCTTTACAACGATCCGTCCATTATTTTAGCAGATGAACCAACAGCCAGTTTAGATTCAGAAAAAGCAAGAGAAGTCGTAGATATTTTAGCGAAAGAATCGAAAGAAAAAAATAAAGCCATCATTATGGTCACCCATGATACACGCCTGATTGACAAATGTGATAAAGTGTTTATGATGGAAGACGGTGTTTTTCAAGAAAAAAAAGAATAAGCATAAAAAGAAGGTGTGTATGTGGTTCATCGCTATAATAAAGACACGCAAAAAAAGATTTTACATGAAGCCAATCATTTGTTTATGTCAAAAGGCTATCTCGGCACTTCTACTCGTGAAATTGCTAAGAACGCCGGGATTACTCAACCCAATCTTTATCATTACTTTAGTGACAAAGAAAAACTTTACCAGGCAGTTCTGGAACAACATTTGAAAACAGTAGGGGACGATTTGAGGAAGATCGCCGCAACGGGTGCCGATGATTTTCAACAAACGTTGACTAAGATGGCTGAATATCTTATCGAAACCCATCTCATTGATTTGTTTATGATGCTGCATGATTTGAAGCTCAATCTTTCAGCTGAAACAAGAAATCATTTGTTTTGTTTATGGAAAAAGAATTATCGGGAACCTTTTGAAAAGATTTTTGCCAATCATCAACAACTATTACGAAAAAACGTCACACAGGAACTGGCAGCGAAACATTTTTTCCTTTTGCTAGCCCCTTATATTACTGAATCTGGTCATTCAGAGGAACAGCCTTTTGATGTGGCGACTTTGATCGATCTTTACTTAAATGGGGTTATTGTTTAGCTTGTGACAATAACGGTAGTGTAAGCTCTGTTCGATTGGATGGATCTGATGCTTTTGAGACACCATTTGTCTCCAAAACATCAGATCCATTTCAAAGAACGAACACTTGCACGCCGTTTTTTTGTGTTGATGTTGCGGATGGGATTCATTCGTTAGTTGAAGCGGCTTTTCTATTAGGGGATTTCAATAAATTTTTTTTTTGAAAAAAAAGGAACGTTTCTCCCTATTTTCCACTTTATACTTAAGCTCAATGAATAAACGAGAAGGGAAAGAGAAATGAAAAGAACTTTGTTCTATTTGGATAGGGATAGTTATGTTTACTATTTATTAGAGAAAATCAAAGAGATAGATGAAAAACGAAGTATCGAACACCATTTATTAGTGGAAGGGGCAAATCGAAAGTCTATAGAGACAGTCAGTCAAATCAAGAAGGTGGATTTCTTACCAATAGTTAAGAATAAAACCCAGCAAGAGATAGTTAACGAAGCCACTCAATACTGTCAATCGCTACTAAATGTTTTTAATAGTGCGATAGGAAAAAAAGCTATTACAAATTATCTTGTGTTACATGACCTGAGTCCAGAATTGACTAAAGAAATTGTTGAAGGACTAGTTTTTAAGGGAACTGTGAACAAACATGGATTTTTTAAAAAGATAGAAAAGAAAAAACAATTACATAAAAAGTTCAATGAAACATTGGTCAAATATGGCACAAATGAAGGGATAAAAGCAATTGAAAATCAACTCATTTTAAATGAACTTCCTCGATCTGAATACAACAAAATAAGTGCAACAATTGGAGAATTTTTGTTTCCTACATGGGAGAATTCCAGATACTCTAAACAAATTACTTTGACGGCCAAAAGATGTAATGTATTTTTAGAGGATTTCGGTGAGACAGAAGGATTACTAGCTGTTCAATATTATTTATTGTTGCAAAATACATCAGCAGACAGAGCAAAGGATATACTTAATGAAGTTCAATTACCCAAGACAATCAATCAAAAAGAGTATAAAGATCTTCTCGTTGAAACGCTCTATTGTAATAATATGGGGGCAACAGAAGTAGAAAATCGGCTAGTTCTACAAGGAGTAGATCGTAAATTTTTCAATCGGATAGGAGAAATTTTAAACATCAATTTATTGCCTTCCTTGAAAGATGAACCTTTATCAAAGGAGGAGAAAATAACTAAAGCAGTCAAATATTGCCAAAGTTTTTTAAATTACTGGTATCCAAACAAAGTAAATGGAGTTAAATCAGTCAATAATTACCTTATGTTGGAAGATTTCCCTCCTGCAATCAATATCGAAGTCATAGAGCGAATAAAAGATTCTATGAATGATGAGGATCGAAAAAATTTCCATTTTTGTTTAACTAGATATAGAAAATATAGCCAATTTGTTCGAGAATCGGGATCAGAAATGGGCAGAAAAAAATTCGAGAATTATTTTATTTTAACTTATCCTAGTTTACAACAGCTTCATCAAATGAATGAATACATCGATCAATCAATATTCCCAATGATAGATATGACTAAAAGAGGGGCAATTAGCACATTAGTTGATCGGTGCAATTCTTTTTTAGAAGACTTAGGACCAAAAAGAGGCTTTGTAGCGATTCAAAAATACTTATTGTTACAAAATATAGCGCCCAAGTATGTTGATAAAATTTTTAGAGATCTAAGGTTTCCTAAAACTATCAATAAATTTTATTTACAGAAACAATTCGAGGAAGTGTACAAGTGCCAATCGATGTTGATAGGATCTGAGGGAACTGTTGGAAAGAAAGAATGTGAGGAATATCTTGTTTTACGAGGAATGAATCGAACGCAGATCGATCAATTGAGTAAGATACTAAATGTCACCTTGCTTCCTTCTTTGAAGATGAAGTCGTCTCAAAAACTCATTGACGAAGTAGTCCAACGTTGTGAACGTTTTGAGCCATTGGCAACACGGAATTATCTCGTGCTTCAAGAGCTGCCTCCAGATATTCTTGAGGAAATTTTTACAAAAATCCCTTCAAAAGTAAATGTTGTTCTTGATAATAGTTATTTGACTATCAAAGAAGAAGTAAGACTTGTTAAGGAGTGCCAAGCATCTTTTAATAAATTAGGGCTCATTGAGTGGAAAAAATCAAGTGAAAATGCCCTTGCCTTAAGGGGGGCGAATCAAGAATTAGTTACATTGATCAATAACCATGTAAATGAAGAGTTATTCCCCAAAACTGGACGTTTATCTGGACAGTTGAATCGTTGTCACTCGTTTTTAAAGGATTTAGGTAATGAAAAAGGAATGAAGGCTATTGTTCATTTTCTATTATTTACAGAGAGACCACTAAAGGAAACACTTCATGTGATTGATGCGTTTGATTTTTCTTTGCCGGTTTCTTCAGATGCATTAAAGGTGAGCATCATTGAGAAGTATTGTGATCATATCGTACAAAAAAAGGATGATTGGCTCTGGCAAAGGAAAGAAATAGAAAATACATTGATTTCCATAGGTGCAAGTAGAAGAATCAGTAATCGATTAAGTGATCGTTATGAGATTCCATTATTTCCACCGATTTTTGATGGTAAACTCTCAGCAGATGAGATCAACAAAGGGAAAAGGGACATAAGGAAACGTTGTGATGAGTTAATCAAAGAGAACCGATCCAAGGGGGGACATATACATGCGCTGGTCAATTACTTTTTCTTACAAAAAATGCCAGTTAAAATTGCAAAAGAAACCATCAAAAAGCTAAAATTAGAGACCATCACTAAAGACGAGGTAAAAAGAGTCGTGTTAGCTAATTATTATACTTATCTTGGAGAAAAAAACCACTAGCTGAATATTTAAAATCGGCTAAACGATACTTACGTACATTAAATTGTTTTAGAGAGCAGGAATCGCAGATTAAATATGATCGTCAATTTCGTTGAAAAAGTTTTCAGTTAAATGTTAATGATGAAACGAAAAGAATCAGGAAGATCCAACTCTAAGAGGATACATTCAAAAATGAACAAATCATACATAAAAAGATTCGCAGCATTTTGTCCAATTTATTTTGGCGAAATGCTTTTTTTGTTCTTTTATAAATATAAAAATAAAAAATAATAGTTATTTTAAATAAAGCAGTAAAAAAAGATGAAAAAGAGAAAAGAGAATAGGGATATTTATTAGTTATTTTAGATAACTATAAATATATAAATGTTAATATGCAATACAAAAATATCAAATCATTTGATGCTTTGATAAGATAATGTTAACCTTGTTTTGTAAGGGTTATCATTTTTTGTTTTTTAGGAGGTTTGTTTATTAAAAATAACTGATTTATTTTATGGGTAATAAGTTTTATTAGGGGAGTTCGTATAGAAAAAGAGGGGAAGGGTTAAAAATGAAAAAGTTGAAAAAAATTAGTTTGGCAGCAATGTTATTTTCTTCTGTTATTTCTCTGACAACGCCATTATTCAGCCACAAAGAACATGTGCATGCTGAAGAAGCACAGGAAATTACAAAAAAAGCGTCTTATCGTAATGTGATGTATTATGGTGATTGGTCGATTTGGGGAGGAGAACAAGAATTTTATCCTAAAGATATTGCCGCAGACCAATTGACGCATTTAAATTATGCCTTTTTGGATTTTGATAGTAATGGTGAGTTGAAATTTACAGATAAAGAAGCCGCTGTAGGCGTGCCAGCAGGTGAAGCAGAAGTCGGATGGGGAAATGCTGCTTCTGGTTTGTTGAATGCGCTTCAAAATTTGCGTGGACAAAATAAAAACTTAAAAATTGGCGTGTCATTAGGTGGATGGTCAAAATCGGGTGATTTTTCTGAAGTTGCAGCTAGTCCTGCGAAACGAAAAAAATTAGTGGAAAACATTACTAAATTCTTAAAATATACCAACATGGATTTTGTTGATATTGATTGGGAATATCCAGCAGATGTTCGTGAGCCTGATCGTGTCGACAACAAAAATGATGAAGGAACACCTAACGCAAAACCAGAGGATAAAGAAAATTATATTTTACTATTAAAAGATATTCGAGCGGCGATCGATAAACAAGGAGTGGAATTAGGTAAGACTTATGAACTTTCTGTAGCATTACCTGCGTCCCAAGGAATGTTGGACAAGGGAATTGACATCAAACAACTATTTGAAGTAGTTGACTTTGCGAATATGATGACTTATGACATGAATGGTGCTTGGAGTGCAACAAGTGGTCATCATACTGCACTTTATGGTAATCCTAACGACCCGAACTATGCAAATGGATTATCCGTTGATCAGACCGTTCGCTTTTTGAAAGAACATGGGGCTCCTTCAGAAAAAATCGTTATTGGTGCAGCTTTCTATACTCGTGGGTGGAATGAAGTAGCTAAAGGGACAGACCCAAATACTCCTGGATTATTCCAACCTGCTGAAAAAAGCAATAAAGATGCAGATCAAACGCCGACATATGGTGCGGACAATGAACATTCTCTGGCACTTGGGGATGGTGGCCGAGCAGGTGGAGTTTGGTCCTACCGAAACATTGATGAATTAAAAACTAAAATCCCGACTCTAAAAGAATATTGGGATGATACAGCCAAAGCACCATTTTTATACAGCGAAGTTTCAAAAGAGTTCTTTACCTATGACAATGTAAAATCAATTAATTACAAAACGCAATATGTGAAAGAGCATGAATTAGGTGGTGTAATCTCTTGGATGCAATCGCAAGATAAGCCAACAACGAGTACGAAAAGAGATGAACTGACCAAAGCAATCAAAAATGGGTTGTTTGGTACAGAAAAACTTCCAGAGCATAAAATTGTATCAAGTGATCTAAATGTCGAGGTAGGGATTTCTACTTATTCTGAAAACAGTTCAAAAGGGTATGAATTAGTCATCAAAAATAAAGAAACACTAAATGAAAATTCGGACGTTTTATCAGCTATTGAATCTTCTCACAAGACAATTAAATTACCACGATACACTTTAGCGTTGAATTCAAATGAAATTCTTAGTAGTGGTGATTACAAAGCAGGCGAGGTTTCAACCTCAAATGGAACGGTGACGATCGATTTAAGTGGGGTTTATGAAGGAAAAGAGCTTAAACCAGGGGAGACATATACGTTTAGATTAAAATCAAATGCAACTGATGTATCCGTTGATCATATTGCTTCTATAAATCTAGCACAAAGAATTACAAAAGCCGGTATAGATATCTCGCAACAAACGATTTATGGAGAGGATTCAACTAATCCAACACCAACGCCAACACCAGATCCAGAAGATAAAGAAGCACCATCTATTCCGACTGATCTGACAGCTTCAAATGTGACAGAGACAAGCGTGACATTGAACTGGACCGCTTCGACGGATAATAAAGGAGTAGCAGGATATTATGTTTATCGTGACGGACAACAAGTTGGTCAAACAGCTACTACCAATTATATTGACAAATATTTAATGGCTGGTTCAACGTACATTTATACTGTAAAAGCGTTTGATCATTCTGGTAATGTTTCAGAACACAGTCAACCTTTGAGTATAACAACACTAGATAGCACATCTTCATCAAAATATGAAGCATGGAGTGCTACAAATATTTACAAAGCTGGTGATAAGGTGTCTCATAAAGGGCAAAACTATCAAGCGAAATGGTGGACAAGCGGGGAAGAACCAGGTACTGAACAATGGGGACCTTGGGAGTTGATTGATTAAATTGCTGGTTATTAATGGGTAAAACATACTAAGTTTTAACGTTTGGGACTAATTAATTGGCTCCCATCGCAGTGGAAAAAAGTTCTATTCTACTGTGATGGGAGTTTTTATGCTATCTAAAAGATCAGGCTATGCTCTTAAGGTCAAATGACCAATTGGATAGCCTGTTTTAAGAGGTCTTATGACCGTTGCTTCAACGCTTCATTCCTATAGAATGATTTCTGAAACAACGTTTATTATTTTTAGAATAAAGCGTTAAAGGGATATCATAAACTCATTTTTTTTGCTTTTTCAGTATTCGCAAAATGTAATTTTGCATAATTTGCTAACAAATCAACGCCACCTTGTTCAATGATTTTTGCAGCTATTCGATCCGACTTTGTTCCAGCGCCAGAAGGTAACTCTAGACCGATCTCTGCTGATTCTTTAGCTAATTCTTCTAGAAAACTTGCTCGGCTGATGATCGATGCCGCAGCTACCGCTAAGTGGTATTGTTCTCCTTTAGTCACAAAATAGAGTTTTTCTTGCACTTGATTTTTTTCCAAACGGACATACTTTTTATAATTGCTTTCTGGTGTAAACTGATCGATCAAGATTGCCTCTGGTTTGACAGGAGCAATTTTTTTCAGCAGTAGATGGATCGCTTGATTATGCAAAGCAACTTTCATACGCACAGCATTGTATTTCGGTTGGATCTCGTTATATTTTTTAGGCTCGAGTACTAAAAGTTGATAAGGGATCGTCTTTTTTAAGATACTAGCCAATTGAATGATTTGAGGATCTTTTAATTCTTTTGAATCACGAACGCCTAGTTTTTTTAGTTGTGTTAGTTGCTCCTTGGCCACGTAAGCAGCACAAACTGTCAATGGACCGAAGTAACTCCCATTTCCCACTTCATCACTTCCTAATACAGATAAAGATTCGATGTTCTTAGGCAAAGATGCAGCTGTTTTTCCAGATTTGGGTTTTGCTGAAGCTGCTTCGCCCCATTGACTTGCTTCTTTTTCGGCATTTGCACCTTGGAACATGACTTTTCCTGAGGTGTATGCAGTGATGGTCGTGCCATTTTTTTTAGCGGCAAATACGGTATAAGGAATTTTTTTAGGTAAAAGATAAGAAAGATAAGCTTGTTTCATTTTTTCCATTTGGGCAGTCGTTACTTTGATGATAATATTACTCATTATGTACCTCCAGTTTAGTTAAATTAATAAATTTAGATGCTTGTTAGATGAAAGATCCCTCAATAGTTCCTTGTCGTTCAGTTGGGGACGAGACATAGCATTTTTTCAAAGTTTATCATATAATGATAAGGTAAATATAAGAAAATTTGTGTACAACTGTTAAATCATTAATTTCATGGTACACTAGATAATAATTTTATCAATAGGGGGAAATGATTCGGATGGCGCACGAAAAAACACGCTATAAAGCAGTGATTGCCGACCAAACTTACACGATTATTGGACGTGAAACAAAGCACCATATGGATATCGTGACAAATTTGATCAATGAACAACTAAAAGAATTGAAGGATTTGTCTCCGCAAATCGATAATGAACAAGCAGCGATCTTAATGGCTGTCAATGCGCTCTCGGATCAATTGAAGAAGCAAGAAAGAAATCTCGAACTTGAAAAAGAAGTAGCAGATTTAAAGAAAAAAATGATCAAATTTGTGGAAATGGAAAATCGAATCAAAAGAATTGAAGCGATTGAAAACGAAGCACGAGAAGTGTTGAAAGAAAACGGACAAGCAGATCGAGAAATCAAGAATCATGTGGAAGCCCAACAAATTTTAAATGAAAAAAGAAAAGGTCAAATCAAACAAAAATCTTCAAATTGATGAAAGAGAAAGGAATAAGACATGTTAAGTCTTTTGATTTTATTTATCTTGCTGCTTGCATTTTTTTCAGGTGCGAGACGAGGATTCTCTATGCAGGTCGTTTATACGATCGGTTATATCTTGTCTTTTATGGCAGCACAGCACTTTTATAAGGATCTAGCAAGTCGTCTGGAATTATATATTCCTTATCCTGCGGTAACATCTAATTCCCAAATGGTCTTTTTTGATCAGACATTTTCTTTCAGATTAGATGAAGCTTTTTATGCAGGAGTCGCCTTTTTGCTGATTTTATTTATCGGAGGATTGCTTACTCGTTTTATCGGGATTTTTGTTCATAGCTTGACCTATATTCCGATCCTAAAACAAGTCGATTGGCTTGCGGGAGGCATCTTATCTTTAATCGTTGCCTATGTCACGATATTTTTGCTCTTGAGTTTATTGACTTTTGTGCCAGTAGATATCGTTCAAAAACAATTTAGTGGAAATAGTCTTGCCCGCTTTATCGTAGAGCAGACACCATTTCTAACCAATAAAATCCATGATTTATGGATAACGAATGTGATAAACTAATCAAAAATTTTTTGTAAAAGTGTAACAGTAAGTAGTGAAAGAAAAAAACGAAGTTGTGACAGGACAGCAAAGACCAATGAGTCAATGCGAAATGTGACAACTTCTTTTAGTGAAAGTTAGGGTGATAACGTGAATAATCGAATCCTAGAAACATTAGAATTTGAAAAAGTGAAACAGCTTGTTCGTCAGTTTGTGGTAACCGCGCAAGGAACAGAAGAACTCGCAAAGTTAGTGCCGATCAACCAACAAGAGAAATTAACAGATTGGTTAGCAGAAACAGAAGATGGCTTAAAAGTTCAAAGGTTACGTGGGGGAATCCCTATTCCTAAGTTAGAAAACATTCGGCCGCATATGAAACGAATTGAGATCGGTGCTGATTTAAATGGACTCGAATTAGCGCAAGTTGCACGTGTTTTATCGACTACAAGTGAATTAAAACGATTCTTTGCTGATTTAGCAGATAGCGAAATTGAATTTTTACGTCTTTATTTCTGGGCAGAACAATTGGTGACGATCCCCGAATTGAATCGACGTTTAAAAGAGTCGATCGATGAAGATGGGCGAGTAACAGATGATGCTTCCCCTGAATTAAAAATCATTCGTCAAAATATTCGTCGAAGTGAACAAACGGTAAGAGAACAACTAGATGGCATTGTTCGGGGGAAAAACGCCAAATACTTAAGTGATACGATCATTACCATGCGAAATGATCGCTATGTGATTCCTGTCAAGCAAGAATACCGGGGTGTCTTTGGTGGGGTAGTCCATGATCAAAGTGCTTCTGGTCAAACATTATTCGTTGAACCAAAGCAGATCGTTGAATTAAATAATCGCTTGAGACAGTATCAAATTGCAGAGCGTAATGAGATCCAACGTATTTTAAGTGAACTTTCTGCTGAACTGGTTCCTCATCGACATGAAATCATTCATAACGCATACGTGATCGGTAAACTAGATTTGATGAACGCCAAAGCACGTTTTGGGAAAGAACTGAAAGCCATCGTTCCTGCAATCAGTGTAGAAAATCATGTCATTTTAAAACAAGCAAGACATCCGTTGATTGATCAAGAAAAAGTGGTGGCTAATGATATCAGTATTGGGAAAGAGTACCAAGCGATCGTGATTACTGGTCCAAATACTGGAGGAAAGACGATCACTTTAAAAACTTTAGGATTGTTACAATTGATGGGGCAATCGGGTTTACCGATCCCTGTAGATGAAGAAAGTCAAATCGGTATTTTTGAGGAAGTATTTGCTGACATTGGTGATGAACAATCCATCGAGCAAAGTCTCTCAACATTTTCTTCCCATATGACAAACACCGTTGATATCTTAGCACATGTGAATGAAAAAAGTTTAGTCTTGTTTGATGAATTAGGTGCAGGAACAGATCCCCAAGAAGGGGCAGCTTTAGCGATTGCTATTTTAGACGATCTTGGGAAAAAATCGGCTTATGTGATGGCTACGACACACTATCCAGAACTAAAAGTTTATGGATACAATCGGGCGAATACAATCAATGCAAGTATGGAATTTGACGTTGATACACTTAGTCCAACGTATCGTCTGTTGATTGGTGTACCAGGGCGAAGTAACGCATTTGAAATCTCTAGCCGCTTAGGATTAGATCAATCAGTCATCAATGAAGCCAAACAATTGATGAATGACGAAAGCCAAGATTTAAATGAAATGATCGCTGATTTAGAAAATCGACGAAAAATGGCTGAAACGGAGTATTTAGAAATGCGCCACTACGTTGATGAAGCACAAGAGTTATATGAAAACTTAAAAGAGGCGTATCGCTATTTCTTTGAAGAACGAGAAAAAGAAATCGAAAAAGCCAAGAAAAAAGCTAATGAATTAGTTTCTGAAGCACAAGAAAATGCGGAAAAAATCATTGCAGATATTCGTAAAATGCAACAACAAGTAGGACAAGGAAATGTAAAAGAGCACCAATTGATTGATGCGAAAACCAAATTGGCAAACTTACATCAAGAAGAACAACTGAAAAAAAATAAAGTGTTGAAAAAAGCCAAAGAACAAAAAACATTGAAACCAGGCGACGAAGTTTTAGTGACAACTTATGGTCAAAGAGGAACCTTGTTACGTAAAAACGGGGAGCAATGGCAAGTGGAAATCGGGATTTTAAAAATGAATGTTTCTGAAAGTGAATTAACGCCCGTTGCTCCACAAAAGGAACCAAAACAGCGGGTCATTCATGCTGTACGTTCTGAATCAGCTAGTCACGTGTCGAACCAACTAGATCTTCGTGGCAAACGCTATGAAGAAGCGTTGAGTGAGGTTGACCAATACCTTGATTCAGCGATCCTTGCTGGCTATCCCCAAGTAACGATCGTACATGGAAAAGGGACCGGAGCTTTGCGTCAAGGAATCACCGACTACTTGAAAAATCATCGAAGTGTCAAAAGTTTTGAATTTGCTCCTGCTAACCAAGGCGGTAATGGGGCGACGATCGTTAAATTTAAATAAAACTTACTAAATGTAAGCAGAAGGCTCGTCTCGAATCAAGAAAGGTGCTATAATGACTCTAGACTAAAAAATGGAGGTCTTTGATATGTCACAAGTAGTTACAGATACGACATTTAACGAAGAAACAGATAAAGGCTTAGTATTAATCGACTTTTGGGCAACTTGGTGTGGACCTTGTCGCATGCAAGCACCAATTTTAGATCAGCTGTCAGAAGAATACGATGAAGATGAATTCCGAATCGTAAAAATGGATGTAGATGAAAACCCACAAACACCTCAACAATTTGGGATTATGAGTATTCCAACATTATTGTTGAAAAAAGATGGGCAAGTCGTTGAAAAAGCGGTTGGTGTACACTCGAAAGAGCAATTACGTCAAATGATCGATCAATATTTATAAACATCTGGAATGTTACTGAGATATCAATCAATGGATTGATATCTCGGTTTTTTTGTCCTTAGCATAAATTTCAGTAAAATCTTTCTCTAGTTTATCTAAACCCTCAAACAAGTCTAGGAAACAAATGAGCCGATTACGATTCTTTTTGACAGACATGTTATAATTAATTCAATGAAATTTGAAAGGAAGTATTTCATGAACGAACGTATCAAAAATAAATTAGCCTTACTTCCTGATCAACCTGGCTGCTACTTGATGAAAGATAAAAATGGTACCATCATCTATGTTGGGAAAGCAAAGATTCTCAAAAATAGAGTCCGTTCCTACTTTACAGGTAGTCATAATACCAAAACCGAACGATTAGTTAGTGAGATCGAAGACTTTGAATATATCGTTACAGAATCCAATATCGAAGCTTTACTTTTAGAAATCAATTTGATCAAGAAAAATGATCCTAAATACAATATCATGTTGAAAGATGATAAAACGTATCCTTTTTTGAAAATCACAAACGAAAAGTACCCACGCTTAGTCATTACACGTAAAGTGTTAAAAGACAAAGCAGTTTATTTTGGACCATATCCAGATGTTGGCGCAGCCAACGAAACCAAAAAAATCCTTGATCGGTTGTTTCCGTTACGCAAGTGTAAACCTAGCCAAACGAAAGAACCGTGTTTGTATTATCACTTAGGACAATGCCTTTGTCCTTATTATTTTGATGTTGATCCACAAGTTTACACGAAAATCGTTGATGAAGTTAAAAGCTTTTTAAATGGTGGCTATGAAAAAGTTGAATCAGAAATCCACCAAAAAATGGTCCAAGCTGCTGAAAAGATGGAATTTGAAAAAGCGGCAGAATACCGCGATCAGATACGAGCCATTGAAACGATTATGACTCGTCAAAAAATGACCAATACAGATCTGGTGGATCGAGATGTTTTTGGTTATGCCATTGACAAAGGCTGGATGTGTGTCCAAGTATTCTTTGTCAGACAGGGGAAATTGATTGAACGGGATGTGTCGATGTTTCCTTTTTATAATGAAGCAGAAGAGGATTTTCTGACTTATATCGGGCAGTTTTATCAAGAAAATGAACATTTTATTCCTAAAGAAGTCTTGATTCCTAACACGATCGATCAACCGAGTGTGGAGGCATTGTTGTCCACAAAAGTTTTACAACCCAAACGTGGTGAAAAGAAAAAATTAGTAGAACTTGCGAATAAAAATGCTACGGTTGCATTGAATGAACGATTTGATTTGATTGCTAGAAAGCAAGAACGAACGATTGGGGCAGTGGAACGTTTAGGGAATGCCATGAATATTCCTACACCTGTTCGGATTGAATCCTTCGATAATTCGAATATCATGGGAACCAATCCAGTAGCGGCAATGGTGGTATTCATCGATGGAAAGCCAGCAAAAAAAGAATACCGCAAATATAAAATCAAAACGGTCACAGGACCAGATGATTATGCTTCGATGCGAGAAGTGATCTATCGAAGATATTCTCGTGTCATTCGAGAAGGGCTTCCTTTACCTGATTTGATTTTGATCGATGGTGGGAAAGGGCAAGTAGATGTCGCCAAAGATGTTTTAGAAAATCAACTTGGGATCGACATACCAGTGGCTGGTATGGCTAAAAATGATAAGCATAAAACGAATGAACTCCTTTTTGGAAATGAACTTTCGGTGGTTCCATTGGAAAGAAATTCGCCCGAGTTCTTTTTACTTCAACGGGTCCAAGATGAGGTCCATCGGTTTGCGATCACCTTCCATAGACAACTACGAAGTAAAAATAGTTTTGCTTCTAAGCTGGATGAAATCGAAGGATTAGGACCGAAAAGAAAAAAATTACTTCTAAAAGAATTTAAATCGTTGAAAAATGTTACGGCAGCGACGATGGAAGAACTCCAACAAATTGGGCTACCAAAAAATGTTGCTCAAAATGTTTTTGATAAATTGCATGAGAACTAGCATAGGACACTTTACAAACCACGTAAAGTGTCCTATGATTTTTTGTATAACAAATGATGTAGAATTCGTTTTAGTTCGACGAGGCGGGAAGCGCTATGATGACTATTGGAAATGATTATAGCCAACCTAGACTGAATAAATGTCAAAAATGGTCGTTGTTTCAATGAAAAAGTGGGAAAGAATGGTTTTCTTTTTAAACTAATCATTTTTCAATAAACTTTGGACCTTTAATTGATAAAGAATCTCTGGACTATTTCATTTTTTGCATTTGTATGCGATTTAAGTTGTCTGAACTATCTGAATATGGTAGAAGAAATGGAGACGAAGGAGTGAGACGATGTTAGAAGTGAAAGATTTGGTTAAGACGTTTGGAGACTATACCGCTGTTGATCATGTGTCTTTTCAAATACCTGATGGAAAGATTATGGGGCTGATCGGACAAAACGGGGCAGGAAAAACCACAACTTTTCGATTGATCTTAGATTTTTTGACACAGGATCAAGGAGAAGTTTTATGGAATGGACAACCTTTGGGAGAAAAAGACTATGACATTATTGGCTATCTTCCTGAAGAACGTGGGTTGTATCCGAAAGTAACGATTCAAGAGCAATTGTTGTATTTTGCTGAATTGAGAGGCAAAAAAAGAAAAGAGATCGAACCAAAAATCGATTTTTGGATGGAAAAGTTCCAAGTAAAAGGAAAGAAAACTGATAAAGTAAAATCATTGTCTAAAGGAAATCAACAAAAAGTCCAATTGATTGCTACGTTGATCCATGAACCTAAATTGATCATATTGGATGAGCCGTTTAGTGGGCTTGACCCAGTCAATGCAGAATTGCTGAAAGACGGGATCATTGAGTTAAAAGAACATGGCTCATGTGTTATTTTCTCCAGTCACAATATGGATAATGTTGAAAAAATCTGTGATCATTTAATTATGTTACGTAATGGAAAAATGGTGTTAAGCGGGAAAGTCCATGAAATCAGAAATTCTTTTGGACGTACAAAGCTATTCTTAGAATCTGGCTTGTCCCAGCAGGAAGTTGCAATGATCGAAGGAGTCGAAAAAGTCGTCACTCATGAAGATCAAACGCTTGAAATCACTTTAAACGATCCTGATGTAGGAAAAGAAATCTTTACCCGAGCAACACAATTTGGCTATATTCCAATGTTCAATCAACAACCGCCTACCTTAGAAGAGATATTCAAAATGAAAGCAGGTGAGATTGATGCGTAAATTTTGGATCATTACAAAAGATGTTTATTTAAAAAATGTCAAATCTATCTCTTTCTTGATTATGATCTTAGTGCCATTCATTATGATAGGAATCGTTTATTTAGCAGGCAATTTTGCTCAGCAAAACAGTGAGATCAATAAAATTGGTGTATTGTCCGAAAATCAACAAGTAACGCAACAGCTTGAACAAGTAAAAACCGATGAGTTCAGCTTTCAAGCGGTTGATTCGCAAACACAAGCTCAAAAAGAATTAGCCGATGAAAAAATTGATGCCTATTTAGTCGTCACGGTCGAAAACGATCAGCTAAAAGGTCAACTTTACAGTGAAAATTCGTTAGGACAAAGTACACAATTGTTGATCCAACAGCAATTAACTGGGTTGCAATCACTATTGCGAGCTAGCCAACTGGGACTTTCTCCTGAAGAAGTAGCTAGTCTTAGTCAACCAGCAAGTTTGACTAGACAAAAAGTAAGTTTTGATAGTAATAACAAAATGAAAGTTGGAGAAGATAATTCTGGTGTACAATATGCGATTAGTTATGCAGCAACCATTATCTTATTTATCATTATCCTGACTTATTCACAAATCATCGCGCAAGAAATTGCTTCTGAAAAGGGAACTCGAATCATGGAAGTCATTTTATCAAGTACGACAGCTCAAAAACATTTTTATGGTAAATTGACTGGTGTCTTGTTAGTTGCTTTAACGCAGATGGCTCTATACGGTGTGATCTTGACTGTGGGATTCCAACAATTTAAACATATGGATTTTGTAAAAAGTATCATAGAGAATATTTCACTAGATAAGATCATCGGACCATTTTTATGGTACGCATTGTTGTTTATGTTCTTTGGTATCTTGATCTTCTCCGTTTTAGCGGCTTTATGTGGATCATTAGTCAACAAAGCAGAAGATACAGCAAAAGCGATTTTACCAGTTACTTATCTTTCTTTAGGTGGCTATATGCTTGGGTTGATCTTAGGCGCATCTGATCCAAACAATATCGTGATTCGGATCACGTCCTATATTCCGTTCCTTTCTTCTTATATTATGCCGATTCGTTTGGCGAATGAGACAGTTGGAATGACTAGTGTATTGATTTCACTTGTAGTGTTAATCATTGTCACATTCCTGCTAATGTTCTTCTCAGCGAATATGTATAAATCGAATGTTCTTGTTTATAGTGAAGGTGGCTTATGGAGTTCATTGAAACAGTCACTTTCAATTATGAGAAATGAACGTAAAAAATCCTAACCGACTGACTATTAAAAGCAGTATCGGCACAAGAAAACGGTAAATGAAAAACTAAATGCTGGCGTTATTTCGGTTGATCTACGAAATAACGCCAGCATTTTTTAGGATATTCTAAAGGAAAAAAATCGTTGCCCAATCCCTTAAGGACTAAAATTCTTGAACAAAAAAATCAAATAATCCTTGGTCAGTGGGATTGCTTGAATGTGTCAGCTCTGGATGCCATTGTACACCAAACAATCGAACATCCTTATCGAGACTTTCAATCCCTTCCACTAGACCATCAGGAGAAAAGGCTGTGGCTTTTAATGAAGGTGCCAGCTCTTTCAATGCCTGATGATGATAAGAGTTTACCAAATAAATATCAGGTAGTAGCTGATGTAATAGAGTGTCGGGTAAAATCTTTACTTCATGAGTAGCAAATTGTGGGGCGGTTGGATGCTGTTCATGTTTGACTGACCACTTAGGATAAGTGGTTAAATCTTGATACAAACTCCCCCCAAGCACGACATTTAAGAGTTGCATTCCACGACAGACAGCAAAAATTGGTTTGTTTTGCTTGAGTGCCTCGCTGATAAGTGCTGCTTCAAAGAGATCTCTTTGAAGGTTGGTTTCTAAAAGTTTTGGATGGGGAGGTTCATGATACAGTTGTGGGGAAATATCCTGTCCACCGGCTAAAATCAGTTTATCGATTTGGTCAATATAAGCAGAAGCAGTCTTAGGGGATGAGATCGGTAAAACGATCGGTAAACCATTCGCCTGCTGCACAGCATTGACAAAGCCTTGGGGAGTATAGGTTACTTGATTTCCTTGAAAAGTATCTGTCGCTCGGATCAACTGATTTCCAGCAATTCCAATAATGGGTAACATAAACATTCCTCCAAATCGTCTATTCGTTCTATTCTATCAAGAATAAAAAAAATTTAAAACTATTTGAAATAGATCTAGTTTGGGAATACATATGAAGAAAAAATTTTTTTCATGAGAATTTCTTATAAAAAAACAGAGTTACCGAGGAAAAATATGGTGTTCTTATTGAATTTTTTCGTCATTTTGGTACAATAGAATTAAATCACGAATAAAATGGTTGGGCATAATGCTTCAAGGATCGCGTTCTTCAAGGGGTGAGAAGAACATATTGAAGGGCTCAGCATCATTAGTCAACTAAAGGGCACATACTTTCAATGTAACGAGAGCATGTGTCCTTTTTTAATCGAAAGGGGGAAGTGATTGTGACAGAAATGGCACGAATTTTGACAAGAATCAAAGAAGCAGAAGAGAATAATCAGAAAAAAGAAGAGCAGGTCAAAGCAGAACTTGCTCAATATGAACAATTAAAAAATAACGAATTAATCGATTTGAATAAAGAATTCCAAGAACGATTAACCAAGCTAATGAAAGAAAAAAGAAAAAATGAAGAGGAAGTAACTGAAGACGAACAGCACAAACTGGAATTGATTTTAGAACAATTTCGTCAAAAAGTTCTTGAAATAGAAAAAACATATTTAGAAAAAGAAGAAGAGGAAATAGCGAAGAAAAAGAACTTAACGAATGAGATCATTGAAAGGATGAAACAAAAAAATGGCTGTCACTAAAATGGAAAAAGTGACTCTCATTTCAGATAAGAAAAATCGTGAAATCTTGTTGCAAGCAGTTCAAGGACTCCATGCAGTAGAAATCCGTGATCTGTTCCAAGAATCTGAAAACAATCAATGGGTAGAGACGTTTTTTCCTGAACCAGAGATGATCGATAAGGACAAGGAACTTGCGAAATTATCCTATAAATTAACGGATATTCGTACAGCTATCCAATTTATCGAACATCATGGCGAAAAAAGTCAGAAAAAACAACACTTAAAAAGGCGTGAACTTTCGTTAGACACCTTGGAAAAAAATTATTCAGAAGAAGCTTTTTCGAAAAAGCTGGAAGAAGTCTTACTTTTGAAAGAACAATGGGAGCAACTGGTAGACGAACGCCAACAATTGGAAGACCAAGAGAATTGGTTGCTCAATTGGCAAAATCTGGATCTGGCACCTAAAGCATTTGATAGTCAAATGACCAAGCTAGTCATTGGAACGGTCAATGCTAAAAATGCTGAATCTTTTAAAGCTGAAGTTGCTGAGATAAACGAAGCCTATTTAGAAGAAATCAACTCTTCACCAACAACGACTTACTTTGCCTACATTGTTTTACGAGCTGACGAGTCACGCATGGAAGAAATCGCCAGTCGTTATGGATTTGTTAAAGAAGACTATCTGTATGAGGGGACACCACAGCAACAGTTAGTTGCTGCAAAACAAAGTTTACAGGAAATCAAGGACCAACAAAAGAAACTCTCTTCAGCCATTGGAGCTTGTAGTGGGTATATCAAAGATTTCGAATGGACGGAAGAAATCTTCTTGGCTCGCTCTGAACGAGAAGCAATCAAGGACCGGATCATTCATACTCCTTATCTGATTCTGATTCAAGGCTGGGTGGATCATGAAGAAAAACAAGAATTAATCCACATGCTACAAAATGTCTTAGCAAGTGAAGAAGTCTATTTGACCTTTGACAAGCCAACGGACAATGAAATTGCTGAAGAAGTACCGACCAAACTAAAGAATCATCCGATCGTTGCTCCTTTTGAAATGTTAACGGAGATGTATAGTTTACCAAAGTATGAAGAAGTTGATCCAACGCCGTGGATGATGCCGTTTTACCTCGTCTTTTTTGGCATGATGGTGGCGGATATCGGGTATGGGTTACTGATGTTTTTAGGGGCATTTTTACTCCAAAAATTAGTGGTATTGCCACGGGGAATGCAACGTTTTGCAAAATTCTTTGAGATTCTAGCAATCCCTTCGATCATCTGGGGATTTATCTACAGCTCATTTTTTGGGGCGGCATTGCCTAAAGAAATTTTTGGTATTCATTTACCATTTCCGATTTTGTCTACTACAGATGATGTCAACACGATCTTGATTTTATCCGTAATTTTTGGTTTGATCCAAATTTTAGTCGGACTATTTATTGCTGCTAAGGAACATATCAAACGAAAAGCATATATCGATGCCGTGAATGATGGGTTTGCTTGGCAAGGGATCTTGATTGGTATCATTCTGATTTTATTGGGAACGATGATCCTTAAAAACAACGCCTTTGTTTATTTAGGTGGTGCATTAGCTGTTCTTTCAGCCGTATGTATTTTGATCATTCCTGTTTTTCAATCTTCTTCAAAAGCCAAGGGGATCGCCAAAGGTGCGTATAATTTATATGGTCTAACTGGCTATATCGGAGACTTAGTCAGCTATACACGGCTAATGGCACTGGGAATCTCTGGAGGAAGTATTGCCGCAGCTTTCAACATGTTAGTTGCTTTTATGCCTCCAGCTGCTCGTTTTAGTGTCGGAATTTTATTGATCATTGTCCTACAGGCTTTGAATATGTTCTTAACACTTTTGAGTGCCTATGTACATGGCGCACGATTACAATATGTAGAATTTTTTGGAAAGTTTTACACTGGAGGAGGGCGTTCCTTCAAACCACTAAAAACGGTGGAGAAATACGTCAACATCAATCATAAGAAAAAATAGAAATATTGGAGGAATTTGATACAATGATGGATTATTTGATTACTCAAAATGGTGGAATGGTATTTGCAGTATTAGCGATGGCAACAGCAACGATTTTTTCAGGAATCGGGTCTGCTAAAGGCGTTGGAATGACTGGGGAAGCGGCAGCAGCATTGACGACCAGTCAACCAGAAAAATTTGGACAAGCGTTAATTTTACAATTACTTCCAGGTACCCAAGGATTATACGGTTTCGTTATCGCCTTCTTGATTTTTATCAACTTAGGCAGTGATATGTCTGTCGTTCAAGGATTGAACTTCTTAGGAGCTTCCTTACCGATTGCCTTTACTGGTTTATTCTCAGGGATCGCTCAAGGGAAGGTTGCAGCTGCTGGTATTCAAATTCTAGCGAAAAAACCTGAGCATGCAACGAAAGGGATCATTTTTGCTGCGATGGTTGAAACATATGCCATCTTAGGTTTCGTTATTTCTTTCTTACTGGTCTTAAATGCGTAATAGCCTAGCTTATAAGGAGGAATGACGGTGGATGCGATTGATAAAATCATCACTCAAATAAATGAAACAGCACAACTCGAACGTGCATCATTCGAAGAAATGAAGCGCAAAGAAATCGATCAAAAATTTGAAGTGAAAAAGTGGCAGATCGAAGCAGATTTTCAGAAAGAAAAAGCAAGTAAACTGGAAGAAATTGAACGAAGTTATCGCCAGTTGAGAAACAAGCAAAAAATGCAAGTGAAACAAGAAATCTTAAATGTGAAACAAGAAGTTTTACAGCGTTTATTCACGGAAGCAACGCTTCAGTTAGAAAATGAACCAAAAGAAGAACAACTTGCGTTGATGAAGCAAATGATCCAAACATTACCGATCAATGGCACAGCTCGCTTGATCCCAGGAGAAAAATCAGCGGATATCTTAACACCTGCGGTCATCGCTGAATGGAATGAAGAACTTCCTTTTGAATTAATCCGGGAAGACTTTACTGAAAAAGCACAAGCAGGGTTGATCATTGATGATGCTGGTATCCAATATAACTTTTTATTTAGTCACTTGATCAAGGAAATTCAAGAGACGATGAGTGCTGAAATTGCCAAAGAATTATTTGACTAAGGAGGGATTGTCAAATGGAGTATCATGAATTAAATCCCTTGATACGTGGTAGAGAATTAGAGTTGATTTCAAAAGACACGTTTGAGCAAATGATCCAAACCGATTCGATCGATTCACTTGGAGAAATCTTACAATCCACGATCTATCAGCCGTATATCTATGACGGCTTTGACAAGGATTTTGAAGCCAATCTCTCTCAGGAACGCAGCAAATTATTCCAGTGGTTGAAAGAATCTGCACCAGAACCAGAAATCGTTTGGATCTATACGATGCGTTACACTTTCCATAATTTGAAAGTATTGACAAAGGCTGAGATCACAGGGCAAAACCTTGATCAACTTTACATCCATGATGGATTTTATTCGCTGGAAGTGTTGAAAGATGCGATTCACACGCAAGTGTCGGTGGAATTGCCAGACAGTCTCATGGATTATATTCGAGAAGTTCATGAATATTGCGAAGAATCGACTATTTTACAAGGGATCGATGTGATTTATGACCGTTGTTTTCTAACCGAGCAACGTCGCTTAGGGGAACAGCTTGGTTACCCTGAACTATTAGAAGAGATCATTGCTTTTATCGATTTAACGAATATCACCACGACAGCAAGAGGGATCTTGCAGCAATGTTCTGCAGGTTTTATGACAACAGTTATTTCAAGTTCAGGAAGTATTCCGAAAGACACATTGCTTTCCTTTGTTCGTGGAGAAATGGCATCTTTTACTCAGTTTTTACTGACAACAGATTACAGTGAGCTATTAAAGCAAGTCATCCATGAAGAACAGATTGATTTAGTCAGTTTGGAACAATTGAAAGATGATTATTTAAGTTCTTTTTATCAAGTAGCACAGACACAAGCGTTTGGCCCGTTACCATTACTAGCTTTTTTGAACGCAAAAGAAGTCGAAAGTAAAAATCTGCGCCTTTTGATCATTGGCAAACGAAATCACTTTTCACTGGAACAACTAAAAGAAAGGATGAGACAGGTCTATGACTTATAAAATCGGAGTAGTAGGTGACAAGGATTCTGTCTCGCCTTTTCGATTATTTGGCTTTGATGTACAGCATGGTACGACAAAGACTGAAATAAGAAAAACAATCGATGAGATGGCTAAGAATGAATATGGTGTGATCTATATCACCGAACAATGTGCAAATCTGGTCCCTGAAACGATTGAGCGCTATAAAGGACAATTGACACCTGCGATCATTTTGATTCCTAGTCATCAAGGAACCCTTGGTATCGGTTTAGAAGAGATCCAAAATAGTGTGGAAAAAGCTGTTGGACAAAATATTTTATAATAGGAAAAGGAGATAGTCATTTGCAAATTGGAAAAATCATAAAAGTCTCCGGTCCTCTCGTTATGGCAGAAAATATGTCAGAAGCAAGTATTCAAGACATGTGTTTAGTGGGAGATTTAGGAGTCATCGGCGAAATCATTGAGATGCGTCAAGATGTGGCGTCTATTCAAGTATATGAAGAAACTTCAGGAATTGGTCCCGGAGAACCTGTTCGTTCAACTGGGGAAGCACTATCTGTTGAGCTAGGACCAGGAATCATTTCACAAATGTTTGACGGGATTCAAAGACCACTGGATACATTTATGGAAGTGACTCAAAGTAACTTCTTAGGACGTGGGGTCCAATTACCAGCTTTAGATCATGAGAAACAATGGTGGTTTGAAGCGACAATCGAAGAAGGAACAGAAGTAAGTGCTGGAGACATCATTGGGTACGTGGATGAAACGAAGATCATTCAGCACAAAATCATGGTCCCTAATGGTATCAAAGGAACTGTACAAAAAATTGAATCTGGATCATTTACGATCGATGATCCGATTTGTGTGATCGAAACGGAACAAGGCTTAAAAGAGCTGACGATGATGCAAAAATGGCCAGTACGTCGTGGTCGACCAATCAAACAAAAATTAAATCCAGATGTACCGATGATCACCGGTCAAAGGGTCATTGACACGTTTTTCCCAGTAACTAAAGGAGGAGCGGCAGCCGTTCCAGGTCCGTTTGGTGCAGGGAAGACAGTTGTGCAACACCAGATTGCTAAGTGGTCGGACGTAGATCTAGTGGTTTACGTTGGTTGTGGGGAACGAGGAAATGAAATGACGGATGTCGTCAATGAATTTCCTGAACTGATCGATCCAAATACGGGCGAGTCTTTGATGGAACGAACTGTGTTGATCGCTAATACATCGAACATGCCAGTAGCTGCTCGAGAAGCTTCTATTTATACGGGAATCACGATTGCCGAGTACTTCCGTGACATGGGGTATGATGTAGCAATCATGGCAGATTCCACTTCTCGTTGGGCAGAAGCACTGCGTGAAATGAGCGGACGTTTAGAAGAAATGCCTGGTGATGAAGGTTATCCCGCTTATCTGGGCTCTCGTCTAGCTGAATACTATGAACGTTCAGGACGTGTCATTGCTCTAGGCTCTGACCAACGTGAGGGCAGTATCACTGCCATCAGTGCGGTTTCTCCTTCTGGTGGAGATATCTCTGAACCAGTGACTCAAAATACCTTACGTGTGGTGAAGGTTTTCTGGGGATTAGATTCTAGTCTTGCTCAAAAAAGACATTTTCCATCGATTAACTGGATCCAAAGTTACTCATTATATTCAACAGAAGTTGGCAGATATATGGATCAAATCTTACAACAGGATTGGTCTGATATGGTAACTGAAGGCATGCGGATCTTGCAAGAAGAAGAACAATTAAATGAAATCGTGCGCTTGGTAGGGATCGATTCGCTTTCTGATAACGATCGCTTGACCCTTGAAGTAGCAAAATCGATTCGAGAAGACTATTTACAACAAAATGCTTTTGATGATGTAGATACGTTTACTTCAAGAGAAAAACAATTCAATATGTTGAAAGTTATTTTGACTTTTGGGAAAGAAGCTCGAAAAGCCTTATCGCTGGGAGCGTACTTCAATGAAATCATGGAAGGTACGGTAGCGGTCAGAGAACGCATTAGTCGGAGCAAGTATATTCCAGAAGAAGAGTTAGCCAAAATTAGTAGTATAAATGAAGAAATCAAAGAAACGATCCAATTGATTGTTTCAGAAGGAGGGATGACCGATGATTAAAGAATATCGTACAATCAAAGAAGTGGTCGGCCCTTTGATGGCAGTCGAAAAAGTTTCGGGAGTCAAATATGAAGAATTGATTGAAGTTCGGATGCAAAACGGCGAGATTCGTCGTGGACAAGTACTAGAAGTCCAAGAAGACAAAGCGATGGTTCAGATCTTTGAAGGAACCAGTGGAATCAATCTAAAAAATTCTTCCGTACGTTTTTTAGGACACCCTTTACAATTAGGAGTATCAGAAGACATGATCGGTCGGGTTTTTGATGGTCTTGGTCGACCAAAAGACAATGGACCTGAAATCTTGCCAGAAAAATATTTAGATATCAATGGTGAAGTAATCAATCCAATTGCCAGAGATTATCCCGATGAATTTATCCAAACAGGGATTTCAGCAATCGATCATTTGAATACATTAGTCCGTGGGCAAAAATTGCCGGTTTTTTCTGGCTCAGGTTTACCACACAAAGAGTTGGCTGCCCAAATTGCTCGCCAAGCAACTGTTTTGGATTCTTCCGATGATTTTGCTGTGGTTTTTGCTGCCATCGGTATTACTTTTGAAGAAGCCGAGTTTTTTATGGAAGACTTTAGACAAACAGGTGCGATTGATCGCTCCGTTATGTTTATGAATTTAGCTAATGATCCAGCAATCGAACGAATCGCCACACCAAGAATGGCATTGACGGCCGCTGAATATTTAGCTTATGAAAAAGGCATGCACGTCTTAGTCATCATGACCGATATGACCAACTATGCAGAAGCGCTCAGAGAAATTTCGGCCGCACGTCGAGAAGTTCCTGGCCGTCGTGGTTATCCAGGCTATCTTTACACAAACTTAGCCACCTTATTTGAACGGGCTGGACGGATTAGAGGATTGAAAGGTTCTGTAACTCAAATTCCGATTTTGACGATGCCAGAAGATGATAAGACTCATCCGATTCCCGATTTGACGGGTTATATCACAGAAGGTCAGATCATTTTAACGAGAGAGCTTTATAAGAGTGGGATTCAACCACCGATCGATGTCTTGCCTTCTCTTTCACGGTTGAAGGACAAAGGAACAGGTGCCGGTAAAACGAGAGAAGACCACGCAGCAACGATGAACCAATTGTTTGCCGCCTATGCGCAAGGAAAACAAGCGAAGGAATTAGCTGTCGTTTTAGGTGAATCTGCCTTGTCAGATATTGATAAAATCTATGCAAAATTTGCGGAACGATTTGAAAACGAATATGTTAACCAAGGATTTTACACCAATCGGACGATCACAGAAACGCTTGACTTAGGTTGGGAACTGTTGGCGATGCTTCCAAGAACCGAGTTAAAACGAATCAAGGATGATTTACTGGATAAGTATTTGCCAGAAGGGAAGTGAGTTCCTTATGCGATTAAACGTCAATCCTACGAGAATGGAGCTAACTCGTTTAAAGAAACAATTAACGACAGCGACAAGGGGACACAAACTTTTAAAGGATAAACAAGATGAATTGATGCGTCAATTTATTTTACTGATCCGTAAAAATAATGAGTTACGCCAAGCAATAGAAAAAGAAACCCAAACAGCAATGAAAGATTTTGTCTTAGCAAAGTCAACAGTCGAAGAAGCCTTCATTGACGAACTTTTAGCATTACCAGCGGAAAACGTCTCACTTTCTGTAGTTGAGAAAAATATTATGAGTGTCAAAGTTCCCCTCATGAATTTTCAATACGATGAAACATTGAATGAGACACCATTAGAGTATGGCTATCTTCATTCTAATGCAGAGTTGGATCGTTCGATCGATGGTTTTACGCAGCTCTTACCAAAGCTTTTGAAGCTGGCAGAAGTTGAAAAAACATGTCAACTCATGGCTGAAGAGATCGAGAAAACCAGAAGAAGGGTCAATGCGTTGGAATATATGACGATTCCTCAATTGGAAGAAACGATTTATTATATTAAAATGAAGCTGGAAGAAAACGAACGAGCAGAAGTAACTCGCCTGATCAAAGTGAAAAATATGGGAACAGAAGAGTAAGGCTGATCCAATTCAGCATTCTAATGGCTTTTTTCAGGATCGAAACAAATCGAATTTAGCGTAAGAAGAAAAAGTAGTCATTTATTTTTCTTCTTGCGCTCGTTTGCTTATAATGGAAAGAGGTCGTGAAAACACGGGAGCTTCGACGACAATAAGAACAAATTTTTAAAGCTAGCTTCTCCTATTTTAGAAAATCATCGCTTATTATTGAGGAGTTGCTTCACGCCAATGATTCATTTTGTATCTATTTATGATCGCAGAACAAAATGTCGTTCTGCGATCTTAGATAAAAATTAAGCATAAGGAATGACTATCATGAAAAAAAGAGTAAGAAAACGATTATCACCTGTCCAGCTAATTGCTGCTGGTTTTTTTATCTTGATTCTGTTTGGAGGTAGTTTACTGACGTTACCATTTTTTAGCCGCAGCGGAGAAAGCACTCATTTTATTGATGCCTTATTTACTGCAACCTCAGCTGTTTGTGTGACTGGTTTGACGACACTGAATACTGCGGAGCATTGGAATAGTGCAGGACAGTTTTTGATCATGACCTTGATTGAAATCGGTGGGTTAGGCTTTATGATGATCCCGATCCTCTTTTTTGCTATTGCGAAGAAAAAAATCAGTTTTAGTATGCGGATTGTGCTAAAGGAAGCCTTAAACCTTGAAGAGATGTCGGGTGTAATTAAGTTAATGATCTATATCTTAAAATTTGCGGTGGTGATCCAAGTAATCGGGGCGGTTGCTTTGAGTGTAGTTTTTATTCCTGAATTTGGTTTGGCTAAAGGAATCTGGTTTAGTATCTTTCATGCCGTTTCTAGTTTTTGTAATGCAGGATTTGATTTATTAGGAGACAGTTTACTCGCGGATCAAACAAATGTTTACCTGATCATGGTCGTTTCAGCGTTGATCATTGCAGGTGGATTAGGTTTTATTGTCTGGCGTGATATTCTAAGTTATCATCGGGTCAAAAAAATCACACTACATTCAAAAGTCGCCTTATCTGTAACTGCACTCTTATTAATTGGTGGATTTATTTTATTTTTCATCACTGAAAGAAATGGACTGACTTTAGTTAAAGGTACGTTTACAGAAAGATTAGCGAATACATTTTTTATGAGTGTGACACCAAGAACAGCAGGCTATTACTCTATTGATTATTTACAGATGAGTCATGCAGGATTGATTTTAACGATGTTTTTGATGTACATCGGAGGAACTTCTGGTTCGACAGCTGGAGGACTGAAAACTACGACATTAGGAATTTTATTGATCCAAATGCATGCCATGTTCAAAGGAAAGACACGAGCAGAAGCCTTCGGTCGAACCATTCGCCAAGCAGCCGTGCTACGTGCATTGACTCTTTTCTTTGTAACTCTCTCTTTATGTGTTGTTGCGATCATGGTCCTATCTGTGACGGAGACGATTCCTAAAACGTCAGGAATCGAATATATTGCGTTTGAAGTCTTTTCCGCTTTTGGGACAGTTGGTTTGACGATGGGGTTGACCCCGGATTTGACATTGATCGGAAAACTAGTCATTATTTCTTTGATGTATATCGGTAGAGTAGGAATCATGACAGTCGTTTTTTCACTACTAGTAAAAGCGAACAGGGCAGAAGCCAATTACAAATACCCAGAAGAAAGCATTATGCTTGGGTAGTTGTGAAGGTATCGGGGAGTTCTGATGATAATAAAAAAGAAACGCTCAAAACAAGAGAAGCTGTTTTGAGCGTTTTTTTCACAACCTTATCCCCGAATAACTTCGATTTTATATCCGTCAGGGTCAACAACGAAATAATAAGAAGGAGCTGTTCCTGGAAGTCCTTTTAGGTCTGTCACATTGAATCCTTCTGCTTGGTGTTTTTCGTGAAGTGCTTCTAAATCATCCGCAGCAATAGCAATGTGTCCATAGCCATTCCCTAGATCATAGCCTTCATGATCATAGTTATAAGTTAATTCTAGTTCGTAGTCATCTCCTGGTAAAGTTAAGTAAACAAGGGTGAATTTGTTTTCTGGAAAATCACGGCGACGACTTTCTTCAAAGCCAAACGCTTTTTGGTAAAATTCTAATGAAGCGTCAAGATCTTTCACTCGAACGCAAGTATGAGCCATTTTCATAAATAACTACTTCCTTTCCTTTTTTTTCATCATAACAAAAAAAGAAAGAGCAATAGAAGATTTGCGCTTGTTTATGAGAAAACTCTCATGTAAAATAAAAAGTAAATAAGCTTAAGGTGGACAAAATGATGGATAAACCAGTATTTGGTGAAAAAGAAGCAGGGGTCCAGTATTCCCCACGATATGCTGCCTATATTATCGTGGAAGAAAAGAACAAACTAGCTTTGATTGAAGCTCCAAATGGTGCTTATTTTTTACCTGGTGGAGAGATCGAAGCGATGGAAACGAAAGAAGCGGCACTCAAGAGAGAACTCCTTGAGGAAATGGGGATCGTCGCAGAAATTGCGACTTATCTAGGGGAAGCGGATGAGTATTTTTATTCCAATTACCGTCAGACCTATTACTATAACCCAGGCTACTTTTATGTGGCAAACGGCTGGCAACAAGTGGCAGAACCAACTGAAAAGACGAATACCATTTGGTGGGTCACACCACAAGAAGCCATTGAAAAATTAAAACGAGGTAGCCACAAGTGGGCGGTTGAAAAATGGTTATTGAACAATTAAAACAATTAAATCAAGAAAAAATCCAAAACCAGCGTACAGTCAGTGACGAACTGGTTTTGGATTTTTATTTAGTAGCAAGTGTTATTTTTATTATGATAAAACATACGTTTTGATCGCTTCTGCCACGCCATGTTCTTCATTTGTTTTAGTGACCACGTTGGCAGCTTCTTTAACTAGCGGAACTGCATTTCCCATCGCAACGCCTAAGCCAGCATATTCAATCATCGATAAGTCATTTTCGTTGTCACCAATCGCCATGATCTCATCCTGATCGATTCCAAGATGTTGCGCTAAGTTCGCAACGGCTGCGCCTTTACTTGCTTCTTTGTTTAATACTTCAAAGTAATAAGGCGCACTTTTCACTGTCGTGTATTTTTCACGGAATGTTTGTGGTAAACGAGCAATCGCAGCATCTAAGATATCAGGTTTGTCGATCATCATCATTTTAACCAAATTGATATCTGGTGTCATTTCTTCAGGTGTGCGGTATTTCAACGGCATATGAACTAAGCTGGCTTCATGGATCGTATACGCACTGATATCACGATTAGAGGTGTAAATCGCCTGATCATCAATGGAGTGTAGATGACTGCCAACTCGACGAGCCATCACTTCGATTTCTAAATAATCTTCATGTGTCAAACCATGACGTGCGATGATTTTTCCTGATTTTGTTTGTTGGACAAGTGCGCCATTGTAGGTGATCACGTAGTCATTTTCTTGGAATAAATCGAGTTCATTCAACTGTTCCTGTACACCAGGCAACGGTCTGCCGGTACACAAGACGATAGCTACTCCTTTAGCGACAGCCTGAGCAATCGCTTCTTTGACGTCTGCTGTAATTTCTCTTTTCTCATTTAATAAGGTTCCATCGATGTCGATGGCGACTAACTTGATAGACATAATTTCCTCCAGTGATCGTGTGTTTTAGTTTGTTTGGGTAATCAGTGAACCATTGCGGATATGGCTTGCAAATTCTTGATAGGTTTCGTCAAATAGATCGTAGTGATTTCTTAAAGACGGATCAACCATTTCTTTTGGAAAGAAAAATCGTTCATCTCCTTGTTCTTGTCCAGCAAGAGCAGCCACAAGTTGGCTCACCTCTGATAATTCTACCAAAGTTCCATCATTTCGCAAGATTTCGATTTGTGTTCGATGGCGTCCTTCTTCGGGGCGGTAAAAATCATAAGGCAAATCATAACTGGAATTGATGGCAGTATAGTAGACAGGATTGTAGCCAACTTTTTCCACAAGAGCAGTCATTTCCTTGATCAAGGAAGAAGAGCGATCCCCAGAAAAAGTTGCCGATTTTAACGGTTTACGGTATAAGAAACGTTTAGCTAAATCACTTAAGATTGGATCAGAAAATTCCGTCCATTGGGTAAAATAAGTTCCTAAAACGCCATCGTCTAATTTTAAATACTCATCCAGTGTAAAGTTTTCGTCAAGAAACGGTAAGAGTAGTTGAGAATGGGATTCAAACACATTGGGATCTTCTCGATACAACTCATGCGCTCGATGTAACAAGTGTTCTAAAATTACTTCCATGCCACGAGACACAGGGTGAAAATAAACTTGAACGTACATTTGATAGCGACTCACAATATAATCTTCGACTGCGTGCATCCCATTCATCGAAAAGGCGATCCCGCCTTTATAGGGACGAATGACACGTAAAATTCGTGTTAAATCAAACGTACCGTATTCTGTCCCAGTGTAATAGGCATCTCGTAACAAGTAATCCATTCGATCAGCATCGATCTGACTCGAAATCATTTGGACGACTTGGGGATTAGGATACGTTTTTTGGATCACACTGGCAACTTTTTCTGGAAATCCTTCTTCCACACGATTCAAAATTTGATAAACTTCCGTTTCAGGAGAAGTAATGATTTCTACAGTGATCGCTTCATGATTCGTATGGAAAATATGTTCAAATGTATGAGAATAAGGACCGTGACCAACATCGTGAAGCAATGCTGCGCACAACGTAACCAAACGTTCTCGATCATCCCAGCCGTCAGCGCCAATTTTTTCTTGAGGGAAATTGCGGGAAAAGATATCACAGATCCGTCTTGAGATTTCATAGACCCCTAATGAATGAGTGAACCGACTATGTTCAGCGCCGTGAAAAGTAAAGGAAGAAGTGCCTAACTGTTTGATACGGCGCAATCGTTGGACTTCTTTTGAATTGATCAGGTCTAAAATGACTTGGTGTTGGACATGGATATAGTTATGGACCGGGTCACGAAAGACCTTTTCGATCGGTAATAATTGATATTTATAAGGAATAGTCATCAGCAAGCTCCTTTAATTTATTTCGTTCTTCCATTCGATTGATTTGATTCGTCCACTGTTCAGAAGTGACATGTGCCTCTTTCCAACATAGCGCATCAACGGAACGACTCTCTCCATAGAGTTGTGTGAGTGCCAATTGGAATTGTTGTTTTACATCCTCAATGGTTAAAGGCGTTTCAAGTAAATCAGCTAAGGTTGCCATACTTTCAGGAACGACCGCCGGGTAACCATCCATGCCGAAATCCTCTTTCAACGCTTCTTGATAGAATCGTTTCATCGCTTGACCTCTGGTTTGTTGTGCGCCATTGACACTAACATACATCATCACAGAAATCCCATTTTTTATGCGACGTTGGGCGATCCCCGCAAACTTTTTACCGTTGATACTCAGGTCATACGTACCAGGACAATAAGAATGAGTCACTTCAAAAGCTTCGATTGATACGGTTGGAAAAGCCAGACGAGTCAATGTGAGCATTTTTTCATAGGCAGCATCAATCGATATCTTCTCCTGTTCGTTTTGAGGGAAAATCAATGAGATATTTAAAACCCCTTGATCAGAGATGATCCCTAATCCACCAGCGTTACGAACGATTGGCTGATAGCCTGCTTTTCTTAGCTCCTGAATGCCTTCATGGAAGTAGGGCGTTCGAGTATCTTTCATTCCTAAGATCACCGTTTGTTCATATTGCCAAAAATGGAGAAAGTTTTGGTTGTTTTTTTTTGAATACTCGGTTAAGATATCCGTCAGAGCAAAAGGGGTAAAATCATTTTTTTGATAAATTTTTTGATCCAAAATAATTGTTGGATTCATTACATTCGCTCCTTTATATAATTAATCATCGATTGACATTCCAATGATTCACGTTTGTCATCGTTTCATGGGAGTTTCTCTCATTATTATACTATACTCTAATATACTCTAAAAAAAGAATTTATTGAGTCTGGGACAAAACTTGGCTCAGTCTCTTCTGGTAGCTCTAAAAACGAATAAACGGTGTTCAAGCATCAGCTCCTTGAAATAAGCCTGAATTTTTCAAAATATGAGAAGCTATTTTAAAAAATTCTTTCTTATTGTCATCGGAGCTCCCCGATGCTTTCACAACCTCTTCGATGACGAGTTGTTTGACAAATAGACGAAAACTAGGAACAATGTACCTATATGAAGTAAAGGAGAAGGTAAAATGGCACAATCGCAAGGAACACCCATTTCAATCAAATTACGGACGAAAGTCATGCAAAATGGGGAGCATCAAGACTTTTTCTTTGATCTGAAAGGTCAAATGGTCAAAATTGGGGATACGTTATACATACGATACCAGGAAATTCAGGAAAATACAGCAGAAGAAATCCCTGTAACGATCAAATTGATGCCCGATGGACAGGTTCAACTGATTCGTGCGGGAGAAACACGGATGCGACTAAAATTCGGGTATCGTGAACGTTTGGAAACAACGTATCGGACACCGTATGGCATGCTTCAAATTGAAACGTATACCAAAGAATTACATGTTAGTTTGAAAGACCGACCAACCGCTGGGAAAGTAATGATTGAATACGACTTGCTAATGGGACCAGAAAAATTAGGGGAATATTATTTAACTTTAGATTTTACTGCTTAAATCGCAAAGAAACGTTTGATTTTTTACGTATGATTTTGTATGATAAGGAGTAGACTGTGAAAGGACGTGTCCTGATTGGAAATTAGTGTATTTGAAGGTGCAAACAAAAACGAATTATCAATGATCGAAGTAGCACATGCGATCTTAGAACAACGTGGCGATGTGATGGATTTTTCTGATTTAGCCAACCAAATCCAAACCTATCTTGGAAAATCAGACAGTGAGATTCGTGATTCACTGGCACAATTTTATACTGACTTAAATATTGATGGTAGCTTTATTTCATTAGGTGACAATCGTTGGGGCTTGCGTTCATGGTATGCGATCGACTCGATCGATGAAGAAGTAAACCATGGAATTGACGAAGAAGATGAAGATACACCTCGTCGACGCAAACGTAAAAAAGTCAATGCCTTTATCAACGATGATGAAGATGCGATCGATTATAATGATGATGACCCAGAAGATACTGACTTGTCTGACGAAGATGACGATGATCTTTTTGAAGATGATGATGACGATGATGAAGAAATCGCTGCTTATAACTCTGACTTGCAAGAAATCGGTGCAGACGACGCAAGTGACGATGAAGAAGAATTACCAGGCAACATCGAAGAAGATCTAAGCATTATTGAAGATGACGATGAAGACGAAGACTACGAGGGCGAAGAGTTCACCGAAGAATAGACTTTCGGCTTCATAGCTGCAGATCCCCCAATAAGGGATCTGCAGTTTTTTTGTATTGATTTTTTACATAAATTAAAGAATAATTGAAACTTTTTGGTTTGTTTGATCGTCATAGTAAGTGAGAGGGAAAGGAGATGGGTCCGATTTTTAATCGTTACAAGAAAAAGAAGCAAATCGAAAAATCCAAGAATTTATTAAGTGAATTGATCCAAGAGGAATATGAGAAAATGTTTCGGATCACAATGAATTATGTTCATAACAAAGAAGAAGCATTGGACGTAATGCAAGACAGTTTTCATAAAGCGTTAGCTGCTATTGAACAAGGGAAAGAGATTGAACGATTTTCAGCTTGGTTTTATCGTATTTTGATACGAACAGCGATCGATGCTTGGCGTAAGCAAAAACGAAATCAATCGGAAACATTGGAAGAAGAAACGATTCAACTCGCTCATACAATGGACGATTCATTGACTGATTTACATGGAATCATTGAAGGAATTGATAGCCCCGAAAAGGAAATTTTGATTTTACATTTTTTTGAAGGCTTTCGTTTAAAAGAAATTGCAGAGATTCTTGATTTGAATGAAAACACCGTCAAAACCAAAATGTATCGTACGTTAAATCAGCTAAGAAAAATCTTACAGTAAAAATCACAATAAAGGAGAGAAAGACGGATGTATTCAGCTCATAAGGAACTAGAACAACTGAAACAAGTCTATCAACAACAAGAAATCCCTCATGGTATCAAAAATGAGATGATCAAGCGCTACTCACTGGAAGAACAAAGGTTTAATCAGCGAGTGAAACGAAAAAAACAAGTGAAAGGACTTATTCTATCTTTTGCTATTATTGCAATGATGTTCAGCAGTGTTTTTTTTAACAATCAAATTCGTAGTTTTGCTGAAGATTTACCCTTGATTGGCCCAGTCGTGAAATTAATTTTAGGGAAAACACTGTCTGATGAAGCAATCGAGATCCGAGTGCCGCAAATCAGTACAAAAGATAAAGAAAATAGTCAGACGATTGCTGGACTGAACAAAAAGTACTTTCGTGAAGGACAAGAAAACTTTGAAAAAGCAAAAGTACAGTACCAAGACTTTAAAACAAATCATTTTCAAGTTACGGGAGATTATCAGAAACTGTTGGATGATCCGCGTTTTTTAGTGATTGAACGAAAGATGACACAAACTGCCGCAGACAGCTATACGGAAAAGCGTTATGATACGATTGATAAAAAAAGCGGAGTAGTCCTATCTTTACCACTTTTATTCAAAGATGATCAGTATCTTTCCGTTTTGACAAATGAAGTCAAAGAGCAAATGCAAAAAAATAGCAAAGAAAACCCTGATCAGTATTATTGGACAGATGATGATTTTAAAGATGGACTAATCAAAAAAACGCCATTAGTTACTAAAGACACATCTTTTTATATCAATAAAAACCACGAATTAGTCTTAGTTTACGATCAATTTTCGATCGCACCTGGCTATATGGGCACACCAACCTTTGTGATACCTAAAGAAGTGACACGTTCACTTTTAGCTTCTCCAGATTACTTAAATGAGTAAGCTCAACCTAAAAAATAAATAACTGATCCTTTGCGCTATCATAAGAGTTGATTTGATTTTGGAAAAATACTTCAAATAGTTCAATTATACATGGTTATAATATATACAAAATGTCTAGGACAGCCATTGTTGGATAAATAGCTGTTTAAGAGAGATTGAGACAAAAGTATTTCGCATCAAGAAATAAGAAGGAATTTCCGAAAATTGACAAGAAACGCAAACACTGGTTTTTGCTGTTGATTGTTACCTACTTGGTGCTTCACAAATTTTTGGTCAATTTCGACAAATTTTTTGAAGATGCTACTTTTTTCTCACCGTGAACAAGAGGTCAGCTCTTTGAACATCATTTATTCGTTTTTAGAGATACTAGAAGAGACTGAAGCAAGTTTTGTTTCAGTCCCTTTTATTTTAGAAAACTATCCAAATTTCGTCCTAGAATTTTTTGTGCAAATATCGTAAATGATGTGAAAGTATATACTTTTTAGTATATACTTATTGTTGGATAAAAATATTTTCTCATTATTGTTGGTTCTGCTAATAAATAAAGCTAGCAGAAAGTTTGGAGAATATTTTAGGAGGAATCTCGTGAAAAAACAACCAAAATTTCAAGAAATTGCGAATGAGATTGAGAAGCGAATCATGGAAGGAATTTACGTTTCTAGTCAAAAATTACCTTCAGAATATGATTTAGCAGACGAGTTTCAATGTAGTCGTTTAACTGTTCGTAAAGCAATCGAATTATTGATCAGCCAAAATAAGTTGATCAAAGAAAAAAGTAAAGGCACGTATGTCATGAAACAACCTAAGATCCAAAGTGGCTCTGGAGGATTGCAAAGCTTTACCGAAACTGCTCGAATCCAAGGGAAAAAGACAAAAACGCAAGTCTTAGAATGCGAAGTTACTGAACAACTACCAACGAATGTTAAACAAGCTTTTGGTGAATCGATTTCTGAGCCAATCGTTCATTTGAGACGATTACGTTATTTTGATGACGAACCAATGACGGTTGAAAATCTTTATATTTTAAAACGTTATCTGGGAGAAGTCTCTCAAGAAGAATTAAGTGGGTCACTCTATCAAGTGATCGAAAAAAACGTGGAGATCGCTTATTCTCACCAAGAAATCGAAGCAGTGAAAGCGACGGCTGACGTGGCAAAACTCTTGCAAGTAGCTGTGGATGAACCGATGTTGTTTGTCCATTCAATGACATATTCGCCAGCAGCCAAACCAATCTTATATGACTGCTCGTATTATCGTGCAGATAAATATACATTCAAAAATACATTGATTCGTCAAAAAAGGAGTGAATAAATTGAAAAAAAGCAAGTCGATGATTGATGAACATTGGGAGGAATTTCTTGAATTTCTTCAAACAGTTATGAAAGTACCAAGTGTGAAAGGGGAGCCGGAAGATCATGCTCCGTTTGGGAAAGCACCTCGAGAAGTGTTGGACCTTGTACTCAAAAAAGGAAAAGAAGTAGGGTTTAAGACTAAAGTGATTGATGATGCGATCGGGTACGTCCAATGGGGAGAAGATGATGAGGATTATATTGGGATCATTGGTCATTTAGATGTGGTTCCAGCAGGATCGGGATGGGATTTCCCACCCTTTGATTTAAGCGAAAAAGATGGACGCTTTTATGGACGAGGGATTTTAGATAATAAAGGGCCGATCATTAGTTGTTTTTATGCTCTGATCCTGTTGAAAAAAATGGGAGCGGTTCCTAAAAAAACGATCCGCATTATTTTTGGGACTGACGAAGAAAGTGGGATGTCTGATGTGGCTCATTATTTACAGGCTGAAGTTCCACCATCATTTGGTTTTACGCCAGATTGTAAATATCCAGTTGTTTACGGAGAAAGAGGAGTAGTCAACCTAACGATTCATTTCCCATTAGTTAAAGAAGAAGTTATTCAAATCAGTGATTTTGCAGGGGATCAATATCGAGATCATGTGCCAGACCAGCTGAGTGTTTCGATTAATGCGAAAAAATTTGATGTGGAAGGAAAACGTTCTCCAAGTAATGCTCCTGAATTAGGAGAGAATGCGATTACACTGCTTGCCGAAAAAATCAAAGCAGATTCAGCTGTTCCAGAACAAATACGAGCTTATTTTGATTGGATCTGGCAAGCTTTCCACAATAAACATTATGGAGAAGGAATCGATCTTGCTTTGTCTGATGAAGATTCAGGCAGGTTGATTCTTACACCTGTGAATTTGCAAAAAAACACTAACGGGTTAGATTTAGAAGTTGCTTTTCGTTACCCTGTTTCAGTCACAGAAGAGGAAGTCGTGAGTGGGTTGGCTAAACAGTTGCCCAAGAAAGCGACTTTTACAATCAATCGCAGTATTCCAGGGATCTGTCAGAAAAAAGATTCGCCTGAAATCAAAAAACTCTCTCAAATTTATGGCGAGATTACTGGGAACGACCCTACACCAGTGACGACAACGGGTGCTACTTATGCCAGAAAGATTCCTAATGTATTAGCGTTTGGTCCCTCTTTTCCTGGACAGAAAGGGATTGCACATAACAAAAACGAGTATATGGAAGTAACAGATCTGCGTATGAATTTAGAGATATACCTGCGAAGCATTCAAGCATTGATCGAATAAACAGTTATATATTTTTTAAAAAAAAGATTATCAGAGACTTCTCTTATAAATCAATTAGATTTTAAGAAAAGTCTCTTTTTAGTATAGACATAATAGTATATACTAAATAAAATAGATGTAAGCGCTATATATAGGAGGAGTAAACATGTGGGGAATTATCGCAACGTGGCGTATGGCACATGATGGTGTGTTAGCTGCTAAAGAATTATTAGAACAGGAAGGAACATGCGGAGATGCCGTGGAAACGTCAATCAAATGTGTAGAAGACTATCCATTTTATAAATCAGTTGGCTATGGTGGCTTGCCAAACGAACGAGGCATTGTAGAAATGGATGCGGCTTTTATGGATGGGGATACGTTCAAAATTGGGGCAGTGGCTGGGATCGTAGATATTGCGAATCCAATATCAGTTGCCAGAAAATTAAGTAATGAAAAATTCAATAGTTTTCGCGTAGGACAAGGAGCCACTGAATATGCAATGCTAGCAGGATTCGAACGGAAAAACATGCTAACGCCAAGAGCTAAAAAAATTTGGCAAAAACGAGTGGCAGAAGTGGCGAAAACGAATCTAAGCCCCTATGACGGACACGATACGGTGGGCGTGGTTTCTTTGGATCAACACACCGGCATGGCTGCAGGAACGTCTAGTTCTGGATTATTTATGAAAAAGCAAGGTCGTGTGGGAGATTCCCCTTTATCAGGTTCTGGTTTTTACGTCGACAGTCAAATCGGTGGTGCGACAGCAACTGGTCTAGGAGAAGATCTAATGAAAGGCTGTCTAGCTTATGAAATTGTTCGCTTGATGGGAGAAGGAGTCACTCCACAAAAAGCCTGTGATCAAGCTGTGTATTCTTTTACTGATTTATTAAAAGAACGGTATGGCAAAGCAGGTGCTTTTTCATTAGTTGCTATGAATAAAGCAGGTGAATGGGGAGTTGCGACTAATGTAGAATTTACGTTTACTGTTGCAACTGAAAAGGAGCAACCAGCTATCTACTTAGCTAATCCAGGAGTTGATCAGACAACGATCATTGAACCAATCACCAAAGAATGGCTGGATGCTTATGAAAAACGCATCAAAGCCCCAGTTTGATCCCAGTATCGAAGTCATTTAGCTGATAATCAGCATATGTATATATAAGGAGGAGAAAAAAATGGCAACAAAAAAAATCTATTTATTCTGTGAAGCAGGTATGTCAACGAGTATTATGGTCAATAAAATGATGGAAGTAGTCACAAAACATCAGATGCCACTAGAAATCCATGCGTTCCCAGCAATCCATGCAGAGGAAAAAGTTGAACAAGAGAAACCGGTAGCCATCTTATTAGGACCACAAGTTCGTCATTTAAGTGACAAAATGAAAAAAACGTTTGAGCCGTTAGGCATTCCTGTAGGCACAATTGCCACAGAAGCATATGGCATGATGGATGGCGAACGTGCGATGAAAGATGTCCTGAAAATGATCAAAGAAAGTAGAAAATGAGTTTTTGTAAACGGAAACAGTTGGAGTCAACAAAAAGATCGGGGGAAAAAAGATGCAAAAATTTTTGAATTGGTTAGAAAAAGTTTTGACACCAATGGCAAAAACGGTTGGAGAAAATAAATATTTGATTGCTATACGAGATGGCTTTTTACTTTCTACACCGTTATTGATCGTGGGGTCATTGTTTCTAGTATTGACCAACTTTCCAATACCAAATTGGAATGAATGGATGGCTGGATTTTTAGGGGAAAATTGGGCAGTCATGTTGAATAAGCCTGCTACCGCCAGTTTTGATATCATGACGATTTTAGCAGTTGGGGGCATCGGTTATAGTTTAGCAAAGCAATTTAAAGTGGATGCGATGCAAGCAGCAATTATTTCTTTAGTTTCATTCTTTATCGTAACGCCTTTTACCACATTATTTACGCCAGAAGGTTCGACTGAAGTATTTGAAGTTGGAAGTCTTCCTTTACGTTGGATGGGATCAAGTGGTTTATTTTTAGGTATGGTAGTTGCTTTAGTAGCGACTCGTATGTTCGTTGCTTTGATTCGCACAGGGTGGACAATCAAAATGCCAGATGGCGTGCCGCCTACTGTTGTTAAATCGTTTGAAGCGTTGATTCCAAGCTTCGTCATCTTAACGTTCTTTATGGTGGCGAATTGGGTAGCGAGTTTAACCACATATGGGAATTTACAAGAAATCCTGTTTAAATTCTTACAAACACCATTGTTAAGTTTAGGGAATACCTTAGGTGCTATGATCATTGCGTACTTATTTTTACATTTTTTCTGGTTTTTCGGAATCAATGGTTCAAGTGTCGTAGGTGCAGTTTTCAATCCAGTTCTTCGTGCTTTATCGATTGAAAATCTAAATGCGTTCAAAGACGGACATGAAATTCCTAATATCATTACAGGTCAATTTCAAGATATGTTTGCAACATTTGGTGGGGGCGGTTCTACCTTATCATTGATTTTGATTATGATTCTTGTATGTAAAAGTCAGCGAGTGAAAAAACTTTCACAATTATCGCTTGTACCAGGAATTTTCGGGATCAATGAACCGATCATCTTTGGTTTACCGATCGTATTAAATCCAATCATTTTGATCCCATTTGCTTTAGTACCGACAATCAATATCATTATTGCTTATTTTTGTATGGACCTAGGGTTAGTTGCTTACACCAATGGGATTCAACTTCCATGGACAACGCCACCGATCATTTCAGGCTTTTTAGTCAGTGGTTGGCAAGCTTCTGTCCTTCAGGGATTACTTATTTTATTAGGAATGGCAGTTTATTATCCATTCATCAAAGTGTTAGACAATCAATATCTGAAAGAAGAGCTTGAGGCAGAAGAATCAACAGCAGAAGAAATCAATTTTGATGACTTTGATTTTGATACCTTATAAAAAGGAGTAGGAGCATGAAAAAAATCATTTTGATCCTCAACCATGTGACCGCAGGTATGGGAAGTGACGAACAAGCACAATTACCTCCAGGTGGAAAAAAAACAGCTCTAGGACCGGGAGAAACATTAGCGCCATTGTTTAAAGAAAAAAAGGCAGAGATTATTGCTACTTTATACTGCGGTGATCGTTATTATTCAAGTCATCCAGAAGAAGTCAAACAAAAATTTATCGGATTCGCCAAAAAGTTTGGAGCAGATGCGATATTATGTGGACCAGCTATGCATTATCCTAATTTTGGAGAGATGGCAGGCGGGTTAGTCGAAGCTTTTAACAAAGAAGGCATTCCTGCTGCCGCTGCAATGTCTGTTGAAAATCCTGCTGTAGCAAAATATCAGCAAGTGATCCCCATCGTTAAAATGCCAAAAAAAGGTGGGATCGGACTAAATCAATCCTATAAAAATATGGCAACAATCGTGACACAGTTAGCGAAAGGGGAAGAACGAACTTCCTCAGAACAAGAAATGATCTTTTGAATCAAAAGTGAATAAACGGAGCATAATGTCTTTTCTTAAGTTGAAAAGCTGTTTCGTTAGATGACAGAAAAGCCAATCATTACCTATTGTTTTGATTGGCTTTTTGCGTGAAGAAGCTTGCAAAGAATGGTTTGCCACAAGCAGGGTCAGGGGAGATGAGGAACACGTAAGGCTTTGATCAATGTTTGGGTAGAAAGATTCGATCAATTAGCTAACTGAATTTCACCGTTTGCCAGCTTGCTCCTTCTCTTTATTGATTTATTCCTTCTCTTTATTAAAAAGTAGAGTGAAAAATAGACTTGAATCTCAATGGATCGTCCAATAAACTATTTATTGTAAGCGATTTATTCTTAATTGAAGAAAAGTGGTGATGTATGAACAAAGTAAAGATACTCATGACCTTGTTTGGTAGCTTTATACTCCTATTTTTGATTTCTCATCCTCAAGAAATAGCGGCAACTACAAGCAAGTCTAATGTAGGAACACATGCAATATTTTCCAAAGTAATGACTTATGATCAAATGATTGAGCAACTCACAAACGATCTTCAGCTTTCATCAACAAAAGCAAGGCAAAAACTCGAATCTTCGGACAAGATTGTTCACACAGTTACTCGAAATAGAGCAACCTTTCGAGTACTGTCGCATACTGTGATGGTAAATAAGGCGTATAAGCCAACGATGCGGTTTTATTGTGAAACGCGTGAAAGTGGTCATTTTAGAGCGATTAAACGAATAATAGCAATAAATTTGGTTAGAGAAGACCAAAAAGTGGCAAAAGCTTTTTCCGGAACTGTCTATGTCAACTTAGAAGAAGCCAATCGTATCTATTATACCGTGAATGGTGACTTCTTTAATCAAGGCACGACTTCATGGAAAAACGGATCAACGAGTGGTGTAGACAGTGCGCTAGATCTAAGGTTTACTACAAAGGATGCCGAAAGCCATTACCAATACAGTTATAGTGAACACCGAATCACTTTTTGATTTGCAGGCGGGTAAGGCAGTGGACAGCGATCGCTAACCATTGCTGAATAATAGTGAATGGTTAAAGAAAAGTGATGGGAGAGATATGGGTGGCTCGTAAAACTTAGTTTACACAAAAAATAACGAAAAAAGCTGATCCATACATGCGGATCAGCTTTTTATCTTTTAAATTTAGAAAGCAAAACATTCCCAAATATGCTAAGATAGCAATAGACGCGTCCTGAGGGAATCGAACCCCCGTCTCAAGAACCGGAATCTTACGTGATATCCACTACACTAAGGACGCAAGTACAGACACAATTGTAACGAAACTAAAAAAAAATTACAAGGGGAATGGACAAAAAAATGAAATTTCAACAAAACTTTTCACAAAAACAACAGCAAACACAAAAATTAGCCATGACACAACATCTGCAACAGTCCATCCAGGTATTGCAATATAACAGTGAAGAGCTCTTGGCATTTGTTGAAAATCAAGCATTAGAAAATCCATTGATAGAAGTAGTGGAACCAGAATGGCAATCTGACTATCAGAAGATCAGATCAGCCAATGATAATGAAGAAATCAACTACTTAAATCAAATTCCCGATACCAGTGTTTCCTTATTTGAATCATTGATCGAACAGATCCATTTGAACTATCGGCAGACCTTCTTACGTCAGTTAGTTCTTTATTTAGTCGAGTACATTGATTTAAATGGATTTTTGACGATTGATTTAAAAGAGGCACAAGAACAAACAAATGCAACTTCGATTGAGATCCTTGATGCACTGACGCTGGTCCAACAACTTGAACCAGCAGGTGTGGGGGCACGAAGTTTACAAGAGTGTTTGATGTTACAAACGGAAAGAGATGACTTTGCACCAGAGTTAGCGTATATCGTTTTGGAAGAGTGTTTTGAGTTGCTGGTTGATCGCAAATGGAAAGAGATCGCTCAACGCTTTTCAATCGAACTTAGTGAAGTACAACGAATCTTTGATTACATCCAAACACTTAGCCCAAGCCCTGGACGGATTTTTGATCGAAGCAGTGAATTATATATCATTCCTGATGTCAAAGTGATGGTTGATAAGGACCAAAAAGTGTCTGTCCTTTCTAGACGAGGAAATCAACCAGACGTTCGTTTCCAAGAACATTATTTTAATCAGATGCTTAAAAGAGCAGACAAAGAAACACAAGCGTACTTGAAAGAACGGAAACAAGAATTTGACTGGTTGAAAAAAACGATTCTACAACGAGGGGATACGATTTTACGTGTGGCTCAAATCATTGTTTCCCATCAGCAAGCCTTTTTCACAAACAAAGAACGACCAATTAAACCGCTGACATTAAAAGAAGTGGCAAAAGAGTTGGAAGTACATGAATCCACTGTCAGCCGTGCCGTCAATGGAAAATACTTGGAAACTGAATTTGGGGTTTTCGAGCTTAAGAAATTCTTTACAACTAGACTACAGCAAAGTGGGACAGATACTGAGACCGATCTCTCAGCTGATACTGCACAAAAGAAAATCCAAGAACTTGTAGATCAAGAAGACAAAATCAAACCACTTTCTGATCAAAAGATCGTAGAATTATTAAAAAAAGATGAAATATTGATTTCAAGAAGGACGGTTGCAAAATATCGTGACCTGCTGGGAATCCCAAGTTCATCGAAAAGAAAACGTTATGATAGATAATGTGAATCTCGACTAGAAAAAAATGAAAAGTTTTTTCTAGTCTTTTTTTATTGAAAAAAACGGGTAAAACTGTTAGACTTACATTCGTGAGGTTGAGATTTTCCTTTTAAATACTTAGTAGTAGGAAAGTCGCTTTTCTTTTTTTATCGTACATGGGTCGTTTTGAGTCTACATTGGACAAATATCGTCCAACTAAGGAGATCGCTATGCTTGATGAATTGAAAATGATTGAATCTGTTGCACCGGATATTATCGAGGTTTTACAGGAAAGATATAAAATTTTACGTAATATTTATTGGATGCAGCCAATAGGTCGTCGTAGTTTATCAGAGAGTATGGGCATCACAGAACGCGTATTACGAACAGAAACAGATCTACTAAAACAGTTAGATTTGATCAACACCTCTAAAAGCGGTATGACTTTGACCAAAAAAGGAGAAGAAGTTTATCAAAGTCTTGAGAACTTCATGGATCAACTTTTAGGAATGCATCAGACAGAAAAAAAACTGGCTGAGTATTTTGGGAATCAACGTTGTATCGTGGTATCAGGAAACAGTGAAGAACAGCCTAAAGTGGCGGATGCTTTTGGTGAAGCATTAAATGAAGCTTTAGATTTGTTACTACCGGAGGGCAATAATATCATTGCTGTAATGGGCGGAACAACGATGGCTGTAGTAGCTGAACAACTGACAAATTTGGAAAACAATCAGCGACATAATCTATTTGTGCCAGCTCGTGGTGGTATCGGAGAGGCTGTGACTGTACAAGCAAATTCCGTAAGTGCTAGAATGGCTACAAAAGCAAGTGGAAATCATCGTGCATTGTATGTTCCAGAACAATTAAGTTTAGCAACGTACAATTCCTTGCTCAATGAACCCTCTATTCAAGAAGTGTTAAACTTGATTAGTCAGGCAAATTGTGTTATTCATAGTATTGGACGCGCACTCCATATGGCAGCACGTCGAAAAATGACTGAAAAGGAATTAGTCATGCTGAAACAGGCGAATGCGGTGGCGGAATCTTTCGGCTATTTTTTCAATGAAAATGGCGAAGTCGTATATAAAGTTCCTCGCATCGGAATCGAATTGAAAGATTTGGCAAATGTACCCATCATTCTTGCGATTGCTGGGGGAAAGTCAAAAGCAAAAGCGATTCGCGCCTATATGAAAAATGCACCAAAACAAACGTGGCTCATCACTGATGAAGCTGCAGCAAAAGAGATTTTAAAAGGGGTATCCCTTTAAAATAAATATTTTTTTGATTTTCATAAGGAGGAAATCTTAAATGACAGTTAAAGTAGGTATTAATGGTTTTGGACGTATCGGACGTCTAGCATTCCGTCGTATCCAAGATGTAGATGGAATCGAAGTAGTAGCAATCAACGACTTAACAGATGCTAAAATGTTAGCACACTTGTTAAAATATGACACAACTCAAGGACGTTTCAACGGAACAGTTGAAGTTCACGAAGGTTCATTCAACGTTAACGGAAAAGAAGTTAAAGTTTTAGCTAACCGTAACCCTGAAGAATTACCTTGGGGCGAACTAGGTGTTGACATCGTTCTAGAATGTACTGGTTTCTTCACTTCAAAAGCAGCTGCTGAAAAACATCTAACAGCTGGTGCTAAACGTGTTGTTATCTCAGCTCCTGGTGGAAATGACGTTCCAACAATCGTTTATAACACAAACCACGAAACATTAACTGGTAAAGAAACAGTTATCTCAGGTGCTTCATGTACTACTAACTGTTTAGCTCCTATGGCTAAAACATTAAACGACAAATTTGGTGTTGTTGAAGGATTAATGACAACTATCCACGCTTACACAGGTGACCAAATGACTCTAGACGGACCTCATCCTAAAGGTGACTTCCGCCGTGCACGCGCTGCTGCTGCAAACATCGTTCCTAACTCAACAGGTGCTGCTAAAGCTATCGGTTTAGTAATCCCTGAATTGAACGGTAAATTAGACGGAGCTGCTCAACGTGTTCCTGTACCAACAGGTTCATTAACTGAATTAGTTACAGTTCTTGAAAAAGAAGTAACTGTTGACGAAATCAACGCAGCAATGAAAGAAGCTTCAAACGAATCTTACGGATACAACACAGACGAAATCGTTTCTTCTGATATCGTTGGTATGACTTTCGGTTCATTATTTGACGCTACACAAACTAAAGTAATGACTGTTGGCGACAAACAATTAGTTAAAACTGTTGCTTGGTATGACAACGAAATGTCTTACACTGCACAATTAGTACGTACTTTAGAATACTTCGCTAACTTATAAGATAGACCAAACGTACAAGTGTAATTTATAAGCATGTACACTTAAAAGCGGGGAAGCAATCGCGCTTCTTCCGCTTTTTTTGATAGTAAGTTTATTTAGGAGGAAATAAAATGGCTAAGAAAACAGTGAAAGATATTGATTTAAAAGATAAAAAAGTTCTTGTCCGTGTTGACTTTAATGTTCCTTTGAAAGATGGCGTGATCACAGATGACACACGTATCAAAGCAGCATTACCAACAATCAACTACGTATTAGAACAAGGCGGAAAAGCAATTCTTTTCTCTCACTTAGGACGTGTAAAAACGGAAGAAGATAAAGAAGGTAAATCTTTAGCTCCAGTTGCAAAACGTTTAGGCGAACTATTAGGAAAAGAAGTAACTTTCGTTCCTGAAACTCGTGGTGCAGAATTAGAAGCAGCAATCAATGGCATGAAAGATGGCGACGTGGTTGTTTTTGAAAACACTCGTTTTGAAGACATTGATGGCAAAAAAGAAAGCAAAAATGATGCAGACCTAGGTAAATACTGGGCTTCATTAGGTGATGTATTTGTCAATGATGCATTCGGTACAGCTCACCGTGCGCATGCTTCAAACGTCGGAATTGCTTCAACTGGTATCCCAACAGTTGCTGGATTCTTGATGGAAAAAGAAATCAAATTTATCGGTGAAGCCGTTGAAGAACCAAAACGCCCTATGATCGCAATCTTAGGTGGCGCAAAAGTTTCTGATAAAATCGGTGTAATCGAAAACTTGATTCCTAAAGCAGACAAAATCTTGATCGGCGGCGGAATGACTTACACATTCTACGAAGCTAAAGGAATCAAAATCGGTAACTCTTTAGTAGAAGCTGATAAAGTTGAATTAGCAAAAGAATTGATCGAAAAAGCTGGCGACAAATTAGTCTTGCCAATCGATAACGTTTGTGCTCCAGAGTTCTCAAACGATGTTGAAACACAAGTAATCGAAGGCGATATCCCTGAAGGATTGATGGCTTTAGACATCGGCCCTGCATCAGTGAAATTATTTGCTGATACATTACAAGGTGCAAAAACAGTTGTTTGGAACGGACCAATGGGTGTGTTCGAAATGAGTAACTTTGCTAAAGGTACAATCGGTGTTTGTGAAGCAATCGCTAACCTTGAAGATGCAACAACAATCATCGGTGGTGGTGACTCAGCAGCTGCTGCAGAACAATTAGGTTTTGCTGACAAATTCACACATATCTCAACAGGTGGCGGCGCAAGCTTAGAATTACTAGAAGGTAAAGAACTACCTGGTTTAGCTGCAATCAACGATAAATAAGCATCGTTCGCTGTATCTGATTTAGATGAAGACAGCTGCTTTTTGCAACGGTGAATTGATTCAAACTCAAATAAACTTAACCAAAAAGCAGCTTTTTCTTTTTATACGTGGAGGAGAGTTCCACGACTCATAATTTTAAAGGAGTGCATACTGTCATGCGTAAACCAATTATCGCTGGTAACTGGAAAATGAACAAAACTGCATCTGAAGCAAAAGAATTTGCTGAAGCAGTAAAAAACAACATCCCTTCAAATGAAAAAGTTGATTCTGTTATCGGATCACCTGCTTTGTTCTTACAAGAACTAATGGCTTCAGCTGAAGGAACAGAATTAAAAATCTCAGCACAAAACTGCTACTGGGAAAACTCAGGTGCATTCACAGGTGAAACTTCACCAGCTGCTTTAGCAGACTTAGGTGTGGACTATGTGATCATCGGACATTCAGAACGTCGTGAATACTTCCATGAAACAGATGAAGACATCAACAAAAAAGCGAAAGCTATCTTTGCAAACGGCATGATCCCAATTCTTTGCTGTGGTGAATCTTTAGAAACTTACGAAGCTGGAAAAACAGCTGAATGGATCGAAGGACAAATCACTGCTGGTCTTGAAGGATTAACAGATGGCCAAGTAAGCAACATGGTTATTGCTTATGAACCAATCTGGGCAATCGGTACTGGTAAATCAGCTGATGCACAAATTGCTGACGAAATCTGTGGCGTTGTACGTCAAACAGTTGAAAAATTATACGGCAAAGAAGTATCTGATGCAGTACGTATCCAATACGGTGGTTCTGTAAAACCAGAAAACATTGCTGAATATATGGCGAAAGAAAATGTTGACGGAGCATTAGTTGGTGGCGCAAGCTTACAAGCTGATTCATTCTTAGCATTATTAGACGCTGTAAAATAATTAGTGAAAATTTGCGAAAAATGCAAGAAATGTTTGCACTAACGCCTAAAATTAACTAAAATCGTATATGAGGGAAATCCCTTAGGAAAAAACAAACTCAAAGGAGAGACAAAACATGTCAATTATTACTGATGTTTACGCTCGCGAGATCTTAGACTCACGCGGTAACCCAACAATCGAAGTAGAAGTATACACAGAAAGCGGAGCTTTTGGCCGTGGAATGGTTCCTTCAGGTGCTTCAACTGGTGAATACGAAGCCGTTGAATTACGTGATGGAGACAAAGCTCGTTATGGCGGTAAAGGTGTAACTAAAGCTGTTGACAACGTAAACAACATCATTGCTGAAGCAATCATTGGCTACGATGTACGTGACCAAATGGCAATCGATAAAGCTATGATCGCTTTAGACGGAACTCCTAACAAAGGTAAATTAGGTGCGAACGCAATTTTAGGTGTATCTATCGCTGTTGCTCGTGCAGCTGCTGACTACCTAGAAGTACCTTTATACCACTACCTAGGCGGATTCAATACAAAAGTTTTACCAACTCCAATGATGAACATCATCAACGGTGGATCACATGCGGATAACTCAATCGACTTCCAAGAATTCATGATCATGCCTGTTGGCGCTCCAACATTCAAAGAAGCTCTACGTATGGGTGCTGAAGTATTCCACGCATTAGCAGCAATCTTGAAATCTCGTGGATTAGCTACTTCTGTTGGTGACGAAGGTGGATTCGCTCCTAACCTTGGTTCAAACGAAGAAGGTTTTGAAGTAATCATCGAAGCAATCGAAAAAGCTGGCTATGTACCTGGTAAAGACGTTGTTCTTGCTATGGATGCTGCTTCTTCAGAATTCTACGACAAAGAAAAAGGTGTTTACGTATTAGCTGATTCAGGCGAAGGCGAAAAAACAACTGACGAAATGATCAAATTCTACGAAGAATTAGTTTCTAAATATCCAATCATCTCAATCGAAGACGGATTAGACGAAAACGACTGGGACGGATTCAAGAAATTAACTGACGTATTAGGCGACAAAGTTCAATTAGTTGGTGACGACTTGTTCGTAACAAACACTCAAAAATTATCTGAAGGTATTGAAAAAGGAATCGCTAACTCAATCCTAATCAAAGTTAACCAAATCGGTACTTTGACAGAAACTTTTGAAGCAATCGAAATGGCTAAAGAAGCTGGCTACACAGCAGTTGTTTCTCACCGTTCAGGTGAAACAGAAGATTCAACAATCTCTGATATTGCTGTTGCAACAAACGCTGGTCAAATCAAAACTGGTTCTCTATCACGTACTGACCGTATTGCTAAATACAACCAATTACTACGTATCGAAGACCAATTAGGCGAAGTTGCTGAATACAAAGGTTTGAAATCTTTCTACAACTTAAAAAACAAATAATTTTAGGACGATCAAATAAGTACGACGATAGCAGAGCGTCGATTATGTAGCTGTGCTGGTCTACTTCATTCTAAAGTTATTAAAAAGTACCTTTCTCTTATCTTGAAGATAGGAGAAAGGTCTTTTTTTGCAGAAAAAATTTAGAGATTATCCTAACAAAAACTGAATTACATAATCGTTTTTTGTCACGTTTACAAACGATTTAATTATTGCTAAAATATTACGATAAAAGCAAAAAACAGAATAATGGGGAAAGTGTATGAAAGCAAAAATTTTAAAGGGGTTCAAATGGTTCGGTATTTTGCTTCTCAGTACCATTTTATTGGTCGTGATCGCTTTTCAAGTTTCGCCAAGACCAGGTGCTTATGTGATCCGACATCTGTTTAGCGACGCTGTAACGATCACAGATAAAGAAACGTATGAACAAGCAAAAGCAACCACTAGTTTGCTCGCCGATCGTTCTTATCAGTCGCAATTCAAAAAAAACAACTATGATATCTATTCTCCTAAAGATAGTGAAGCACCATTGCCAACGTTGATCTGGGTTCACGGTGGAGGTTATGTGAGTGGGGATAAAGCAGGAGTAAAAGAATTTGCAATAAAATTAGCTTCAGATGCGCACATCGCAGTTGTTGCTATGAACTATGAGCCGGCACTTAGCTCTCAGTATCCCAATCAAGTAGTCCAAGTCAATGAATTAGTCCAACAATTAAAAAAAGAGAACAATCCGAAGTTGGATCTTTCGAAGCTGATTTTTGGGGGTGACAGTGCAGGCGCTCAGATTGCCTTACAGTATGTCACTATCCAAACAAAACAGCAGTATGCAAAAGAAATGAAGATGAACCAAATAATCGATCCATCGGCGATCAAAGGGGCCATTTCTTACTGTGGGCCAGTTGACTTGCAACAAACAGCAAAACAGCAATCGAGTGATCGATTGATGCATTTCTTCGTTAAAACGGTAGCTTGGTCTTTGATTGGAACGAAAGATTGGCAAACGGACGAACGCTTATATCAAGCTAGTTTAGTTGATCAAGTGTCAAAAGACTTCCCGCCTACGTATATCACAGATGGAAATGCGTATTCATTTCAAGATCAAGGGATTGCTTTCGCAAATAAATTAAAAGAGTTAGACGTCCCTGTAGAAGAACTATTTTATAAAGACCAGAAAAAAGAAATCAGTCATGAATATCAATTTAATTATACATTGCCAGAATCAAAAACTTGTTATGAGCAGACGGAGCGGTTCATTGAAAACTGTTTTCGATCTACAACAGCTCAATAACGAATTGCCGAAGCATCCCGAAATAGCTCCTTCTATTTTGGGGTGCTTCGGTGTCTTTAGACATAGGAGTGTCAATGGCTGCTGCTAACTAATCGACTGAGAATGGATGAATGATTGAAAATGATACACTGTTTCAGTAAAATAGAAAGAAACAGCAGGAGTGTGGGACAGGATGGGAAATGAAGAAAAAATAGCTATTTTACAAGAAATGATCCGAATCAAGTCAGTGAATGGGAACGAAGGGGAAGTAGCCGCCTACTTAAATCAATTATTGAATCAACATGGAATCCAAGGAGAAATCATTTCTCACACTGAGGGGCGTGATAACTTGGTGGCGACGTATCACAATGGTCAAGGAAGAGTATTAGGTTTGTCTGGTCACATGGATGTTGTGTCTGCAGGAGACGAATCGAATTGGACCTATCCGCCTTTTGCAGCAGAAATAAAAGGTAATCGTTTGTATGGACGTGGTACTACCGATATGAAAAGTGGGCTAGCCGCTATGGTGATTGCGATGATTGAATTGAAAGAGTCTGGGAAACCGTTTAACGGGACAATCAAATTATTAGCGACAGTAGGGGAAGAAGTCGGAGAATTAGGTAGTGAACAACTGACAAAAGCAGGTTATGTCGACGATTTAGACGGATTGATCATTGGTGAACCAACCAATTACAATTTGATGTATACTCACATGGGTTCAATAAACTACACCGTTGTTTCTCATGGTAAAGAAGCCCACAGCTCAATGCCTCAAGAAGGCTACAATGCGATCAACCATTTAAATGAATTTATTACGCGTGCAAACGAGCAAATGGATGCTTTAGCTCAAACCTTCCAAAATTCAGCGTTAGGAAAAACGATTCATAACGTTACAGTGATCAACGGAGGAAATCAAGTCAACAGTATTCCAAGTCAGGCGCAATTACAAGGAAATATCCGCTCAATCCCTGAATTTCCAAATGATCAAATCATTGATTTATTACAAAAGATCGTGGATGAATTGAATGAAGGAACGAACTATCACTTAGAATTGACGATCGACTACAATAAGATTCCTGTGAAAGCAAATCCTGATTCTTCGTTGATCCACCATATTCAAAAACAGTTCAAGCAACCATTGCCCCTAGTAGGTGCAGCAGCAACGACAGATGCAGCTGAATTTACTAAATCCGCTCACTCCTTCGATTTTGTGGTATTCGGTCCCGGAGTCGTAAACTTGCCTCATCAAATAGACGAGTATGTAGAAATCGATAATTACTTGGATATGATTGACACATATCAAGCAATCATCTTGTCTTATTTAGCATAACAGCCTATTTTGGTTCAAAGTACCAAAAAGTACAAAATAGATCCTTCAATTAAATCAAAAAAAAGCAAAACATGAAAATTTGTTTTGCTTTTTTTTGATTTACTAATTGAAGTAACCGACTTCTATTCGCACGTATATTTACTCCAGCTCATCACAACTACGCAGCTCAAATCGCTCTGTTCACAACCCTTTTCGGCAATGCCAAGACGACAAGGGTGACGACGACTACTGAGAGCAGGCGGTCGAGGTAATCGGTACCCGCTTGAACGAGAATCACGCTCATTGTTTGATTGAACCCAATTCCATGGAGGAACTGAACGATCATGCTTGAACCAGAAGAAGTGACTCCCCCAAAGAGTTTTACAGTGATTAGGGAAGAAAGGATGGTTCCAGGCAGTGATAAGACAAGTGCCCAGAAAACTAAGGTCCAGCGGTTCTTACTTCGAGTGAATCGTTGATGGAAAATCACTCCAGCAAGTAAACCCGTTACCATTTGAACAGGTGAATAATACAACGAGAAGATATCGGTGGTAACACCACTTAATACCCCGCTGGCCAAGCCAGTGAGTAACCCAAATACCGGACCTAACAAAGTCCCAGCGAATATGGTACCGATCGAATCAAGATAGATCGGTAATCGTAGCCATAATGCAATGGTTCCGCCGATATAATTGATTCCGATACATAAAGCGACGATCGTAATCGTCTGTGTGGTGATTCTTTTTTTGCGCATGTTTTTCATCCCATCTTTAATCTTTCCAGATCTTTTTTAATCGTTTCTTCTTGTGCATTTAAAAGAACGGTCAAAAACTTCCGAAAAAATAGATGAGTATCAACTTCTGTCATAATGGTGCTGTTTGGTGCTTTTTGCCAAAAATCAAAGCGATCGACTAGTGTTTGCCCACGGCTGATTCCTTGCGTTTCAACAGCGGTATAACTAGTAAATCCCTGACAAATGCTTTCGTCGATAAAGTAGGCAACGGCCAGAGGATCATTGATGACGCACCCTAGGATTCTTTCTTGTTGCCAGTGAAAATCAAAATAAAAACGAGTGATCGCTTTTAGAAATTCTCCTTCCTCAGGATTGAGCTGACAACAATATTCTAATAAGGTAGGTGTCAAAACGATTTCTCTCGTAACATCTAACCCGACCATTTCAATCGTGTTCCCTAAATTTTCAAACACAAAGGCAGCTGCATCAGGATCGCACCAATAATTGTACTCAGCAACTGGTGAACAGTTTCCGTGGCTTTTGTAGGTGCCACCCATTGAAATAAATCGCTCGAAATGTTTCCCTAAATGTGGATTTTTCATCAAAGCATGAGCAATATTGGTCAAAGGGCCAAGTGCAATGATCGAGGTGTTTGTTTCTTTAGAAAAGTATTCCGCCAAAAAATCGACTGCTGATTTTTCTTCTATTTGTTTTTCTTGTACTTGAGCAAAGTTTGTCTCGCCTAATCCGTCCATCCCATGAGTGTCTTGTGCGCTAATAAACGGCTGTTTCAACGGTTGTGTTTGCCCTTGATAGACGGGGATGTCTAAGCGTCCGCAACGTTTCAAACATTTGAAAACATTTTGGCTACCGATCGTCACAGGTACATTACCGCAGACCGTCGTGATCGCAACCACCTCGATTTCGGGGGACTTGATGGCTAACATCAATGCTAAAGTGTCATCGATTCCAGGATCGCAGTCAATAATTACTTTTCGCATTATTTCCAATCTCCTTTCTGTAGAGATACTTAGTTTTTTATTCTGGGAAGTTTCCGAACCAGTCCAAGGATACTCCTTGATTAAAATGCACGGAATCAGTATACTGGCTTTTAAATAAAATGTAAATGTTATCTTATTTTTTATTCCTATTTGATTGGTTTTAAATTTCAATGAAGCCTAGGGTGAAAACTTGAGCAGTTTTTTTAGAAAATGGTACAATGGAATAGAAGGCTATACGGATTGATAATAGAAAAAATATTTATGGAAAGCGGGGAAGATAAGTGATTGTCATGTATCTTATTCTTATAGTTCTCATTTTAGGCGCAGTCATTTATCGTGGACTTTCTTCTTACTATGCGCAAAAATTAATTCAATCGGGTTTACAAAGAGGGTATGATTGGTATGAGAAAACAGGTCATCAGTTGATGGACCCATCGGCTTTTACGATTGTAGAAAAGCAACGGCAACATGCGGAAACAGAAGCTGAAGGCTTTTGGAATAAAGGCAAAGAAATCGAAGTCAAAAGTCATGATGGGTTAAAACTGTTAGGACGAATCTTTCAAAGTTCCTCTCCCAACAAAAAATGGGTTGTTTGTGTCCATGACTATCGAAGTGATGGGAAAACAGATATGTCTTATATTGGAAAGAAATATGCAGAAGCAGGGTTTAACGTCTTGATTCCTGATTTGCGTGCTCACGGCAAGAGTGAAGGAGAAATCATCGGAATGGGTTGGTTGGATCGTTTAGACTTGATTATCTGGATCAACTATATTTTACAGATGCAGCCAAATGCTAACATTATTTTACATGGGAGTTCAATGGGTGCCTCTGCTATCATGATGGCTAGTGGGGAAAAACTACCTCCTGCAGTTCGAGGGTTTATCCTGGATAGCGGGTTTGTTTCCGTCTATGCGGAGTTTCGCTACATGTTGAGCAAACTAACCTTTCTTCCTAAAAAAATGATCATGCGCCATGCAAATCGCTATGCAAAGAAATATGCTGGTTATTCTTTGAAACAGGCGTCAGCAACTCGTCAGTTGGGCAGTAACCATCTGCCAGTATTGATCATTCATGGGGAAGAGGATCAGTTCGTTCCAGTCAGTGCCGCTTATACGATCCAAAATGCAACAGCTGGTGAAAATGATCTTTTTCTGATCCCAGAAGCTCAACATTTAGAAGCAGCCGTGAAAGATCCCACCAAATATTGGACGGTTGTTTTCTCATTTATCGAACAGCGAATCGATTGGAGAGAATCAGGTTATTCCGAGTATAAATAATTGTTTGCTGAGAACTAGACTGTTAGAATCAAGGAGAACAAATTATTTGGTCAATACGGGGAGTGGCGAAAATGGAAATCAAAGAAGAAAAAAATCGTTTCGTATTATTGAATGATGAAGCAAAAGAAATCGGGGAAATGACTTGGTCGGATGCAGGACCAGACATCATGATCATTGATCATACATTTGTAGAACCAGAGTATCGTGGACAAAAATTAGCAGAAAAATTAGTGCTTAATGGCGTAGAACTAGCTCGAAGAGAAGGTAAAAAAATTATTCCATTGTGTCCATATGCGAAGAAAGAATTTGAAAGAAAACCTGAATATCAAGATGTGCTTCGTAAATAATCGACTCGTTTTCGTACGATCGTCAATGAATGAAATGACAAAAAGTGGATCTATCCGCTAAATGAACTTATTTTTAAATTAGAGAAACCGAAATTGTAGCAACCGGCTATTAACGTTGTTATTCTTTCGGTTTTTTCATCTTTTCAGTCTTTGCCCATGAATAAGTGCTAATACTAAATGTTATCTAAAATTGGAGCCCCATTCGCAAGAGAAGGTTGTCAGAGTTTTTTTTATATGATAAAGTAAAATAGATGATATTTTACGGAAAGGAGGCTGCTTAATGTATAATGTAATTTTAGGAATCGTGATCGTGTTATCGATTGTAATGGTCATTGCAATCATGATGCAACCAAGTAAACAAAACAGTGCAGCAAGTGCATTTACTGGCGGAGCGGATCAATTATTCGGTAAACAAAAAGCACGTGGTTTTGAAGCAGTCATGCAACGTTCGACAGCGGTAATGGGTGCCATTTGGATGATTTTATTATTTGTACTAGCCTTTTTATCTTCTAAATAAAAAGTTGATTTAACGATTAGTCGAAATAATTATGAATCGTTTTTTCGTTCAAAAAATTTCGGCTTAATTTTTTAAGTAGTTGATTTGAATGAGCGAAAAAAGAATTCCTTTCATGCAGAGCAGTGATTGACGTCGCGGCTCTTTTTTTTTTGCCAAAAGAGCGGTTTTGTCCTAAGGGATCGCCAATCTATGTTAAAATGAGAAGAACGAGGTGAACCTAATGAAAAGTCTACCAAAACCCCTTTATGCAAAACATAGTAAGAGAGCTGTGCTACTCTTACATGCCTATTCTGGAAGTCCGAATGATGTGCGCATGCTGGCTCGATATTTGGAAAAGTCAGAATATACTGTCTATGCTCCATTATTTACTGGACATGGAACGCTAGCTCCACAAGACATTTTAGCGCAAAAAACGGAAACATGGTGGGAAGATACGAAACAAGCCATCCACTTTTTAAAAGCAGAAGGTTTTTCCCAAGTTGCCGTTTTTGGATTATCAATGGGAGGAATCTTCGCTGTTCGAGCATTAGCAGAACAGCCAGAGATCATTGGTGGCGGATGTTTCTGCTCGCCGATTTCACCAGTTGAAAATCATGTGCCAGAAAATTTTGAGCGATATGAACGTTATGTGCTAAAACTTGCAGGGGAATCTGAACAGGAAATCGAAGAAACTGTCGCTGCGCTTCGACCAAATGTTTATCAGCAATTAGCAGAGATACAAAACCAAGCAGCAATTACAGAAGGAAAACTTAGTGACATCCAAGCACCTGTTTTTTTAGCCCAAGCCGGTCAAGATGAAATGATTGATCCAGCTGGAGTCTACGAAACAGTAAAAAAATTAGCCGATAAAAGAGTGACCCTTCAATGGTATCCCAACAGCAAACATGTGATCACCGTTGGAGAGTCTAGAAAATTACTGGAAAAAGATGTGTTGGAGTTTCTAGAGAATTTACCTTGGAATGAGGAATGAAAATGACAAAAGAAACATTGAAAGAAAAAATTATTTTTTTTATTGAGAGCGAGCGCAAAAAAAGCTTTTCAATGGAAGAAATCGCCCAAGGATTGGGCTTGCAAAAAAGTGAAGATTTCAAACTACTCGTTCAGACAATCGCTCAAATGGAACGAGAACAAAGTGTGGTCTTTACCAAAAAAGGAAAAGTGAAGCTACCATTAAAACCAGTATTGATCGAAGGAACGTTTCGGGCCAATGAAAGAGGATTCGGCTTTGTGACGATTGATCCAGAAGAAGATGATATCTATATTCCTAAAGAAGCAACTGGGTATGCCATGGATGGCGATACGGTAGCGATCGATATCATAAAAACGGCGGATACTGCGATGGATCGTGGAGCAGAAGGTAAAGTAGTTGAGATCCGCAAACGAGCAACTACGCAATTAGCTGGGGAATTTGTAGCTTACACAGAGGAAGAGATAAGTGAAACGGATCTTTATGGGGTGGTTATCCCAAAAGACAAAAAATTGAATCAGTTTAAAGTTTATGCAGCAGCTGAAGGGATTCGACCAGTTGATGGGAGTATCGTAATGGTTGAGCTGACCCATTATCCTGAGAAAAACTACGCGACCAGTTTAGAAGGTATTGTCAAACAAGTCATCGGCCATAAAAATGATCCTGGAATGGATATCCTATCGATTGTTGTCTCAAACGGGATTCCGACAAAATTTCCAGATGATGTCTTGGCAGAAGCTGATCAAGTGCCAGATACGATCAATGAAAAAGACCTAGTTGGCCGGAGAGACTTACGTGAACAATTGATCGTGACGATTGACGGAGAAGATGCCAAAGATTTGGATGATGCTGTTACTGTGAAAAAATTGGCCAACGGTAATTATTTCTTAGGTGTACACATTGCAGATGTTTCCAATTATGTGACCGAAGGAAGCCAGTTAGATCGTGAAGCTTACGAACGAGGAACGAGTGTGTATTTAACCGACCGTGTCATTCCAATGATCCCACAAAGATTATCAAACGGGATTTGTTCATTGAATCCTCACGTACCAAGACTAACAATGAGTTGTGAGATGGAGATTGATCCAAATGGTCAGGTGGTATCTCATGATATTTTCCCAAGTGTCATCCAAACGACGGAACGAATGACCTATACAGCGGTCAATCAGATTTTAGAAGAACAAGATGAGCAGGTAATGGAACGGTATAAGCAATTAGTGCCGATGTTTCAAGAGATGCAAGAGCTACATCAAATTTTAGAAGAAATGCGGATTCGTCGAGGAGCGATTTCTTTTGAAGACCGTGAAGCAAAAATACTCGTAGAACCAGATGGACAACCAACTGATATCTTATTGCGAAGCCGTGGCGTAGGCGAACGGTTGATCGAATCTTTCATGTTGGCGGCAAATGAAACGGTGGCGGAACATTTTAATAAACGCAACTTTCCATTCATTTATCGGATTCACGAGCAACCTAAAGAAGAAAAGATGCAACGTTTCTTTGATTTTGCTTCTGCACTAGGAATCGTCGTTCGTGGAACAAAAGGAACAATCACACCTAAAGATCTTCAAAAAGTCATTGAAAACGTCGAAGACAAACCCGAATCAGCTGTTATCAATACGATGCTGTTGAGAAGTATGCAACAAGCACGTTATTCAGAAGATAATTTTGGACACTATGGATTAGCTGCGGAATATTATACGCATTTCACTTCGCCTATCAGACGTTATCCAGATTTGATCGTTCATCGCTTAATTCGCTCGTATGGACAAGACCCAAGTGAAGCAAATCAAACTTATTGGGAAAATGAACTACCCGAAATTGCGGAGCATAGTTCGAAGATGGAACGTCGTGCGGTCGAGGCAGAGCGTGAAGTAGATGCAATGAAGAAAGCTGAATACATGATGGATAAAGTAGGAGAGGAATTTGAAGGGATCATCAGTTCAGTTGTTAAATTTGGGTTGTTTATCGAATTACCCAATACGATTGAAGGGTTGATCCATATTAATGAGTTGAAACAAGACTATTTCCACTTTATTGAGAATCATTTAGCATTAGTAGGCGAACGAACAGGGTTAACTTTTAAAATCGGTCAAAAAGTGCGGGTAAAAGTCATCAAAGCAGATCCGGAAGAACGTGCAATTGACTTTGAATTGATTGATGCAGAAGAAATCGTTCCATTAGAACGTCCAAAAACGTCAAACAAAAATCGTCCTTCTAATCGTCATCAAAAACGTTCATCAAAATCTCATACTGAACGGAATGGAAAGAAAAATTCCTATTCAAATGAGCGGAAAAAAGGAAAAGGACCATCTAATAAAAAAGGGAAAAAACCTTTTTATAAGGGAATTAAGAAGAAAAAGAAAAAATAACCAATAACCACTATGAATACCAGTTTGGAGGAATGTCATATGCCAAAAGGCGACGGAAAGTTAATCGCCCAAAATAAAAAGGCTCGCCATGATTATTCGATTATCGATACGATGGAAGCAGGAATGGTGCTGCAAGGAACAGAAATCAAATCGATCCGAAACAGCCGAATCAATTTGAAAGATGGATTTGTCCGTATTCGAAACGGTGAAGCATTTTTGCATAATGTTCATATCAGTCCCTATGAACAAGGCAATATTTTTAACCATGATCCGTTACGAACAAGAAAGTTACTATTACACAAAAAACAGATTTCACGGCTAGAGACTGAAACAAAGAATACCGGGGTCACGATCGTACCCTTAAAAGTATATATTCGTGATGGGTATGCCAAAGTTTTGATTGGTCTTGCGAAAGGGAAGAAATCTTATGACAAGCGAGAAGATCTAAAACGAAAAGATGTGGATCGTCAAATTGATCGAACATTAAAAAATTTCTCTAGATAATTTCATTATCCTTTTTCGCATATTCGGTGCTTTTAGGTTTACTTAATGATAAAATTTGTTAGCATTTAATCTGATAAAGCATGATATCACAGGTTTTTTCTTGTAAAACGCCACGATGATTTTTAGGAAAAAGCAAACTTTTTTGACTGAAATAAAAAATTGTCTGATTTTCATGAAAATGTTTTGAATTTTCTGTTTCATGGTGGTATGATACCGTTTGGTTAGAAAACGATTTAGAAAAACCAGATGTACACATGAATTTGATTTTATGTGAAATTCAGGGAAAAGAGGTGAAATGGATTGGATGAACGCTCGCTAACGTTCCATATTGGACCGGTTTGGTTTGATGGTACTGTTTGTATGATGGTGTTATTGACCTGCTTGATTGTCTTCTTCTTAGTTTACTTCTTTACAAGAAATCTTAAGATGAAACCAACGGGGAAACAAAATGCGCTGGAATGGGTCATTGACTTTACCCGAGGGATCGTAACAGATAATCTGCCTAGAAAAGAATTGAATAATTTTCATTTGTTGGCTTTTACATTGTTCTTGTTTGTCTTCGTGGCAAATAATATAGGTTTAATAACGAAAATCGTCTTACCTAGCGAAACAACACTTTGGAAAAGTCCGACAGCAGACCCGTTTGTTACTTTAACTTTGGCATTTATAATGATCACACTTACTCATTTATTCGGGGTGAAAAAGCTTGGATTTAAAGGGTATTTTGTAAATTCGTTCTTGAAACCATATAGTTTCATGTTTCCAATGAAGCTGATCGAAGAATTTACGAACCTATTAACACTTGCTTTGCGTCTTTACGGGAATATCTACGCGGGGGAAGTTTTACTTACCTTGATTGCCAATATGATGAATAATTTAGGTTGGTTCTCATTACCGTTAGCAATTCCTTTAGAGATGGTCTGGATCGCATTCTCATTGTTTATCGGAAGCATCCAAGCATTTGTCTTTGTCACTTTATCGATGGTATATATGAGCCATAAGATTGAAGTAGAAGAGTAACATCGTTTTTAACAAACTACTATTTATCTATATTTAGGAGGAAATAAATTATGAATTATATCGCAGCAGCAATCGCAATCATGGGAGCAGCTATCGGAGCTGGTTATGGTAATGGTCAAGTAATCTCTAAAACAATCGAATCAATGGCACGCCAACCTGAAATGTCTGGTCAATTACGTACAACAATGTTCATCGGGGTAGCCTTAGTTGAAGCTGTTCCTATTCTAGGTGTGGTTATTGCCTTGATTCTAGTCTTTGCTGTTTAATCAATTAACTGTTTGAGGATAGGACAACTGTCACTAATCCTCTTTTAATTGTCAAAAACTGAAAAAAAACAACCTGGTTATTTTCAAAATAATTGAGTTGTTTCATCATAATACTAGAACAAAAGGCGTTGAGGAGGCTGTTTCAATCATTGAAGTCAGGATTCCTTCATCATCCATGAGATACACCTTAAAGAAAGGAAGGCTAGCCTATGCTGAATCAATTGGCAATTGCAGAAGTTGGTAATCCGATGTTAGGTAATATCATCGTTGTCAGCGGCTCATTTTTGATACTAATGTTTCTATTGAAACATTTTGCTTGGGGACCAATCAGCGATATTTTGAAAAAACGTGAAGATAAGATCGCCAATGATTTAGATTCTGCCGAAAAATCTCGCATCAATTCAGCAAAAATGGAACAAGAACGCGAACAACAATTGTTAGCGTCTCGCTCTGATGCAGCTGATATCATTAAAAATGCGAAAGAAAGTGGAGAATTAAGCCGTCAAAATATTTTGAAGGAAACGCAAGAAGAAGTTGCACGTCTAAAAAGCAAAGCGCAAACTGATATCATGTTAGAACGTGATACAGCTTTAAACTCTGTAAAAGATGATGTAGCAGATCTTTCTCTTCAAATTGCGGCTAAAATCTTGAACAAAGAATTGTCTCCAGAAATGCATGAATCTTTAATCAATCAATATATCGAAGGTCTAGGTTCTACAAATGAAACTAGATAAATATACTGTCGGCAGACGCTACGGTAAAGCACTATTTGAACTGGCGATCGATTCAAATAGCGCAGAAGAAATTTACCAAGAATTACTAAGCTTACGCCAAATCTATAGTGAAGTACCTGGATTAGGCAACGTACTTAGTGACGTCCGCTTAGAACCTCACGAAAAACGAATCATTATGGATAAACTTGTCAGTGGGTTTGACGGTATCGTGAAAAACTTTTTAGAAGTGGTCTATAGTTATAATCGGATGTCTGAATTATCGTTTATGATCGATGAATACGAACATCGCTACAACGATTACAAAGGACTACTTTTAGGTAGTGTAAAAACAGCAGTACCACTTTCTGATGAACAATTACAAAAACTAGAAATGAATGTTGCAAAAACAATGGACTATCAAACAGTTGAATTGAAGCAAATCGTTGATTCTTCTATTATTGGTGGGGCAATTGTTGAAGCCAACCATCGAGTGATCGACGGAAGCATTCGCACGCAATTAGAAAAAATGCGTAATCAATTAAATAGATAGTACAAAGAGGTAGGTGAATCGAATGGCTATCAAAGCAGAAGAAATTAGTGCCTTGATCAAAGAACAAATTGAAAATTATCAAAACGTGCTTTCAGTCGAAGAAATCGGTACCGTGACTTATGTCGGTGACGGGATTGCTCGTGCACACGGTTTAGAAAATGCGATGAGTGGTGAGTTGCTTGAATTTTCAAACGGCTCATACGGAATGGCGCAAAACTTAGAATCAAATGATGTAGGTATCATTATCCTTGGGGATTTCGAATCCATTCGTGAAGGAGACAAAGTAAAACGAACAGGTAAAATCATGGAAGTTCCAGTTGGGGACGCCTTGATCGGACGTGTCGTTAATCCGCTAGGTCAACCAATCGATGGGTTAGGAGAAATCGTTACAGATAAAGCTCGTCCAGTCGAAGCAATGGCACCAGGCGTTATGCAACGTAAATCTGTCAATGAACCAATGCAAACAGGTCTAAAAGCCATCGATGCTTTAGTTCCAATCGGACGTGGCCAACGTGAATTAGTTATTGGTGACCGTAAAACGGGTAAAACATCTATCGCAATCGATACGATCCTTAACCAAAAAGGTCAAGATATGATCTGTATCTATGTGGCGATCGGTCAAAAGGATTCTACTGTGCGTACACAAGTAGAAACTTTGAAAAAATATGGAGCAATGGATTACACGATCGTAGTCAATGCGGGTGCATCACAACCTGCGCCATTACTTTATATTGCGCCTTATGCAGGAACTGCAATGGGTGAAGAATTCATGTACAACGGCAAACATGTATTGATTATCTTTGATGACTTATCAAAACAAGCTGTTGCTTATCGTGAACTTTCATTGCTATTACGCCGTCCTCCAGGTCGTGAAGCTTATCCAGGGGATGTTTTCTACTTGCACTCACGTTTATTAGAACGTGCGGCAAAACTAAGTGATGATTTAGGTGGCGGTTCAATGACTGCTTTACCATTTGTTGAAACACAAGCTGGAGATATCTCGGCTTATATTCCAACAAACGTTATTTCAATCACTGACGGACAAATCTTCTTAGAAAGTGACTTGTTCTACGCCGGAACTCGTCCAGCCGTTGATGCTGGTTTATCCGTTTCCCGTGTAGGTGGTTCTGCTCAAATCAAAGCAATGAAAAAAGTGGCAGGAACATTACGTCTTGACTTAGCAAGTTACCGTGAATTAGAAGCATTTACCCAATTTGGTTCTGATTTAGATGCTGCGACTCAAGCGAAATTGAATCGTGGACGTCGTACAGTTGAGATCTTGAAACAAAAACTTCATGCACCACTAGCTGTTGAAAAACAAGTAGTTATCTTATATGCTTTGACACATGGATTCTTAGATAGTATTCCAGTTGACAGCATCTTAGATTTTGAACATGAATTATTTGAATATCTAGATACGAATCATGCAGATATCTTTGAAACGATCCGTACAACGAAAGATCTTCCAGAAGAAGAACGATTGAATCAAGCGATCCAAGAATACAAAGATATTTTCTTAGCGACAAAAGGAAACACTTCTTCAACAGAAGACAAATTGAAATCCATTCAAAATGCATAGTGAGGTGAGATGAATGGGCGCTTCATTAAATGAAATCAAGACTCGGATTGCTTCAACGAAGAAAACGAGTCAAATCACTCGAGCAATGCAAATGGTGTCCGCTTCTAAACTGACAAAATCTGAAGCTTCTTCTCAGAAGTTTCAGATTTATGCAAATAAAGTCAGAGAAATCGTCACTCATTTGACAGCTACTCAACTAAATGATATTGCTTCTGATAATCCTCGTGGAGATATCAATTACAATAGTATGTTAATCAGCCGTCCGGTAAAGAAAACGGGGTATATCGTGATTACCGCTGATGGTGGTTTAGTTGGTGGCTATAACAGTTCGATTTTAAAGCAAACAATGTCTATTTTAGAAGAAGACCATAAATCTCCTGACGATTATGTGATGATCGCAATCGGAGGTACAGGCGCAGATTTCTTCAAAGCTAGAGGAATTAATTTAGCTTACGAATTACGTAATTTATCGGATCAACCAAGTTTTGATGAAGTGCGTAAAATCGTAGGTATGGCAACAACGATGTATCAAAATGAAGTATTTGATGAATTGTACGTATGCTACAATCATCATATCAATTCACTAACTAGCCAATTTCGTGTAGAAAAAATGCTGCCAATTTCAGATTTAGATCCAGAAGAAGCAACTACTTTTGACCAAGAATACATTTTTGAACCTTCAAAAGAAGAAATCTTGGCGCAGTTATTGCCTCAATATGCGGAGAGCTTAATCTATGGTGCAATCGTTGATGCGAAGACAGCAGAACACGCTGCCGGCATGACTGCCATGAAGACAGCAACGGATAATGCTGCAACGATCATTGATGATTTGACGGTATCTTATAACCGTGCAAGACAAGGGGCTATTACCCAAGAAATTACCGAAATTGTTGCCGGAGCTTCGGCGCTAGAATAGTATTGAGATTGGAGGAAAAAAGATGAGTTCAGGCAAGATTGTTCAAGTAATCGGTCCCGTTGTCGACGTGGAATTTTCTTTAGACCAATCCTTACCAGATATCAACAACGCATTAGTTGTTTATAAAAATGATGAGAAAAAATCAAAAGTTGTTCTTGAAACAGCATTAGAATTAGGGGACGGAGTAATCCGTACCATTGCCATGGAATCAACAGATGGTTTACAACGTGGTATGGAAGTTATCGATACTGGTAAAGCCATTTCTGTTCCAGTAGGGAAAGATACACTAGGACGTGTATTCAACGTTTTAGGAGATACGATCGATTTAGGATCATCTTTCCCAGAAGATGCAGAACGTAGTGAGATTCATAAAAAAGCACCAAGCTTTGATGAATTAAGTACTAGTACGGAGATCCTTGAAACTGGGATCAAAGTTATCGATTTGTTAGCACCTTACTTAAAAGGTGGGAAAGTTGGATTATTCGGTGGTGCCGGTGTAGGTAAAACGGTATTGATCCAAGAATTGATCCATAATATTGCCCAAGAACATGGTGGTATTTCTGTATTTACCGGTGTTGGGGAACGTACTCGTGAAGGAAATGACCTTTACTATGAAATGAAAGATTCAGGCGTTATCGAAAAAACAGCGATGGTGTTCGGACAAATGAACGAACCACCAGGTGCTCGGATGCGGGTAGCTTTGACTGGTTTGACGATCGCTGAATACTTCCGTGATGTAGAAGGTCAAGACGTGCTATTGTTTATTGATAATATTTTCCGTTTCACTCAAGCTGGTTCAGAAGTATCTGCCCTTTTAGGTCGTATGCCTTCTGCCGTTGGTTACCAACCAACGTTAGCAACTGAAATGGGTCAATTACAAGAACGTATCACATCAACGAAAAAAGGTTCGATCACTTCGATCCAAGCAATCTATGTACCAGCCGATGACTATACTGACCCAGCACCAGCAACAGCATTTGCCCACTTAGATGCTACAACAAACTTAGAGCGTAAATTGACAGAACAAGGGATCTATCCAGCCGTGGACCCATTGGCTTCATCTTCAAGTGCTTTGGCACCTGAAATCGTTGGTGAAGAACATTATAAAGTAGCGACTGAAGTCCAACATGTCTTACAACGTTACCGTGAATTACAAGATATCATTGCGATCTTAGGGATGGATGAATTATCTGATCAAGAAAAAGTTTTAGTTTCACGTGCACGTAGAGTTCAATTCTTCTTGTCACAAAACTTTAACGTAGCGGAACAATTTACAGGTCTTCCTGGTTCTTATGTACCAGTTGAAGAAACAGTCAAAGGTTTCCGTGAAATCTTAGAAGGTAAATACGATGATCTTCCTGAAGAAGCATTCCGAAGTGTTGGTAGAATAGAAGACGTCGTAGAAAAAGCGAAAAAACTAGGCTACTAGAAAGGGGTGCCCCATGGATCAATATTTAACTGTGAATGTGGTGACTCCTGACGGTTTGGTCTATGTTCACCATGCAGCGATCGTAGTAGCACGTACTACAGCGGGGGAACTTGGTATTTTACCTAAACATGCGCCGATCATTGTTCCATTAACAATTGATGAAGTCCGTGTGAAGAGAACAGACTCTGATACCCACGTCGATTGGATTGCTGTCAATGGCGGAATCATGGAAGTTCGTGACAATGTTGTTTCAATCGTTGCCGATAGTGCAGAACGTGAAAGAGATATTGACGTTTCTCGGGCAGAAAGAGCCAAACAACGTGCTGAGCGACAAATCGCAGAAGCAAAAGAAAAAGAAGATACGAATGAATTGAAACGTGCGACAGTTGCTTTGCATCGTGCGATCAACCGAATCAAGGTTTCAAAACATTCTTAAAAGCAACGAATGAGGACCTAACAAGTAGGCCTTAAAAAATCCAAGATTCTTAAGGAGATTCCTTAGAATTTTGGATTTTTTTATCGTTTTTTTTATTGGTAGTTATATTCTAAACATAAAAAGTAAAGAACAATTACTTCTTTGTTACATAAAAATATGGAACTTTCATCATTATGATACTATGGTAAACTAATTGCAGTAAAAAAGGAGGTATCATAATGCCGAAAAAGGTTCAACGGTTTTCCACAGAAGACACAAAAGAAGAAACACATACGCAACAAAAATCGCTATCTTACTCAGAAATAGTAGGCAATCTTACGGATGATCAAACAGTTTCGTTACATAAACAATTACAAGAATTTAGGGACTATCTTTTAAAGAAGAGCCTTGAATCAGAAAAACAAGAGAAAGAGGAGTTTCCATCTAACAGACATCATTTTGGTCCACCTCTATCGGAAAATAATACAGGTAATCTTGCTGAGCAACAACACTCGCGATCGGAAACAATTCAAAGAAAGAGAACGTTGCAAAACATTATTAACGAAAATGAACTGAAAATGATTCAAAACCAAGATAGTCATGCAGTGTCAGAACAGAATAACAAAGTACAAGTTCCACCGTATAAGAAACAAAAAGTTGCTCCAGAGAACGAACTGGAAAATCATTTGGAGTACTCATTAGATGTCGAACGGTTACTAGAAATAGAAGAAATGTTGGGGATCAGAAACACTTCCCAATCAACAACGCTGTCTACCAAAGTCCAAGAGTCTTTATATGAAACTAAGAAATTTGTACAAGATACAAACGTGCCAATAGAAAGTAATAGCGAGTTCAGGTGTTCAACACAACAACCATTGGAGAATGGGCAGACAAGCACTCAAAGTAAGAAGGAACAAGCGCTTGTTGAATCAGTGAAGTGTTTGTTGGAGCAAAGACATAAACTATTTTTTTTTGCGATTAGCTAAAAAACATGAGATGAGTTGTCAAACTGTAAAAAACATTTTAATTGAGAATAATATAGATGTAACTGCTGAGAATAATAAAATAAAAGTAGAGTCTGAAGAAAAAGCACGGCAATTATTAACGGAAGTATTTCACGGAAGGAAAAATTTATCATTTGAAAATATTAAACAAATGGTACGATTGAACAACAATGATATTACAGTTTTAGCTAAGAATCACTTAAAAGTTCTCCTAGAACAAGCACACGCATCTCATCTGAATGGTTCTCAGAAGGAAACTTCAATAGATAGGATTCTTTTGACATATTCTGGATGGACTATGCCAATGCAATATAAATTGTCAAGGCTGGATACTGAATTAAAAGAACAGATAGATAAATACGGCGTAATAAACATAAATGAAATATTAAAGAAAATACCATGTAGCCAAATTGATGTCATCAAGCGAATAGGGCAGTTAAATTATCAGCAATATCTCCCACCAATTTATATGTTTCACCCGCAACTAAATGAGAAAATCCAAAAGCCATTTTATGATGCAATAATACAAGATAAATCGATTCCTACTGATCAAACAAATCAATTTTTTAATCCTAGTACTGATCAAAACATTGCTTATTTGAAGGAACGAATAAAATTAAATCTCGCTAGAAAAGCTGAGTTTGAAACAGCAGAACAAAAAAACAAGACAATTATGGATCAGAGAACTCAGTTAAAAAACCAACCGATTAGAAACAATCAATCTCCCGCTATGGAAGAACGTTGAGTGTTTTAATTTTCGTAGTATGACTATTTTTTTGTTAAATCGGACTAGGACAAAAGAAAAAAGTTCAAAGGAGGACGATTATTGCTGCTATTATTTACCTTGAAAACTAAAAATAAATAAACTTATGGGAAGGAAAATGAACGATGAAACAGGAAATAATTCTATTTTATGGCTTATCACCAAAAGCGGAAAACTTACAGAAACAGATTGAAAAAATTAGAAAAAAAGGATTCTATTCAAGTGATACTGAAGGACAAGGTCCCTGTGATATCAGAGAGTACAATAATCATTTTTCATCGATTACATATGATCACCCAAAAAATCCGATGAATCTTGAATACTTAAAAGATTTTTCAATAAATTGGAAAAAATATATTTCACCATTTAAAGATTGGTGGCCTTTATGGTCTTACTATTTTCAACGCACACAAGATACTGAAAAAAATAAAGTAATCAATTTTAATCCTGGGCTACATGAATCTACGAAAAAAAATATAGAACACCTATGTGAGAAAAATCGCAAATATACAGGACAGCTGATTGTTAGAGGTTGTAAAATTGGATTAGACAGTGCAAGAGATAATGAAAATGTAACCATTTATTATTGTATTGATGGTTTAGATATGAAACGTATTATAGAAAAAAAAGATAAAAAGGCTTTCACTCCTAAAGAAATTCGCTATCTCTTTCGCAATTGGAAAGATTTTGAAGGAAAGGTACATTTTTTTGAAGATGGATATGAAGTGCCTGCACCTTGGAAAACATCTCCAAATGAATGGGAAAGTTATAAACCAAAAAGTTGGCAAGCGTTGAATGAACAACCACCCTTTCAAGAGAATCAAGTGAAACCAGAAACAATCAACCAACGAATATGTAGACAAAAGTATCTAAATGAAATAAAAAATAATTTATTTAAGCTAAAAGTAGCAGAACAACCACACTCTCAAGAGAATCAAGTGAAACCAGAAACAATCCACCAACGAATATGTAGATAAAAGAATTTAAATGAAACAATAACAAATGACTTAGCTGACCTTAAAGTACAAGCAAAGAAGATGGCAAAAAAAAGAAATAGACTTGATTGTACGATCATCAAGAAATTAAACAAAGGATTTTTTGTTCTTACACTATAAAAGAGAGCATATATTTATATTAAATAATCGTTTAATTAACAATGGTAAATACTATCATAATGATATGAGTACATAAGCAAAAAAGGAACAACTTTCATCAAAGATGCATGTGAAATAGTAGTTAAAATAGTTTATAAAAATAAGGTATTAAAACAGAGTCATCATTTGAATGTAAAGTTCTTGAAAATTCTTGTCTCGTTTAGCCAACAAATTCCATCTTTTTACAACCAATAATTTCTCTATTTTTCCAATTTATGGTATCATCATTTTGTTAGTTATTAAAAAAAGTATAATTTTGAAGGGACGTCACTATGCAAGTATACGGAATTGATGCAATTATTCGAATCGTGAGTCATTTAGCTTTTATTTATCTGGCTTTCTGGTCGTTGCGGTCACTGCGAATTGAGATGTTTTTTAAAAAAATGCATGATACGCAAATTCGAATGGCGATTGTATTCTTCTCTATTTTTTTAGGATATACTGCCAGTAATTTCTTCTTAGAAATTATTGCATTGTGTCGAAATCTTTTCGTTAGCCTGCAGTAAAAAAAAGGTACTATAAAAAAAGGTACTATTTTAATAAAAGAAATGATATAATAGAAAAGATTTTGAGTCTTTATAGCTCATTGGAATTTTTTGGGGGGAACAACATGGAAGAGATCATCGTCAAAGGTGGCAAACAATTGAATGGAACAGTAAAAATCGAAGGAGCTAAAAATGCTGTTCTACCTATTTTAGCTGCTAGTTTGTTGGCTGAAGAAGGAACAACCGTTTTAGACAACGTTCCAATTCTTTCTGACGTCTTCACTATGAATCAAGTGATTCGTCATTTAAACGTAGATGTAGTGTTTGATGAAGACAATAATCAAGTAACGCTTGATGCGTCAAGACAATTAGAAATCGAAGCGCCATATGAATATGTGAGTCAAATGCGTGCTTCTATCGTTGTAATGGGACCATTACTTGCTAGAAATGGTCATGCAAAAGTTGCCATGCCAGGGGGATGTGCGATTGGGAAACGTCCAATTGATTTACATCTTAAAGGATTCCAAGCATTGGGTGCGAAAATCATTCAAAAAAATGGCTACATCGAAGCTATTGCGGATGAATTGATCGGTAACACGATCTATTTAGATTTTCCAAGTGTTGGAGCCACTCAAAATATCATGATGGCAGCAGTAAAAGCTAAAGGAACAACGATCATCGAAAACGTCGCTCGAGAACCTGAAATTGTAGATCTTGCAAATATTTTAAATAAAATGGGCGCAAATATCTATGGTGCTGGTACGGAAACGATGCGTATCGAAGGAGTCGATCATCTGCATGCAGTGAAACACGCAATTGTTCAAGACCGGATCGAAGCAGGTACTTTTATGGTAGCAGCAGCGATGACTGAAGGAAATGTCTTGATCGCAGATGCAATCTCAGAACATAATCGTCCGTTGATTTCTAAATTAATTGAAATGGGTGCAACGATCACTGAAGAAGAAGGCGGCATTCGAGTTGTTGGTCCAAAACATATTTTACCAACTGACGTCAAAACAATGCCTCATCCTGGTTTTCCGACAGACATGCAAGCCCAAATGACTGCTATTCAGTTAGTTGCTGAGGGAACGAGCATGGTGACTGAAACAGTTTTTGAGAATCGCTTCCAACATTTGGAAGAAATGCGCCGTATGAACGCCCATGTGAAGATTGATGGAAACGTAGCGATTATGGACGGGAATCATGAATTACAAGGTGCTGAAGTTTATGCAACAGATTTACGAGCTGCTGCAGCATTAGTACTTGCTGGTTTAAAAGCAAATGGCATAACACGCGTTCGCAATCTTAAATACTTAGATCGTGGTTATTATCAATTCCATATTAAATTGCAAAACTTAGGTGCAGATGTGGAACGTGTGGCAATCGATCAAACGCCCGCTGATAAAACAGCTCAAGTCACTGTTTAAGGACGTGATAAAATGAGTAGCCAACGGTATATTTTAATCACATTGGTGAAGATTTTAGTTGTCATACTATTACTGATTCTTTTATTTATAGCTGGAACAATGATTGGATACGGGGTTATCGGTGGTGGAAATCCGTTTAAGGTTTTTCAACCAAGTTTGTGGCTGCACATCCAAGATTTTTTCAGATAAAGAGTTTTGTGAAAATGATAGTGTAAGCAAACAAAGGATTTCTTAAAACGAATTTTCGCTTTTGAGAAGTCCTTTTTTATTGTGAGTCATTCCACTGTTTGGCAGATTATTGCTCCTTTGAACAGTCGTTTGTCATGAATAGGAGAATGAGGAGCAAAGCTTTAATAATGAGGTGATGAGATGAAAAAAATCTTAGTGGCTATTGTCCGTTTTTATCAACGGTTTATTTCTCCTGCTTTTCCACCTAGCTGTCGGTACTATCCTACTTGTTCAAACTATATGATACGTGCGATTCAAGTACACGGTGCATTTAAAGGAACGCTGATGGGGACAGCACGCATTTTGCGTTGCCATCCATTCGTAAAGGGCGGAATCGATTACGTGCCTTTAAATTGCCAATTGACACGTAATAAGAAAGATAAAGAGATGCCTAATTATGATGAAAAATAAACAGTCAGGTAAGACCGAGCATTCTGAAGAAAAAAGAATTGTCAAACTAGAGCAATCAACTTTACCTTGGTCATTATTGTTGGATGCAGATCCTGAAGAGGAAAACGTCCAACGATACATTGATCAAGGGTCTGGTTTTATATGGAAAGCAGAAAACGACATTCAGGGAGTGATCGTTTTTCTCACAAATAAATTAGTGTTTGAAATAATGAATTTAGCTGTAGCTCCAAAAGTTCAAGGTCAAGGAATCGGCTACGCGTTGCTTACCCATACACTAAAAGAAATGAAAAAGTTAAAAACCACCCAACAACAAGTCATTATTCGGACGGGGAGTACGTCATCAGCAGCTTTACAACTGTATAAAAAAATCGGCTTCCTGGAAATTTCTAGAGAAAAAGATTATTTTGTCAAAAATTATAAACAGCCAATCTATGAAAATGGCCAACGTTTACGAGATCAAGTAACTCTAGCAAAGAAAATTTGAACTCATCCATAAAAAGGCTTTCAAAATACTGTGGCTTGACTTAAAATAAAAACAGTATGAGAAAAGGAGACAAATAAATGATGGGTATTTTAGTTTTTGATTTTGGTGGTTCCGCAGTAAAATATGGCTATTGGAATGGACAAGCGCTTGAAGACACCAGCCAATTTCCGACTCCTAAGACATGGGAAGAAATGAAAGCGCATTTAAAACAGGTATTCCAAACGTTTGTAAAACAGAAGGCGATTGAAGGCATAGCAATCAGCGCACCTGGAGTAGTGAATCAGGAGAAACAGCTGATTGAAGGGATTAGTGCCATTCCTTATATCCACGGATTCAATATTTTTCATGAACTGGAGGAACTCTTCCATTTACCAGTGACGATCGAAAATGATGCTAATTGTGCTGGAATGGCTGAGTATTATGAAGGCGCAGCGAAAGAATATCAACATGTAGCATTTGTTGTACTTGGGACTGGAGTAGGTGGAGCAATCTTTACCCAAGGACAACTAAATAAAGGCGCTCATTTGTACGGGGGAGAATTTGGCTTGATGTTCTTAGAAGGCAATCAAACATTTAGTAAGCTTGGTACAGCAGTTCAAATGGCTTGGCGTTACTGTGACCGTTTGGGAGTTTCACGTACGACTTATAGCGGAAAAGAAGTCTTTGAACGAGCAGAACAAGGGGATGAACTAGCAAAAGAAGAGGTAGATAATTTTTATAATTATTTAACAAAAGGTTTGTTTAGTATCCAATTTTCGATTGATCCTGAAGTCATCGTGATTGGTGGGGGGATCTCTGCAAAAGCAGGGTTATTAACAGAAATCAATCAACGAATGAAACAATTAACTACTGATTTAGAACTAAATGACTTTGATCCTAAAATTTTATTATGTGATTATCGAAATGATGCAAACTTGATTGGAGCAGCTGCCAATTTCACCGCTCAACGTGAAGGTTTAGTTCAATGATGCATAGCGTTGAACAAAACTTTTAGACATATGGTAGGCATTCCATGAATGAATATGATAAACTATCATGGAGGTGGAAAAAGATGTCAAAAAAAAATAAAGATATTGAAGTACGTATCGAAGAAGTCAAAAAACAAATCAAAGGAACAACTTATGATGTGACTCAGTTATTTATTGGTAAAAAAATGATTGGGGAAATTTTGGCTTATGGACCAAAAGAATTTGAAATTTTTTTTGGTGAAGAAGATTTTGGGAAAGAAAAGAGTCTTGAAAACGCGATAGAAACAGTTATTCGTCACTGGAATCTTCACGAATAAAAAAATATCAAAAAAATTTTCAATAAGGGGTTGCAAAAATCTGGAAAATTAGGTATTATAACTAAGTCAGGTTGATACAAACCTTTCGGAGGAGTAGCGAAGTGGCTAAACGCGACGGACTGTAAATCCGTTCCTTAGGGTTCAGTGGTTCGAATCCACTCTCCTCCATTTCATTGGGGTATAGCCAAGCGGTAAGGCAAGGGACTTTGACTCCCTCATGCGTTGGTTCGAATCCAGCTACCCCAGTAGTACGGAGTGATCTATTAAGATCACTCTTTTTTTGTGTGAAAACAGCTTGTTTCTTGAAGATTATCATGAAATAGGCTAGAGTGAATAGTAGATAGATCAAAAAAAGGGGGCAGTAAAATGAAGTGGAAAGAAAAAGTAGATGAGACCGCAGAGAAAATCTATGATTTGATTAAGTCGGAAAAGTATCAGGTAGAAGTCCGGTTACCGAAAAAATCAGAAAAAGCGATACAAGTGAAATCAAAGCGTCCAACCAATCACACAAAAAAATGGCTTTCAAAAAACCGTTAAGAATAACACAATCTCTAAAAAACAGTGATTTTGCTGTCTTTTGGAGATTTTGTTATTTTAAAAAATGATTTTCAATCCTTCCACTTGGATTAAAGAGGAAGGACACACATTTACTTACATAAACTTTTGGATAAAATAATCGGGTTGGCAAATGATTGATCGACAATTAGTCGAGCAAAAGAAACTTTTTCCTTTTCAGTTGTGAACCAGGTATATACCAGTTATAATAAAGGAAATGAAAGGGCGGATATACGTTATGTCGAATCAACTACCAGTCTATATACAAATCCATGATCAGATCAAAAGTGAAATCGAACAAGGTATTTGGAAAATCGGTGATCGCCTTCCTTCTGAAAGAGAATTGGCAGTGAAATTCAATGTTAGTCGAATGACTTTACGTCAAGCCATTCAAAACCTGGCTGATGAAGGGATTTTGGAAAGAAAAATTGGCTCAGGTACATATGTAGCAAGAGAAAAAGTCCAAGAAAAGATGTCGGGTGCGACCAGTTTTACTGAAATTATGGAATCACAGAATCGAGTACCCTCTAGTCGGACAATCTCTTATTTTTTAACTTCCCCAAGTTCTAGTGAAATGGAGAAGCTGCAACTGGAAAAAGACGAAACGATTCTTCGTATGGAACGAATTCGTTATGCTGATGATATACCAATCTGCTTTGAAGTAGCCAGTATCCCGCAAAAGATTATTGCAGACTATAGTAAATCTGAAATTACCAATTCTCTTTATCGGGTACTCGAAGAGAAAAGTGGGCATAAGATCGGGGCAGCTAATCAAACAATCACAGCCATTCTTGCTTCAGAAAAAATTGCAGAATATTTAGAAGTAAAAAAAGGAGATGCTGTGTTACGTTTACGCCAAACTTCTTATTTTGATGACGGTACCCCATTTGAATATGTTCGTACGCAATATGTAGGGAATCGTTTTGAATTTTATTTAGAGAAATAAAAGAGGGACACGAAACAGTCCAAATAAAGAAGAGCCTGGGACAAGTTTTGTCCTAGGCTCTTCTTTTTTGATTTCGAGATCAGCGGATAGAGTAATCACTGGTCAGCTTCTACCAGTTGTTCATGATAGGAAATTGGACCATCTGTAAATTCCACTTGTCCATTCAATAATTCAACGACTGCTGTTTTAAATGCAGTAACTTCTTTTTCTACAATCAAACAGTGAACCGTGACTTTGTCTGTGTAGATCGTTTCTTTTATAGGAATATGTTTCAACTCAAGCATATTTTCTAATTTACCTAATTGCGGGTAGGTGATATGGACAGCTATTTCTTGCTGTTGTGTTCCTTCAACGATCCCGATTTCAATTAGTGCGTGAGAAACAGCCTGTGTATAGGCACGAATCAAACCACCGGTACCCAATTTTGTCCCACCAAAATAGCGTGTGACGACAGCGACCACATTGATCAATTCATTTTTTTTTAGTACTTCCAGCATTGGGACACCTGCCGTACCACTAGGCTCACCGTCATCACTACTGCGTTGAATTTCATTTTTTTCACCGAGAACGAAAGCACTACAGTTATGGTTTGCTTTCCAATGCTCTTTTTTCATTGCCTGAATAAACGCTTTAGCTTCTGCTTCCGTTTCAATTCGTTTCATAGAGCAAATAAAACGAGATTTTTTGACTTCGATTTCTGCTTGACCGTCTGCTTGGATGGTTCTATAACTATTCAGCGTGATGCTTCCTCCTTACAAGTAGTTGATAATAGTCAAAGTATAATGAATTATTCCTTTAGTTTCAACACTTATAATACTTGAGTAATGAAGAGAGTCTATGGGATAATAGAAGAAAGAAAGGTGAGATGGGGATGAAAGAACGCATAAAAAAATATGACGCCATCACCCAATATTTAAAAAATAACGGGGGATCACAGGTTACTTTAACATTTACACAGATCGACGAACTTCTTTTTCCAAGTTATGGGCTCCCTAAATCAGCTAGACAAAGCACTGATTGGTGGGCAAATGATTATAAGCACCCAGAAAAAGGAGCATATGGCTGGATCAATGCTGGCTACGAGGTTGTGGTGATCAATTTAAAAAAAGAATATGTTGTGTTCAATCAATTAGTTAAATCGAGTTGGCTATTCGACTGATAAGAAAACGTTGACATTATCTTGCTTTTTTGTATAATAATCACACAAGCAAAAAAAGAAATCGTTTGCAAAAGTTAAAAGAATGGAGAGAGTAAAATGACTAAAAAAACAATCATGCTCGTATGTTCTGCTGGGATGAGTACCAGTTTACTTGTAACAAAAATGCAAAAAGCTGCTGAAGAACAAGGAATTGATACGGATATTTTTGCCGTATCAGCTTCTGATGCCGATAATCAGCTAGCTTCTAAAGAAGTTGATGTTTTGCTGTTGGGACCACAAGTCCGCTTCATGAAAGCTGATTTTGAAAAACGTCTAGAGCCAAAAGGAATCCCATTAGATATTATCAATATGGCAGATTATGGTTTGATGAATGGCGAAAAAGTATTACAACAAGCCATCCATTTAATTGAAAATAAGTAAAAGCACACGAAACGCATCCCAAGATGGTCGAATCGTAAAATAAGCCGAAAAATCCAGCGAATAGGGCGCCTATTCAAGGATTTTTTGGCTTATTTTTTATACCAACCGTTTCAAATAACCATTTATTCTCAAATTTTTTGAAGAATGGACTGATGTAGCGTATCTTCTTTTAGGGGATTAGATGAAAAAAAGTAGTTTATGCAGTTTATATGGTAGACGATTACTTACGAGAGACTTGAGAGAATGGACAGAGAGTTTTGAACAGATTCGCTATCAGAAACTAGCTGCCATTCATCTACAAGGAAATTGGTTAACATGTAATCGATGCAGCATGCGAACAAAAATAGGTAAATCAGAGCAAAAGCAACCAATCCTCTTTTGTCCTGTTTGTCTTTTTTTAGGTCGTTGTGACAACACACAAGAATTATTTTTATTTGAACAACCTGAGTTGCCGAAAAGAAATGTCTGTTTTACTTGGACAGGAAAGTTAACGCCAACTCAACAAGCGATTTCTACGAACTTGGTCACTGATGTCTCGGGAAAACAGCACATGATTTGGGCTGTGACAGGAGCGGGAAAGACTGAGATGCTTTATGAAAAGGTCATAAAAACGTTAGAAAAAGGTGGACGAGTCGCATTAGTTTCACCTAGGGTTGATGTGTGTAACGAACTTTACCTGCGTTTTTGTGGCATTTTTCCAGAAGAAGACATTGTCCTGCTTCATGGAAAAAAGAAAGAAGCCTATCGCTTTAGTCCATTCGTGATTGCGACTACGCATCAGCTGTATCGTTTTTATCAGGCGTTTGATCTGTTAGTCGTCGATGAGGTGGATGCGTTCCCTTTTGCAGGAGATCCTGGGTTAGCTTATGCTGTTGAAACTGCAATTAAACCAAAAGGAACATTTATCTATTTAAGTGCGACACCTAATGAGCAGCTACTGAAAAAAATCCGTTCAACCTTTTTGATCCATCAATTGCCACTTCGCTTTCATCAACGGTTATTGCCTGAACCACATTTGTTTTTTTGGAATGACTGGCCGAATAAATGTTTGAAAGAAAAAAAACTTCGACCACTTTTGAAGTGTCTAAACATGCTGCTCCAACAAAATCATGTCTTACTATTTTGTCCGTCGATTGCCTTGATGAATCGATTAGCCTCACTGTTAAAGCGTTGTTTACCCATGTACCGTATTACCGATGCATCCGCAAAAGATCCAAACCGTTCAGAAAAAGTTCAGCAAATGAGAAAGCAACAATATGATGTGTTACTTACTACAATGATTTTGGAACGTGGGGTAACATTTGCAAATGTGTCAGTGATCGTCTTAGGCGCTGATCACCGTGTTTTTACTAAATCTTCCCTTGTACAAATCGCTGGTCGAGCCGATCGAAAGGGAGATTTTACCAATAGCCAAGTCTATTTTTTCTATGAAGAACTGACAAAAGCTATCAAATTAGCCTGTCGTGAGATCAAAGAAATGAATCGTCAGGGAAAAAAGCAGCTTGCTATGAAAAATAGTGAGCCTAGAGGAGAAAAAACACATGAATCGTTGTAGTTATTGTCAAAAACAAGTCATCCGAAATTTGAAAATCAGCGAGATTGTTGGGTTGGGAAAGATTCTTCCTCAAATTTGTGAGGACTGTTCAAATTTGTTTCGTCCGATAAATAAACAGCAAAGCTGTCGAACTTGCCAGAAAGAACTGCCTGGTGATATTACGTATTGTGAAGATTGTATTGCTTGGAAAAACGCCTATCCCAATTATGATTTCAGTCATCATGCTTGTTTTTACTATGATTCAGCCTTCAAAGAATGGTTAAAGCGCTATAAATTTATGGGAGATGTCCGACTGGCAGGTACATTTGCTAAACAGTTGCAAATAATCCAACAAGAATTTAGCGATTATCAAATCTGTCCAATCCCACTAGCAACTGCTCGTTTAAAAGAACGTGGGTTTAATCAGGTCATTGAAATGTTGAGAGTAGCTAAAATACCTTATCGTCAACTGCTGACTCGCTCTGATCATTCACTTTCACAATCCCAAAAAACACGTCAGGAACGTTTAAAAACTACCCAACCTTTCAAATTAGCTGTTGTTCCAACGATCATCAAAGGGAAAAAAGTATTGTTGGTAGACGATGTCTATACGACGGGGCAAACCCTTTTCCATGCTGCTTCTTGTTTATTGCCACATGCTCCTGAAAAAATCCGCACCTTTTCGCTAGCTCGATAAATAAATGAAAAACGAATGTCCTTGATAGCGATTTAGTTTGCAAATGGATTAGAGTTCGATATAATGGTAGTAAGAAGAGGGAAAGAGTGGTCCTTCTCCTTCTTGATTGTGGTAGACGAAAGGGGTAATTTTTATGTTTAGATACAATGTACGCGGTGAAAATATCGAAGTAACTGAAGCGATTCGTGACTACGTTGAGAAAAAAGTAGGAAAACTTGAACGCTATTTCAGTGATGCACCCGATGCTACAGCACATGTAAATTTAAAAGTTTATACTGAAAAAACAGCGAAAGTGGAAGTAACTATTCCATTACCTTATCTTGTATTGCGTGCCGAAGAAACATCACCCGATCTTTATGCAAGTATTGATTTGGTAGTTGACAAATTGGAACGACAAATCCGCAAATTCAAAACAAAAATTAACCGTAAATCTCGCGAAACCGGTATGAACACAGCCGATGCAGCGGTATTATTCAATAACGAAGCTGACGATGCCGATCATGAAAATGATTCTGAATTAGACATTGTCCGTACGAAACGTTTATCACTGAAACCAATGGACAGTGAAGAGGCTGTTCTACAAATGAACATGCTTGGTCATAATTTCTTTATTTTTGAAGATGCAGAAACCAATGGTACAAGTATCGTTTACCGTCGTAAAGATGGCAAATACGGTTTGATTGAAACCGACTGATAAATAACAATTAGAAAAAGCAGTAAAAAGCTTGTGGCAAACCCTTAACGGTTTGCCACAGCTTCTTTTTTGTCTACGTCAGAAATTGTGAATTAATTGTGAATATATTACATTAATTGTGTTAAGATATTTCAATTATCTAGAACTAATGATAAAATAGAAACTAGAATCTACATAATCTGGATAATATATGTAAAAAGGAGATTATACAACGCATGGCCAATTTTATTCGTTCGATTATCGAAAATGATAAAAAAGAACTAAAACGTTTAGATCGTATTGCTAAAAAAGTAGAAGATCATGCTGACGAAATGGCAGCATTAACAGATGAACAATTACAAGCAAAAACAGCTGAGTTTAAAGCTCGCTATCAAAAAGGGGAAACTTTAGATCAATTATTACCGGAAGCCTTTGCGGTAGTTCGTGAAGCTGCCAAACGAGTGTTGGGACTTTATCCTTACCATGTACAATTGATGGGGGGGATCGTTCTTCACGATGGAAATATCCCAGAGATGCGTACTGGTGAAGGGAAAACTTTAACAGCGACAATGCCGGTTTATTTGAATGCATTGACGGGAGAAGGCGTTCACGTCGTTACTGTCAATGAATACCTGGCTACTCGTGACTCCTCTGAAATGGGCGAATTATACAACTTTTTAGGTTTAACAGTTGGCTTGAATATCAATTCAAAATCAGCGGACGAAAAACGAGATGCTTACAATTGTGATATTACCTATAGTACCAATAATGAATTAGGTTTCGACTATCTAAGAGACAACATGGTCGTTTATCGTCATCAAATGGTTCAAAGACCATTGAATTATGCGATTGTCGATGAAGTCGATTCGATCTTGATCGATGAAGCAAGAACACCGTTGATTATTTCAGGTCAAGCTGAAAAATCAACAGCTTTATATACAAGAACAGATAATTTTGTGAAACGTTTGAAAGAAGAAGAAGATTATAAAATCGATGTGCAATCGAAAACAATCAGCTTGACTGAAGCAGGGATCGAGAAAGCCGAAGAAACATTTGGCTTAGAAAATCTATATGATATCGAAAATACTGCCTTAACCCACCATCTGGATCAAGCATTGCGTGCCAACTATATCATGATCTTGGATATTGATTATGTGGTCCAAGATGGAAAAGTCTTGATCGTTGACCAATTTACTGGTCGTATCATGGATGGACGCCGCTACTCTGATGGATTACATCAGGCGATTGAAGCAAAAGAAGGCGTAGAGATCGAAGACGAAACGAAGACGATGGCGACAATCACGTTCCAGAACTATTTCCGAATGTATAAGAAATTGTCAGGTATGACTGGTACAGCAAAAACAGAAGAAGAAGAGTTTCGGGAAATCTATAATATTCAAGTTTGTCAAATCCCAACAAATCGTCCAGTCATTCGTGACGACCGACCTGATTTGTTATATCCAACATTGACTAGCAAGTTCCAAGCGGTGGTGCAAGACATCAAAGAACGTTACCGCAAAGGACAACCTGTTCTTGTCGGAACGGTAGCAGTGGAAACTTCAGAATTATTGTCTGATATGTTGAATCGTGAACGTATCCCACATGAAGTATTGAATGCAAAAAACCACTTCAAAGAAGCGGAGATCATCATGAATGCTGGTCAAAAAGGTGCGGTGACGATTGCAACGAATATGGCTGGACGTGGTACAGATATCAAGTTGGGACTTGGTGTCAGAGAACTAGGCGGACTAGCTGTTATCGGGACAGAACGTCATGAATCACGTCGTATCGATAACCAATTACGTGGTAGGGCTGGACGTCAAGGAGACCCAGGGATGTCTCAATTCTATCTTTCATTGGAAGATGATCTGATGAAACGATTTGGTTCTGAACGGATCAAAGCATTCTTAGATCGCATGAAAATCGGTGAAGAGGATGCAGTGATCCAAAGTAAGATGCTGACAAAACAAGTGGAATCAGCACAAAAACGTGTCGAAGGAAATAACTACGATACTCGTAAAAATGTCTTACAATACGATGATGTAATGCGAGAACAACGCGAAGTTATCTACAAACAACGTCAAGAAGTCATCATGGAAGAAACAAGTTTGTCTAAACCAATGATGAATATGATCAAACGTACGATCAGTCGGGTAGTAGATGCGCACACACAACTAGAAAAAGACAACTGGAACCTTGAAGGAATCGTTGATTTTGCGGGTAGTACATTAGTCCATGAAGACAGTATCTCGATCGATGATCTTAAAGGGAAAGAACCGCAACAGATCAAAGAATATTTAAATGAGTTAGCACAAGAAGTATTTAATACGAAAGCTAACCAGCTCAACGGACCTGAACAATTACTAGAATTTGAAAAAGTAGTCATTCTACGAGTAGTGGATTCGAAATGGACCGATCATATCGATGCTATGGATCAATTACGCCAATCAATCGGTCTTAGAGCATATGGACAAAACAATCCATTGGTTGAGTATCAAACAGAAGGATACAAGATGTTTGAAGAGATGGTTGGAGCGATCGAATATGAAGTGACTCGTCTCTTTATGAAAGCTGAGATTCGTCAAAATGTTCAACGGGAGCAAGTGTCAACCGGCGAAGCAGTTCAACCAACTACCGGTGATGCAAAAGAAAATAGCAACACAAGTGCCAAAAAACAACCGGTTCACGTGAACAAAGTAGGCAGAAATGATCCTTGTCCATGTGGTAGCGGGAAAAAATATAAAAACTGTCATGGAAAAGATGAGAACTAATTTTTGACAGCTAGCAGATAAGATTGGTGAGATCGGTTCTTTTTGATTAAGAATCGACTCACCTTCTTTCTGTTATGAAGCGTTTCTGTTAAACTAAAGTGGTTGAATAAAACATAAAATAATGTAGATAGAAAGAGGGAAGTTTATGGAGATTTCAGAAATCCGTAACTTATTAGCTGAGATGGAAGAAAAGGTCACAAGTTTCAGGAGGTCTCTTTGACTTAGATCGGTTGGAAGAAGACATCGCTGAAGCTGAAGCCAAAATGGCAGAGCCTGGTTTTTGGGATGATAGCGAAGCAGCACAAAAAGTGATCAATGAAAACAACACAAATAAAGAAACGTATGATCAATTCAATGCGTTAGCTGAAGAATTAGAAGAATTAGCGCTAATGGTAGAAATGTTGCAAGAAGAACCAGATGCACAAATGCAACAAGAAGCAGAAGACAGAATCCAACTATTAGACGAAAAAATGAAGACGTATGAATTAGCCATGCTTTTAGATGGTCCATATGATCGCAACCATGCAATCGTCGAACTTCATCCTGGAGCAGGGGGTACAGAATCCCAAGACTGGGGAAGTATGTTGTTACGCATGTATACACGTTGGGCAGAACAACATGGCTACCAAGTGGAAACATTGGATTACCAAGCAGGGGATGAAGCAGGAATAAAAAGTGTGACTTTACTGATCAAAGGGCATAATGCATATGGCTATTTAAAATCAGAAAAAGGTGTCCACCGTCTTGTTCGGATCTCCCCATTTGATTCAGCCAAACGGCGCCACACTTCGTTTTGTTCGGTCGATGTGATGCCAGAACTAGATGAAACGATTGATGTTGCCATCAACCCAGATGACTTGAAGATCGATACGTACCGAGCAAGCGGTGCTGGAGGACAACATATCAATAAAACAGAGTCTGCCGTTCGGATCACTCATCTTCCAACAGGAACGGTCGTAGCTAGTCAAGCGCAGCGTTCACAATTAAAGAACCGAGAACAAGCAATGAGCATGTTGAAAGCGAAGTTGTATCAACTTGAGGTTGAAAAGAAAGAACAAGAAGCTGCAGCATTGCGTGGGGAGCAAAAAGAAATTGGTTGGGGTTCACAAATTCGTTCCTATGTCTTCCATCCATATTCAATGGTAAAAGATCACCGGACAAACGTAGAAACTGGTAATGTTCAAGCTGTAATGGATGGCGATTTAGACTTATTTATTGACGGATATTTAAAAATGCACCTCTAAATAGTTGACTTTAATTGAAATAAAATTGTAAGATTTTGAAAGCAAGATGAAACATTACCATGCTATAATGGTGAGAGACTGAGAAAAGATATGGAGAGAACGCCATGATTGAAATGAAGGATGTCATGAAAAAGTACTCAAATGGTACGACTGCAATCCGAAATTTATCGGTTGTTATCGATCAAGGAGAGTTCGTTTATGTAGTTGGTCCATCAGGGGCTGGGAAATCTACATTCATCAAATTGATGTATCGAGAAGAAAAAGCGTCAAAAGGAACCTTAAATGTTGCTGGTCATGATTTAATGGCAATCAAAAACAAAGATGTTCCTTACTTACGCAGAGAAATCGGGGTAGTTTTCCAAGACTACAAACTGTTGCCGAGAAAAACAGTTTACGAAAATGTCGCTTATGCGATGCAAGTAATCGGTAGAAAACCACGAGATATCAAAAAACGTGTGATGGAAGTGTTAGATCTTGTTGGATTGAAACATAAAGTGCGTGTTTTTCCAAGTGAGCTATCTGGTGGGGAACAGCAACGGGTATCGATTGCCCGTGCAATCGTAAATACGCCGAAAGTATTGATTGCTGACGAACCTACAGGAAATCTAGATCCGGAGAATTCTTGGGAGATCATGAAGTTATTGGACCGAATCAATGCTCAAGGGACAACGGTCGTTATGGCAACCCATAACAGTACGATCGTGAATACAATTCGTCATCGAGTGATCGCCATCGAAAATGGACGAATCATACGTGACCAAGCGGAAGGGGAATATGGATACGATGATTAGAACCTTTTTCCGACATTTATTAGAGAGTATCAAGAGTTTAAAGCGTAACGGCTGGATGACTGTCGCTTCAGTGAGTGCCGTGACGATCACCTTAACATTAGTTGGGGTGTTCATGGCTGTGATCATGAATGCAACGAAACTAGCCGAAGATATCGAAGGTAACGTAGATGTTTCTGTTTTCGTTGATATTGGCACGAATGAAAAAGATATGAAGACTCTTGAAAAACAATTAAAAGAGATTGATCACGTCAAAAGTGTCAAATTCTCAAGTAAAGACCAAGAGTTGAAAAAGATCCAGGATGCTATGGGGAATTCATGGAGTTTATTTGAAGGAGATAACAACCCGTTATATGATGTTTATGTCGTTCAAACGTCAGAACCTTCTTATACGAAACAAGTATCTCAAGAAGCCGGAAAATTAGCGAATGTTTCTCGCGCGGATTACGGTGGAACGTCTTCAGATAAAATTCTTAAGCTTGCAGGAACCGTTCGAACATGGGGCTTAGCTGCAGCAGCATTATTATTGTTTATTGCAATGTTTTTGATTTCAAATACAATCAGAATCACGATCTTATCTCGCCAAAAAGAAATTCAAATCATGCGATTAGTTGGTGCCAAAAACGGCTACATTCGTTGGCCATTCTTTTTAGAAGGTGGCTGGATTGGTTTGATCGGTGCAATTATTCCGGTATTGCTGATTACATTTGGGTACCAAGAAGTATTCCGAATGCTTAACCCTTCATTATTGCGCTCCCACTATTCCTTGATCCAACCACAGGATATCGTGTGGAAAATCAACGCTTTGATGGCTGGGATCGGAATCATTATCGGTTCATTAGGATCAATTATTTCGATGAGAAGATTCTTGAAGTTTTAATTCATTTCCATCGTTTCACCATATGAAAGGATGGAACGAGTTGTTTCAAGAAGATCCAACAACTTTAAAGTTTAAATGGATGATTCAATGAATCAGCAGACAGAAATTCATTTTTCTGTCTGCTTTTTTAGTTATGATAAGAGTGACCATTTTGTAAAACGCTATGATTTTTTTTACCTCATAATATAAAATAAAAAAATAATATCAAGTAATGATCAATAGGAGGTCATATCGGTTCAGCAGTAGGTATTTTAATTCATTGAGATCATTATCTGTCTGATACTTTCACTTTACTTTAAAAAACATCTCGGCTATTCTTAAGTAGGTGTAAAAGTGAAGAGGTGAGCCATGAGAGTAGTTGTTGATAATTTTTTTACGATCATCTTAATTGCGAATATCTTATTATCAATTGTCATTGTTTTTCGTGAACGAAAAGAAACCGCTCAGACATGGGCATGGTTGTTAGTATTAATGTTTATTCCGATTGTCGGTTTTCTTTTATATATCTTTTTTGGCAGAGGTATTTCACAAGACAAGATCTTTGATTTGAAGATCCAAGGGAAAATCGGGAAGAACTTGGAAATTGAAGAAGACAAACAAGCCTTGATGCGAGGACTTTATCCGCATCCACCAACAGGACAAGTTGATGTCAAGCAACTAATCTATATGCTGACAGTGTTTGAAAGTACATTGTACACAACTGGAAATGAAGTGACTTTGTTTACGGATGGACGAGAAAAATTTGATGCATTGATTGAAGACATCAAGCAGGCAAAAGATCATATCCATCTACAATATTATATTTATCGGGGCGATGCTCTGGGTAAGGAAGTGCGTGACGCGCTGACTGAAGCAGCTCAAAGAGGGGTCAAAGTCCGTGTATTATTAGATGCTTGGGGGTCTACCCAAGTAAATGCAAAATTTTTCCACGAATTACAGGTAGCTGGTGGTGAAGTCGCTTTTTTCTTTCCACTATTTGTCCCTTATATCAATCCACGAATCAATTATCGAAACCATCGGAAAATCGTTGTCATTGATGGGAAAATTGGTTATACTGGTGGATTTAATGTAGGAAACGAATATTTAGGAGAAGTTTCAAAGTTTGGTTATTGGCGAGACAATCATTTGCGAATCTATGGGGAAGCAGTTTATACGCTACAAAATCATTTCTTGATGGATTGGAACTCGCAGCACGTGAAAGAAGTCAGCTATGCACCAAAATTTTTCCCAAAAATTGATTCTGTAGGCACTTTAGCACTTCAAATCGTCACAAGTGGCCCAGATTCTGAGCATGAACAAATCAAATTGACTTATTTAAAAATGATTTCATTAGCAAAAAAAGAAATATTGATTCAAACGCCTTACTATATCCCAGATGAATCCATTCATGAAGCATTGAAATTAGCCTTGCTTTCTGGTGTCAAAGTTCAGATTCAGATTCCCAATAAACCTGATCATCCGTTAGTCTATTGGGCAACTTATTCTTTTGCAGCAGAACTAATCGAATATGGTGCAGTGATCGAAACCTATGAAAATGGGTTTATCCATGCTAAGACCATGATCATTGACAGTGGAATAGTTTCAATTGGTTCAGCAAATATTGATGTCCGTTCATTCAAATTAGATTTTGAAGTGAATGCGTTGATCTATGATGAAGGAATGGCGACTCACGTAAGAAAAGCTTTCTTTGCTGATTCAAGAAAGTCACAACTGTTAACCAAAGAACGCTATGAAAATCGAGGATTTATCATCAAATTAAAAGAAGGTTTGGCACGATTGATCTCGCCATTATTATAATTGCTACTTCCAGCTAATCAAAAAGGACATGAGGGAGGCGTCTAAGACGTCAGCTCATGTCCTTTTTCTGTCGGAGCCATTTCTGTAAACTGTCAGAAATGGAGAAAGCGTCTCACAGGAACAAAACTAACTTTGGGGTACTTCTTGTTTTTGGGGAAAGCAAGAAATAAGTTAGATAATGTTTGATAAAGAGACACATTTCAAAGCCAGTATAGCATAGAATAACCTAATGAGATAGTGTTTTTTTATTAATAATCATTATTTTTGTTATTTTATAATTTTAATTCGTTTTCAAGTATTTTGTTAAATGTTAAAATGAACTTACTTTAGGACTGAAGGAGATTTCTAAATGAAAAAATTAAAATTACTTTTACCAATAATAGGATTAACTATTCTTTTATCAGGTTGTTCAAAATGGATCGATCGAGGAGAATCCATTACAGCTGTCGGGTCTTCCGCATTGCAACCATTAGTTGAAACAGTCGCTGAATCTTTTCAGGCTGCAAACCCTGGGAAATTCATCAATGTCCAAGGAGGAGGAAGTGGAACTGGATTATCTCAAGTCCAATCTGGAGCAGTAGATATCGGGAATTCTGATTTATTTGCGGAGGAAAAATCTGGAATCGATGCAGCTGCTTTAGTTGATCATCGGGTGGCTGTAGTTGGGATCACACCGATCGTTAACAAGGAAGTGGGCGTTAAAGACATCTCAATGGAAAACTTACGGAAGTTATTTACGGGTGAAATCACCAACTGGAAAGAACTTGGCGGGAAAGACCAACCAGTGGTTATTTTAAATCGTGCATCAGGAAGTGGGACACGTAGTACTTTTGAAAAATGGGTCCTTGATGGAGAAACGGCGATTCGTGCGCAAGAACAAGATTCAAGCGGAATGGTGCGACAAATCGTTGCAGATACTCCAGGAGCAATTAGTTATGTCGCTTTCTCATATGTAACCAACGATGTGGCTACTTTGAGTATTGATGGTGTAGAGCCAACCGATGACAACGTTACGACCAATAAATGGATCATTTGGGCTTATGAACATATGTATACAAAAAATCAACCAAAACAGTTAACGAAAGAGTTTTTAAACTACATGCTATCAGAAGAAGTTCAAAATAATATCGTAGGTGAATTAGGTTATATTCCGGTTTCACGTATGCAAGTTGAACGTGATTGGGAAGGAAATATTGTAAAATAATCATCTTTACACAATCTTTACAAACTTCGCATAAATTTTACATGTTATTAAACTCAAATTGATGTTCGCTTTGTACACTGTATAAGTATGTTAAACCTTACTGGGGGGGAATCATCTGTGGAAGATGTGAAAAAAGTATTATTAACAAAATCAAAACGTTCAAAAATGGAGCAGCGTGGTAAATTCATCAGCTTCTTATGTATCGCCTTGATCGTTCTAGTAGTAGTAGCCATTTTTTATTTTGTTGCAAGTAAAGGATTAGCGACCTTTTTCGTTGATAAGATCAACGTATTTGATTTCTTGTTTGGAACGAATTGGAATCCTGGACAAATTGGTGCAGATGGTAAACCGATGGTCGGGGCATTACCAATGATCGCTGGTTCGTTTATCGTTACTTTTTTATCTGCGATCATCGCGACACCTTTTGCCATCGGTGCAGCGGTCTTCATGACAGAGATATCTCCAAAAAATGGCACAAAAATCTTGCAACCAGTCATTGAACTATTAGTTGGTATTCCATCTGTTGTTTATGGTTTTATTGGATTATCAGTCATCGTACCATTTATCCGAAACATTTTTGGCGGAACTGGTTTTGGTATTTTAGCTGGGACATTTGTTTTGTTTGTCATGATCTTACCAACTGTGACGACTATGACAGTCGATGCCTTAAAAGCCGTGCCGCGTCATTATCGTGAAGCGTCATTAGCTTTAGGAGCTACACGTTGGCAAACGATCTATAAAGTCGTTTTACGAGCTGCTGTACCGGGAATCTTGACAGCCGTTGTATTTGGTATGGCACGTGCATTTGGTGAAGCATTAGCGATCCAAATGGTCATCGGGAATGCTGCCTTGATGCCAACAGGATTAACAACTCCTGCTTCAACATTGACATCGATTTTAACAATGGGGATCGGAAATACGATCATGGGAACAATTGAAAACAACGTGTTATGGTCATTAGCTTTGATCTTGCTATTGATGTCATTAATCTTTAATATCGTGATCCGAATGATTGGTAAGAAAGGGGCATTGAAATAATGAACGCAAAACGCTCTGATAAAATCGCAACAGGAGTCCTTTATGCAATATCGGGAATTATTGTATTGATCTTAGCTGCGTTACTTTTATATATTTTAGTTCGAGGAATTCCTCATATCTCTTGGTCATTTTTAACTGAACCATCAAAAGCCTATCAAGTAGGCGGCGGAATCGGTATCCAATTATTTAACTCGATTTATTTATTATTGATCACGATGATCATCAGTTTTCCGCTTTCTTTAGGAGCCGGTATTTACCTTTCTGAATATGCTGGTAAAAACTGGTTGACTGATGTTATCCGTACTTCAATTGAAATATTAAGCTCATTACCATCTGTAGTCGTTGGTTTGTTTGGCTTTTTAGTTTTTGTTATCCAATTCCAGTATGGCTTCTCCATTATCTCTGGGGCACTAGCTTTAACAGTTTTTAACTTACCTCTATTGACGAGAACGGTAGAAGAATCTTTACAAGCGGTGCATTACACACAGCGTGAGGCAGGGCTTGCATTAGGTTTGTCACGTTGGGAAACAGTGATTCGTGTAGTTGTACCTGAGGCAACTCCAGGGATTTTAACAGGAGTCATTTTAAGCTCAGGGAGAATTTTTGGGGAAGCAGCAGCTTTGATCTATACAGCTGGGCAAAGCGCGCCTGCACTTGATTTCTCAAACTGGAATCCATTGAGTGTCTCTAGTCCAATCAGTATTTTCCGTCAAGCTGAAACACTAGCTGTTCATATTTGGAAAATCAATACGGAAGGAACGATGCCAGATGGCGTATCAGTATCTGCTGGAGCATCTGCGGTCTTAATTATCGCAGTATTACTATTCAATTTTGGTGCTCGTGCGATTGGTAAACGTTTATACCGGAAAATGACTTCAGCTTAAGGAGAAGAAGTAAGATGAAAGAATATAATTGGAATGAAAGAAATATCATCACAATGGGTCAAGAAAAAGAAATTGCCCTTTATACAGATGATCTTCATGTTTGGTACGGTGACAACGAAGCGATCAAAGGTGTTGATCTGGAATTTGAAAAGAATAAGATCACAGCTTTAATCGGTCCTTCTGGCTGTGGGAAGTCAACTTATTTACGTTCGTTGAATCGGATGAATGATGGGATCGCAAATACTAAGGTGACTGGTAAAATCATGTACAAAGATGTCGATATCAATGCACCACAAATTGATGTCTATGAGATGCGTAAGCGAATCGGAATGGTTTTCCAACGACCAAATCCATTTAGTAAATCAATCTATGAAAATATCACGTTTGCATTGAAGCAACATGGCGAAAAGAACAAGAAGAAATTAGATGAGATCGTTGAGACCAGCTTGAAACAAGCCGCATTATGGGATCAAGTAAAAGATAGCCTGGATAAAAGTGCTTTAGCCTTGTCAGGTGGTCAACAACAACGTTTATGTATTGCACGTGCGATTGCGATGAAACCGGATATCTTGTTATTAGATGAACCAGCCAGCGCACTTGATCCGATTTCTACTGGGACAGTGGAAGAAACATTAGTGAATCTAAAAGATGATTACACGATCATCATTGTGACCCATAACATGCAACAAGCAGCTCGTATCAGTGACTATACTGCCTTTTTCTACTTAGGAAAAGCGATCGAATACGATAAAACGAATAAGATATTTACTAGACCAAAAATTAAAGCGACCGAAGATTATGTATCGGGTCATTTTGGGTAAGACGGAGGATTCGTTATGACAAAAGAAATTATCTCATCAAAAGATCTTCACTTATATTATGGAAAAAAAGAAGCGTTAAAAGGAATCGATCTAAGCTTCAATCAAGGCGAAATCACAGCGATGATTGGTCCTTCTGGCTGTGGTAAATCAACTTATCTACGCTCATTGAATCGAATGAATGATTTGATACCGAGTGTGACGATCACTGGAAGTGTCCTGTATAAAGGAAAAGATATCTATGGCCCTAAAACGGACATTGTTGAATTGCGTAAAGAAATTGGAATGGTCTTCCAACAACCAAATCCTTTTCCCTTTTCGATTTACGAAAATGTGATCTATGGGTTAAAACTAAAAGGCGAAAAAGATAAAAAAGTCCTTGATCAAGTAGTCGAAGAAAGTTTAAAGGCTGCATCTGTGTGGGATGATGTCAAAGACAAACTGCATAAAAGTGCCTTATCCTTATCAGGTGGTCAACAACAACGGGTATGCATTGCAAGAGTGTTAGCCGTCAATCCAGAAATTATTTTGTTAGATGAGCCAACTAGTGCGCTTGATCCTGTTTCTACTGGGAAAATTGAAAGCATGCTCTTGGAATTAAAGGAAAGATATACTATGATTATAGTTACGCATAATATGTCACAAGCTTCACGGATTTCTGATAAAACAGCCTTTTTCTTAGATGGGAATTTAATTGAGTTCAATGATACGAAAAAAATCTTTATGACTCCAGAAAAACAAGAAACGGAAGACTATATCTCAGGGCGATTTGGATAAGGAGGAAACGAAATGTTACGTACACAGTTTGAAGAAGAACTACTTAACCTTCATAATCAATTTTATGAGATGGGGATGATGGTAAGTAGTGCAGTGCATAAATCAGTTCGTTCTTATATCAAACATGATAAAGCACTTGCTCAAGAAGTGATCGAAAATGATATTAAAATCAACGACATGGAAACACGTTTAGAGAAAAAAAGTTTTGAAATGATTGCTTTGCAACAACCAGTGACTACAGACTTACGGATGATTATTACCGTGATGAAAGCTAGTTCTGATTTGGAACGAATGGCAGATCATGCGGTTTCAGTTGCCAAATCAACGATCCGTGTGAAAGGTCAAACCAGAATCCCAGAGATCGAAAAAGAAATCTCTGATATGTCTGATTATGTCAAAAAAATGGTGGACAATGTGTTGGTTGCTTACGTCAAAACGGATGAAAAAGATGCTCGAACGATCGCAAATATGGATCAACGGGTCAATGATTATTTCAATCGCATCTACAATGCAACGATCAAAAATATGCAGTCTGATCCAGAAACAGTCATCAGTGGGACAGATTATCTAAATGTTGCCAGCTACTTAGAACGGATTGGCGATTATGTAACGAATATTTGTGAATGGATCGTGTATCTAGCTACAGGAAAAATAACCGAATTAAACTCAAATCATAACGAAATTTTCTAACTCTTGAAGATTGGAAAGTAACGATCAACGTGTGAGTTATAAGAAATAAGCCGAAAAATTCCAAAATAGGAAATATCCTAGGAATTCTTCGGTTTTTTTGTAACTTGAAGACTTAGAGTGAATATTGCTGACTTCTCTGAGAGAAAAAGGTCAAGACTAATTGTCTTTTGTATAATCGAAATTCAGCGACTAGTCTTTGTTTTTTCAACTCGTTCAATTATAATAAGAGCATAGAGATGAAAAGGAGTGAAAGAAGATGAAATTTGTTGAGCAAGATTTTGCTTATTATGAGCGGACAATCAAAAGAATGTATCAAAGTTATTATTGGAAGCGAATTCTAATCTTAGCATTCGTACTCGTGATTGTTCTGGCTTATACAGGCATCTTTCAGGAACATTTGCTTTATAATGTTTTACTGATGATAATCATTGCTGGGGGAGGTATTTATCTTTATCTGCAAAAACAAAAATTTCCAGAGGTCTATCAAAAATATCTAGAGATAAATCAACCAGAAGCAAAAATCGTTAAGATCCAAGAAGCAGAGTATAGCTATAATGATCTTGAAGACAAGAGTGTCAGGATTAACAAAACTGGTATGCGTAATTTGCCGTCAAGGAATAAACAGTAAACATTGATGGTTGGATTCTCCAAGTCCTTTTTTCCGCGTGAACCACTTCAAATTGTTTATTATGATATGCTTGAACTAACCTATGAAGAAAAGTTTCGTTTGAAGCGAAACGGCTATCATTCAATGCCACGTTTTTTGCGTCGGTTTACATTTAGTAATTTAAAAGAAAGCATTGGTAATATGGGACGTTTTATTGTCGGAAATATATTTTTACTAGTTATCCTGTTTCGTGTTATACGCTATTTATGGTCATTTATCCAATTGCTTTTTTAATATCTATAATATTCATACATAATTCATAAAAAATTAGAAAACAATATTTCTTGCCATAAAAAGGGAAAGAAATATTGTTTTTAAAGCATTATTGGCTGGTTCAATGGGAAGTAAATCGTTCAGTAACTCAAGTTGGAGAAAAAGTTACAACTTAAGTCCTATGACTTTTTCTTCCATTCCGTGCATAATATGAATGTAAGGAAAAGCTTGCAAACTATATTTGCTTAAGGAGGCAATTTCCATGAAAGAAAGAGAACGTATTTTAGACTTAGTTAAAAAAGGGATCCTTTCCACTGAAGAGGGCTTAGATTTATTAGAAAGCATGGCAACTGAGAAAGATGAAAAGCAAATCGCAAAAGAAGCAGATAAAGTAACTGCTAGTCATAAAGAAAAAGATCAAGCAACTCAATTGATCGATGAATTGGAAAATGGCACATCAGAAGAAATCCATTTTAATGCCGATCCAAAACAAAACGAAAAAGAAGATCAAGAAAATTTGGAACGTATCTTAGATGAGTTAGCAACACAAGCCAATCAAACGTCGGCTCATTTAGACGAAGTGAATGAAAAGTTAGCACAAAATAAAGCGGCAAGCAATGACAAACAGGAAACATTGATGCAGCTGAATACCAAAGAAGAATTGGATGAACTAACAGAAGATGAGCTTCTCCAAAGAAAGACTCTTGAATCTGAGATCAAGGAATTAGAAGCTGCGAGTGAACAATTAACAGAAGAACAATTGAAACTAGAAGCAGAATTAAAAGATATTCGCAAAAACCAATGGACAGAAAAGAAAGAAACAATTGCTGATAAATTTGAGTTACCAGATGACTGGAAAGAACAAGCCAACGATACATTGAACCAAGTTGGAGAAAAAATGTCTGAAGCTGGTTCTCAGCTAGGCAAGTTTTTGCGGAAGACATTCCAAACGGTATCGGAAACAGTTAATGAAAACATGGAATGGAAAGATGTCAATCTACGTGTACCAGGTATCGCAACGACAAAATTTGAACACGAATTTTATTATGAAGCACCTGCAGCAAGTATTCTTGATATCAAAGCTGCAAACGGAAATGTCACATTGAAAACTTGGGAAAGTGAAGATGTGAAAGTTGAAGCTAAAATTAAATTATACGGTAAAATGAATGCAGAACCATTCGAGGCATTCTTAGAACGTAGTCAAATTGAAGTCAATGATGAGCATGTCTCATTCCAAATTCCAAATAAACGTGTACGTGCGGATCTAGTCTTTTATTTACCAAAACGAGTATATGACCATACAGCAATCAAATTGTTAAATGGGAATATTACGATTAACGACTTAGAAGGTAAAGATGTGTACACCAAATCGACAAATGGAAATATCGTCATTCAAAAATTACAAGCAACCATGCTTGAAATTGAAGGCGTTAATGGGAATATCGATGTTCAATCAGGTGCAATCTTAGATTCGATCATCGAAACAGTGAATGGTACGGTCACTGTAGGAACAACCCCTGAAAATCTTTCCGTTTCTCTCGTTAATGGGGATGTACGGTTGACAATGAAAGAAGAACATTTGAAAAAAATTGAAGCAAGTTCAGTCAATGGCAATGTCAAAGTAGCTTTACCAACAGGAATTGGCATGGAAGGTAATGCGAAAACAAGTTTAGGCAGCATCAACAGCCGCCTGACTGATTATGAAGTAATCCGTGAAAAAAAAGAACGGACCAATCAATTACTACAGTTCCGTCGTCTCTCTGAAAATGAAGTAGCTAGAATCCAATTATCGACTACGACTGGTAGTATTTATTTAAAAGATACGGATCAATAAAGTAATCAACCGGTGAGTTAGCTTATTCTAACAATCGAAAGCAGGATTGATAAGTGGGATGTACGTTCACTATTAAACGATGATACTTGGTCATTCGTTCCTTTAACGAGGAAAAGCAAAAATCTTTGGAGAAAAAGTGTAGTGAGAATGAACAGTTTATCTATTGTCACACTCTTTTTCTTCCATTAAAATGAATAGAACAGAGGTGAAAGTAAAATGAAAAGAAAATTGACAAAATCAAATAAAAATATTGTTTTGACTGGTACATTAGCTGGGATTGCAGAATATCTTGGAATTGATCCAACGGTAGTTCGTGTGATCTATGTATTCCTAAGCTTAGTGGCATTTGGAAGTCCAGTTATCTTATATATTTTATTGGCTTTGCTCATCCCTTCTGGACGAAACAAACAGACTCGTTATGGGCATGAAAACCAATATTATCAAAATAATAATTATCATCATGAACAAACAAAAAAACGTAAAGAGGCGGAAAAGGTCAATGATGACGAATGGAGTGACTTCTAATGTCTTATCTTCAGCGCCTCATCGTGAATACGTTGACGTTCATCTCTCTGGCAGTGATTTTTCCGACGATGATTTATGTAGATAGTATTTGGACAGCTATTTTAGCAAGTTTCGTATTGTCTATCTTGAATATGTTCATTAAACCTATTCTAACAATTTTATCACTACCATTCACTTTAGTGACACTGGGCTTGTTCACATTTGTCATCAATGCGGCAATCTTGAAGATGACTTCCTTTTTTGTTGGAGCATCTAATTTTAATTTTGCTTCCTTTGGATCAGCTTTTTTGATTGCTGTGATCATGTCAGTGGTGAATATGATTGTCAGTGAACACAATAGTAGAAGGTAAACGTGAACAATCGATAATGACTAAAAGGGTACATCCATGGGAAATGTCTTAAATTCCCTGGTTGTACCTTTTTGCTTTGTTTTATAAAAAAAGTGAATTTAAAATAAAAACGTTTTTTTTATTTGGTAGTACTTTTTGTCAGACAATGATAAAATGGGAAGGAACACTCTAATAGAAATGAGGTAGCACGAATGGCAGAAGTTGTAAAAGTAAGCCAATTAGTAGAAAAATTATCATTAGAAATAGTGACTGGTGATGAAAAGAGTTTGGAGCGTGTTATCGTAACTGGTGACATCTCAAGACCTGGTTTAGAATTGACCGGTTATTTTAATTATTATTCACATGATCGTTTACAATTATTTGGGAGCAAAGAGATTAGCTTTGCTGAACGGATGATGCCGGAAGAAAGACTGATGATCATGAGAAGATTGTGCAGTGAGGATATGCCAGCATTCATTATTTCTCGGGGGCTTCCAGCTTCTGAAGAAATGATTCAAGCAGCCAACGAATACGGTATGGCTGTCTTACGTTCACCAATCTCCACATCCCGTTTGCTTGGAGAATTATCTAGTTATTTAGATGGTCGTTTAGCTCCTAGAACGAGCGTTCATGGTGTGCTAGTCGATGTTTATGGGTTAGGTGTACTCATTCAAGGGGATAGCGGAATCGGTAAGAGTGAAACCGCATTAGAATTAATCAAACGTGGTCATCGCCTGATTGCTGATGACCGAGTAGATGTTTATCAACAAGATGAACTGACAGTCATTGGTGAACCACCAAAAATCTTAGAACACTTGATAGAAATCAGAGGGATCGGAATCATTGATGTCATGAACTTGTTTGGAGCAAGTGCTGTCCGTGGTTCAATGCAAGTGCAGTTAGCCGTTTATTTAGAAGCCTGGGCGAAGGACAAAAAATATGATCGACTAGGTTCTGAAGATACTTCTGTGGAAATTGCAGAAGTGGGGATTCCACAAATAAAAATACCTGTCAAAACTGGACGAAACGTGGCCATCATCATCGAAGTTGCAGCAATGAATTTCCGAGCAAAAACGATGGGATTTGATGCAACAAAAACGTTTGAAGAAAGATTAAGTCGTCTGATCGAAGAAAATTCAGGGGCACAATAGCAAGGAGTGGAAACATGATAGCGCAAATCGATCGGGTAGCGTTCAATCTTTTAGGAATACCAATCTATTGGTATGCTTTGATCATTGTATCGGGAATAATTATTGCCATGTGGCTAAGTAGCCGTGAAGCCGTACGAGTTGGCTTAAAATCTGAGGATGTCACTGATTTTATGTTGTGGGGATTGCCACTTTCAATTATTGGCGCACGGTTGTACTATATTTTATTTGATTTACCACAATATATAGCTGATCCTATTCAAATATTCAATATCCGTTCTGGCGGGTTAGCTATTTATGGTGGATTAATCGCAGGTGCCATTACTTTATACTTCTTTACCAAATACCACTTTATTTCCATGTGGACATTTTTAGATATTGCCGCACCAAGTGTCCTACTCGCTCAAGCAATTGGGCGTTGGGGAAATTTTATGAATCATGAAGCTTATGGCCCTGTCACGACGAGAATCTTTTTAGAAAATCTTCATATCCCAAGATTCATAATTGATAATATGTACATTGAAGGTTTTTATCGTCAACCTACCTTTTTATATGAATCCGTTTGGAGTTTGATTGGCTTTATCCTACTCCTATTTTTAAGAAACAAAAAGCATTTACTGAAAAAAGGAGAAGTTTTACTTGTTTATGTGATGTGGTACAGCTTCGGGCGCTTTTTTATCGAAGGATTACGGACAGATAGTTTATACTTCTTAGGTGTTATTCGGATCTCCCAATTGTTGTCAGCCTTTTTATTCGTTGGAACAATTATTCTGTTTATCTGGCGTAGAAAAAAAGGAAATCTACCAGATTACGATCGCACTTTTGGTAAAAATCAAATGATTATCTAATTTACAGAGCTAAAAAAATGAAAAAAATAGCAGGAGTGGTAAAATGAAATATAGGGTGGCAGTCTTAGGAGCTGGCTCATGGGGGACAGCTCTTGCGCAAGTTCTTGCTGAAAATGGACATGATGTTCGCCTATGGGGACATCGTCAATCGCAAATAGACGAGATCAACCAACAACACACCAATCAAAAATATTTACCCGACTATCATTTGTCAACGTCAATCCGTGGTTTTAGTGAGTTGGAACAGGCAGTTCAAGATATTGATGCCTTGTTATTCGTGATTCCGACACGAGCCATTCGCTCTGTAGCACAAGAGGTGGTCACTAAATTGAATACCAAGCCTGTAATCATTCATGCAAGCAAGGGTCTAGAACAGGAAACACACAAACGGATCTCAGAAATTCTTTTAGAAGAGATCCCGAGTGACAAACGTCAATCCATTGCTGTTTTATCTGGTCCGAGTCACGCAGAAGAAGTAGCAAATCATGACATTACTACGATCACAGCTGCTAGCACAGATCAAAAAACAGCTTCCTTTGTCCAAAGGTTATTCATGAATCATTATTTTAGGATTTATACCAACCCTGATGTGATTGGGGTTGAAATGGGGGCTGCATTGAAAAATATTATTGCTCTTGGTGCAGGAGCAATCCACGGATTAGGTTTCGGGGATAATGCAAAAGCTGCTATTATGACTAGAGGTTTAGCTGAAATCAGTCGTTTAGGTGTTGCCATGGGTGCCAACCCCTTGACTTTTATTGGTCTTAGTGGTGTGGGCGATTTGATCGTTACTTGTACTAGTATCCATTCGCGAAATTGGCGAGCGGGCAATTTGTTAGGTAAAGGGCATGAACTGTCAGAAGTATTGGAAAATATGGGGATGGTTGTGGAAGGTGTCCATACGACAAAAGCCGCAAAAGAACTTGCTCAGCAAGTAGGTGTAGACATGCCAATCACTCAAACAATTTATGAAGTACTTTATGAAAATAAAAATGTACAAATTGCGGCAAGAGAAATCATGTTGCGAGATGGAAAAAAAGAAAATGAATTTTCACGATTAATTTTTTAGAGGAGAGATGACAAAATGAAAGTAAAAAAGGCAGTTATTCCAGCAGCAGGTTTAGGAACAAGATTTTTACCTGCAACAAAAGCGATGGCAAAAGAAATGCTTCCAATCGTTGACAAACCAACGATTCAATTTATCGTAGAAGAAGCACTTAAATCAGGGATCGAAGACATTTTGATCGTCACTGGGAAAGCAAAACGACCAATCGAAGACCATTTTGATTCAAATATCGAGTTAGAAACGAATTTGAGTGAAAAAGGGAAAACAGAATTATTGAAGTTGGTTGAAGAAACAACTGATGTAAATCTACACTTCATTCGTCAATCTCATCCAAAAGGGTTAGGACATGCTGTATTACAAGCCCGTGCTTTTATCGGTAATGAACCTTTTGTTGTGATGTTAGGTGATGATATCATGGAAGATGAAGTACCTTTGACACAACAATTGATTGATGACTATGAGCGGACACATGCATCAACAATCGCAGTGATGGAAGTGCCACAAAAAGATACGTCTAAATACGGAATTATTAATCCTGGTGAAGAATTAGAAGAAGGATTGTTCAATGTTAAAAACTTCGTTGAAAAACCAGACCCAAGTAAAGCACCAAGTAATTTAGCTATTATTGGACGCTATTTATTAACTCCTGAAATCTTTGATGTTTTGGCAGAACAACAACCAGGTGCTGGGAATGAGATCCAACTGACAGATGCGATTGATACATTGAATAAAACACAACGAGTATTTGCTCGTAACTTTACAGGCAAACGCTATGATGTTGGTGACAAGTTTGGTTTCATGAAAACCAGTATCGAATACGGCTTGACTCATCCAGAAGTCGGCGAACCATTAAAAGAATATATCAAAGAGCTAGGGAAACAATTAGAAGCTGATCAAACGATGGTACCAAAAAAAGACAACAAAAAAATTGAATCAAAAGATGAGCTGAAAAAATAAATTTTTTAGCAATGAAAGCTTCAACTGCTCTTATCCAAAAAAAGTAGTTGAAGCTTTGCTATTTTTTATTTGTTTAAAAAATGCGAAAATGCTATGCTTATAGAAAGAGTATCAGAAGGGAGTTCGAGTATGACAGGCGGAGAAATTGCTGGGCTGATTGCGGCCATCGCATTTGCAGTCCTCGTTGTTTTTATCATAAGAGTATTGTTACAATTATCAAAAACATTAGAAAAAGTGGATCAAACAGTGGCAGAAGCAAATACGACGATTGAAGTCGTCACCAAAGATGTCGATCTTTTGTCAAGGCAGGTGGAAGGTTTACTAGTCAAAAGTAATGAATTGCTTTTAGACATCAATGGGAAAGTAGAAACGATTGATCCATTATTTACAGCTATCGCAGATTTAAGTGAAAGCGTGTCAGAATTGAATACATCAAGTAAAAATATCGTAACCAAAGTTGGTGGGATTGGGCGTACAACAGCTAAAGCTACCGTGGCTGGAAAAGTTGGTGGCACAGCTTTAAAGTTTTTCAAAAATAAAAAACATACAGAAAAGACTGGAGGAATTTAATTATGGCAAAAAAAGGTGGATTTTTACTAGGAGCAGTTATTGGTGGGACAGCAGCGGCAGTCGCAGCATTATTATTAGCACCAAAGTCAGGAAAAGAACTACGCGATGAACTTGCTGCACAAGCAGATGATTTACTTGATATGGCTTCAGACTACACGGATATGGCAAAAGAAAAATCAGCGACATTAACAGACATCGCAAAAGAAAAAGCGCAAGATCTATCCCAACAAGCTGGTGACTTAGCTGGTAGCGTGAAAAATAAAGTCAATCATTCTGCAAATGATGTCGAAGATGAGTCTGAAGACATTTTATTAACATTAAAAGAACAATCAGAAGATCTTTCTCATCGCTTCAAGAAATCAGCAGATGAGCTTAAAAAGCCAGTCGGACAAATGAATGAAACAGTTAAAGATGCATCTGAAGATATGATGATCAATGCGAAAGATGCTGCAGGTGAAGCTGGACAAACAGTCAAAGAAGGCATTGCTGAAGCAAAACCAGTCGCAAAAGATGCGCAAGCAATGGCAGATATGGCTAAAGAAGACGTAAAAGCTAAAAAAGAAGATTTAAAAGATACATTTACTGACAATGGAAAATAGGCAATTTCTATTTTTTGTAAATAATCAATAGATGCTATCTCGATTTTGGTTAATCGAACGGAACAAGTGATGAATATCAAAGCTAGCAAAGTTTCCTAGCTTTGATATTTTTTTGTTTGATAATTACTAGAATAATACATAATGTAAAGGTCTAATTTGCGTAATCACTTGATAGCATGCTTATTACCATGAGAGTGAAGACACTATAAAAGGACCAGAATGATCAGAAGAATTCGTAAAATCTATTGGTAACCAGAGCTCTTTGGTATGAATGGGTCAACAACAATTAGTGAGGTTGAAGATAAGAAAAAAATGAGTCTAGGACTAACAGTCGCCCTAGACTCATTAATAGATGTAGAAGTGATAAACGGCGTTCAAAGAGCTGATCTTCGGCGATAAGTCAAAAAATCTCAAAACATGGGAAGCTGTTTCGAGATTTTCAACCTTACTGCTCCTGTGATTACTCGTCGCAGGTTTTACTTGGTGAGCGCTCAGATCAAGCCGCTCTTCTCACAACCTCTGATCCACGGCGTTCAAGAAGCAACTCCTCAACAATAAACGATAATTTTCTAAAATATGAGAAGCTATTTTAAAAAATCATCGCTTATTCGTTCGGAGTTAACCGCTTCTTTCACGACCTTATTCAATAACCAATAATTCTTTTGGCGTAGTTGTAAATGGAATACAGCCGTCTTTTGTCACATAGACACAGTCTTCGATTCGAACACCTACTTGATCAGGGATATAGATTCCTGGTTCAAGGGAGAAGCACATGCCTTCTTCGATGACTAAATCATTTCCTGCTACAAGGGAAGGAAATTCATGGACAGTGGTTCCGATTCCGTGACCTAGACGATGATTGAAGTATTCGCCATAGCCATAGCTATTGATTACATTTCTTGCAATTTGATCTAGTTCGGCAGCCGTTACGCCGGGACGTACAGCTGCTTGGGCAGCTAATTGTGCCTCAAGTGTGATTTGATAAATTTTTTCCTGAAATTCAGTTGGTTTTTTATAGGCTACAGTTCGAGTAGCATCGCTGCAATAACCATCCCAAACAACACCTAAATCAAACAAAACAAGTTCATTAGGCGAAATTTTTGTGCTGCCTGGAGCACCGTGGGGGCTTGCTGCGTTTTTACCAGCTAAAACAAGCGTGTCAAACGACATTTGCGAAACACCTTGTTTTTTTAGTTGATATTCGATTTCTGCAATGATTGCTTGCTCAGTAACACCTTCTTTTACTGCCTTAAAGCCGATTTCAAAGGCAACATCTGCCCATTTACCAGCAGCAAGTAATTGGTCTTTTTCTTCCAGTGTTTTGATTAATTGGAGACGTTGAATGATTGCTGTTAAATCAGTAAAGTTGTCAGAACCAGTTAGAACATCTGAAATGGCATCGAAACGATCAACGGTTAACGCATTTTTTTCGATTCCGATATTTCCAGGCTGACCATAACGGTGACGAATTTCTTTCCCAATGATTTCCCAAGGATTTTCGCTGTCTAAATAGCCACGAACATCAAAAGACCATGCACTGTTTTGTGCATCTTCAACTTCTAAAGCCGGAGTGAATAAAAAAGGATCCTGTTCAAGTGGGATAAATAGTGCTAAGACACGTTCATGGGGTTCACTTTCGTATCCTGAAAAATAAGCGATGTGTCCTGGATCACTAATATAGGCAAGATCCACTTGATTTTGAGCCATCCATTTACGTAATTCGTTGATTTTTACGTTATTCATTTTGGCATCCTTCTTTCTAATTTATTGAATTATTAGATAATTGTACCACTTAATGTTTCAAAGACCAACGTATAAAAGTGAAAAAATGAATTATTTTCATGAAAGCGGTAGTAAAACGGTTGCAATTTTGAGTATTATTTGTTATCCTGTTTTAGAAATGTAAAGCGTATTTTCAGAAAACATATAAAAATGAACAGGAGAGCAAGAATGGAAAAGCAAACAATTACTATTTATGATGTAGCGAGAGAGGCAAATGTTTCGATGGCTACTGTTTCACGTGTCGTTAACGGGAATCCGAATGTCAAACCTGCGACTAGAAAAAAAGTGTTAGAAGTCATTGATCGATTGGACTATCGTCCGAATGCTGTTGCACGTGGGCTAGCAAGTAAGAAGACAACGACAGTAGGGGTAATCATTCCAGATGTCAGCAATATGTTTTTTGCTTCTTTAGCACGTGGGATCGATGATGTTGCTACAATGTACAAATACAACATCATTTTAGCAAATTCAGACGGCAATGATCAAAAAGAAGTGAATGTATTAAATAACTTGTTAGCAAAACAAGTAGATGGCGTGATCTTCATGGGACATCATATCACTGATGAAATCCGTGGTGAGTTTTCTCGATCTAAGACTCCTGTAGTATTGGCTGGCTCAATTGACCCTGATGAACAAGTTGGAAGTGTGAATATCGATTACACTTCAGCAACTAAGGATGCTGTCAATAAATTAGCTAAGAATGGCAATAAAAAAATTGCCTTTGTCAGTGGGGCATTGATTGATCCAATCAATGGTCAAAATCGCTTGAAAGGATATAAAGAAGCACTTAAAGAAAATAATTTACCTTACAGCGAAGGTTTGATCTTTGAAGCAGAGTATAACTTTAAAGACGGATTAACTTTAGTTGATCGCATTCATAACAGTGGCGCAACAGCTGTTTATGTTTCAGATGATGAATTAGCTATCGGTATTTTAGATGGTCTTTTAGATAAGGGTGTGAAAGTACCGGAAGAATTTGAGATCATTACAAGTAATAACTCATTGTTAACAGAAGTTGCACGTCCACGCCTAACAAGTATCACACAACCATTGTATGATTTAGGTGCCGTTTCAATGCGTCTATTAACAAAAATGATGAATAAAGAAGAAGTTGAAGAAAAAACAATTATCTTACCTTATGGAATTGAAGAAAAAGGATCGACGAAATAATAAGTGATTAACACTCCACTAGATGATGCTAGTGGAGTGTTTTTAACTTCTAAAATGAAACAAGTAAACATTCGTTGAAGCTTTTAGCTAGTTAACAAGAACAACTATTTATTTTTTTGTAAAAACTTGGACAAATTTTAGCTTTTTATTCCGTATAATGAAATGGAATCTCTATCAGAAGAGAAAATCTAAATTGTAAGGAGAAGTTATAAATGTCAGATATTTATTTTGTGAAACTGCTTCCTGATGTTTACGATGAGTTAAAAACTTCAAAGTACAAAGAAATAACATTAGAAAATTTAAATAGGACATATCTTGCATTGGAAAGAAATAGGAGAAATTGGTATATTCCTATTAAATCTTTTACAGAGAAAATTTTTACAGAGTTTGTATATCCATTGCCAGTAATGGAAGAGAAGTACAAGAACAATCGTCGCTGTACTCCAGGTTTTGTTTTTAATCATTCCTTGTATCTTGATTCTTCACTGGTAATAGTAACTAAGGATCCGGGAATGGAATTATATCGTCCGTTTATAGAAGAAAATAAAGAAAAGATCATAGAAAAATTTTATTATTTTGTAAGTATGGCACATCATATTAATGAACGTGGTAATAAGTTGGTTAACTCAATTGACTTATTTCCAGAAGGAGTTGAATATATACTAACTCTTAGGTTTAATGAGGGAATAGACGATAAAAGTATACAAAGCTTGAATAAACGGGGGGATAGGGAAGGGATTGAAACGTATCGAAAAAAACAACTTTCAACTTTTCTAGAAGAGGATAATTTTATTAAGTTTTTATCTGTTACAGCGCATCTTCCTTGGCAACATTCAAAAATAACCCAAAACCTGATCGCCCAAAAACCAGAGGTCCAATTGGCTCTCGAGGCTCAGGAATGGAAGAAACTAGGAAAAAAATTAAAACTGGGTCCAGACGCACTTTATAGAGACCATATAGAAGTACGTTTCGACAAAGAAACAAAAAGTAAACTAACAGCCTCTTTTCTAGTACAGGTTTTCGATGTTAGTGAATTAGCGGAAAAGCAAGAAATACCCAGACCAGCATACTATGTAGGGAATCAAACAGTTGATTCATTTCTCTACCAAATTTTGTTCCAAAGTATTAACCAATTTAAAAATATGCCAATCGAGATTCAGTCAGGAATGAATGATAAACAAACATTGAGTAACTTTATGCGTTCAGCCATACATAAGACAAGAGTGACTAGTACCGATCATCCAGACCAATTAGAATATTTTAAATCAGAAGCGATTGGTTATATCTTAGCAAAACATATAGGTTTACATACGGAGAGTTATTCTTTTGAATATCTTTCTACTTTGAAAAAAAGTGAATTGTCTGACAGTAAAATCGATGCTATTTTAGTTAGCATTAGTAGGAAAGCAAGTCAAATATATGGACGGTTTAGAGACAATTTTAACGATATTTTGAAAAAAAGCATGGAAAATGATACAGTCTTCCAATTTCAAAACAATCAATCTATTGAGTTATTAGATCCTGTCAACAAAAGGAGAAAAGGACGTGAAGCTTCAAATGAACGTAATCAAAAAAGGGTTGACAGCATACGTTTGGAAGAAGAGAAACAAAAACAGCATGACCCACAAGTATGGATAGAAGTACAAACTAACAGTAGCGAAAGAACCAATTGGAATAAAGATGAAAGTAAAATGCAAAGTCCTGAAGAGCCAAATAGAGAAAACAATAGCGATTATTGTAGGGAAATCGAAAGTAAGCAAGTGATGACTGTCAAAGAAGGGGATAACCGGCAATCAGGTGACTTTAAAGGAAAAGACAAAGATGATGCAAGCCTACCTTTAGAAAAAGCTGAGCCCTCGATGAATATCAATGGAAATGACCAACAGTCAGATAACCTAAAGAAATCAAGTGAAACGAACCCGCTGTGGTTTGAAATTGGGGTATGGGAACCAGTCATACATGAAAAAGAAAAAAGCAAACCTGCTACCAATGATCTAAATAGTTTTAACCCTAGCACCTTTAAAAGCTTGACTGCTCCTAAATTCAAAGAAGGAACCAGCCTATATTTAGAAAAAGCTGAGCCCTCGATGAATATCAATGGAAATGACCAACAGTCAGATAACCTAAAGAAATCAAGTGAAACGAACCCGCTGTGGTTTGAAATTGGGGTATGGGAACCAGTCACATATGAAAAAGAAAAAAGCAAACCTGCTACCAATGATCTAAATCATTCTAAATATTCACCGACTACAGATAAAAATACTCATCAACAGCAAACAGTGGATCAAAAAAGGAATAAAGCAATGAACTTAGTCAAACAGCAAGAAAAAAAGCGTATGGGCGCTACTGAAAAATTAACAAGATAAAAACAGTCGCCATAATTGGCGACTGTTTTTTAGGTCCTTTGTCAAATAATGTTGGTGCGTTTCATCAATATTATTTGACAAAGTCTGAGTTATTCTTTTTCTTTATCATTTTCTTTTTTTGCTGGATGTTCTCGAGCAAAGGATGAAGCAGTTCCCCAATAGTTTTTATAGTTTTCATCCGTTCCACCGACACCAAACTTGAATGTTGATTTTTTTGGACCATTTTTTGCCCAAAGCGATTCAACTGTCTGACTTGGCGTTTCGATGGTTTTCTTATCAACAGTAACTTTACCAGGAAGTTGTCCTGTAAAGGATGCTACTTTTTTCTTGGAGACATCAGAAGATAATTCAAATTTATCCTTTGTCCCGAACATCGCTGGATTTGCTTGGTATACTTGATTAATGAGATTGGCTAAATAGCTAGAAGAACGTAATCGGGCTCTTGAGTCCATTCCAGTGTTGTCATCGTGACCTGCCCAACTACTGATCGTAATAGATGGCGTTGAAACAATCAGCCAAGAATCACGGTAGTCATTTGTTGAACCTGTTTTGCCGATCCAATCCGCTTGTCCCAGTTCATGATTTAAAGCAGTAATATCATCTTTAAAAGGTGTCGTGATTTTCGCAGTGATTACACTACGCATCATATCATTCATAATTGATGCTGTAGCTTCAGAATACACTCTTACAGGTTTTTCCTCATGTTTGTAAATGGCTTTTCCTGAGTTATCAGTAATTGAATCAATCAAATAACCTTCTTGATAGACCCCGCCATTAGCTAAAGCTTGGAAGCCATTGGTTTGTTCCAAAGTCGTTACATCAACGGTTCCCAAAGGTGCAGACTCAACGCCCCAATTATCGTTGGTTGGATAATTCATTTTTGCCAAGTAATTTTCATAAGCATATTGTTTAGAACCACCATTTTCTAAAACATCCTGATATAAATGATAGGCAGGGATATTGTTAGACCATTCCAAAGACTCTCGAATCGTTTGGAAGGTATTAGAACCTTCATTCGTTGCATTGACGATTTTTTCTCCTGCGTTACTTCCTTCTTGCCAGGTAGTTGCGTAATCAGAAACACGTGATTCTGATCCTACGAGCCCCATATCGATGGCTGGACCATACACGAGTACTGGTTTAATCGAAGACCCAGCTTGTCTTTGGGTGTCAAAAGCATGATTATTTTGGTTTTGTAGATAATTTCTACCACCAACAAAACCATAGATACGACCAGTTTTATTATCCATCAAGACATTTCCTGTCTCAACTTGTGTGGCTTTGCCATCGTCTAATAGATGACCATAACTTTTTGCTGCTTCTTGCATTGCCGCATAAACATTTTTATCGATCGTTGAATGGATCGTATAACCTTTGTTTTGGATCGTTTGTTGTGCTTTTTGATAGTAGGCATCATAGACTGAACTATCAGATAAATCTGCATCATCTTTTTCAGCTAATTGTTTAGTGATGATCTCTGTGGCTTCACCCATAACGGTATAATATAGAAACTCACGATCACTTTGTTCAGCAATCTGTTGTGGTAAGAAATCTTTCGTGAGATCATAAGCTTTCGCTTCTTCATATTGCTGTTTTGTGATTTTATTTTCACGATACATGCTGAATAGAACCACATCTTTTCGATTCAATCCTGCTGAAAGGTCTTCTTTTAAACTCCCAGTATTTGTGTAAGGACTATAAGTGATCGGACTTTGTGGCAAGCCTGCGATAAAGGCAGCTTGTGGTAAGTTGACATCTTTGGCATTAACACCAAAGATTCCTTTCGCTGCTTCTTGTACACCAGCGATATTTTGTCCTTTATTGTTTCGACCAAATGGAGAAACATTTAGATACATAGAAATAATTTCATTTTTGGAAAAGTGTTTCTCGACTTGTGCCGCTAATAAAATTTCATTTGCTTTTCGCTTGAATGTTGTTTCATCAGTCAAGATTTGTTGTTTGACTAACTGTTGAGTCAACGTGGAACCACCGGAAGAACCGATACCAGTTGCTTCAGAAAATAAAGCACGCAAAACAGCTTTTGGTACATAGCCGTTATGTCGCTCAAAATACTCATCTTCAGTACTAATGATTGCAGTTTTCAATAAAGGCGAAATTTGATCTGAAGGAACGGCTGTCCGCATTAAATCAGTTTGGATCTTTGATATTTCAGAATTGTCAGCATAAACAAGTTTAGATGTTTCTGTAATGTTGCCAAGCTCTGATTGCAGGGTTGCTTTGGATGGTATTTCGGTATCTTCAACAAGATAGGCAAAATAACCAGATCCGATACCAACACCAAGGGCTGCCAGTAGCAGAAGAAGGACGACGATAAAAGTAGTCAGTGATTGGAAGACACCAAAAGCGATGTTTAATCCCAACCATTTTTGCTTTTTCCTTCGATGTTGCTTTTTCCGAGTATCTTTACGTGGCAAAAGGGTTCACCTCAACTAATAGTTTTATTTCGCTAATTATAGCAAATAATGGAACAAAAAAACAGATATGGTGATTTTTATAAGGATTATTTCAACTTTCTTTTTCTGAATGATAGAGTGAACGAGAAACTTAAAGCACTAGACCGGTTTTCGAGTCGTAAACTTTCCTTTCCCTATATGTTCAGTTAAAATAGAAAAAGATTAGCTTATTTAGAGTGATTATCAATGAATGTAATATGGCTTGATAAGGATTTCGATCATTGATTCACTTTTCATGGAGAGGAAGAATTTTATGTTATTAGGGTCACACGTAAGCATGAGTGGGAAAAAAATGCTATTAGGGGCAGCAGAAGAAGCTGCAAGTTACGGTGCTTCAACCTTTATGATTTATACTGGAGCACCGCAAAATACTAGACGTAAAGCAATTGAAGACATGAATATCGAAGCGGGGAAAGCGTATATGAAGGAACATGGATTATCTGATATAGTGGTTCATGCACCTTATATTATTAATTTGGGAAATACGATTAAACCGGAGATGTTTCCTTTTGCGGTTCAATTTTTAAGAGAAGAGATCGTCCGAGCGGAGGCTTTAGGAGCAACCCAGATCACTTTACATCCAGGTGCCCATGTCGGTGCAGGTGCCGCAGCAGGTATTGCCAAAATCATTGAAGGGTTGAATGAAGTTTTGACGAAAGAACAGACTGCACAAATTGCTTTAGAGACAATGGCTGGTAAAGGGACGGAAGTCGGTCGGACATTTGAAGAATTAGCGCAGATCATTGATGGCGTGACTTTGAATGAAAAACTGTCTGTGACATTTGATACTTGTCATACGAACGATGCAGGCTATGACGTGTGTCATGATTTTTCAGGTGTCATGACAGAATTTGATAAAGTAATCGGCTTGGATCGATTGAAAGTGTTACACATCAATGACTCGAAGAATCCTCAAGGGTCACATAAGGATCGTCATGCCAATATTGGTTTCGGTACGATCGGTTTTGATGCACTGAAAGAAATCGTACATGAACCGATGTTTTCAGATATTGCCAAAATCTTAGAAACCCCTTATGTAGGGAAAGAGAAAAAAACGGCCTATGCACCATATGGAAAAGAAATTGCTATGTTAAAAGAAAAACACTTTGATCCAGAAGCTTTCCCAGAATTATTAGCAGCAGTGAATGAATAAACAAATGAAACCTTAAAGTTTTGATTGTAGGATTTGTGCAAAATCTACTGATATTAGTAGAAAAAAACGTGATTTATCTACTTCACGAAGACATTTCAACAAATGGACATAAAAGTTGTTGAATGTAGTTATACGAATTAAAATAAGCCGAAGAATTTCCCTGAGTAACTATTTCGGGATTCTTTGGCTTATTTTTTAAAATCAGACACATCTGTCTCATCTTTTTTAGTCACATCAATAGAAGCAGGTACTTTTTATTAGTTATTTTCTTGAACGGTTAGTTGTTGCAAACGTTCTGCGTATCTTTTGTTCCCTTTATACAAGTCGACGATCGTCCAACACAATAAGGCTAAGACAGCAAAGATAATCAAGTAGGCCACATTGTCTGCCCACATCAATTCATTGGTAGTTGCTTGATCACCAAAGAAACTTTCGATTTGTCCAGGCAACCCTCGTAAATTCAAGAATGTCAGACTGATTACGGAGATCCAGCCTAAAGATTTAACGAATAGATTATTTTTAAATTGTTTCCCCATCTCTACTTCACTATTTGTCATCATCAATAATGGAATCATTGAAAAAGGAAGCGCAAATGCAAGGAATACTTGAGATTCGTTCATCAAATGATTCAAAGCAGTATGTTCTTCGATCGTTCCTTTCGTGCTAGTAAAGAGGACACAGAGTAAAACAGGGATGACAGACAAGAGACGTGTGACCAAACGACGTAACCAAATCGGCATACGCATGTGGATAAAGCCTTCCATGATCACTTGTCCTGTCAGTGTTCCAGTAATCGTAGAATTTTGTCCAGAAGCTAAAAGGGCAACAGCAAATAATGTAGATAAAATGCCAGATTTTGCTACAGTGGTCAATACATCATTGCTCATAACAGAAGGATTAGACAATGCTTCGTAAAGCCCAAAAAATGATGGGTCTTGCACAGAACCATTTTTAAATACTGCAACGCCCATGATCAAAAGTAAAGCATTGACTAAAAAAGCCATAGTTAATTGAATATTAGAATCCCAAGTTGTAAAACGAACAGCTCGAGCGATATCGGTTGGGTCTTTCCGATCGATTTCTCTCGTTTGTGAGACTGCAGAATGGAGATACAAATTATGAGGCATGACAGTTGCGCCAATGATTCCTAATGCACCTGTCAATGGTGTTTCACCACCAATCATCGGTGAATCAGCAAACGTTTTGCTATTAGGAACAAAGCCAGCAAATAAATGTTTCCAGTCGGGATTTGACAAAGCCACTTGGTAGACAAAAACGAATAAAATGACAAAGATCAAACAAACGACGATCGCTTCAATTTTACGAAAGCCAATCTTAGTTAACATCAATAAAACAAAAACATCAAAAACAGTAATAAATACGGCAATTACTAATGGAATATCAAAAAGTAAATAAAGGGCAATGGCGGCCCCAATTACTTCTGCAATATCGGTTGCCATGATTGCCAATTCAGTTAACACCCACAAAATCACACCAAGTGTTTTACTTGTACGGGCTCGGATGGCTTGGGCTAAATCCATTTGACTAACGATGCCTAGTTTTGCTGCCATATATTGCAAGAGCATAGCGACTAAGCTGGATAAAAGAATGACTGACATCAGTAAATATTGAAAGTTTTGACCTCCTGTAATAGAAGTCGACCAGTTTCCTGGGTCCATATAACCTACCGCAACGAGTGCGCCAGGACCTGAATAAGCTAATAATGTTTTAAAAAAACTTTTCCCTTTAGGAACTTTGACTGTTCCGTTCACTTCAGCTAAAGATAAGCCGTTGGTGTGTTCAATCAATTTTTGTTTATGGAATTGATTACTCAAAAAAATCACCTCTCATTTTCTTCACGACACCATTCTACACCTGCATCAAAAAAATTGAAAGCAATTTATTCGGTTTGCCTAAAAAAAATATATGGTCAAGCTTCTATTTGGCGAAGTTATAGGAAAGCAGTAAAATAAACTTTTTAGCCAAAACTAAAGAAAACGCCTTTCTTTTTTGGGAAAACTTTAGTAAAATAAGTCATTGAGAGCAATTCGGAAATAGAAAGGAGAGATTTATATGGTAAAAACAGGAATAGTCGTACTTATCGCAGTTATTGCTTTATTAATCGGCGCAATCGGTGGATTCTTTTTTGCGCGTAAATATATGAAAGATTATTTAGAAAAAAATCCTCCCGTTAATGAGGACATGTTACGATCAATGATGATGTCAATGGGGCAAAAACCATCTGAAAAGAAAATTCGTCAGATGATGCAACAAATGAAAAACCAAGGGAAAAAATAGGGTTTTCATTGGACAAATCATAGCGGGCTGATTGATTTCAGCTCGCTTTTTTTGTTAGATGGATTTATGGAAGCGATTAAAAACAAGGTTGTGTAGTTAGTGAGAAAAATGAGTGACACTGACTAAATTTTTAAGAGAAAAAGAGGTTGATGGGAGTTAAAAAGGAGGAAAAATATGTCTATTTTTAGGAAGTTGGGTTGGTTTTTTAAACAAGAAAAGAAGCACTATGTGATCGGCGTTTTTTCTTTATTATGTGTTGCCTTGGTTCAGTTAGTTCCGCCTAAAGTAATCGGGATCATCATCGATGAGATTGCAGATAAGAATCTCTCCATGCGATTTATCGTCTTTTGGATCGCTGTATTAATCGGATCTGCCATTTTACAGTATCTCTTTCGTTTCATTTGGCGGGTGAATATTTGGGGAAGTGCAGCGAGGTTAGAGAAGGAATTACGTCAGCGTTTGTTTATCCATTTCACTCGTATGGATAGTATGTTTTACCAAAAATATCGTACAGGTGACTTAATGGCACATGCGACCAATGATTTAAATGCGATTCAAAATGTGGCAGGAGCAGGCATCTTGACATTTGCTGATTCGGTCATTACCGGTGGAACCACAATCATTGCCATGATCCTTTTCATTGACTGGCGCTTGACTTTACTTGCTCTGATCCCTTTGCCGCTATTAGCTGTTACTTCAAGGATATTAGGATCAAAACTACATGATGCTTTTCGAGAATCACAAGAAGCTTTTTCCAGTATCAACGACAAAACGCAAGAAAGTATTACTGGGATTAAAGTAATCAAAACTTTTGGGCAAGAGCAGGAAGATCTGGCAGATTTTCAAGAAAAAATCGAACAGGCAATCACCAAGAATAAACGTGTCAACTTTTTAGATGCTTTGTTTGATCCGTTTATCACGCTGATCATTGGGTTATCTTATGTTTTAACGATCATCTTGGGTGGTAAATATGTGCTAGATGGCACGATCACGATTGGACAAATGGTTTCCTTCATCAGTTACATTGGAATGTTGGTTTGGCCGATGTTTGCTATTGGTCGGTTGTTCAATGTTCTGGAAAGAGGAAATGCTTCTTATGACCGAGTGAATGAACTCTTACATGAGAAGACCCATATCGTCGAACAACTTGGTGCAGTGAAGACACCCGCAAAAGGAGAATTAAATGTAGAGATCGCGCAATTCCATTATCCCAAAGAAGAATTACCCGCCTTGGAACAAATCAAGTTTGCAATTAAAGAAGGGGATACATTAGGAATTGTTGGTAAAACTGGTGCTGGAAAAACCACGATCATGAAGTTGCTGATGCGTGAATATGATGACTATCAAGGACAAATCAAATTTGGTGGTCGTTCGATCAAAGAATATTCCTTAGATGCTCTTTTACATTCTATTGGCTATGTACCACAAGATCATTTTTTGTTTTCAATGACGATTCGTGAGAATATCCGTTTTTCTGATCCTAAGTTATCTAACGAAGAAGTGGAAGCTGCTGCTTCGTTAGCATCAATCAACCAAGAGATCAAAGAATTACCGAAGGGGTATGAAACATTAGTTGGTGAGCGGGGTGTTTCCTTATCTGGTGGACAAAAACAGCGGATCTCGATTGCCAGAGCATTGATCCAAAATCCAGAGTTATTGATCCTTGACGATGCGTTGTCGGCAGTGGATGCTAAAACAGAAGAAAGAATTTTGCGAAATTTAAAAGAAATTCGTCAAAGTAAAACCACGATCATTGCCGCTCATCGACTAAGCAGTGTGATGCATGCTGATGAAATCATCGTCATTGACAAAGGACAGATCGTTGAACGTGGCCGTCACGCCGAGCTATTGGCTTTAGGTGGTTGGTACAAACAAATGTGGGAAAAACAACAGTTAGAAGCCAAAATTGAAAGGGGAGAAAATGATGGAAGATAACTATCAATCCGAATGGTCAAAATCCATTCCATTGCGAGAGCAAAAGCAAATCATTAAACGCTTGTTGCATTTTGCTAAACCCTTTAAAGCGACTTTCATCATTGCCATCCTGTTTGCTTTGGGATTGTCAGTAATCAATGTCCTATTACCTCGAATCATTCAAACCTTTATGGATGAATATTTAGCCAAACAATCTGCTACGACACAAGTGATTTTATTTTTTGCAGGCTTGTATTTATTTGGGGTCATCGTCAAAAGTATCATCTGGTTTTTCCAATGGTATTTGTATTCCAATGCTTCGCTTAAAACCTATCAATATATCCGTATAAAATTATTTGAAAAATTGCATACATTGGGAATGAGATATTTTGACCAGACACCAGCCGGCTCGACCGTCTCAAGAGTCACGAATGACACCGAAACGCTTTCTGAATTTTGGTATGTTTTTCTGATGGTATTGACAGGCATTTTCGCAGTAGTTTCCTCCTTTATTGCAATGTTTCAAATCAACGGACGCATTGCTTTATGGCTGTTGCTTTTTTTACCTGTTCTAGGAGTCGTGATCTGGTATTATCAAAAATTTAGTTCTCGGATTTATCGTAATATGCGAGAAAAGTTAAGTCAGTTGAATACTAAATTAAATGAATCCATTTCAGGGATGCGGATCATCCAGCAATTCCGGCAGGAAAAACGGTTAGCAAACGAATTTGAAGCGGTCAATACGGATTATCTCAATACACGATACGCTATGATCAAAACCAATTCGCTGTTATTGAGCCCGATTATCAGCTTTTTATATGCATTAGCCATTGCTTGGGCACTGACACTTTTTGGCTTAGATGCCTTAAAATCACCAGTGGAAGTTGGGCTGATCTATGCTTTCACCACATATGTCCAAGGGTTCTTCAATCCGATGTCTCAAATGATGGATTTCTTAAGTATATTCACTGACGGGATCGTCGCTGGTAGCAGAATCTTAAAAATCATGGACACAGAAGAATACGCACCACAGCAACATGAAGGAGCAAACAAAACCATCACTGAGGGGAAAATTGAATTTCGTAATGTTAGCTTTTCCTATGATGGAAAAAATAAAGTACTGAACAACATTTCTTTTGTTGCCAATCCTGGTGAAACTGTCGCATTAGTCGGTCATACTGGCAGTGGGAAAAGTTCGATCATCAATGTCTTGATGCGTTTTTATGAATTTTATGAAGGGCAGATTTTAATTGACGGGTGTGATATTCGGGAATATCCGATTGCTGAACTTCGTAAAAAAATGGGGTTAGTTCTCCAAGATGCTTTTCTATTCTATGGGGATATTGCAGGAAATATACGTATGATGGATCCAGCGATCACAGATGAACAGATACGTGCAGCGGCAGAATTTGTCCAAGCAGATCGCTTTATTAATGAATTACCAAATGGGTATCATTCAAAAGTGATTGAGCGAGGCGCAAGTTATTCTAGTGGACAACGACAATTGATCACATTCGCACGAACCATTGTTACTGATCCTAAAATCTTGGTTTTAGATGAAGCAACTGCCAATATTGATACCGAGACAGAAGGATTGATCCAAGAAGGATTAGCAAAGATGCGTCAAGGAAGAACCACTATTGCGATTGCGCACCGCTTGTCAACGATCAAAGATGCGGAACTCATTCTTGTCTTGGATAAAGGAAAAATCGTTGAACAAGGAACCCACCAGGAGTTGCTAGTAAAAGAAGGACTGTATGCTGATATGTATAAACTTCAAAGTGAATAGTTGTTCCAAATAGAAGTAATCAGACAGAGAAAAAGAGGAAATCATCTTCTTTTTCTCTGTTTTTTTAATAAAGACAATTTTATTGAGTATCAGAAGTAGAGTACCTTGAACAATAGCGTTTGAAATAAACAAACAGATATAAAATAACTATTTAGTGATCATTTCTTAGCGGAGACATTTTATCGTCTGTCAGAACTTAATGAAAAACAAAAAGCAGTTTTGGTAGACTTAATGGCCAACAAGATTGATGATTCAAAAGTATCCGTAGAAGAGCTCAAAAAAGTAGTGGCTGCCAAAATGGAACAACTCTCATCAATTGAATCAAAACAAAGAAACAAAGAGAGTGAGGGGGGGAGCAAGTTTTAGTCAGGCAAGAGAACGTAGACTAATAGGCGCTACTGAGCCTAGTCCAACTGCTAACAACTACGAAAAACAACATGAAATTTAAGCAAATAAAACCTAAAAAATATCCATGTTGTCATGGTAAATTTTTTAGGTTTTTCTTTTTGGACACGACTAACTTAACAAGCTAGATGGTGAAAAGAGAAAATGCATAAGAAGCTGAAAAGTGTGAGATAATTTATTCCTTAATTGTAGGAGGCTCTTCCATAATAGAGGAGCTGATTGGGCGATCGTCTACTTTTTGTCCGATTTTGATTAAATGGTTGAGGTTTTTTTGATATTCCTCTGCAAAGATACAGCTGTATAGTACGTCTAGTAAGTAACAAATTGAAGTATTGATCGTAAAATTACTGATTTTGGAATACAATCGTTCTCTGGTAGTGATACGAAGGATTGCTGAGCTGAAAGTAGAAAGAGTGGAATCACCAATACTCGTCAATGTTAAAATCGGCACATTGATTTCTTGCAAAATCTTGGCTGTTCGTAACATCATTTTATTTTCGCCGGTATAAGAAATTAAGATGGCACAAGTATCAGGCGTACAGTTGTAGGCTTCATAGTAGGATTCGCCTGAAGTCGTCACAATCGTTACGTCTCGTTTGATTCGCTTCATTTTCAACATAAAAGCCTGCGAGATCAAAGTATTCGAATTACTAGAAAAAAGGACGATTTTTTTTGCTTTCAATAAAAGCTGTTTTGCTCGTTGTAGGTCATCGTGGTGAAGCAATGAGAGTGTGTCTTCAATCGTCATTCGTTCCAGTGCAGCGACTTTGTTCGCAATAGACATGATTCCATCGTTTTCTAGAAAGGGGAGGTTGGCATCAACTTCTTGAAAATTTCCTTCCAAATACTCGTTTTCCGCCAAAAAAGCTTCCTTAAAGTGGACCCAACCGTTGAACCCAGCCTTTTTGGCAATCCGAATCAACGTAGAAGGATGGACATAACATGCCTTCGCAATTTGTTGAATTGTTGCTTCTTTGAGTTGATGTTCATGGCTTTGAATATAATGGATCACTTGTGTTTCTGCGGGAGAAAAAGCAATTTTTTTTAGTTTTTCTTTTAATAGCATGACGATCCTCTTTTACATGTTTTTAATTTTTTGTGTAAAAATATTGTAAGCGCTATTTGTTGATTCGTCAATCGTTCGTTGTTCATATACAAGATTTTTACAAAATAATCGGCTATATAATGAATTTTTGTAAATGGAAATGCAAAAGAATAAAGTTAACTTGTTGTTTTCGTTTACAAAAAACATAATATAGTTGTAAAAACAAAAAAGGAGGAAGCTCATGGAACAAAAAGTGAAGATTGCAACAATTGGTGGCGGAAGTAGCTATACCCCTGAATTGATGGAAGGGTTTATTAAACGATATGAAGAATTACCGATTAAAGAAATCTGGTTAGTGGATGTAGCAGAGGGTCAAGAAAAATTAAGAATCGTCAGTGAAATGTCTCAACGAATGTGGGATGCTTCGCCTTATGATGTTAAGATCTATGCGACGTTGGATCGAGAAGAAGCACTGCGAGATGCTGATTTTGTAACAAATCAGTTTCGGGTAGATCAATTAGATGCCAGAGTGAAAGATGAACGAATCCCTGCATATTATGGCATGCTTGGACAAGAAACCAATGGAGCTGGCGGGATGTTCAAAGCGTTTCGTACCATTCCGGTCATTCTTTCAATCGTAGAAGATATGAAAAGACTATGTCCCGATGCTTGGCTGATCAATTTTGCCAATCCTAGTGGAATGGTTACAGAAGCTGTCGTTCGCTACGGAAAATGGGAAAAGGTAATTGGGCTTTGTAATGTACCAGTTATGGCAATGATGACAGAGCCAGAAATGCTGGGAGAAACCAAAGAAAACTTGATTTATAAATTTGCTGGACTCAATCACTTTCATTGGCATAAAGTAGCAGATTCACATGGAAACGATCGAACGAATGAGCTAATCGACCGACTTTATGCTGAAAATAATGGCTTACCAAAAAATATATTCGATGTGCCGTTTTTCAAGGAACAATTACAACAAATGCAAATGATTCCTTGTGGCTACCATCGCTATTATTATCGTGAAGAAGAAATGTTGAACCATGCTTTAGAAGAATATCAAACAATTGGTACAAGAGCAGAACAAGTTAAAAAAACGGAAGCAGAATTATTTGAGTTGTATCAGGACCCAGAACTAGACCATAAACCAGAACAGTTACAACAACGTGGGGGTGCTTATTATTCAGATGCTGCCTGTGAAACGATCGCTTCGATCTATGCCAATAAAGAAACCCAAATCGTTGTTTCAACAAAAAATGACGGCGCTGTTCCTGATCTGCCTGCTGATTGTGTCGTGGAAGTCACAGCGTATGTCGGGGCACAAGGGGCACGCAACGTTGCTTTCGGTTCTTTGCCACCAGCTGAACGTGGCTGGCTTCAAGTCATGAAAAATATGGAATTATTGACGATCGAAGCGGCAGTGACGGGTAATTATGGCACAGCGCTTCAAGCATTTACGATTAATCCCTTAGTACGGTCGGGTGAAACAGCGAAACGGATCATGGATGAATTGTTTGTTGCTCACGAAGCGTATTTGCCACAATTTAAGGAAACGATCCACCGCTTAAAAGAAGAGGGGATCGAAGTACAAGATAAAATAGCAAACAACCTGACAAAAACTTATCAAAAACAATAATGGAGGAAGTAGGATGGCATTTAGGAAAGACTTTTTATGGGGTGGCGCAACGGCTGCCAATCAATGTGAAGGAGGCTACGCTGAAGGTGGACGTGGTTTAGCTAATGTTGATGTTGTTCCGATTGGTAAAGATCGTTTTTCAGTGATCACTGAGAAACAAAAAATGTTTGACTTTGATGAGGAACATTTTTATCCAGCAAAAACAGCCATTGATATGTACCATCGTTACAAAGAGGATATTGCACTTTTTGCGGAAATGGGATTTAAAACCTATCGCTTATCCATTGGGTGGAGTCGTATTTTTCCAAAAGGTGATGAAAAGGAACCAAATGAAGAAGGGTTGAAGTTCTATGAAGATGTCTTTAAAGAATGTCAAAAATATGGAATCGAACCGTTAGTGACAATCACTCATTTTGATTGTCCGATGCATTTGGTCAAAGAATATGGTGCTTGGCGTTCTCGAAAGTTGATAGAGTTTTATGAAAGACTTTGCCATGTCATTTTTAATCGTTACAAAGGACTAGTGAAATACTGGTTGACCTTCAACGAAATCAATATGATTTTACATGCTCCATTTATGGGCGCTGGATTGTATTTTGAAGAAGGGGACGATGTGGAACAAATCAAATACCAGGCAGCCCATCATGAATTAGTTGCTAGTGCAATCGCTACAAAGATCGCTCATGAAGTGGATCCAGAAAATAAAGTTGGCTGTATGTTAGCAGCCGGCGCAAATTATCCTTACACTTGTAAACCTGAAGATGTCTGGGCTTCAAGAAAGGCGGACCGGGAAAACTATTTCTTTATTGATGTCCAGTCAAGGGGAAGTTATCCAGCCTATGCTTTAAAAGAAATGGCACGTAATGGAATCAAAATCGAGATGGAACCAACTGACTTAGAAATATTAAAAGAACATACCGTTGATTTTATTTCATTCTCCTATTACTCTTCTCGGGTAGCTACTACTGATCCAAAAGTATTAGAGCAAACGGCCGGTAATATTTTTGAATCGGCTAAAAATCCTTATCTTTCAGCCAGTGAATGGGGCTGGCAAATTGATCCATTGGGGTTACGTATCACGATGAATGATCTTTATGATCGTTACCAAAAACCATTGTTCATCGTCGAAAATGGGTTAGGTGCCATTGATACACCAGATGAAAATGGCTATGTAGAAGACGACTATCGGATCGATTATTTAGCACAACATATCCAAGCAATGAAAGATGCGGTTGAGCTCGATGGTGTGGATCTCCTAGGCTACACGACTTGGGGCTGTATCGATCTTGTCTCTGCTGGGACTGGCGAAATGAAGAAACGCTATGGGTTCATCTACGTTGACCGTGACAACGAAGGAAATGGGACATTGGAACGCTCGAAGAAGAAATCGTTCAATTGGTATAAAAAAGTCATTGCAACAAATGGAGAAGATTTAAGTAACGAATAGCGAATCAAATAAAAGTCTATTGTTTTTAAACTGATTTTTCGAGTATAATAAATCTATTCGAGAAAAGAGTAAGCAGAACAATAGACTTTTTTTTCTATAGGCTGTAAAGTAAGCTTACTTGATTTTTATAATGGAGGAATGTACATATGTATGATGTTATCGTGATTGGTGCTGGACCTGCTGGAATGACTGCTGCGTTATATGCGTCACGTTCAAATCTTTCAGTTGCTATGATTGAACAAGGCGCACCTGGTGGACAAATGAATAACACCGCTGAAGTTGAAAATTACCCTGGATTTGATTCTATCATGGGACCTGACCTTGCATATAAAATGTATGAAGGTGTCACTAAATTTGGAACAGAAAATGTCTATGGAATTGTGCAAGACATCAAAGACCATGGAAATTACAAAGAAGTGATCTGTGAAGATCAATCTTATGAAGCCAAAACAGTGATTATCGCAACGGGTTGTATCCATCGTAAGTTAGGTGTTCCTGGAGAAGAAGAATACGCTGGACGAGGTGTTTCCTATTGTGCAGTATGTGACGGTGCTTTTTTCCGAAACAAACGCTTAGTCGTGATCGGCGGTGGCGATTCTGCGGTAGAAGAAGCCATCTACCTAACGCAATTTGCTTCTGAAGTCGTGATCGTTCATCGAAGAGATGAATTACGTGCGCAAAAAATCATCCAAGATCGCGCATTCGCTAACGAAAAGATTTCATTTGTCTGGGACACTGTCACAGATGAAATCGTTGGTAATGACATGGTGGTCACTGGGGTTAAAGCGCATAATGTGAAAACGAATGAAACCATTGATTTAGCAGCAGATGGCGTGTTTATTTACGTAGGATTAGATCCATTGACTGAACCATTTAAAAAAGCTGGTTTAACTAATGCAGCTGGTTGGATTCCAACAGATCAAGACATGCGTACGACTATGCCTGGTGTGTTCGCTATTGGGGATGTTCGTGAAAAAGATTTACGACAAATCACGACAGCAGTCGGCGATGGCGGCATTGCTGGTCAACAAGTTTATAAATATTTAGAAGCATTAGAAGAAACAACACAAGCGTAAAGTGATCAAAAGAGATGAAGCGCTTCTTGAATACTATTCATTTTTATACTACTAAAGAGAGAGTGGGACAATAGTTCTTTCTCAAAAAGAAAATAAGTTCGATTTTGATGTTTATTGTCAAAATCGAACTTATTTTTTCTGTTATGCGCACTTTCCTCTCCATAAGGCATATACGTAGAGGATGCAAAATTGGCTTGAATAGTGCAAAACTAAATCCAAATTTAAAGATCCATTTTTGTTTAGATGGGTTAAATATGAGTGAGGTTTTATCTAAAGACAATTGCAACGGCAAAAAGAAAACATCAACTGAACTTCGCTACGTTTATCGCAATTGGAAGGAATTGAGCGAGAAAGTTATTTTTATGAAAGGAGGACAGAGGGTAAAAGCACCTTGGGAACAGGAACCAGAAGTTTGGCAAGCATACTAGCCGAAGAGTTGGAATAATCTTGGAACTTTGCAAAAGAAAGAAGAGCAAACAAAATAAAAAAAGAAAATTATTTGATATTCTAAAAAATAAAAAAACTCAACCAGATAATCGTAACGGTTCAGTGCAATTTCAAAAACAAGAAAAATCTTGTTTGATATTGTAAGAACAGTAGGAATAATCTTGATCTTGGTGAAAGAAAAGAAGATCCTATCTGCGCTTATTTTTTCTTCTGACTTTTCTATCTAAAAAGAGAATGCTATACTGAAAGAGGTAGATATTTTAGAAAGAGGTGTTCGCTTCATGTCTTGGGAACAAGTATACCAACAATGGGCCAATGAAGAAAATTTAGAAGAAAATTTAAAAAAACAATTAACTGATCTTAGTCAGGACCCTGAAAAGCTGGAAGATGCTTTTTATGCTCCTTTAGAATTTGGAACAGCAGGAATGCGGGGAATTTTAGGTCCTGGGATCAATCGAATGAATATTTATACGGTCAGACAAGCAACAGAAGGGCTGGCACGTTTTATGGATACACAAGGAGAAGAAACAAAACGTCGCGGCGTAGCGATTGCTTATGATTCACGCCATCAATCGCCTGAATTTGCGATGGAAGCAGCGAAGACTTTGGCACAACACGATATTCCTTCTTTTGTCTTTGAGAGTCTACGTCCAACACCTGAGCTTTCTTTCGCTGTTCGTCATTTGAATACGTTTGCGGGAATCATGGTGACAGCTTCTCATAACCCAGCAGCTTACAATGGCTATAAAGTTTATGGAGAAGATGGCGGACAAATGCCACCCGCTGATGCGGATGCATTGACAAAATATGTACGTGAAGTAAGTAATCCTTTAAAAGTCGCTGTTTTAGCTGATGACGAAGTAGAAACTAGTGGATTGATTACGATCATTGGTGAAGAAGTCGATAAAGCATATTTGGAAGAAATCAAAGCAGTCACGATTGATCAAGAATTAGTCCAAACAATGGGGAAAGACTTAAAATTGGTGTTTACACCCCTTCATGGTACAGGAAAAATGCTAGGAGAAAGAGCATTACAACAAGCTGGTTTCGAACAATTTATGCTTGTACCTGAACAAGCTGTAGCTGATCCTGACTTTACAACGGTTCAATCACCAAACCCTGAAGAACATTCAGCATTTGAGTATGCGATTCGTTTAGGTGAAAAAGAAGGCGCTGATCTATTGATTGCAACTGATCCTGATGCGGATCGCTTAGGAGCAGCAGTTCGCCAACCTGATGGCTCTTATAAAGTTTTGACCGGTAATCAAATCGGTGCGTTAATGATTCAATATATTTTAGAAGCACATCAATCACGAGGGATTTTACCTGAAAATGCAGCCGTACTTAAGTCAATCGTATCAAGTGAACTTCCTGCAGCCATCGCTGAAAGCTATGGCGCTACGATGATCAATGTCTTAACAGGCTTTAAATTTATTGCAGAAAAAATCCATCAATTTGAAAAAGATCATTCTCATACATTTATGTTTGGTTTTGAAGAAAGCTATGGTTACTTGGTCAAACCATTTGTACGTGATAAAGATGCAATTCAAGCACTCTTATTGTTAGCCGAAGTGGCTGCTTTTTATAAAAAACAAGGGAAGACACTTTATGACGGCTTACAAATGATTTTTGAAAAATATGGTTATTTTGCTGAAAAAACAATCTCAGTCACGATGAGTGGTCAAGAAGGTTCAGCCAAAATCGCTGCTTTGATGAAGAAATTCCGTGACCATGCCCCATCAGAATTTGCTGGAGCAAAAGTTCTTCAAACAGAAGATTTCAAAGAATTAACGAAAACAGATTCAGCTGGACGAGTGGAAAAATTAACGACACCTCCATCTGACGTATTAAAATATGTATTAGAAGAACATGGTTGGGTAGCGATCCGTCCTTCAGGAACAGAGCCAAAAATCAAATTCTATATCGGTGTAAAAGGCAATTCCGCACAAGAGGCACAAGAAAAGATCGATACCTATGAAGCAATCATCAAATCAATGACAGAAGAATAAAATAATTGAGACTGATGGAAAAAGTGGTAAACTTTAGAAGTCAGTCTTTTTTTATGGAGGTGAATCGGTTGACAGACACACCAAAAAGCGAAATAAAAAAAGTGAGTCAATTATTTAAAGTCTTAAGTGATCCTACCCGATTGAAAATATTGATGTATTTAAAAGATGGAGAACAAAATGTGACGGCCATCAGCCAAGCGGTGGAAATGGAACAATCCGCTGTTTCCCACCAACTACGTTTATTAAGGGAAAACCATGTGGTAAAATCGCATCGTGAAGGCAAAGCAATATTGTATAGTTTAGATGATTTTCACGTGTTGGATATCTTGGAACAAACCTTGAAACATGTGGAACATCAGTAAAATAAGAATGAGGCATTTCTAAGGGAATGTAAATAGATTATACTGAAAAAAAAGCCAGCTGACACGTGTCTGCTGGCTTTTTTTTAACTAGTTATGCGTTTGGTTCTGGTTGTTTGTTATAGTTGCTTACTGGATACAATTATTTGTTCTTTATTTTTCTCCTGAAGTATCCGTGCCATAATAACTGTGGTCCTCTAAATCTAAGGCATTTAGGATCAACGAAGCCGTTTCTTCAATTGAGAGAGAAGCAACATTGATCACAACGCAACCTAATTTTTCATACAAATCATTAGCAAAATCTAATTCTGCTCGTATTTTTTCGATATCAGAATAAGCCGTATCAGGATTTAATCCATAGGAACGCATCCGTTCTTTTCGAATATTATTTAAAATATCGGGATTATTGGTTAAACCAACAATTTTTTTAGGATCGATCTCCCAAAGTTGTTTTGGGATATGGGCTTGAGGAATGAGTGGGAGATTCGCCACTTTTAAGTTTTTATTCGCTAAAAAAAGACTTAACGGTGTCTTTGACGTTCTGGAAACTCCTAGCAACACCACGTCTGCTTCTAAGAAACCTCTTGGATCTTTCCCATCATCGTATTTTACAGCAAATTCCATTGCCTTGATTCGTTTAAAATAATTTTCATTCAATAAATGTAGGGCTCCAGGTTGACGAGTGGGTTGAATTCCTGTTAATCGTTGGATTTCTTCGATCGGTGGGGTCATCACGTCAAAACTAAATAAGTTGTTTTCTTCGCAAAAACTTCGGGTATAATCAATCAGCTCTTGGTTGATCAAGGTATGAAGAACTAACGCTTTTTCTGCTAACGCATCTTGTAAGGCTTGTTCGAGGGTGTCTTGGTCAGTGACAAACGTTCGACGAAATAAATTAAATTCAACTGTAGGATATTGTGCCATGGTTGCCTGTGCGAGTTTTGTTGCTGTTTCACCAGCTGAATCAGAAATGACAAAAAAAGTAACGATCTCAGTAGAATCAAAAGCCATAAATAAAAAACCTCACTTGCATTTTTTTTATCTTTAGTATACCATACTGTGGAATATGTACTTCGTAATCATTTTGATTTGGAGGGGAAGACTTGAAAAACCAAACATTAATCGAACAATCGTTAGAAATTTTGAAAAATAACGGATTTAAATACACGAAAAAGCGAGAAGCATTATTGACTTATTTGGTCAAAAGAAATCGTTATGTGTCAGCAAAAGAAGTATTTGATTTTATGAATGAGGAATTTAAAGGAGTGAGTTATGATACGATTTATCGTAATCTCCATGATTTCTCTGAGTTAGACTTATTAGAAGAAACCGATTTGAATGGCGAAATGAAGTTTCGTTTTCATTGTTGCCAGGGAGAGATCGGTCACCATCATCATTTTATTTGTACCGTTTGTGGGATGACAAAAGAAATCCATATGTGTCCAATGGACTATTTTGAAAATCAATTATCAGGTTGTACGATCGAAGGGCATCGGTTTGAAATTTTCGGTCGATGTGAAAACTGTCAGTAGTTGTTTTATAATAAAATAACATATCATTATTTTAAAAAATCCAAAGATTCCCTTGACGGTCAAATCAGCATTAGATATAATGTTTTATAGAACAGTCTTGTTTTTTGGATTATAATTTCAATAACAATTACGGTTACTTTTTAAGCTCGGAGGGAGGGAATTAACATGTCAAAAACAGTCATTCGTAAAAACGAATCAATTGACGATGCTCTTCGTCGCTTCAAACGTTCCGTGTCAAAAGCGGGTACTTTACAAGAATCTCGTAAACGTGAATTCTACGAAAAACCAAGCGTAAAACGTAAGAAAAAATCTGAAGCAGCTAGAAAAGCAGCGAAAAAACGCAAAAAAACGCAAAAAAACTAGTTCCTTTATGAATTGGAGTTGGTAGTGTGTCACTACTAAGTAGATTGAACGATGACATGAAAACAGCGATGAAAGCAAAAGATAAAGAATCTTTACAAGTCATACGTATGATTAAGTCATCCATTCAAAACGAGCAAATCAAAGAAGGTCACGACTTGACTGAAGATGAAGAATTAACAGTGTTGTCTCGTGAAATGAAACAACGGCGTGATTCTTTACATGAGTTCGAAGAAGCTGGACGTGACGATTTAGCTGAAAAAGTGAAAAGTGAAATAGTAATTGTTGAAAAATACATGCCAGAACAACTTTCTGAGGATGATATTCGTCAACTTGTTCAAGAAGCGATTACACAAACTGGAGCTTCTTCTGTCAAAGAATTTGGCAAAGTCATGGGTGCGATCATGCCGAAAGTCAAAGGAAAAGCAGATGGGAACCAAGTGAATGCGATTGTGAAAGAGCTATTACAATCTTAAACTTATCATTTAAAGAGTTTGGGACAACCGCCCTCTCTTAAAAAGAAAATAAGCCTGATTTTGATCCACAACGTCAAAATCAGACTTATTTTTTTTAGATTTTTTTCATGCATGTCCCAATTTCCTCAAGGTGAGCGCCAAGGCAACATCAATCGGTACGCCTTGTTCCCCATGCAATCATACATATCCTTCTTTTATCTCTCTTCCTCACTCGATAGATCTAGGCTTGGTTAGATTGGTTCTTTGCCTTATCTATTAAGTAAAAGCTGTTTATTGATAGGCAGGAATCTCTCAATCATGGAATAACATAAAGTAAATCATGGAAGTTCAGCAAAGTAATTTTAGGTTAAAATGAATGAAACGAATAAGGAGTGAGACAACCTTTTTTATTTGCTATATAGTTTTTTACGAATATGGTAAAATAGGAAGGAATGAATTGAAGTAAAGGAGATGTCTATTTTTGACAGAAGCATCCAGTTCTTTAGAAATTAGATTAACAGCTGCTGACGATATCAGTATGTTGTTAGGCTCGCATGACAAACATGTAAAATTAATTGAAGAAATGACTGAAACAACGATTCATACGAGAGGCGAAATGATCCAGATTATTGGAGAAGAGCCGGGGCTTTCGTTAGCACAATCGGTGATACGTACCTTACAAGAATTGATCAAGCGGGGGATACATGTCAGTACACCTGATGTTGTTACTGCCTTAAAAATGGGGCAAAAAGGGACATTGGATTACTTCATTGAAATGTATGAAGAAGAAATCGTCAAAGACCGCAATGGTAAACCGATTCGAGTGAAAAATAGTGGACAAAAACAATATGTCGAGGCCGTTGCTAAACATGACATCGTATTTGGTGTCGGTCCTGCTGGAACAGGTAAAACATTTCTAGCTGTCGTTTTAGCAATTGCTGCGTTGAAAAAAGGCGAAGTCCAAAAAATCATTTTGACTCGTCCAGCGGTGGAAGCAGGAGAAAATCTTGGTTTCTTACCGGGTGATCTGAAAGAAAAGGTTGATCCTTATTTACGTCCAGTGTATGATGCACTGTATCAAATATTTGGTTTAGATCATACCAATCGTTTGATGGAGCGTGGGATCATCGAAATTGCGCCATTAGCTTATATGCGTGGGCGAACACTTGACGATGCTTTTGTAATACTAGATGAAGCTCAAAATACAACAGTGGCACAGATGAAAATGTTCTTGACTCGTTTGGGGTATCAATCAAAAATGATCGTAAACGGCGATACAAGTCAGATTGACTTACCTAAAGGGACGATGAGTGGTTTGATCCATGCAGAACGTACATTGAAACAAATCAAAAAAATTGCTTTTGTCAATTTTGAAGCAAGTGACGTCGTTCGTCATCCTGTTGTAGCCGAAATCATCAAAGCTTATGAAAAGGCAGATCTTCATCAAGAGTAAGGCTTAGGGGGATAAGCGAATGTTGAATAAAATACTCCAACAACTGCAAGCAAAATTAGGAAAGGCGGCAATGCCTTTCTTATTGCTTTTGTTTTTTGTGATCGTTTGTGGCGTTACGTTCAGTAGCGTCAAGCAAAAAGCCAATGATTTCAAAGAAGGACAAGTGGCAGAAGAAAGTATCCGTGCGAATAAAACGATCGAAAATACAGAAGAAACGGAACAAAAAAGAAAACTAGCAGCGGAAGCTGTTACGCCAGAATATACGTATCAACAAGATTTGGCGAGTGAACAAAGTAGTCGCATCAAGCAGCTTTTTGAATTGATCAATAAAACAAATGATTCGATCAATAAAGCGTATAAAGAAAAAGTGGATAAAGCAAAAGAAAATGAGAATGTTCCCAAACCAACTATAGATGAGCGAATTGCAGCTCTAAAGAAGAGTTTTGAAAATGCTAATGCTGAAAACGTGGCATTTTATCAAAAATTACCGACTAACTTTTACACAAAAATCTTTGGCATGTCAGATAGTCAAATTGCGACAGTCCGAGATGAAAGTCTGCGATTGATCAATGAACAAATGAAAAAACAAGTTCGAGAAAGTGATTTAGAAACCTTCAAGCAACAGGCGGAAGAACAGATCCAATATTTGAACGTGACACCTGACCAACAACAAACGATCCATTATCTTGTCGATCAAGGAATCGTCGTAAATGATGTCTTAAATGAAAAGAAAACAGAGGAATTGAAACAATCAGCAAGGAGTGCGGTTCAACCGGTCATGATCTATCAAGGCGAAATCATTGTTCGTGAAGGAAATCAAATCGATGCAGATGCAATGAAAAAGCTTGAATTATTAGGATTGACCAGTCAAACAACGTCAATTTTTCCTTTAGTAGCAATGATCTTAGCAGTCTTATTGCAAATTGCTGTTTTAGTTTACAACTCAATGCAGTACCATGAAGCCGGAAAACGAACAGAGTATGTTCTCTTTTATGTTACGGCTATGTCCATCAGTGTGTTATTAATGAAATTTTTCCAACTATTCCAAACGGAACAAGCAGCTTTTATCCCGCTGTTTTATCCTGCAGCTTTTGTTCCTTTAGTTTTAAATTTCTTTTTGAACCGGAGGGCAGGAATCATGGCTGCCTTGTTCCAAGCCGTATCTGCATTGTTTATTTTTTATGGCTCGATTGGGACCAACTTTTTGACCGTTATCTTGATGGCTTATCTTTTTTCAGGTTTATTAGCGACGGTTTTAAAACGCCAACGAGTGTCAGAACAATGGTTTTCAGCTATGATGTGGGTCATTATTTTTCCGTTGATGATGGATGTTGTGTTGATCGTTTATCAAGGTATGAGCTTTAGTAATGGAACAACTTGGTTAACACTGATTTGTGGCTTTATGGGGGCTTTGCTGTCGTATCTGTTAACGATGGGATTACATCCGTATATCGAATTGATGGTCAACGATGATAGTGTGATCGTCTTGAATGAGTTAAGTAATCCTAACCATCCATTGCTAAAACAGCTATTGGAAGAAGCACCAGGAACTTATCATCACAGTATGATGGTCGCCAATTTAAGCGCGAACGCAGTGGCTGAGATCAATGGGCGGTCATTATTGACACGTGTAGCTTGTTACTACCACGATATTGGTAAAATCAAACATGCTAGCTTTTTTGTAGAAAACTTGCCTTCTGGTGCTGAAAATCCACATAATTTCTTATTACCGGAAGATAGTAAACAGATCATTTTTGGTCATGTGACCGATGGAGCGAAAATTTTAGAGGAATATGGCATGCCGCAAATGGTAATCGATATTTGCCGACAGCATCATGGAACAACATTGATGAAGTATTTCTATATCAAGGCAAAAGAAAGAAATCCTGAAGTCACCGAAGAACAATTTCGTTATCCTGGCCCCAAACCACAGACCCGAGAAGCCGGCATCGTGAATATTGCAGATAGTTGTGAAGCGGCAGTACGGGCAATGGATCATCCAACAGGTGAAAAAATCGAAAAATTTGTCCATAATTTGATTGAAGAACGAATCTCTGATGGTCAACTTGATGATAGTGGTTTAACATTAAAAGAAATTCGCAAAGTGGAAAAATCTTTGATCAGTGGGTTAAGTAGTACCTTCCATTCACGGATCAAATATCCTAAAATGAAATCGGAAGCGGAAACGATGAAAGTAGAAAAAGAAAATGGCTAAAATAAAAAATATCAGCAATAAGTAAGAAAGAAGCGATAAATATGGACATCACATTTATGGATGAAACACAGAAAGTTTCAACAGAAAAAATCAAAGAGATCGAGGACCTTCTGCAATTTGCAGCGGCTCATTTGAAATTACCCGAGGAAACAGAAATGTCTGTTACTTTTATGGACAATGCAGCAATCCAAGAAATCAACCGTGTCTACCGTGGCAAAGATGCCCCAACAGATGTGATTAGTTTTGCATTAGAAGACGAAGGGGAAGACGAAATTCCCGTGATTTTTGAAGAAGGCGATAATCCTTTACCACGAGTATTAGGAGATATCATGATCTCAATTGAGCGTGCCCAGGAACAAGCGGAAGAATATGGTCATTCGTATGATCGAGAGTTGGGATTTTTGGCAGTGCATGGCTTTTTGCACATCAATGGTTATGATCACATGACACCCGAAGATGAAGCAGAGATGTTTGGTTTACAGAAAGAGATTTTAGATGCTTATGGACTTAAAAGATAAAGAGTGCGAGAAAAAGGTTGAGAAAAATAAGCACTTCGCTATGTCAGTAGAATTTGCTCTTCAAGGGGTTAAAACAGTCTTTGATGAGGAACGTAATATGAAAAAACATGTAGGTTTTGGGTTGCTGGCGTTTTTTATGGGAGTTGTATTTCAACTGAATCAAATAGAATGGCTGTGGTTAGTTTTAGCAGTTTTTCTGGTGTGGATCGTTGAGATTTTAAATACTGTTTTTGAGAATGTGGTGGATATGTTTACCGATTTTCATTTCCATCCAATTGGGAAAAAAATCAAAGATATGGCGGCAGGAGCAGTGTTAGTCACCGCTTGTTTTGCAGTGATCGTCGGTCTCATTTTATTTGTACCTAAAATCTATCAAATGTTTTTTAATTAAAAGGAGAATAATATGTTAGAACATAAATCAGGTTTTGTCGCTATTGTGGGACGACCAAATGTTGGTAAATCAACATTATTAAATCGAATCGTTGGGCAAAAAATTGCTATCATGAGTGACAAGGCACAAACGACCAGAAATAAGATCCAAGGCGTTTATACGACACCAGAAGCACAGTTGATTTTTATCGACACTCCGGGAATCCATAAACCAAAACATCGTTTGGGTGATTTTATGGTGGAATCAGCCTACAGTGCACTAAGAGAAGTGGATGCTGTCTTATTTATGATCAGTGCGGATCAAAAACGTGGACGTGGGGATGATTTTATTATTGAACGATTAAAAAATGTTCAATCACCTGTTTATTTGATCATCAATAAAATCGATAAAGTTCATCCAGATGAATTATTGGGAATCATCGAAGATTATTCGGCACAAATGCCTTTTGCGCAAGTTGTACCGATTTCGGCTACCGAAGGGAACAATGTGGACCGTCTAATGGAAGTGTTGATCGCTGAGATGCCAGAAGGTCCTCAATACTTCCCGGATGATCAAGTAACGGATCATCCAGAATACTTTATCGTTTCGGAATTGATTCGTGAGAAAGTCCTGTTTTTGACTAGAGATGAAGTCCCACATTCAGTGGCTGTTGTTGTTGACTCAATGAAACGCAATGAAAATGATAAAATCCAAATTCAAGCAACCATTATCGTTGAACGTGATAGTCAAAAAGGGATTATCATCGGTAAAGGTGGTAAAATGCTAAAAGAAATTGGGACGAAAGCAAGAAAAGATATTGAGAATTTGCTTGGTGACAAAGTATTTCTAGAACTATGGGTTAAAGTTCAAAAAGATTGGCGCGATAAAAGAGTTTATTTACAAGATTTTGGTTACCGCAAAGAGGAATACTAACTTTAAGTAGATAAAAATGAGTTGAACGTGAATATTCGATAGACGAAACCGCGTGTAAAAGTCAGAAGACAAGAAAATGAGTAGAATAAGTGGGAAAGGAAAATGATTCAGTGAATGATTTTTCTTTTCCTTATTCTTTTTCTAAAAGGGGGCGAAAAAAATGAGCCAGCTAGCCGAATCAAAAGGGATCATATTGTCCAGTCGAAATTATAAAGAAAAAGACAAATTAGTGAAAATTTTTACTGAGTCTGCGGGGAAACTGATGTTTTATGTCAAAGGAATTCACCGGCAAAACCAACCATTAGCCCCTGCACTACTCCCTTTTACTGAAGGAATCTACATCGGTACGTTTAAAAGTGAAGGACTTTCGTTTATAACCAGCGTAAAAGATGTTCACTCCTTTAGAAAAATTCAAGAAGACATTTTTTTAAGTGGTTACGGCACGTATTTGTTAAACTTAGTGGATGCAGCGATCGAAGACCATCAATATGATCCCCATCTTTTTCAATTTACACAAGCAGCATTGCAACGGATGGATCAGGGGGACGACGCGGAAATCATCACTAACATCTTTGAGGTACAATTATTGCAACGCTTTGGGATTGCACCGATTTGGACCCATTGTGTGGTGTGTGGCAAAACACAAGGTAAATTTGATTATTCTTCCAAATATGGAGGCGTGCTATGCGAAGAACATTGGTCAATGGATCACCGTCGTTATCATGCAGATCCAAGAGCTGTTTATTTCGTGCGTATGTTCTCTGCTATTTCTTATGATAAGATCACAGGGATCAATTTAAAAGACGAAACCAAGGCAACGATCAGGCAACTGATTGACCAGTTATACGAAGAATACGTAGGGATTCATCTAAAAAGTAAAAAGTTCATTGATCAAATGAAATCATGGGAACATGTCCTAAAAAAGCCTGATCCGGAAGGAGAAAGTGCTTCTGAAAACCAAAAAAATGAGTAGAATGTTCAATCAACATTCAAAACTATTTGACAAAAGCCTAACTATACGTCTATTATGGAACCTAGATAAATGAGAGTTTTGTACAAAAACTTGATTGGCTAAATAAAAGAATAAAGTACGTTGAACAAGATCAGTAAAAAATACGTAGCAAAAGCGAGTTCGGGAGGGTGTGAGCCGAATGCTGTCGGTTTTTGAAGAGGCACTTGGGAGTACTGACAATGAAGCTGCCGAAATTTTCGGAAGTAGGGTGGAACCGCGAAGTTATTCGTCCCTATGTTTGTTTAGACAAGCATAGGGACTTTTTGTTGTTTCAAATTCTCAGCAAACTATTTAGAAGTGGAAGGAGTCATTTTAAATGAGCAAAAAATTATCTGTACAAGACATGATCTTGACGTTACAAAAATTTTGGTCATCAAATGGGTGCATGTTGATGCAAGCCTATGATACAGAAAAGGGGGCAGGTACAATGAGCCCCTATACCTTTTTACGAGCAATTGGACCAGAGCCTTGGAATGCAGCATACGTAGAGCCTTCTCGTCGCCCAGCCGACGGTCGTTATGGGGAAAATCCGAACCGTCTGTATCAACATCATCAGTTCCAAGTAGTGATGAAACCATCACCTGAAAATATCCAAGAACTTTATTTAGAAAGTTTACGTTTATTGGGGATCGATCCTTTGGAACACGACATTCGGTTTGTCGAAGATAACTGGGAAAACCCTTCGATGGGCTGTGCCGGTGTTGGTTGGGAAGTTTGGCTCGATGGAATGGAAATTACACAATTCACGTATTTCCAACAAGTCGGCGGTCTGCCATGTAAACCAGTGACATCTGAAATTACTTATGGTTTGGAGCGCTTGGCATCCTACATCCAAGAAGTAGAAAGTGTCTATGATCTTGAATGGTCAGATGGCGTAAAATATGGGGAGATTTTCAAACAGCCTGAATACGAGCACTCCAAATATTCATTTGAAGTCAGTGATCAAGAACTATTATTAAGTAATTTTGATCGTTTTGAAAAAGAAGCTAAACGATGCATTGATGAAAATTTAGTTCATCCTGCCTATGATTACATTTTAAAATGCAGCCATACATTCAATCTATTAGATGCTCGTGGTGCAGTTTCTGTCACAGAACGTGCTGGTTATCTGTCACGTATCAGAAATATGGCAAAATCTGTTGCAAAGATTTTTGTGGCAGAGCGTGAAAAATTAGGATTTCCTTTATTGAATAAAAACACAGCAAATCCAGAAACGGTTAAGGAGGCTGAATAACATGGCAAAAGAGTTACTTTTAGAAATCGGGTTGGAAGAAATGCCTGCCCATGTAGTTACACCAAGCATGAAACAACTGGAACAAAAAACAGCAAAGTTTTTAGATGAACACCAATTGTCTTATGATACAATCGAAACTTTTTCAACGCCAAGACGTTTAGCGATCAAAGTAACCAATATCCCAGAACGTCAAGCAGATAGCGAAGAAGAATTAAAGGGTCCGGCTAAAAAAATCGCATTGGATTCAGATGGAAATTGGACGAAAGCCGCAGAAGGGTTTGTACGTGGTCAAGGTTTGACGACTGACGATATTACCTTTAAAGAGCTGAAGGGTGTAGAGTATGTGTACGTAACCAAATATACACATGGACAACCAGCGAAAGAAGTATTGACTGGACTTGCAGATGTCATCAAAAGTTTGACATTTCCTGTTACGATGCATTGGGCAAATTTTGACTTTGAATATATTCGTCCTATTCATTGGATTGTTGCTTTACTAGATGATGAAGTGATTCCTTTCGAGATTTTAGATGTTACAACAGATCGCACATCACGTGGTCATCGTTTCTTAGGAGAAACAGTTCGTTTCGCTCATGCCAATGAGTATGAAGAAAAATTACAAGAACAATTCGTGATAGCTGCGCCACATAAAAGAAAAGAAATGATTGTCCAACAAGCAACTGAATTAGCAGAGAAAAACCATTGGACGATCGATTTAGACGAAAAGTTATTAGAAGAAGTGAATAATTTAGTCGAATATCCCACAGTTTTTGCTGGCGATTTTGAAGAAAAATATCTGTCTGTCCCTGAAGAAGTATTGGTTACTTCAATGAAGGAGCACCAACGTTATTTTGAAGTAAGAAATGACCAAGGATTACTCTTGCCACATTTTATTTCTGCTCGAAATGGGGATCGTGTCAAACTAGAAAACGTGATCCGTGGAAATCAAAAAGTATTGACTGCTCGTTTAGAAGATGCAGAGTTTTTCTACAATGAAGATAAAAAGATTCCAATCGAGACTTTTGTTGATAAATTAAAATCAGTGACTTTCCATGAAAAAATTGGAAGCATCTACGAAAAAATGCAACGAGTACAAGTTATTGCTCGTATTTTAGGTAAATCTGTCGGCTTATCACCAGAAGAGTTAACGGATTTACAACGTGCTGCTGAAATCTATAAATTTGATTTAGTGACCAACATGGTAGGTGAGTTTCCAGAGCTTCAAGGGATCATGGGTGAAAAATATGCGCGATTAAACGGCGAAACATCAGCTGTAGCAACAGCTATCAAGGAACACTATCTGCCAATTTCAAGTGAAGGTGACTTACCAGAAACCAAAATTGGTGCAGTATTAGCGATTGCAGACAAATTAGATAGTATCTTCTCTTTCTTTACAGTTGGAATGATCCCAAGTGGGTCAAATGATCCGTATGCTCTTCGTCGTCAAGCGTATGGGATTGTCCGCATCATCGAAGCAAAAAATTGGGCATTTCCATTGGTTCGTTTACAACGTGAAATCGACCAGGCAATCAATGAAGATCAAGAACGTTTTGGCGTCCAGTTATCGGATGGACAACAGGCAGTCATTGATTTTATCAAAGGACGTTTCCGTCAGTTACTAACTACAAAACAAATCCGACACGATGTGATTGATGCAGTTTTAAATGCAAAACAAAGCGATTTGACAAAAGTTTTTGCAGCAGCTCAACTGTTTAAAGAACGTTTAGATGAGGAAGAGTTTAAGCCATCGATGGAAGCATTGACTCGAGTGGTTAATTTAGCGAAGAAAGCGCAAGAAACAACGACAACAGAGATTAATCCTGCGTTATTTGAAAATGAAGCTGAAACAGCACTTTATCAAGCGGTAGCAGAAATGAAAAAACAATTTGGTACACAAACGCTGAAAGAAGATTATGATCAACTTGTTGCTTTACGTCCATTGATCGAAACGTATTTTGACCAAACCATGGTCATGGTAGACGATCCTGCTGTCCGTAACAATCGTTTGGCACAGCTGAAACAAATTGCTGAAATGGCACTATCAATAGCAAGCTTAGATCAGATTATCACTAAATAAATCAGGTGGCCCTTTGCCAACTTGATTTGAAACAAGCGTTATGACAAGTCTAGCTCTGAGATATAAGCCGAAGCATCCGAAAATAGTTTCTTCTATTTTTAAATGCTTCGGCTTATTTTTTGACTGATTACCGAAGTGCAGATCTTTGAACGCCGTCGATAAGATTGTGAAAGTACCAGAGTGGATGCTTTCATAGCAATTACTCGTTTTAGCGTAAAAAGTAAGCTTAAGGTCTTAATACCTCAGACTCTTTTTATGTAGTGTATATCGTTTTTATTCATGCTATCTAGCAATAAGCGACTTTTCTTTCACGAATCAGAACAATATGACATTTTTTGGTAAAAAGAGAACAATCGGTTAGTGCTATTGAGTGAAATGCATAGTTTTTGTTATTTTTAAATCATCCTTTATTTAAAAATGAAAGTTAGGTATAATTAATATAGAAAAATTGTTATTCATAACAAGAAAAGCTTGTTATGAATGGGATAATAGTAAATAGGATCTCAGGTAGAAATTCTTTACTTATCTAATAGAATTAGCAAATTTACCGTGATTTGGAAGCGATTAGATAAAGTAACGATTTATTTTTTTGGGAATAAAACGTTTTTAAAACGATGGGATCCAGTATCTTACTCTAGATGATAATAATTATCATCTGAATGATAAACTAAAAATTTTTTTAGAAATCGATGTCATTTAATTATCTAAGTATGTTCATAGGATGGAAGTCTCACGAAGCTTCACTGAAACGAGTATATTTTATGAGAACAAGTAACATCAGCAGGATGTCATGTGTTAAAAGAAAAATGAATCTAGGAAAGTAACAGGAAAGTGGAGAGAAATGGAAGAGACAATTAGTATAAAAGAGATCATCGGAGTATTTCGTAAGCGTTTGTTGACCTTATTTATTTCAACGTTAGTTGGTTTGGCGGTAGCAAGTTTCGTTACATTCTTTATTTTAACACCCAAGTTTAGTTCACAAGCCCAATTGATTGTCACGTTGCCTCAGTCAAATATTACGAATGTCAATGATGTGAATACGAATTTACAAATGATTAACACCTACAAAGATATGATCATTAGTGACTTAGTTTTAAGTGAAGTGAAAGATCAATTAGAAACGCAAGATCAGCTAGCAATGACGGTTGGAGAAATCAAACAAGCAATCACAGTGAATCAATCCGAAAATTCACAAATGTTTTCTATCCAAGCGATTAGTTCGATTCCAGATAATGCTCAGAAAATTGCGAATACCACAGCTGAGGTGTTTCAAACGAAAGCAAAAGATGTGATGAATGTCGATAAAATATCGATCATTTCTGAAGCGGTTGCGGACGGAACATCGGTGTCACCAAATAAAAAAATAAATATTGCCCTTGGCCTTATTTTAGGTCTGATGATTGGCATGGGGATAGCTCTGTTATTGGAATTGTTCGACCAGACTGTGAAAGATGAAAAATATCTTTCGGAGGTCATAGGGTTTCCAATTTTAGGGACGGTACCAGAAATGACTGCCAAAGATTTCAATAGAAATGACAAAAACAACAACGCACCGGTGACAATAAACGATGAAACTGGTGAACAAGCGAGAGCTTCTCGTAGAGCTCGTTCGAGAGTGTAGGAGGGAAAACATGCGACGTGTCATAAAACAAAAAGAAACACTACTTCAACCGATTCGTTTGATTACTTTAACTAATCCTTCATCAGCAGCGGCTGAGCACTACCGAACGATTCGAACCAATATCCAATTTGTTTCAATCAATGATCAACAAGTCAAAACGATCGTGGTCACGTCATCTGGACCAGGTGAAGGGAAATCGACCACGGCTGCAAATCTGGCTGTTGTCTTTGCAAAAGCTGGTCAGAAAGTGTTATTAGTTGATGCTGACATGCGAAAACCAGTTATTTACAAAGCATTTCAAATAAATAATCATTATGGGTTAAGTAATCTACTCAGTTCAACTGAAACGATCAGTAAAGGGATCCAAAAAACGGCAATCAAGGAATTATCAGTATTACCAAGTGGACCGATTCCTCCTAATCCATCAGAGCTGTTAAGCTCGAAAAGAATGGATCAGCTAATGGTAGAAGCAAGTCAGCTCTATGATATCGTGATGTTTGATTTGCCGCCGATTGTAACTGTGACAGATGCTCAAATCTTGTCATCAAAGGCAGATGGTACGCTTCTGGTAGTACGTGAAAAGACTTCACGAAAAGAAGCAGTTGTGAAAGCCAAAAAATTATTAGAGATGGCTCAGGCAAAGGTACTGGGAATTGTTTATAACGGAGTCGAACAAAGCAAAGATACAAGTTATTATTATGAATGATAAAGAGGAGGTAAAGGGAATGATCGATTTACATTGTCATCTATTACCAGCAGTTGACGATGGTGCGCAAAACCTGGAAGAAAGCTTGGCAATGGCTGAAAAAGCGGTTGAACAAGGGATTACTCATATTTTATGTACACCGCACCATAACAATGGCAAGTACTGTAATCAAAAGAAAAAAGTCATTCCCCTAGTCGCCACTTTACAAAAAGAGCTGGATAAAAGAAATTTACCGTTGGTGTTATTAGAAGGTCAAGAAGTTCGTATTACTGGAGAATTGCTTGAAGCGCTTCACCGAGATGAACTTCTTTTTACAGATTTAAATGATACTTATCTGTTGATTGAATTTCCTACATTAGAAGTACCGTTATATGCAAAGAACCTTTTTTTTGAACTGTTGAAACTAGGAAAAATACCAGTAATCGTGCATCCTGAGCGTAATACTTATTTTGCAAAAGATCCGAATCGTTTGTTGCCTTATCTAGAAATGGGCTGTTTGACACAGCTGACAGCGCCAAGTTATCTGGGGCGCTTTGGCAAAGAAATCCAAAAAACAGCAAAAAAAATGGTCAAGTACAATCTTGTACAAATGATTGCTTCGGATGCTCACGGTGTTGAGCGACGTTCTTTTTGTTTAAAAGAATGTTATGAACAAATCGCTAAAGACTTCAATAACGAAAAAGTTGAGCAAATGAAACAAGTCGCCAAAGATTTAATCAATGGGGAGCAGATTCATTATCCAACTTATCAAGCGATAAAAAAGAAGAAGTTTGGGTTATTTTAGGGGGAGTAAAGGTGTTTGAAGTCACAAGAAAAAGAAAGATTGCTATTTTGATAGGAGTTGATAGCTTATTGTTGTTTTTGGCAAACATTGCTACAATTAGATTCATGAAGCCATTCGCAGAAGTATCAACGGATTTTATGTTCATCTCTACAGGCGTTTCAATAGGTTTCTATTTGTTTTATGGGAGTTTATTTAAAGTCTTTACAAGGATCAATCGCTATATGAATTTAGAAGAAATCAGGGCGATTTTTGTTTCTTTGTCGATCACTATGATTTCAAATCTTTTTGTCTTGTTTTTTATCAATCATCAGTATATGTTACGTCTAACGATCTTTACCTATATTTTGTCTTTGCTTTTAATCATGGGAAGCCGTCTGGAGTGGCGTCTTTACATTGAGAAAAAGCAGACAAAGCTACAACCTAGAGCCACTGCCAAGAAGACGATCATCGTAGGCGCTGGTGAAGGCGGTAGAATTTTGGCAAATATCTTACTTGGATCAAAAACAGCAAGTGACACCTATGTCATTGGTTTTGTTGATGATGATCCTAATAAGCAAAATACATATCTTTCAGGAAAAAAAGTGATCGGTATGATCAAAGACCTCCCTGCACTAATCAAGAAACATGATGTACAAATCGTTACCATCGCCATTCCTTCCTTATCCAAAACAAAAATCAGGAATATCTTTCAAATGGTAGAATCCTTGCATGTCAAAGTAAACACGATGCCTTCAATGGAAGAAATCGCTTCTGGAAAAGTCAGTGTCACAAAATTAAAAAAAATTGACGTAGTTGATTTACTAGAAAGAGATGAAGTTGAATTGGACATTGAATCGATCAAAGGTCATTTGACAGGGAAAACCATTCTTGTGACTGGTGCGGGTGGCTCGATCGGCTCAGAGATTTGTCGGCAGATTATCCAGTTTTCCCCAGCACAATTATTACTAGTAGGACATGGGGAAAATTCGATTTATTTGATCGATCGGGAACTCCGCATGAATCAGCAAAATCAGCAGACAAAAATCGTCCCGCTCATTGCAGATATTCAAGATCGTGACAAAATCAATGAGATCATGCAAAACTATCGCCCAGATATCGTTTATCATGCTGCAGCACATAAGCATGTTCCTCTCATGGAAGTAAATCCCAAAGAAGCAGTAAAAAATAATATTCTTGGAACGAAAAATGTTGCGGAAGCAGCCAAACAAGCGAAAGTCAAAAATTTTGTGATGGTCTCAACAGATAAAGCGAATCATCCACCTAATGTGATGGGAGCGACAAAGCGGATTGCAGAAATGATTGTAACAGGATTGAACGAAAAAAATGAAACAACATTTTCCGCTGTTCGCTTTGGAAATGTATTAGGTTCACGAGGAAGTGTGATTCCTGTCTTTCGTGAACAAATTGCGCAAGGTGGACCAGTCACGATTACTGATTTTCGGATGACACGTTACTTTATGACAATTCCTGAAGCAAGTCGATTGGTCATTCAATCAGGAGTCTTGGCTAAAGGTGGAGAGATTTTTATTTTAGATATGGGTGAACCAGTCAAAATCGTCAACCTTGCCAAAAATATGATTCGCCTGAGTGGCTATCGTGAAGACGAAATTGAAATTCTTGAAACGGGTATCCGTCCTGGGGAAAAACTATATGAAGAACTACTGTTGGATAAAGAGAGAAACGATGAAGCTGTCTATGAAAAAATTTTTGTCGGAAACATCAAAGGTTATTCAAACCAAAAAGTGATGGATTTTATCCGTCATTTACCAAAAGATGAGGAACAATTAGCAAGAGAAGTGATTCGTTTTGCCAATGCTTCTAATCAATAGAAACTAGCTGTTTTAAGTTGATCGTACTACTAGTAAAGTAGCAAAATCATTGTTTTATGTGCTGGATTGTACGATTCCTGCGATCAAAAATTGCATAGGGATACGTTATTCAAATCGCATGTAAAAAAACGTTTGACCATCAAAAAAAAGAAACGAGAGGAGAAAGCGAGTGGATGCAATAATAGTAGGAGCAGGTGGGTTTGGTAAAGAAATTGCTTTTTTGCTCCAACAACAAAATGAGTATCAGTGGATCGGTTTTGTCGATGATCGTAAAAGTGAGCAAAGCGATGTTCTAGGAAAACCTGTGATTGGCAAAATTGCTGACTTGCTTCAAGTCAAAACACCAATGGCAGTTTTTCTTGGGATTGCGGCTCCGACGGTCAAAGAAAACATCTATGAACAGTTACGACAAAACCCTCACTTGCTTTTTCCAAATTTGTTTGCCCCTAGCGCATTGATTGGCTTAAATGTTCAACTGGGCATTGGGAACATATTGATGCCTTACACGACCTATACTGCAGATATTTCAATCGGTGACTTCAATATGATCAATATTGGTTCAACAATCGGTCATGACTCCATTATAGGTAGTTACAATGCCATTTTTCCTAATGTCAATATTTCGGGAGCAGTCACTTTAGGAGATAAAAATGAACTGGGTGTCGGTACAAAGATTATTCAAGAACGTTCGATTGGTGATGGTAACATTATTGGGGCTGGTAGTGTTGTCATCAGAGATATCCCTCATCATTCAAAATGGGTGGGGGTACCAGCAAAGATAATTGAAAGGTGGAGTTGATGTGAGAAAAAAGCGAATATTATTAGCTTCGCCCCATATGAGTGAAGCAGGCTATGAACAAGCGTTTGTCAAAGAAGCCTTTGATACGAATTGGATTGCTCCTTTAGGTGCCAACGTCGATGGTTTTGAGCAAGAACTGGCAGATCATGTGGGAGCCAAGCATGTTGCTGCGCTTTCTTCAGGTACGGCAGCGATTCATTTAGCATTAAAGGCAGCAGGTGTCACGAAAGGAGATCAAGTGATTTGTCAATCCTTGACTTTTGCAGCTACGGTCAACCCGATTCTTTATCAAGGAGCCGTCCCAATCTTTGTGGATAGTGATGCCGAAACTTGGAATATGAGTCCTGTCCATTTACGCGCAGCTTTAGAAAAATATCCAAAAGCGAAAGCGGTGATCGTCGTTCACTTATATGGATTAGCTGCAAACTTAGCTGAAATCATGCAGATCTGTCAAGAATATCAAGTGACGTTGATTGAAGATGCTGCCGAATCATTAGGAACGACTTACCAAGGTAAATATACAGGAACGTTTGGAGACTATGGGATTTATTCCTTCAATGGAAATAAGATCATCACAACTTCAGGTGGGGGAGCATTGATCTCTGACGATCAATCAAAAATCGAAAAAGTCAAATTTTGGGCCACTCAATCTCGTGAAAATGAACGTTATTATCAACATTTAGAAATCGGTTACAACTATCGTATGAGCAATATATTAGCAGGAATCGGACGTGGTCAATTAAAAGTATTAAATGAAAGAATCCAAAAGAAGCGTGCCATCTATCAATTTTATCAAGAAGAATTGTCCGAGTTTCCTAATATACAATTTATGCCGGAAAACTCTTGGAACGAACCTAACTATTGGTTGAGTGTCATTCGTTTAGAAGGAATAGATCCATCTTATTTGATTGAAGAATTGGAAAAAGAACAGATCGAAGCACGTCCTGTCTGGAAACCGATGCACTTACAGCCTGTTTTTGACTCTTTTGATTTTATTGGCGGCGAAGTTGCAGAATCGCTTTTTTCTTCTGGAGTTTGTCTTCCCTCAGATACTAAAATGACGGATGAAGAGTTAAATAGAGTCGTTGCAACGATCAAGCGAGTGATGCGTTATGAGTAAACCAACCTTTTATCGACTTTTTGGAAAGCGTGCGTTCGATCTTTTTTTCTCAGGTCTTTTATTGCTTTTGCTTGCACCACTGATGCTCATACTTGCAGGGTGTGTGCGATTAAAATTAGGTTCACCGATTATTTTTAAGCAAACAAGACCAGGGAAGAATGAACAATTATTTTTTATGTACAAGTTTCGCACGATGACAGACGAGAAAGATCAACATGGCGCGTATCTTCCAGATGAAGTTCGTCTAACAAAATTCGGCAAACTACTTAGAGCGACTAGCCTTGACGAGCTGCCAGAGCTTTGGAATATCTTTAAAGGCGAAATGTCTTTTGTTGGTCCTCGTCCATTATTGGTAGAATATTTGACACTTTATAATGAAGAGCAACGAAAACGCCACAACATTCGCCCAGGTTTGACCGGATTGGCCCAAGTCAGTGGTAGAAATGCGATCAGTTGGGAAGAAAAGTTTACGTATGATTGTTTGTACGTTGAAAGTTATTCGTTTGGCAAAGATGTTTGGATCTTGTTACAAACAGTCCTTAAAGTGTTCAAACAAGAAGGGATTAGCTCAAATTTTGGACCAACAAGTGAAAAATTTGAAGGGAATGAACCATACTGAAAATTTTATATGTGACGACGATCTCCAATACACTCAATGCTTTTTTAATCCCGCATATTGATCAACTAATCAAAAATGGACATGAAGTGAGTGTGGCATGTGCGCTTGAACAACCGTTGGCATCTTATTTTTCTGATAAAAAAATACCTGTGTTTCAAATACCATTCAATAGGAATCCATTAGCTAAAAGCAATCTTTTAGCCTATAAGAAAATCAAACAGCTGATCAAAGAAGAGAATATCGATATCGTACATACGCATACGCCAGTTGCTTCGATGGTGACAAGACTTGCTTGTAAGCGGATCAATATTCCTATCTACTATACGGCACATGGGTTTCACTTTTATCAAGGAGCCCCAATGCTTAATTGGTTCGTCTATTACCCAGTTGAAAAATACTTATCTCGTTATACAAGTAAGCTTATTACCATTAATCAGGAAGATTATTTGCTTGCTTCACAAAAATTTAAAGCAACACAAACTCATTTGATTCAGGGGGTTGGAATCCAAGTCGAAAAGTTCGAGAAAACCTTGGTTGATAAACGGCTAAAAAGTAAGGTACTTTCACTAGCTCAGCCAACAACCAAAGTACTCCTTTCAGTCGGTGAATTGACTAAAAACAAAAACCACGAACTGGTGATTCATGCACTCGCTTCATTTAAAGACCAAGATTTCCACTATTTTATTTGTGGAACGGGGCCTTTGAAACAAACGCTGGAACAAAAAATTAAATTTTTAGGTTTGGAAAAGAAAGTCAGTTTACTCGGATATCGTAAGGATATTATTGAGATCATGAAAATGAGTGATCTATTTCTCTTTCCTTCTTTAAGAGAAGGATTGCCCGTATCGATCATGGAGGCTATGAGCGTTGGTTTACCGGTAGTTGCTTCAAATATACGAGGCAATAAAGATCTGATCTATGATGAGAACACAGGAAAATTGTTTGATGTCAAAGAGCCAGAAGAACTAGTGAATATTCTTCAAGATTTTTTTGCTGGAACGTTACCTGTTACAAAATATTCCGAGAACGCTGCTGCTCATATCCAACAATTCAGCGAAAATGTAATCATCAATCAAGTAGCAGAACTTTATGAAACTTTATAACTAAAGGAATTTCACAAAATAAAAAAAGCACTTAAACAGGGAAAATGAGGTGAAAAGCTCTTAACCTCAAGAATGCTTTGATTATTTGTAAGAGTGACTGACGAAATGAGCCTGGGTTTAAAGGAAAAGTAAATGGCTTTGTTTTTTTAGAAGAATGATAAAGCGAATGAAACGAAGAACGACCAATAACGTTCCAGTTTGTGTTTTTTATGTTAATAAAACTAATTATAGAGGTGAAACCAATTGAACGTATCAATTTTCGGCCTAGGCTATGTAGGGCTAGCCAATGCGTTATTACTTAGCCAGAATGAGAATGTCAAAGCTTATGACATCGTAGCAGAAAAGATCGAACGACTACAAAAGAAGGAGTCCCCAATTGAAGACCGTGAAGTACATAATTTTCTTCAAAGAGAAGACCTAGCAATCGAATTTATTAAGGATTTCCGAGAAGCGGTTCTTTTTGGTGATTATTTGATTATTGCCACACCCACTGATTACGATGAAAAGAAAAATTATTTTAATACCTCATCGATTGAGAGCATCATTGAACAAGCTCTCGCCATTCGTCCAGAAGCAAAATTTATCATTAAGTCCACGGTACCAGTAGGGTATACGGCCGAATTAAAGAAAAAATATCAAACAGAAAATATTGTTTTTTCACCAGAATTTTTACGTGAAGGTAAAGCATTGTACGATAATCTTTATCCTTCCCGCATTGTTGTAGGAGAATGTTCAGATAGAGGGACAGAGATTGCGAATATGTTCAAAAAGAATACGCAAGCAGATAATGTCCCAGTTTTATTGACTCATTCAACAGAAGCGGAAGCAATCAAGTTATTCTCAAATACGTATCTGGCGTTGCGTGTGGCTTACTTCAATGAATTGGATAGTTATGCGGAGATACGAGGCTTAAATACGAAACAAATCATTGAAGGCGTCGGACTGGACCCACGTATCGGCTCTCATTACAATAATCCTTCATTTGGTTATGGAGGGTATTGTTTGCCAAAAGATACGAAACAGTTGAAAGCAAATTATACCGATGTGCCTAACAATCTTATCCAAGCGATCGTTGAAGCAAATACAACCAGAAAAGATTTTATTGCAGAACAAATTTTAGCCCAAAAGCCTAAGACTGTGGGAATCTATCGGTTAACGATGAAAGCCGATTCAGACAATTTCCGTTATTCATCGATTCAAGGAGTCATGAAACGAATCCAGGAACAAGGAGTTTCGGTGGTTGTCTATGAGCCAACGTTACCTGTTGAAGAATTTCATCATGCGCCTGTCGTTTCGGATCTTGCGCGATTCAAACAACTATCGGATGTGATCGTCTCAAATCGGATGGACCATCAATTAAAAGATGTGATCGAAAAAGTCTATACGAGAGATATTTTTAGTCGGGATGAATAAATGAAAAATATAGCCAAAAATTTTTTTTATCAGAGCTTGTTTCAACTGACGAAAATCATTCTTCCGATTATTACCATTCCAATCGTTTCTAATGCTTTAGGACCAAGTGGGATCGGTCTTTATAATTATACGTTTTCAATTGTCCAATATTTTGTTTTGTTTGCGGGGCTAGGGGTAACGATGTACGGGAACCGGGAAATAACTTTGACTTACAACCGTAAGAAAGAAGCGTTATCAGAAGTTTTTTGGGAAATTCTGCTTTTTAAGGCATTAGCGAGCTTAATTGTCATAGTCGCTTACTTTATTGTTGCCTCTTTATTAAATAATCGTTCGTATTTGTTTGTCCAATCCTTGGCGATTTTTGCCGTATTATTTGACGTATCTTGGTTTTTTATGGGAATTGAAGATTTTAAGAAAACTAGTATAGCTAATTTAGTAGTCCAACTAGTCACGTTTTTTCTCATTCTTTTCTTGATTAAAAACGAAGACGACACGTTAAAATATACCTTGATTCAAGGACTAGGTTTAGTTTGTTCACAAGTGTGTGTCTGGTTCTTTATTCCTAAATACATTCATTTGACGAAAGTTGATTTAAAGAAAAGTCTTAGTCATTTAAAGGGCTCTTTTGATTATTTTATTCCTCAAATTGCGATCATGTTGTATACCAATTTGAATAAGACCCTTTTAGGTTTCACATTAGGAAGTGTTGCAGTGGGCTATTTTACCAATTCTCTGCAATTGAATACCGTATTCATCACGATCATAACTACCTTAGACATCGTCTTACTTCCCCATATGACAAGTTTTTTTGCAAAAAAAAATATGGAGAAAATCGTTCGCACGATGGAAAAAACGATTCATTTACAATTGTTTTTTTCGATTCCAATCATGTTTGGGATGTTGACAGTTTATGACAAGCTCGTTCCTTGGTTTTTTGGCGAAAAATTTAGCTACATCACTCAAATTATTCCATATTTTACGGTTTTGATTGTGATCGTTCCTTTAGGCATGGCGATTTCTAGACAATATCTAATGCCAATCGGTCAGGTTAAAGAGTATAATCGTTCAGTAATCATTGGAGCTATCATCAATCTTGTGGCAAATCTCATACTATTGCCGTCTATTGGCTTTTTGGGCGTCGTATTTTCAACTATTCTCGCCGAAAGTTTCGTTACAGTTGTAAGAACAAGAGCTTTTCTAAAACAGACGACGTTTACCTTTTCTCTCAGAAAAATCGGGATGTTTATAATTGCTGGATTGATCATGTGTTTGATCACCAGGTTTTTAACAGGTCATTTAACGAGTAATATCCGAACCAATCTGATCCAATTCGTCATTGCTTGTCCAATCTATCTCGCAATCACAACGATAACGAAAGTCAATCCACTAGTTGATTTATTGAAGATCAAAAAGAAAATCTAATGATGACAAACAACAGGTCAAAGACCTTGAAAGTGGTTGCTGCTAGTGAAAAGAAAAATGTTTACACTGATTTTCATTCAATCCGAACCATTGATTCGGCAATATAGAGAAGAATAGTCAATGATCAGAGGACAAAATAAAAAAGGAGGAGAGGCGTTCTCTCTTCCTTTTTTATTTTAGCTATTTTGAGAAATAAACGAAATGCTTAGTTATTTCCGTTTTTGTTGTTTTCCAGCGTTACGACCTGTTTGGTTTTTAGGTGCTTTGACTTGTTTCTTCACTGGTTGTTCGCTATCCGCAGGTGTCACGTCTTTACGAGGTGTTACGACTTGCTTCGGTGGATTTTGTTTTAACTCTTCTGCCACTTGAGCTTTTAATTTAGGCTTCATGATGACATTTGTAATGAAGGTTTGCAAACAACTAAAGATACCACCAACTACCCAATAAAGTGTGACTCCAGCTGGCGCACTGATCGACATGAAGACGATCATCGCAGGCGAAACGATAAGCATCGTACGCATTGTTTTCTTTTGTTCTTCAGGGATACCGATTGTTGAAATATATCCTTGAAGTAAATAAGCAGCACCAGCAATCGCAACTAATACAAAACTAGGGTGTCCTAAGTCGATCCCATAGAAAGAGGATTCACGAATGCCTTCTGTATAACGAGCTGTGAAATAAAGGGCTGAAAAGATCGGCATTTGGATCAAGAGAGGCAAGCAGCCAATCCCGCCAGTCATACTTAACCCATTTTCACGATAAACTTGTTGCATTTCAGCTTGTGCAGCCATTTGTTCTTCACGAGTAGTCGCCGTTTTTAGTTTTTGTTGAGCGGCTTCGACTTGCGGCTTCAATGCTTGCATTTTTTCAGATTGGATCATTGTCTTTTTCGATTGACTAATACCTAATGGCAAAATGATGATACGAACGATGACTGTCATTAAAATAACAGCCCAACCATAGGACCAGTTGAAGTTCTCCACTAAATATGTAATCGCTTGTCCCATTGGATGGACTAATACTCGGTACACGATACCTGATGTGTCAGGGTTACCATTTGAATCCAGACGAACACAACCAGATAAGAAAAGCATGACTGTGACAAGGCCAGAACCCAATACCCAATTTTTCCATTTATTCATAAAATACTTCCTCTTTTATAATTTTTACACAAAATTAACTATACTAAAAAAGCACACACAATTCAATCTACTTTATAGAAAATTCATAGATTCCTACCTATATGGTCTTAAAAAAATAAAAAAGTTATTTGTCAAACCACAAAAAGGAAAGGGAGAAAAGCCATCGGTTAAACAGAAGCAAAAACGATCAAACGAGTGAGGGACGATTAGAAGAGAGAAGGCACGTTGTTTCTTTAAAAAAAGTCCTTTATCGTCAAACTTTCTTAAAGTCATGTGAGCCTTCTCATAGTGTAAATAGAACTACCTTTTGCGTGTTTCGTCCATTCAGAATCAGTAAATTAGCCGATCACATCAAATTTTTTTCGTTCTTCCATCATCGGATTATCTTGCAAGTCAACGTATTGTACGCGACCACTAGGACTTGGAGAATCCTTTACTTCTTCAATGAATCTTTTGATCGTTTCCTCATCGCCACATGCTTCGATTGTCACCGAACCATCTTCTTCGTTTTTAACTGTGCCTGTGATCCCTAATTGATCGGCAACGATTTTTGTCATATAACGAAAGCCAACACCTTGGACACGTCCTTGAACGTTCATCTTGATTTTTTTCATCATATCCACCTTTCTTTCCTTGCTTTTTAAATTAATGATACCGATTTTTTGATGTTGTAACAAGTTCAAGGTTCGAATTCATGCTATAATTAAGTGAGGTGAAAAATGTGAAAGAAATCCAATCAGCAAAAAATCCAAGAATCAAAGAATTGAAAAAACTACATAAGAAAAAATACCGGGAAGAAACAGGCGAGTATCTACTCGAAGGATTCCATTTGGTTGAAGAGGCAGTTGCTTCTCATGCCAAAGTAAAAGAAATCTTAATCACAGAAAAAGGGTTAGAAGAGTGGGAGGAGTGGCTTAAAAACCATTTAGACATCCCTTGTACCTTGGTAACGAATGAAGTCATGGCTGTGGTATCAGATTTGCCAACACCCCAAGGTATCTTAGCCGTTATGCTCTACGAAAAAGTAAACATGCCCGAATTAACTGGAGGATGGTTATTGTTAGATAATGTCCAAGATCCTGGGAATGTTGGAACAATGATTCGTACGGCAGATGCTTTTGGACTATCTGGTGTCGTTTTAGGAAAAGGATCAGCTGACATTTATAGTACAAAAGTGTTAAGAAGTATGCAGGGGAGCAATTACCATCTACCAATACTTCAAACAGACCTTGAGCAAATGATCCCGCTTTTAAAGGAACACAATTTTAATATCTATGGAACGGAATTGAACGAGGATGCTCGTTCATTAGAACAGGTAACTGTTCCTGAGAAGTATGCAATTGTCATGGGGAATGAAGGGCAAGGCGTGCGGCCCGAAATTCTTTCCTTGACGGATAAAAATATCTATATTCCGATTCGCGGAAATGCTGAATCATTAAATGTAGGAGTGGCAGCAGGCATCGTACTTTACCATTTCTCTTTATGATTAAGGAACTATTAAGCTTTCTACATTTTGATGGAACCTCACTAGAATATTCCGAACACTAATGGTATACTAGGATCAATTTCAAAGGAAAATGAAATTCAAAAAAGGTGGCAGATCAATAATTATGACAGAAAAATGGCGTGAAGACGAAGAATATATGTCTTATGTAGAAGATCTATTAGCAACAGATGCAGTGAAGAAATTAGCCAATTATACACAACATGTCCACTCCACTCGATTAGAGCATTCTCTTAGTGTTTCTTACTATAGTTATAAATTAGCCAAAAAATGGGGCGGTAATGCAAAAGCGACTGCACGTGCAGGTCTTTTGCATGATCTTTTCTACTATGATTGGCGTACAACAAAATTTGATGAAGGAACGCATGCTTATATCCATCCAAGGATCGCAGTGAAAAATGCAGAAAAAATTACTGACCTATCCGATTTAGAGCGTGATATCATCTTAAAACATATGTGGGGCGCTACGATCGCACCGCCTAAGTATAAAGAAAGCTATATTGTGACGTTTGTCGACAAATATTGTGCTGTGAAAGAAGCAGCGCAGCCAATGACTGCTTCGATGAAACAAAAATGGCAAAGATATTTCGGCAAAGAACAATCGATTTAATACGATGTGATTAAGAATTCTTCCTGAGAAATTTCATAAAATTTCTCAGGTTTTTTTTTATTGACGAACCATGATTTTTACTGTTTACTTTGTATCAAGTACAAGTTGTTGAAACAAAATTAAAGGGGGTGATGATAAGATGCCATATGGATCTTATTTAAAAGAGTGGAAAAGCTTTAACTAACGTACTTTGTTGAAGTTCTTTTCTTCAAAGTACATTCACTTGAAAGAAGAAAGGACTCAAAGTCATGGAAAAAACAATTAAACCTTATCAATATTATTTTATTAAAAGAGAAGTCGAACAATTAATATCAGTCTATCATTCAGTAAACGATTCTAAAACGATCGAAACGGTCCAAGCATTAGCTGTGGAGAGAATAGAGGAACTAGTAGAACCCTCACAAAGGATGAACCTTTTCTTAGAAAACATCTTAGATACTTCTTTGACCAAAGAAACTGCTGAACGCTTATTAGAAGAATTAAAAGAATCAGTTCAACCTTTTGAGCAACCTTCGAAAGCTCAAATCGAAAAATTATTCCGAAAAGTGAAAAAGTTAAAACAACCTGATTGGAATCATTTGGATTTAAGAGAACACACCTATATTGGATGGAATGATCCTGGTACCCAGAAAAAATTTCTTGTTTATTATGATGAATCAGGGAAGTTAAACGGTATTCGCGGGACTTTGTCCCCGACCATTACGAAAGGGATTTGTACGATTTGTAAAAAAACTTCGAGTGTGTCACTCTTTTTAGCAACAACAAAATCGAATTCAGATGGCACCTATACGAAAAAAGGAAACTATATTTGCCATGATAGTGAGCATTGTAACCACAATTTAGTCCAATTGACTCCTTTTTATGAATTTACTGAGATTGTAAAAAAAGAAGGATAATTTCATTGTATTTTTCATAAATATATGCTATTTTAATTGATGAAGTGAATAGGTGATGGTGTTCGCCTTTAAACGTTAATCTTAAGATAACTAATGACGCCTACTAAGAATCGGGATACCCCTTTTTTTAGTAGGCGTTTTTTTGAGGAGGAAAAGAGATGGAAAATCGATTACCTGACCCAATTAGGGTCGTCGTATACATGGTCAAGTGGCTATTGATCACATTGTTATTGGGAATCTTTATGGGGAGTTTATCAGCCTTTTTTCTCAATAGTTTAACATGGGTTACTAATATACGCCTTGCTTCACCCTGGTTGTTGTTTCTTTTACCAGTAAGTGGTGGAATTTTTGCTTTTTTATATAGTAAGTACGGAGGAAATTCTGGTAGAGGAAATAACTTAGTGATTGATCAAGGAAATGGTGGGGAAGAAAAAATTCCTTTACGCCTGATTCCTTTAACGTTATTTGGAACGATTACCACCCATTTATTTGGTGGTTCTGTCGGACGAGAAGGAACAGCTGTGCAAATGGGAGGCGCTTTAGCAGAAAATTTAGCCCGTCTCTTTCAGTTAAATAAAGTGGAACGGGAGTTATTGGTGATCAGCGGGATCAGTGCTGGTTTTAGTTCCGTTTTTGGTACGCCTCTGGCTGGAACACTATTTGGGTTAGAAGTTTTAGCAATTGGAAAAGTTAGAACAGAAGCCTTATTTCCAAGTTTTTTTGCAGCACTGTTTGCTAACTTTGTGACTGAAAGCTTTGGGGTGAAACATATCCATTACCCTATGGGGACGATTCCAAATTGGGATGTATCTCTTTTCTTTAAATTATTCGTTGCAGGCATTGCTTTTGGTCTGATTGGTTGGGTATTTAGTCGTTCGATCGTTTTTTTGAAAACTTGGTATGCCAAAAGAATGGCTAGTCCAGTTCTACGTAATTTTATTGGCGGAGCTGTGGTCGTCATCGCAGCGCTCTTATTGCAAACCCAAAGATATTTGGGGCTCAGTTTGCCTTTGTTAACTGATGCCTTTAATGGTACCGCCCATTTCTATGATTTTCTTGGAAAGCTTGGATTTACTGTCTTGTCTTTAGGTGCTGGTTATCAAGGTGGAGAGGTAACTCCTTTATTTGAAATCGGAGCGACATTAGGTGCTGCTCTAGCACCAATCTTACATGTGTCCATTCCTTTTTTAGCAGCCTTGGGATTCATTGGCGTCTTTTCAGGAGCAACAAATACACCCATTGCTTGTTTTGTTATGGGAATCGAATTGTTCGGTGGACAAGCAGCCAGTTATTTCTTTATGATCTGTCTGGTGAGCTTCATGTGTTCTGGTAATAGTGGAATTTATTCAGCACAAAAAGTAGTAGTGAAAAAGGGAATTCTTTTCCTGCCAATGATGGGAAGTCAGAAACAGTCTGAGCGATCTAAGGGGAGAACGAAAACACGAAAATAGTTGTTGCAAAAGGAAAGATTACAAAAAGTAAAAGGCATTTGGGGGGCACCCAAATGCCTTATTTAAATAAAGATGCTCAAAGCTGCGAATAATACGGTAAATAGCACGATTAAGCCACCAACGATCAAGTGTCTTTTTTTGTGCAGAACCAAGATGGCGATATATTCTCGCAAAAATGCATTCGGCAAGTAGTAAAAGGCAGTTTTCGCTCCGATTCCATCCGCTTTTAAACCAGCTTGCTTTGCATAAAGACCTGCACGGAAGATGTGGTAATTATTAGAAGTGAAAATCGCTCGATATGGCCCACCAGTTTGTTGATCCATGAGTTCTTTAGAAAAACGCATATTTTCTAAAGTTGTCTTTGAATTGGCTTCCACCAAGATATCTCTCTCAGGAATGCCTTTAGCTAAAGCATATTGCTTCATCGCAATTGCTTCCGGCACTTTTTCATCTGATCCTTGACCACCAGACATCAATAGAATAGGCGGGTTCAAGGTTGCTTTACTTTGTGCCCAATAAAAGGCGATCGCTTTGTCGATTCTTTTTGCTAAAAGAGGGGATACCGTTTCGCCATTTAGTAGACCAGCCCCTAAAACGATAATGTAATTTTGGTTGTATCGTGGACGGTTGAACTGATACAAAAAAGAAACGGTTATAAAGTTATAGAAAACCACAAAAAGATAAAACAGAATCAATGGGACAGCCGTGAATAATACATTGAACCATTGTGGGAAATATTGGATAAAGAAGATTTGAAATATAGTATATAACGTCAAAAAGATTGCTAATAATAAAGTTAAGAGATTGGCTAATGAGCGAGATTCTCTTTTTAAAACTAATAACCCGTTCCAAAATAAAAAGACGATCAAAATGTAAACGCCAAATAACAAGATCAACAAAACGGGGATAGCAATTATTGCAAATAAACCACCAATAAAAATATTTTGTGTTTCAAGCAGCAAGGTGACTAAGTAGCCGCCAAAACTAATTAAAAAGAAATTGAACAATACCCCGTTCAATAGTTTGCGTTTTTCAGTAAAATAGGAGAATGCAAAAATACTGAAAAAAACAAGTGGGATCAAAAAGTAAAAGGTGGAATAAGAAATTTCCAAAACAATGAAGTAAGTGACCATCATCATAAATGTCCAAGATCCACAATAAAAGAACAGAGCAGGATCACTTTGACGACGGCGCCAATAAAGAATACCGGTAAACCCTAAAACATAGAGAACCAAGAAAGTCAGGTCTCTTGTCAAATTCATAGAATTAACTCCTTTCGTTTAGTGAACACGAAATAAAACGTGTTTTGTTTAGGTTGATACCAATTTACGCAAAAACGATTGATTGAAAGATAAAATCAATAAAATTGACACAACCTTTACTATTATAGCTAAAATTAGAGAAAAAAGCTGTTCTGAAAAATTAAAAACTAAAAAAAGGAAAACTTGAGGCATGTAGCAGGGATTGTTAGATAAAAGTACACCTCCTAAGTTAGACAATGACATTCTGACTTAAGAGGTGTACTTAAAATTCTACATTCTACTTGTTGGTATTTTAGCTGGATTAGAACAAATTACTAAAAAAATCAGTAACATGTCGCCAACCAATCACAAAGATATTTGCTTTTTCAACTGATTTAGCAGTAATAATATCTGTGGTTGGTTCTTTATTGTCTTCCAAATAGCCCAGTGAATCATCGGCTAAGGTAATCGTTGCTGTCCCTACCTTCATACCTTTATTGACGGGGGCTGCTACTTGATTATTCGTTACGACTTTTTTATCAAGGGTAGGAGTAATTTTTAATTTACCAGTATCCATACCATTTCTTACCCAAACTTTTACAGGATTTTTTAAGGCAACAGCTACTGAAGTTTCTTTGCCATCTTTCACTGCTAAGTTTTTTAAATCTGGAATACTTGCATTGGACTTTCCAAGTTCTTTAATTGACCAATTATCATAGCAGTAATCCATTAAGCGTCCGGTTTCGTTGAAGCGGGCACTTGGATTTGTTGCATGGTCATCGGCATTTAAAACAACCGTAATGACTCGTCTACCCTCTTTATTGATCGTTCCAACAAAACAAGCACCAGCAAATTCAGTTGTACCAGTTTTTAAACCATCTACGCCTTCTTTGTAGTTAACAAACCCAGAAAGCATCCAATTCCAATTCACCATTTCGACAGGTGACTGAGTCCCTTCGCCGAATGTTTCATTAGTAGTATTTGTCACTTTTAATACCTCAGGGAAATCTAAGATCAAGTGTCTGGCAACAATCGCAACATCTTTGGCTGACATTTGGTTTTCTTCTGTTTCCGAGGTACCTTCAGGACGATTCTCACCGAGATAGGAATTATTTAATCCAGAGGCGTTCACAATCGTTGCGTCGTTAATACCCCAATCTTTTAATTGTTTTTTCATCAATTCAAGAAACTTTGTTTCACTGCCAGCTATTTTTTCGGCTAAAGCTACCATTGAGGCGTTAGCAGATTGAATAAAGGCTGAATCAAAAAGTTCTTTGACCGTATAGCTGTTCTCTTTGTGCAAAGGTACGTTTGACAAGTCAGGAACAACGCTCAATTTTTCAGCATAATCTGAAATTGGCACTTTTTCATCCCAAGTCAGTTTTCCTTCTTTTACTTGATCAAGAACGATATAAAGACCAATTATTTTGGTGATTGAAGCAATTCCCATTGGTTTTTCTCCATCTTGATCATAAAGGATCTTACCACTCTCTGCATCAACAGCAAAAGCGGCTTTTGCATTGACTTTGAATGATTTGTCAGCGTGAACTGCTGTGATTGGTAAAATCGCAGTGAGGCACAAGATCAAACTTGTTAATAACATGAACAATCGTAATTTTTTTTGAGGCATTTATTTTCTCCTTGTTTTCTAATAGTTTTCCTATAAATTAAAATTTTATCAAAGAGATAGAGTAGTTTCAATATTTCTGATAAAAACATAATAAAAGATATTTATAGAAAAAGGAGAAAAGTGGTTACTTCTCTTGATCTTTGCTACGAATTTTTACCGGTTGCACTTCTGGCTCATTCAATCGAGAAGCAACAAAAATAGTAACAGCAGTTAGGGTTAATAAACTGAAGATCATGAATATGTGCATGTGATCACCTCATTCATTTATTTTCTCTTAGTGTAGCAAAAAGAATTGAATTTCTTTTTAAGAAATGAAAGGAATGATTGAGTAAAGTATGAAATAATTATGAAATTAATTAAATAAAACAAAAATAGAAATAAGTCGATTTATTAAAATTCGTTTTATTATCTCGAAAAAATTTGTTGTGGTAGACTTTACTTATAGTAAAGGAATGACTTTTTTTAGGAGGGATACGATTATGACAAAAATGGCGAAAGAATTATTGTCACAGCTGACTTCAGAAGGTGCTACAGGCCCATTCGTCACGATTATGTTGAACACCCATGTCGCACATCAAGATGTAGAAAAAGATCAAATCAAGTTCAAAAATTTTGCGAAAGAAGCAAAAAAACGGTTTGAAAAAAAATATGCTGAACATGACTGGTCCTTGTTCCAAGAAAAAATCACTAGTTTGTTAGAAGATGCTTCATTTTGGCGAAGCGCTACAACAAGCGTGGCTGTCATCTTATCTCCAGAACATACGTATATCCATCGCTTAGGTATTCCTGTAGATGACCAATATTATGTGAGTGATCTGCCATATCTTCTAGCGATTATCAAAAATAGTCACTTTAACTACGCTTATTATCTACTAGGATTGAATCGTGATTCAATGAAGTTGTACGAAGTAAACAATAAGCAGGTAACTGAAGTAAAATTACCGGAAGATGCACCGAAAGATGTAGTAACAGCTTTAGGTTCTGAGTTAACAGGTGGCGGATTAAACTATACTTCAAATGGTAGTGAGGGAGCTACGTTTCATGGTGTCAATCCAAAAGATGAGGAAGTAGAGATCGACTGGGTCAATTATTATCAAGCAGTTGATGATTATCTTAAGGATACCTTTGACAATCCTGAAAAACGCCCAATTTATCTCTTTGCGTTACCGGAAAACCAAACGATGTTCAAAAAAATTGCTAAAAATCCGTACTATTGTTCTGATGTGGCGATCTCTGCCTCACCTGCACAATTATCGTTAAAAGAAATCGAAGCAGGAGCTAAAAAACTCTCTGAGGAATTAGCTGCGAAAGAAGCAGAAGGGTATAATCGTTTGTTAGATAAGAAATTTATCGATCAACTAGTGGATATCGTTCCAGCTGCTAAAGAAGGGAAAATTTCTCACTTGTTTATTGCTACGTCTAACTTAGTGGATGGATTTGGAGAAGATCCAGAAACAGAGTATGACCGCCGTCAAGTTTTAAATGAATTGGCAGATAATGTCATCATGAACGGAGGACAAGTAGTCATTCTTGAACAAAAAGAGGCGCCAGATGAGAAAAGTTTAGTAGCAATCCTTCGTTACTAATAGAGTGCCATGAGATTTTGCATTTTGAATAAAGAAATGAAAGAGCACGACTGGGGAAATTTTTTCCTCAGTCTTGTTTATAGTTAAAAAATAAAAAGTAGAAGAAATCAATTCAACTGGTGTTATTTTACTATCAACTATCGTTCTTATGGGGAATCTTATCAAAAAAAATCGTTAGAGAAAGTCTGAATTATAAGGAAACGATTCCATATTTGTTAGGACGGAATACAGAGATATCCCTCTTTTTCTCGTTTTTGTCAGAAAACACCAGATGAAAAGGAAAAAAAGAAGGGAAAATAGTGGCTATTTTGTAACCGATATGATATATTAAGAGTGTAGTTTTTGTTCGGTAATCTGTGGCATGTTTCAAATAAACATCTTCCAGATATACACCATTCAAGTAATTGCAAAATATGTGTTGAAACACAAGGAGGATTTTTATTATGGAAACAGGTACAGTAAAATGGTTTAACTCAGAAAAAGGTTTTGGATTCATTACAGCAGAAAACGGTAACGATGTATTCGTTCATTTCTCAGCTATCCAAGGCGACGGATTCAAAACTCTTGAAGAAGGTCAAACAGTAAACTTTGACGTTGAAGAAGGTCAACGTGGCCCTCAAGCAACTAACGTTGTTAAAGCTTAATTAATTGATTTGAATAAAAGCTCGATAACTACATTGTAGTTGTCGAGCTTTTTTGTTTTGGATCAATCACGAAGTTAAATACGTTCTTCAGATAAGTGGAATTGATTCTGCATCAATAGGTAGTTGAGTAATCAGCCGGTAGGTAAGGTGATCAGATGATTTAGAAAGTGAACCAATAATATAAAGGTTTTTTTTCACAAATGGAAAGAGAGATTAAGAAATTTTCTTGTGATTGTAGTATAATCGCAAGAGAACATTTAAAGGCAAGAGAAGAGGAAGTAAATTTGAAATCAAAAACTTATGCAGTTGTCGATATTGAAACGACTGGGACAAATCCAAAAGAAGATCGCATTATCCAATTTGGATGTGTCATGATTGAAGGTGGTCGAATCACTTCTCGTTTTTCGATTGATATTAATCCCGGACGCAAGATTTCCAAACAAATCCAACATCTGACAGGAATTACCAATCGTCGTGTCCAACAAGCACCTTATTTTGAAGATGTGGCCGCAACCATCTATAATCTGTTGGCGGATACGATTTTTGTTGCTCATAATATTTATTTTGATTATAACTTTCTTAATCAGGAGCTATTAAGGTGCCAAACACCGGGATTAAAGATTCCTGGCATCGATACTGTTGAATTAGCTCAAATCTTCTTGCCAAGTGAGCCAAGCTTTCGATTGGCTGATCTGTCAGAGAGTCTAGGCTTTATTCATGAAAACCCACACCAAGCTGATAGTGATGCCGAAGTGACTGCCCAACTTCTTCTATTGATTGAAGAACGGATGCGCCGTTTACCATTAGTCACATTAGAAGCCATTTATGCATTAAGTGGGCAAACTGGAATGGATACAAGTCGATTTATTCAAAGTGTGATGGAAGAGATGAGAGAACAACCTCAGCCGTTAAACGAAGAATTAGAGATAATCGATGGGTTAGCTTTGCAAAAAAAAGAAGTAGATCTTTATACCAGCATTCATTACAACGAGCAAGTTTATCCTAGAAAGAAACAAGCTAAAGAAAAGATATTTGGGAAAACATTGATGTATCGTAAGGAACAAAATCGCTTGATGAATGCAGTATACGACCATTTTACCAAAGATGAGTCCAAAGATTTGATGATTGAAGCCGCTACTGGAATGGGAAAAACGATCGGGTATCTACTCCCACTCAGCTATTTAGCCACTCCTGAAAAGCCGGCGATCATCAGTACTGTCTCACTGGTACTCCAGCAACAGATCATGGAAAAAGATATCCCACTGTTAAATCAATTGTTGGATCAGCCGATTCAAGCAACAGTGATTAAAAGTTATCGCCATTATATCGATTTACAAAGGTTTAAAGCGACCCTTGAAGCGCCAAAAGAACAAAAACAGTATTTACTTTACCAAATGGCAATCCTTGTTTGGTTGACTCAAACAAAAACCGGTGATTTAGACGAATTGCATTTGACCAACTTGAATCATCTTCTTTTTAGTGAGATTGCCCATCGGGGGACTTCATTTTTAGCTAAAAATCAACCGTTTTATACACAAGATTTTGTTCGTTTTTTAGAGAGAAAGATCCAGCAAAGCAATTTTTTGATTGTGAATCATGCTTTTTTAGTCCAAGAAACCCAAAGAAAGCGACCATTGTTACCAGAGAGTCCATATTTATTGATCGATGAGGCGCATCATTTGCCTGATATTGCAGAGAAAGTCAATGATCGCCGCTTAAGTATTGCGTATTTTTTCAAACAAATCCAACAGTTTAACGAATCGGATCATTTGTTTGACCGGATCAAAGCGTATTTACCAGAAAACCACGAAGTTCAACGTTGGTTAGAGATTTACCAAGAGGAGTTAAACGCACTTAACGAAGCGCAAATTTTTCTGGCAGAAGGACTGAATCAATTTGCGGCAAAGCAAACAAACGGTCAGTATCCAGAAGAAATGATGGTTACTCAAGAAATGCTTTCGCAGTTACCATTTGAGTCGAGCCTTGCAATTGACCATCTCCATGTGTTTTATCGTGAAATCAAACAACTACAAGACCAAATGCGCTTAAGTTTGACAATCATTCAAGAAAGCTGGACGAAACAAATGCGCATTGATTTAGCCACTCTTTATCAATTATTCGATCAAATGGAAAAGCAAGCAACTTTGATGGAACAGTGGCTGGAAGATTGGCATGAAAATTTGATCCATTGGTTTGTTCCCAACAAAACGGCGCAACAAACGATTTTTCATCTTCACGATTTCAAGGCAGCCTCACTGAAAAGAACAGTTTGGTATCCGCGCTACACGCATATTTTATATATTGGCGGCACGCTTAAAGTGGGACCGAATCGTCAGTATCTTGCGAAACGTTTAGGAATTGAAGGTACACCATTGAAAGTGATCGCATCTCCTTATGATTACGAAAAACAAGCCCGTATCTATGTACCCAAAGAAGCACCGTCAATTAGTCAAGTTGATCAGCAACAATACGTGGACTATTTGTCTCAGACGTTGTCTCAATTGATCTTACAAGAAAAGCGGCCAATCTTGGTTTTGTTTACGTCACATGATATTTTACAAAAAGTTTATCAGGCGATTCATTTATCCATGTTAGAGCAAGGACGGGAAATCTTAGCCCAAGGGATCGGTGGTAGCCGACAGAAATTGTTGAAACGATTCATGCTGTCTGAAATGAGTGTTTTATTTGGAGCTGATAGTTTTTGGGAAGGTGTGGATTTACCGGGGGATGCTTTACAGATTGTCGTGGTTACCCGCTTACCTTTTGACAATCCGTTACGACCGATGGTGAAGGCAAGGAATACCTACCTTGAATCAGAAGGAATCAACCCATTCTATCAAGAATCGATCCCTAAAGCTGCTTTAAAATTGAGACAAGCCTTAGGAAGATTGATTCGTGGTGAAGAAGATCGAGGCGTTTTATTGATTCTGGATCGTCGATTACTGTCTGCGAAATACAGTAATCGGATCTTGCAGGCCTTACCGAAGAATATTACGATCAAAGAAGAAACATTGGTCGATATTTGCAAAGATATCCCAAAATTCTTAAAGAAAAACGAAGAATAAACTTCTTCAGACAATCTATTTTCGCATGAAAAATCTGCTATAATAAAACTTAGCGAATATAAAAGGAGCGACGATCCTTGAAGAAACAATCAAAACAAAAGCAAGAATCTCCGAAAGAAAAAACAATTAATCATGTATTACTAGGGTTGATTATCGCTTTATTAGCGATCATCGTATTTAGTTCGATTTTTTATTTACGTGCGAGCCGCCCAAGGATGCAAGCCAAACAAGAAGCAATTGAGATTGCTAAAAAATACGCAGGACTTGAAGAAGCAGATCACTTTTATTGGTTTACTCGGAATCATACTTACTTTTCTTTGACTGGTAAAAACGATAAAGGGCAAGAAATTGCGGTCATTATTCCTAAATCGGGCGAAAAGGTCAAAATATTAGCTCAAAAAGATGGGATAACTGAACAAGAAGCAAAAGAAAAAATTGCTCAAGCTCATCCAGAAGTCCAAATTGAAAAAGCTTCACTAGGAATGTACGATAATCAAGCTGTATGGGAAGTTGTTGGAAAAAATTCAAAGGATCAATTCAATTATTATTTGCTTTCTTTCGAGTCAGGGAAAGAAATAAAAACTATCACTGGAATATAATTTGTAAAGGATGAGTAGGATGAAGCTGTCAAAAAGAGTACAACAATTAGAACCTTCTGTGACGCTTGCTGCAGCAGCAAAAGCAAAAGCTTTGAAAGCACAAGGAAAAGATATCTTAAGTCTAACGGTCGGAGAACCTGACTTTGCAACGCCCGAAAATATCCAAGAAGTGGCGGTTCAGGCAATTAGAAACGGCAAAGCAAGTTACTATACGCCGAGCGCAGGGATTCCTGAACTACGCCAAGCAATTGTCGATTATATCAAGGAGTATTATGGGATCACCTATGAACCTTCTCAAACGATTGTAACGGATGGTGCAAAATTTGCGTTATATGCCCTTTTTCAGACGATTTTAGATCCTGAAGATGAAGTGATCATCCCAGTACCTTATTGGGTAAGTTATGGAGAGCAAGTAAAATTAGCAGAAGGTCGACCGGTATTTGTTAAAGGCGAGGAAAACAATGGATTTAAAATAACTGTTTCCCAGCTAGAAGCATCACGAACCCCTAAAACGAAAGCATTGATCATCAACTCTCCTTCGAATCCGACAGGAATGATCTATGATCAAAAAGAGCTGCAAGCAATCGGAGAATGGGCTGTCAAACATGATATTTTGATAGTTGCAGATGATATTTATGGACGTTTAGTTTATAATGGCAATGAGTTTACTCCAATTGCAACAATCTCTGAAGCTATTCGTAAGCAAACGATCATCATCAATGGGGTCTCAAAAACTTATGCAATGACGGGATGGAGAATCGGCTATGCTTTGGGGAACCAAGAAATCATCGATGGGATGATTGCAATTGCTTCTCAATCAACAAGTAATTCAACAGCAGTCAGCCAATATGCTGCGATTGAAGCGTTGACTGGTGAGCAAGATCCAGTGGAAGAAATGCGCGTGGCATTTGAAGAACGCCTAAATATCTTATATCCACTTGTTTCAAACTTACCTGGAGTGACACTTAATAAACCACAAGGTGCTTTTTATTTGTTTCCGAATGTAAAAGAAACGTTGGCTATGTGCGGTTATGAGAATGTCACGAAGTGGGTAGAAGATCTATTAGAGGAAACGGGTGTTGCTTTAGTAACTGGTGAAGGGTTTGGTGCGCCAGAAAATGTGCGATTAAGTTATGCAACGGATCTTGGAACTTTGGAAGAAGCAGTCCGACGTATTGCGCAATTTATTGAGAGTAAAAGTCAAATATAATCCTAATAATTAAGGTAGAGCGAAGGAGAGTCATAAGTGGAAACAATTCAAATCATTGATTCGAAAAATCATGTAGGAGAAACAGTAAAGATTGGCGCTTGGGTAGCAAATAAACGTTCAAGCGGAAAAATTGCTTTTCTACAACTAAGAGATGGAACGGCTTATTTTCAAGGAGTAGTTGTGAAAAGTGAAGTTCCAGAAGAAGTATTTCAATTAGCGAAAAATCTTCACCAAGAAACATCAATCATCTTGACCGGAGAAATCCGTGAAGATAGCCGTTCAAAATTTGGCTACGAAATCGGGATTAAGACAATCGAAGTTGTCAGTGAAAGTCATGATTATCCCATCACACCTAAAGAACATGGAACTGATTTTTTGATGGATCACCGTCATTTATGGTTACGTTCTTCCAGACAACATGCAATCATGCAAATCAGAAATGAAATTATTCGTGCAACATATGAGTTCTTTAATAACCATAACTTTGTCAAAATCGATCCTCCAATTTTAACTGGTTCTGCACCAGAAGGAACGACTGACTTATTTGAAACGAACTATTTTGACCAAAAAGCGTACTTGTCACAAAGTGGTCAATTATATATGGAAGCTGCAGCGATGGCTTTTGGTAAAGTATTCTCCTTTGGTCCAACATTCCGTGCAGAAAAATCAAAAACACGTCGTCATTTGATCGAATTTTGGATGATTGAACCTGAGATGGCATTTACACATCAAGAAGAAAGTCTAGAGGTCCAAGAACAATATGTTGCTTTCTTAGTACAAAATGTATTGGATCACTGTGATTACGCATTAGATGTCTTGGAACGAGACAAAGAAGTATTGAAAACTTATACGAAGTTACCATTCCCACGTATCTCTTATGATGATGCGATTGAATTATTGAAGAAAAATGGGTTTGATGATATTGAGTGGGGCGATGATTTTGGTTCTCCGCATGAGACATTCATTGCCAATTCATTTGAACAACCCGTATTTATCTTGAATTATCCAAAAGCAATCAAACCTTTCTATATGAAACCACATCCAACTCGTGAAGATGTAGTGATCTGTGCCGATATGATCGCACCAGAAGGATACGGTGAGATCATTGGTGGTAGTGAACGGGCAACGGATTATGAATTCTTATTAGAACAGATCAAAAATCATGGTTTAGACGAAAATGAATATTCTTGGTATCTTGATTTGCGTAAATATGGTTCAGTGCCACATTCTGGATTTGGATTGGGCTTAGAGCGAACAGTTACTTGGATCGCAGGTATCGACCATGTGCGTGAAGCAATTCCATTCCCACGTTTGTTAAACCGTATCTATCCATAAAAATGAAATAGCTGGTTCAACCACAAAAAACTGCAGAAAGTGGCCTCTTAGGAGGTTAACTTTCTGCAGTTTTTTTATAACTTAGTCAGTTTGTAATGGCTCTTTTAAAGCTTCAATTAATGGTTGGATCGTTGATTGCTGAAGAAGCAATTCTAAGGTACGAATCTCTTTTAGCGAAGGATAATTGTCTAAAAGTAGCCAGTTTTTCTGAGGAGCTATTGGAAGATTAGAAATCCAGTAATCGATGGAATCTGCATTTTGATCGTTCATTACAGAATCTTGGACATCAATGATTTCAAAAACTGCGTACTCATTCAATTTCGTTTTAAGAAGCGTAATCAGTAATTCACTATGTACTTGGTCGTAGGTAAAAGCAAGACCAATTTTTTTCTTCTGTTGATTTTTTCTAATAAGTTCCTTTAAGTGTTTATCATAGATAATCGTAAGATAGAGCCATTCATAAAATAAAGGATCATCATTTATTTCATTTCTGAAAGTGATCAATTTTTGTAACAGTCGGTTAGCAGTATGGGCAGAAAAGCGCCCATTTTGCTTAAAAAATTCAATCACAAATCGTTTTTTTTGATCATTTAACAAATATTTGATTTTTCCAGACAAAGTTAGTGATTGATCGATCGAATAATGGAGCTCGATTTCTTTATTTTCTCCAAATAGCTGGTAGAGTTCAGTTGTCAACTGAATCAAGGATTGCTTTTTCCCTTGCATTTCTAGTGAAAGCTTTGGTTCTTTCATCATTGACTGAAATGTTAAGAGATTTGATTGGACGACACCCGTATATGAAAGCTTGAATACTTCTTTGAAGTGTGCATAATCAATGACGATTCGTGAATCATCAAATGGTAAAGTTGCTGAGGATATTGCATTTTTATCCGCTGATTTATAATAAGTCGTTGATTTTTGGATATGGACACTAAGCTTAATAGTCACCCAGATCCAGCTACTTAATCGTTGTTGCTCTTGAGAAGTAGAGAAGTTGGGCAATTCGGTAAATGCTTGCAACAGTTGATCAAGAATTAATTGTTCTTTCGGAAGAATATATTGAGTATTAGCGTGATATTTTTCTGAAAAAAAGACATAAAAAAACTGATATAGTTTAGATGAATCTCCTGTAAAATAGAAAGGAGAGTCAGTCAGACAAATATCATGGCAGTTCAAAAAATCAGCTACTTGTTTTTTGATACGGCGAAATTGAGATTTACTGATTTTTAGTTTTTTTAAAATTTCCGAAGTTGTTATAAACGGACGAGAAAAAACCAGAGAAATAAATTGAAGCTGTACAGAATCTTGATAAATATAACTGTATACTTCACTATAGCTGATTGGTTTATTTTTTCTCAGCAATAAATGATCTTTTTTCTTTTCCACTTGAAAAAAGCCACGATTTTCCAGCTCATTCAATTGTTTAAGAATCGTTTGCTTGGTTGCTTGGGTTGTTTCTTCTAGTTGTTGAACGGTCACTTGTCCATTTGCTAAATATGTTTCTAAAATAATTAATTGGATATAATGTTTTTTGGATAATATCGCTTTCATCTTGGTTGGAACCTCCTTACTCGTTATAAGGATTGTACTAATGAAATAGCTGCTATCGGCAATGATAATTTCTTTTTTTGGAAAAAAAAATTATGGACAATTCCAAAAAATTAGTAAACATTAGCAGGATTGCTAAATAGAGAGATGAAAAATGGGAATTTGGCGATTTATTTCTTTTTTTGTGTAAAAAAGGATCTTTAAAATAAAATGTTCATGAAAATTCAAGGCAAATAAAAGAGTATCTCCAGAGATAATATAGAATGAGTCTCGTTACCTAATCGTAACAGCAGAAATCAATTAGTGGGGGAAAATAGAATGAAAAATAACATGAAGAAGGTATTTGTCGCAAGTATTGCCTGTCTGTCTTTAGGAACTTCTATAGGCGTACATGCAACAACCATAGGCAAGGAAGCTATTACTATCAGTGATAACTTGAAAGAAGTGGTTGAGGACTCGATTATCAGTAACGGGGATTTTAGCGCTGGTTTAGATCATTGGATCGTGTCAAACCCAGAATCGAACAATCCAACACTGGTAACTGAAAATGGGGTTTCTTATGTGAAAGCAATGTTGGGCGAAAATATCCATCAATATGTGAAATTATAACCCAACACGACCTACACATTTTCTTATGACGCTGCGGGAAGTAAAAATTTTCCGGGTAAAGTCGAGTTTGGTACATTGAATCACGGAGAAGAATTTGTTTCTTTACAAGAATCGGCACATAATAATGAACAATGGGAAAGACATTCGTTTACTTTTACGACACCAGAAAAAGACAATACATATATTATCCGTTTTTCTTCTACGGGAAATGGTTGGGCAACTTTTAAAAATATCGATATCCAATCAGAAGATGACACATCCCAAAATACTTTGTTATCTGTTGGAGTAGAAAGTCACCAACCATATATCTACTTAAACTTAACGCCAGAACAATTTAATAGCAAACAACGCCTGATGGTTTATTTGGATGGTAACTATTATTTTGAAACGTATAATGGTAAAGCTTACTACTCTTACAAAGATATAACAGACGAACTAGTAAAGATACGTCGTGGGTTTGAAGGCAACAAAGGTGAAAAAATTGAAGTTTATTTAGCGCCTGGATCACCTGGTCAAAGCTCTGCAGGTAAAGTATTGTTAGAAACCTATGTAGTAGAGAAAAAATTGGAATCAGCAGCGACTGAATATGATCAGATCGTGAAAGATATTCAAGTAGTTGGAAATAAAGTAGTGATGGATATTGATCGAGAAATATTTGAGCAAGACAATCGAATCGTACTTTATAAAAATGATGCATATATCGCGGAAACTTATAAAGGAAAAGCTTACTATTCATCAGTCAAAAAAATGAATGAGACTGTTCGGGTGACTTACAGTAAAGGCGTGGTTGCTGGCGATATCATTTCAGTTAAATTAGTAGGTAATCGACCAGGAACAAGTACTACGAATAGTTTCCAACAACTACTAGCGACTATAGAAGTGGAATAATCCCAGTAAAATAGATATCGCTTAGGATGAAGAGATACGACAACAATAAAAAAACTCCCTCACTCGTTTGGCTAGTGGGGGAGTTTTAATCAAATAGGAGAAATGCTTATTTTTTTTATTGCTGATAAGATAGCTATTAGGTATGGATTAGTTCGGGTAAGGACAAGTGTAGATTCCGTTGTTCAGTTCTTTTTTATTTGTGACACTCCTGTACTCTTACAATGGATGATATGGTTTTCACTTTATGAGTCGCTTTTTTTATTGTAAAGGTAATGCTTTTTTGATTGATAAAAAATAGAAGAAGTATTAGTTTGACAAATGAGTGACCACTCATATATAATTATACATGAATAAACGTTCATGTTTAAAGTGAGGAGGTCAGAGCATGAAAAGCTATCGATTAGAAGGATTGGATTGCGCAAACTGTGCAATGAAAATCGAAAAAAGAATCAACGAAATCAATGGGGTAAAGCAAGCAAATGTTAACTTTGCTGTAGGTAAATTAACGATTGACGCAGATCAGGATAAGATAGGTGAAATCGAAACTGAAACTAGAAAAGTGATCAAGGAATTAGAACCAGAAGTTGAGGTAAAAGAGATGGAAGAAGTGACTTCGACATTAAATGAAGAAAAAAAGGATCTGATTCGTATTGTCCTATCAGCTATTGGCTTATTAGGCTTGTTTATTTGGGCTCCAGCTGAACCGATTCGTTTTATTGGATTTTTACTTGTCTATTTATTTATTGGTTTTGATGTTATTAAACAAGCTGCATTAAACATTACGAGAGGTAAATTGTTTGATGAAAATTTTTTGATGGCAATCGCAACGATCGGTGCGATGTTGATTGGTGAATATCTAGAGGCAGTAGCGGTCATGTTGTTTTATCAAGTAGGTGAATATTTCCAAGGCTTTGCAGTCAACCAATCAAGAAAATCGATACGTGCATTGATGGAGATTCGACCAGAAGTGGCTCATGTTGAAACAGAAGCTGGATTGGTGACAACCCAGCCAGAAAAAGTAATGATTGGGGAGCATGTTTTTGTTAAACCAGGAGAACGAGTACCATTAGATGGGAAAGTCATCAGTGGGCAGTCATTAGTTGACACTTCTGCATTGACGGGAGAATCGGTTCCAAAAGAAGTTTTTGAAGGAGAGTCAGTATTAAGTGGTTTTATCAATATCAATCAACCATTAGTTGTTGAAGTAGAAAAAAATTATCAAAACTCAACCATTAGTAAATTGCTCGAATTAGTAGAAAATACAAGTAGTAAAAAGGCACCAGCAGAAAATTTCATCACTAAATTTGCTCGTTACTACACGCCAGTGGTAGTAGTATTAGCTGTTTTATTAGCCATTTTACCACCACTTGTGTTACCAAATACAGGATTTGATGAATGGATTTACCGAGCTTTGACGTTCTTAGTGATTTCGTGTCCTTGTGCTTTAGTAATTTCGGTACCTTTAAGCTTTTTTGGAGGGATTGGTGGAGCTAGTAAAATGGGTGTATTAGTGAAGGGTAGTAATTACCTTGAATTATTAGCTCATACAGACACCATGGTTTTTGACAAAACAGGAACTCTGACAAAAGGTGATTTTTCTGTTCAATCAATTGAAACTACTATGGTTGAACCTTTATTCATGCAATATGTTGCAAGTGTAGAACAATATTCGACACATCCGATTGCACAAGCGATTTTAGCTGATTATGAAGGAGCATTATTACCCACGGATCAAATGGAAGAAGTTTTAGGCGAAGGAATCAAGGCAGTTGTGGATGGGAAAGTAGTCTTAGTAGGAAATCATAAACTTTTCACTCGATACAATATAGCCTTTCCAGTCAATCAAGCAGTTGGTACCTTAGTATATGTGGCAATTGATCAACAGTATGTTGGAAGCATAGTGATTGCAGATTCCATCAAAGAAGATGCAAAAGCAGCTTTACAAAAACTAAAAAAACTTGGAGTTAAACAAACTGTGATGCTTACCGGGGACGCACAAGCAATTGCGACACATATTGGAAATGAATTAGGAATCGACACGGTCTATAGCGAGCTCTTACCGCAAGACAAAGTGGTTAAATTAGAGCAAATCCTCACGAACGCATCGCAAAAGACTGCGTTTGTTGGTGACGGAATCAATGATGCACCTGTGCTAGCTAGAGCTGATGTCGGAATAGCGATGGGAGGTCTTGGAAGTGATGCAGCAATCGAAGCGGCTGATGTAGTGATCATGAATGATGAACCTGGAAAAATCGCAGATGCTATTCGCTTATCAAGAAAAACGTTGAAAATCGTTAAACAAAATATTATCTTTGCGATCGGGATCAAAAGTGTTGTCTTAATTTTAGGCGCATTCGGGATTGCCACAATGGGAGATGCCGTATTTGCTGATGTAGGTGTCACTGTACTAGCAGTCTTAAACGCTATGAGATGTTTAAAACTCTAAAGATCGACTGTTGATCTAAACACAAGCATCGTTAAAGTGAACTTTTCTTGCCTACGGAGTAGGATTATCAGAAAATAAGTGAAAATCTTTAACCAAACTATTTATATGCGTGTTTAAAATGAAGTTCTATAGGTGTATTTTGTTTGTTATTGATCAATAGAAAAGAAATTTTCCTTTATTCGTCAGCTTGATGACTGTTCGGATGAAAGGGGAATTTCTTTTTTTATGTAAAAGCGACGATTTTTGAATTGTACTACCTATTGTTGTTTTTTGATTAGAAAGTAAGCATATTAAAATAACTATTTGATCTAATTTTTTGAAAATTCTTTTACATCGTTCAGTTTGAAAGGGATTAACTAATTTATACAAGGTGTTATCTTGTGTTAAATGATAAAAAGATGGAAAAACAGTGTGGGAAAATTAAAAATATACACACATAAAATAACGAACTATTATAAATAGATAAGAATTTGTTTATGATTGTGAATAGATAAATATTTTATTTAAAAAAATTTAAAAGGAGAAAACAGATGAACGATAAACAACTACGTTGGTTTACCGTAGCACTCATTGCTTTCAACATGGTTTGGGGCATGGGGAATGTAGTAAACAACTATGCGCAACAAGGAATCTCAGTTGTTACTTCTTGGCTATTGATTCTTGCTATTTATTTTATCCCTTATGCCTTGATCGTAGGGCAACTTGGTTCCGCATTTAAAGACAGTAAAGGTGGCGTCAGCTCTTGGGTCGAAAATACGACATCAAATAAACGGTTGGCATACTATGCTGCATGGACTTATTGGGTCGTCCACATTCCTTATCTTGCACAAAAACCTCAGGCAATTTTGATTGCTGCTGGATGGGCAGTTCAAGGAAATGGAAATATTGTTAACACAATGACTGTTCAAATGGTAGCAGTGATTTCCTTAGTAATTTTCTTAGCCTTCTTGTATCTTTCTACAAAAGGATTATCCACATTGAAGGTCATTGGTGGATTAGCAGGAACTGCGATGTTTGTCATGTCACTTTTATTTATTTTGATGGCAGTAACAGCTCCATTTATTACTACTGATATGGAATTTGCTACTACAGGAATGAATCAGGTCAAAACATACATCCCGACATTTGACTTTAGCTATTTTACGACCGTTTCGATGCTTGTATTTGCAGTAGGTGGGGCAGAAAAAATCTCTCCTTATGTCAATTCCACAAGAAATCCAGCCAAAGAATTTCCAAAAGGAATGATTTTCTTGGCTGCAATGGTTGGTGTTTGTGCGGTTTTAGGTTCTGTAGCGATGGGAATGTTATTTGCGAGTGACAATATTCCGAAAGACTTAATGGCAAATGGTGCTTACAGTGCTTTCCAAATCCTAGGCAACTATTATGGCATTGGTAATTCGTTGATGATCATCTATGCTTTGACAAATATGGTTGGTCAAATTTCCGCATTAGCCTTCTCAATCGATGCACCACTGAAAATTTTATTAGCAGATGCAGATCCAGAATTTGTTCCTTCATGGTTACGTAAACGAAGCAATAAAGGAACACTCGTCAATGGCTATTTATTGACTGGGATTTTAGTTAGCATCATCATTTTACTACCCATTTTTGGAATCAAAGACATGAACGAATTAGTGAAATGGTTGACTAATCTAAATTCAGTAGTAATGCCTATGCGTTATTTATGGGTATTCTTAGCGTATATGATGTTGAATAAAGCTTACAAGAAATTTACTTCTGAGTATAAATTCGTGAAGAATCCAAAGGTTGGTTTTATTTTCGGTGCTTGGTGTTTTGCCTTTACCGCTTTTGCTTGTATTCTGGGAATGGTTCCCAAAGTCGAGTATGCGGCTGATCCTAAAGCTTGGTGGTTCCAGTTGATCTCAAATGTCGTTACACCAATTATTTTGATCATGTTGGGAATGATCTTACCAGCGATTGCCCGTCGTGATAAAAATAAAAATGTAAAAGAAACATTGATTGAAACATAATGAGTTGAGAGAGAAACTATCGTTTCTCTCTTTTTTTGTGCCTCATGTTATCATAAATAAAAAAAGAAAAAGTTTTGAGTGGAGGAGGAATAAGATGAAGATAGTAATTTTAGGACAAAGTGGCTCTGGAAAATCGACACTGGCAAGAACTATTCAAGAAACGGCAAAGATTCCTCTTTTACCCTTAGATTTTTTATGGCATGGTACAGATTATAGTGAAAAGGCACAAGTTTGGTTTCAACTAGAGCAAGAAAACTTTATGGCTAAACATGAGAACTGGATCATCGAAGGAAACTATCTTGCTACTGCTAGGAAGAGACTGCAAGAAGCAGATCAAATCATCTTATTACGAGTGCCAACGTATCTTGCAATGGCTCGTGTCATCAAACGAACTTTAAAAAGAAAGCGAGATCGTGCGACCAGACTTGACATGCCTAATGACTTTACTGAAAAGTTGGATAAAGAATACTTGGATTTTTTGTGTTTTGTTTGGCGTTTTAAGCGAAAGAATGAACCTCGAATCTTCCAACTGATTGATACATTGCAAGTAAAAAATAAGTTACTCATTTTAGATAATAAACGTGATCGACAAAAGTATATTAACCAGTTGAAAAAAAATAAGCCCATTGGTTGACAATTTACGATTACAGTTGTAATCTATTATCGAAGTTAAGTTTACAAATGTAATCGATGGAGGTGGAAAACTAATGGAAGAAAAGAGAGTATTAATTAAAATCAGTGATTCTGAATGGGAAGTCATGCGAGTTATCTGGACTTTAGGTCAAGCAAATGCCCAACAAATCACTCAGATATTAGCTGATTCGATGGATTGGAAAGTAGCAACTGTTAAAACCCTTCTAGGGCGTTTGGTGAAAAAAGAAGCGCTTTGGACTGAACAAGAGGGAAAGAAATTTATTTATCATCCAGCTGTTTCCGAGATGGAAACCGTTCGAAGTGCTACTGAAAATCTCTTTTCACATATTTGTGCAAAAAGAGTCGGTGCGACGATTGCTGATTTGGTTGAAGAAGCGACATTGACCCAAGCAGATATTCAGCAGATCATGAAACAACTCAATAAAAAAGAGCCAGTCGAAACGATTGAATGTAATTGTATACCTGGCCAATGTGAATGTAAGAAACAGTAATAAGGAGGAAACAAGAATGAAACAAGAATTTTCAGTTAAAGGGATGAGTTGCAACCATTGTGTGGCTCGGATTGAAGAAGCGGTCGGAAGAATCAGTGGTGTCAAAAAAGTAAAAGTTCAGCTGAAAAAAGAAAAAGCCGTTGTGAAATTTGATGAAGCAAATGTTCAAGCGACAGAGATTTGTCAAGCAATCAATGAATTAGGCTATCAAGCAGAGGTGATTTGATGGCAACGAATACTAAAATGGAAACATTTGTCATTACTGGAATGACATGTGCGAATTGTTCTGCTCGAATCGAAAAAGAACTAAATGAACAACCTGGTGTCATGTCCGCTACTGTCAATTTAGCCACTGAAAAGGCAAGTGTGAAATATACCGACACTACTACAGAAAGATTGATTAAAAGTGTCGAAAATATCGGCTATGGGGCAATTTTATATGACGAAGCGCATAAACAAAAAATTGCTGAGGAGAAACAAACCTATTTAAGAAAAATGAAGTTTGATCTTATCTTTAGTGCGATCTTGACTTTACCCTTGATGTTAGCAATGATTGCCATGATGCTTGGAAGTCATGGACCAATTGTGTCGTTCTTCCATCTGCCTCTTGTGCAGTTGCTCTTTGCTTTGCCTGTGCAATTTTATGTAGGTTGGCGCTTTTATAAAGGAGCCTATCATGCATTAAAAACTAAAGCGCCGAATATGGATGTCTTAGTTGCGATTGGAACATCTGCAGCCTTCGCATTAAGCATTTATAATGGTTTTTTCCCTAGCCATTCCCATGATCTTTATTTTGAAAGTAGCAGTATGATCATTACCTTGATTTTACTTGGAAAGTATTTAGAACATACAGCAAAAAGTAAAACAGGCGATGCCATCAAACAGTTGATGTCCCTTCAGACAAAAACAGCACAAGTTTTAAGAGATGGCAAAGAAGAGACGATTGCAATTGATGAGGTCATGATCGATGACATCTTAGTGATTCGTCCTGGTGAACAAGTACCTACAGATGGACGGATCATTGCTGGCACTAGTGCATTGGATGAAAGCATGTTGACAGGAGAAAGTGTACCTGTTGAGAAAAAAGAAAAAAATATGGTTTTTGGTGGAACGATCAATACCAATGGATTGATCCAAATACAAGTTTCTCAGATAGGAAAAGATACGGTGTTGGCACAAATCATCCAAATGGTGGAAGATGCTCAAGGAAGTAAAGCACCGATCCAACAAATTGCTGACAAGATTTCAGGGATTTTCGTACCGATCGTTTTGTTTTTAGCATTGGTGACACTATTAGTTACAGGATGGCTCACGAAGGATTGGCAGTTAGCATTGCTTCATAGTGTGTCCGTTTTAGTCATTGCTTGCCCATGTGCGCTTGGTTTAGCAACACCAACCGCCATCATGGTAGGAACAGGAGTCGGTGCTCATAATGGGATATTGATCCAAGGTGGCGAAGCGTTAGAAGGAGCTGCTCATCTAAATAGTATTATTTTGGATAAAACTGGAACGATTACACAAGGCCGACCAGAAGTAACAGATGTCATCGGTCCCAAAGAGATCATTTCCCTTTTCTATTCCCTTGAATATGCTTCTGAACATCCTTTAGGAAAAGCTATTGTTGCTTATGGTGCAAAAGTCGGTGCAAAAATTCAGCCAATCACTGATTTTGTTGCTCATCCTGGTGCAGGAATCAGTGGAACGATCAACGGTGTTCATTATTTTGCTGGGACTAGAAAGAGACTAGCTGAAATGAACCTTTCATTTGATGAATTTCAAGAACAGGCGTTAGAATTAGAACAGGCAGGGAAAACAGTGATGTTTTTAGCCAACGAAGAACAGGTTCTTGGAATGATCGCTGTTGCTGATCAAATCAAAGAAGATGCAAAACAAGCAATCGAGCAACTACAACAAAAAGGTGTCGATGTATTTATGGTTACGGGAGATAATCAACGAGCCGCTCAAGCAATCGGCAAACAAGTAGGAATCGATTCTGACCATATCTTTGCAGAAGTTTTACCTGAAGAAAAAGCCAACTATGTAGAAAAACTACAGAAAGCTGGAAAGAAAGTTGGCATGGTCGGTGATGGAATCAATGATGCCCCAGCGCTAGCTTTAGCAGATGTTGGAATTGCAATGGGAAGTGGAACCGATATTGCGATGGAAACAGCCGATGTGACATTAATGAATAGTCATTTAACTTCTATCAATCAAATGATTTCTTTATCAGCTGCCACATTAAAAAAAATCAAACAAAATTTGTTTTGGGCATTCATTTATAATACGATCGGGATTCCTTTTGCTGCCTTTGGTTTTTTAAACCCAATCATTGCTGGTGGCGCAATGGCCTTTAGTTCAATCAGTGTATTATTGAATTCTTTAAGCTTAAATCGAAAAACGATTAAATAAATCGTTTCAGAGGAAAGGAAGGAAAAAGATGAATAATGGAATAGATCCTGAGAATGAAACAAATAAAAAGGGCGCTATTGGAAAGAATCCTGAGGAAAAAATAACTGTAGAACAAACGAATACCAAGAATAATTTACAGGAACATGGAAAAATGGAAAATATGGATCAACACCATACGCATGGACACATGGAACGGCACCAACAGATGGACCGTGGACACATGAGCGGAATGAATCATAGCCATATGGATCATGAAGATATGAGTGGAATGAATCATAGCCACATGGGTCATGAAAATATGGGTGGAATGGATCATTCTATGCACATGGGGAACTTTAAGCAAAAATTTTGGCTTTCTCTGATTTTAGCGATTCCGATTATTCTTTTTTCACCGATGATGGGGATGTCCTTTCCTTTTCAAGTGACGTTTCCTGGCTCTAATTGGGTGGTGTTGGTTCTGGCAACGATTTTATTTATTTATGGCGGACAACCATTCTTAAGCGGAGCCAAAATGGAATTGAAACAAAAAAGTCCAGCAATGATGACACTGATTGCTATGGGGATTACCGTCGCATATGTTTATAGTGTGTATTCTTTTATAGCCAACCTCATCAACCCCCATACACATGTCATGGATTTTTTCTGGGAATTAGCAACGTTAATCGTAATCATGTTATTGGGACATTGGATCGAAATGAATGCAGTCTCTAATGCCAGCGATGCTTTACAAAAATTAGCAGAATTATTACCTGAATCGGTAAAACGATTGAAAAAAGACGGGACTGAAGAAACCGTCTCTTTAAAAGAAGTCCATGAAGGTGATCGTCTAATTGTTCGTGCTGGAGACAAGATGCCAACGGATGGGACGATCGACAAAGGACATACCATTGTTGATGAATCTGCTGTTACGGGTGAATTCAAAGGGGTTAAAAAGCAAGTGGGCGATTCGGTCATTGGTGGATCAATTAATGGCGACGGAACAATTGAAATTACTGTAACTGGTACTGGCGAAAATGGTTACCTTGCAAAAGTAATGGAGATGGTACGAAAAGCCCAAGGAGAAAAATCTAAATTAGAGTTTCTATCAGATAAAGTAGCAAAATGGTTATTTTATGTGGCTTTAGTAGTTGGGATCATCGCCTTTATTGCTTGGCTCTTCCTAGCAAATCTACCAGATGCACTAGAACGAATGGTCACCGTGTTCATCATTGCTTGTCCGCATGCACTGGGACTTGCGATTCCATTAGTCGTTGCTCGTTCGACTTCGATCGCAGCTAAAAATGGGTTGCTTTTGAAAAATCGGAATGCGATGGAACAAGCCAATGATCTAGATGTGATCATGTTAGATAAAACAGGCACGTTGACCCAAGGAAAATTTACTGTAACTGGTATTGAGATTTTAGATGAAGCTTATCAAGAAGAAGAAATCTTGAAATATATCGGTGCTTTAGAAGCACATGCAAATCATCCTTTAGCGATTGGGATAATGAATTATTTAAAAGAAAAAAAGATTACTCCTTATCAAGCACAGGAACAAAAAAATTTAGCAGGTGTTGGTTTAGAAGCAACTGTGGAAGACAAAGATGTTAAAATTATTAATGAAAAAGAAGCAAAACGTTTAGGACTAAAAATCGACCCTGAACGATTAAAAAACTATGAAGCTCAAGGAAACACTGTCAGCTTTTTAGTAGTTTCAGATAAATTAGTGGCTGTGATTGCTCTAGGAGATGTCATTAAACCAGAAGCAAAAGAGTTTATCCAAGCGATCAAAGAAAAAAATATTATCCCAGTCATGTTGACTGGGGATAACCCCAAAGCAGCCCAAGCAGTAGCGGAATATCTTGGAATCAATGAATATTACGGTGGTCTACTGCCAGATGACAAAGAGGCGATCGTTCAAAGATATCTTGATCAAAGAAAAAAAGTGATCATGGTTGGTGACGGCATCAATGATGCGCCAAGCTTAGCACGGGCAACGATAGGTATGGCAATCGGAGCAGGAACTGATATTGCGATTGATTCTGCAGATGTTGTCTTAACGAACAGTGACCCCAAAGATATCTTGCATTTCTTAGAATTAGCAAAAGAAACAAGAAGAAAAATGATCCAAAATCTTTGGTGGGGTGCTGGTTATAATATTATTGCTATTCCTTTAGCAGCAGGAATCTTAGCACCGATCGGACTTATTTTAAGCCCAGCAGTGGGAGCAGTCTTGATGTCACTAAGTACAGTGGTCGTTGCACTCAACGCCCTAACTTTAAAATAAGTTGTTAACGTTACTTGATTAACGAGTGAGTGTAAAAATAGAAAAAAGACAATCTTTAAGGACAAACACAAGCAAATTTATTCAAATGAAAACTGGCAAGCAGCTATTTTTCAGCGAATCAAATTTAGCAAAGGTCGTTAAAGATTGTCTTTTTTATTTATGTAGATAAAATGAAAAGAAAAAATGGCAGGAGAAAAGTTGAGAGAGGGATTCAAGAAATAATCAGTAACCATAGTTGTTCCCATTGTACGAAATTTTGCACAGTTCAATGTGTGACGGTAAGAAAAAAATAGCAGTAGTTAACTTTTTCGATCTGTTAAATTAGAATTTAATGAATTTCGTTTGAATTAAAGAAGAAAAAATGTTTTTTTTCGTAATTTATATATAGGGAGATGTATTAATCTATAGTTGATCGTGCTCCTGAAACACACAGTAAAAAATAAGTGAGGGAACGCCAATGAAGTGGCAAAGATTATTGTCAAAAAATGTACAAAATCTATTTATATTGATCCATCAAATGAAAGATTTATCGTGGAAAAAAACGGATCTAGCAGAAAAACTATTAGTTGATGTGAAAACGATCGATCGATATTTAAAAAGATTAGAAGAAGGAGATTTTCCGATCCAACTGATTCAACATAAAAAAAGCGTAAAGCTGATTTATAATAAAGGCTACAGTGAGCCCTATTTATTGTTTGATTTTCTGATCCACTCCTCATCCTTTTGCTTATTGAAGGATTTGATTTTGAACACGGAGTATCAACAAGAGTATGATCGCTCCTCACAAGAGCGTTTAAGAAAATGGCTGGGGGAATATCATTTGTCTTTTTCTTATCGAAAACAACAACTTTATGGTTCTGAAAGAAAGATACGCTATCTTTTTTTCTGTTTTCTTAAAGATTTTCCCCTCTTTTTTATTGGGGATACAGAACAGTCTTTTTCCGAATTATTTATCCATTTGTTGGAGACACGTGCCCAAAATGCCGAAATCAAAATATTAGACGAACATCGCACGCTTTTTTTTGAACTTTTTCCAGAGTTGTTATTCCGACACGAACAACGTTTATCTGTCCGCGAAAAAAATTACCGCTGTATCGTTCGTTTAAGTTGCAACATCATTATCGAAAAATACTGGAAAAAAATTGAAGAAACGAAAATCTACCGAAAATTAATGACCTTAACAGAGAAATTGGATTCGTTGTTTTGGTTGGCTAGTGAATTTGAAAGTACGAATAAAACAACGATCACGCGAGTTATCTATCAAGAGTGGCTCCGTTACTCAATTGGACTACACGAAAGAGTAGTCAAAGAGGAATTTCATGAGTATCAGGAAAGCTTGCGTTTGGTGCCGAATGTTAATGAAAAACTTTATCAATACCGGATGGCTTTACAACAAGCACTTACATATCCATCGTATGAATGGGGCCTACTTTTACTTAAAGTTTTGCAAGAAAGAGGATACCTGGAAATCTATCCACCAGAAGTAAAAATCGTCTTTTTTTTTCGTTACGATCATGAGGAAGCGCGCCGCCTAGCTTCTGTTTTGGATAAGACCTTGCGACATCGAAAACGGACCTCCATACATGTTTGTACTCGATCAATCCCTCCAAGTTATGCACAATTGATTATTACGGACCATTTTTTTCCATTAAATAATAGTAAACATCAAAAGACTTATTTCTACCAACCTTCTTTTGGGGTAGATCGTCTACTATCAGATATTGATTATTGGATTGATACGAAAAATTGATTTTTATCATATGAAAAGGGTGTGTTATAATAAAGAAGATGAGTAAAGGAGGATGTCTTTTGGATTTAAAGAAATTAGAAGTTCCTACATCTTCAATCACTGAAGTAAAACGATCACCGATGGATGTATTTGATCAGGCAAGAAAAGCTGAAACCGGTGTATATATATTTAATCGTGAAAAAGTTGCAGGAGTGATGTTGACACAAGAGCAATATGAAACACTGTTACAAGAATTAGCAGATTTACGTCAGAAGGCAAATGAAGAAGTGCAGGCACCTATAGAAAGTAATGAACTACTTGGAAACTACGCTGACCAAACAGCTGCTGTCGTTTCGACTTCTGATGGTCTAGATGAGTTGGTACAAACACTGAAACGTTATTTGATTACTGGTGTAACGATTTCTGCTAAAAATTTAGATGAACGAATGGTTACACTAGGTTTCATTACGAAAAAGACGGGCTTTGGAGGAGTGGTCGATATGTTAAACGAATTGACCGCAACTGGAAAGATCAATTATCAGTTACGTAGAAAACCAAACAGTCGTACAGTAATTGCCGAGATTATTGGTGAACAAGACAGTCAATCACAATTATTTGATAAAATTATTATAAAAAAAATCTATCTGCATGAACTTTAATGAATAGCGTAAATTTTTATTTTTTGCTTCTTTCGGTGCTATGATTTTTCAGACTTTTTTACAAGGATCAATGAGAAATCATAGCTGATTTTCTATAAAAATCGGGTGGTTACCGATCCTTTGCTAGTCATATTTTTCGATTCACTGATTTAACGAGTGAAAATTCTTGCCCAAAAAGCCCCAAGAATTTGAGGGATCAAATACAAAACCGAAAGCAGTAAAATCAGTTGGGTTGGTTTGAATGGCTGGTAAAAGAAATGCCAATCAGAGTAATAGTGACAAATCAAATAAGAAATGAATGTTGAACTAATATTAATAAAGAAGAGAAAGAGTAACTGTTGCTTTTTCTGGAAGCTAAAGCCAGCGTAAAAAGACAGAAAAATCAAAAAAATCAAGCCAAAAACAGAATGATACCGATAATCTAGTAGTAAAGAGAAGTACACATACGGAATGAAAAGTAAGAGCAAAATTAATTTTTTTCCATGATTTTTCATGGTGTGTTCCCCCAATCAGGTGAATCCGATTTCTTCTACTTTCATTCTAAAATCAACCAGCTAATAATCAAACACTTTTTTGAAATTTGTAGATTAAATGAATAAACTCTCATAGCCTTATCTCTAAAAAAAAAGATTTTCCCCCTAATTTTTTTAGAGAAAACGCTTATAGTAGGTGAAAGAAAAAATCGCGTAGGAGTAAAGTGATGAAAAAGAAAATAAAACTTGAACAATTGTATTTATTTTTTTGGTTTTTTCCAATTCTGCTGTTGCCGTTTACTTGGGTGAATGCCGTTGTTCAGGGAGCAGAAATTTTGGGGCTAATTCATGGTACTGGGATTGTAGTATCGAAAAATTTTCCAATTTTAACACTATTCTATTTTTTAGTGAGTATGAGCTTGATTTTGACAAATAAATTTATGAATAGTTATAATTGGCATTTGATTCATTTTTCTTGTATGTTGGTTTTTACTTCCTTTTTTTCTATTCTGCCACGAATCATTGTTGGACCGAATGGCTTAAGTGAAAGTGGATTGAAAGATACAGGGGAAACTTCGATGTACTTTTTGACCATTAAACCAAGTTTTTATCTAGCGATTCTTTCGTTTTTATTAGCAGTCATTTTTTATTCTATAGCAAAATTAAGAATAGAAGAAAAACTGTCCGGCGAAGTTAATAAATAGGTTCAATAAAGAGGAAACATTGTGAGCAAATGATAGTAGCGAACAGTGTTTTTTTGCTCTTTGTCAAAGATTTTTGATCCCAAAACAGGCGTTGGCAGGATTCGACGTTTTGAAAACACTGTACAAAAATACCTGAAAGGATGGAAGAAGCAAGGTTGCCTGAAGAAAATCAAATATAAAAGAATAAATAACTGAAGGCACTAATATTCTGCAAATGAAATATTTCTTTTCATGTAATAATCAACCTTTTTTAAGCAAGCTAAAGATCTTCATTCTATGATATAATATTATTGTAGAAAGTTTGTGGGGTTTGGCAAATCCAATTGAGGGGGCGTGGTGCCTATGGGCTTATTAGCTTGTTGGACGTACTCTTTAGAAAGGAAATGCCTGATTTGTTCTCATTGGATCAAATCATTGCTATTATCGGAACAGCAGCAGTAATAATTACTGCCATAGCGAAAGCTAGTGATTCGATTTTAGCATGGTTAAAGTTCAAAAAAGAACAAAAAAATAGAGCCGTCTCAACTTTTGGCAGAGTAGACAGGCTCTAAACTTGTTAAAAAATGCCATCCGCTTTGAACGGACTACACATTAAGGGCTATGTTAGCGCATAGCTCCTTTATTTAATTATAGTATATCGTAGATAGAGAAGAAAGAAAAGGATTAAAGGTTAGTTTTGATATAAATTAACCTTTATTTTTGGGCTTTTTGTCAAATGACGTTGGTAAAGAGAAAGTCTAGAATCATTTGGACAGAAAGAAGAAAACTTCTTTCTGTGTTTTTTTTTGGTTAAAATAGTTTTACGTGACGGATCATGGTTTAAAGGATTTCAGGGGGGCTCTTCTCTCTGTTTTTACATCATAAAAAATTTGTCGGTGAATTTCACCAACATCAAAAAGTACGAAGCCTTTTTATTTGGCTTCGATTTACGATAACTTTACATAAATTAACTTGATATTTACACCTTCAATATGCAGGATTTACAGTGGATTGCTACAATTTACTTGTAAATAAGAAAGGGGTATATCAATGAAAAAAGTATTATTTTCTTTAGGTGTTTTAGGTCTTATGTTAGCTGGCTGTGGTTCCGGTTCTGGTAGCACGGATGGCTCCGCAGCACAAAATAATTCTGCAACTTCTGGCGATCAAGTCAAAATCGTGGCTGTCGGATCTACTGCGCTCCAACCTCTAGTCGATGCGGCACAAGAAAGTTTTGTCCAAAAAAATCCCAACTATCAAATCTCTGTCCAAGGTGGCGGAAGTGGTACTGGGTTAAGTCAGGTCGAGTCTGGGGCAGTGACAATCGGAAACTCCGATGTCTTTGCTGAGGAAAAAGAAGGCGTAGATGCAAGTAAAATAAAGGATCATAAAGTTGCGGTGGTAGGTATGGCGCCAATCGTCAATAAAGACACGAACGTCAAAAATATTACAAAACAGGAATTAATTGATATATTCACTGGAAAAATTACCAATTGGCAAGAACTAGGTGGGAAAGATGAAAAAATCAATGTCATCAATCGGGCAAATGGTAGTGGTACACGAGCTACTTTTGAAAAGTGGGGATTAGATGGTGCTACTCCAGTACAATCACAAGAACAGGATTCATCAGGAACTGTTCGACAAATTGTTAGCCAAACTCCTGGCGCAATCAGCTACCTTGCTTTTTCTTATTTGGATGACAAAACACAGGCTTTAAGTATTGATGGTGTAGAACCAAAAGAAGAAAATGTTGCTGACAACAGTTGGAAAATTTGGTCTTATGAACACATGTATACAAATGGTGAGCCTTCCCCGGAAGTTCAAAAATTTTTAGATTATATGATGACAGACGAAATCCAACAAGGACCGGTGAAAGAACTCGGTTACTTACCAATTACTGCGATGAAAGTAGAACGTGATGCTGAAGGAAACTTAAAATAAGCAATCATGTACTCAAATCTGCTACCCCTAAAAGTGTGCCTTTAACGGGCATGCTTTTTTTTTAGCTATTTCCTGCAAATGAATATGACAGTAATGAAAGATATTTATTAGTCATTTCATAGGCTTTTTTTTTACAAATGTATTAAGGTAAATATAATACTAATAATCGAGGTAAACGGTAAATGAGAATATTTAGTCATCAAACGGAAGTTGAAAAAGATCAAACTTCAGTTAAAAATATTACAAGATATGCTCCCGATTATCGAGAGGGGCTAACAGATGAGCAAGTTGCAGAACGAGTGCATGCTCAAGCAACAAATGAAACGATCGACCCATCATTTAAAACGAACAAACAAATCGTTTTGCAAAATATATTTACTTATTTTAATTTGATTTTTATCGTCTTAGCAGTTTTATTATGTCTAGTTAGTTCCTATAAAAATTTGACTTTTTTGCCAGTGATTCTTGCAAACACGGGAATTGCTATCTATCAAGAGATTCGCTCAAAAAAGATATTAGATAATTTGAGTGTACTGAATGCAGCAAAAGTCACAGTCGTAAGAAACGGCGTAGCCAATAAGATCGATATGGAGGAATTAGTTTTAGATGATGTCATCTTGCTCGAAACGGGTCAACAGATTCCTGCAGACGGTTATGTCTTAGACGGTAAATTACAAGTCAACGAAGCACTTTTGACAGGTGAAGCAGATGAGATAGTGAAAGAAGTAGATGATTATTTGATGTCAGGGAGCTTTGTCGTTTCTGGTAAGGCTTATGTACGATTAGACAAGGTTGGCTATGACTCTTACATCTCCCAATTAACAGCAAAAGCAAAAAAAATGGGAGGAGGCGAACAATCAGAAATGATTGCTTCGCTGAATAAATTAATCAAATGGATCGGGATCATTATTATTCCCATCGGTATCACCTTGTTTTCACAAAGTTACTTTTTTAATGGCAACACGATCAAAGAAAGTGTGGTAGCCATGGAAGCAGCTTTAATCGGGATGATACCAGAAGGCTTGTATTTATTGACAACGATCGCTCTAGCAATGAGTGCCGCTCGTTTAGCTAAGCAACGAGTATTATTACATGATATGAAAAGCATAGAGACTTTAGCAAGGGTTAATGTACTATGTGTAGATAAAACGGGAACTATTACTGAAAATCAGATGTCTGTACAAAAACTAGTGATTGCTAAAAATGAGCAAGCGGAGCAACAGGCAACTAGGATTCAAGAACTCATTTCAGATTATGCTAAAGCTATGGCAAATGACAATGCGACGATGCAAGCAATCAAAACGTACTTTAATAAGCCTACAGATCAAGAACCTTTATCTATCTTGCCTTTTTCGTCGGTACAAAAATTCAGTAGCGTAACATTTGCGGATGGGGTCTATGTATTAGGAGCGCCAGAAATGGTTTTACGTGAACGTTTCGAAACAGTTAAAAATGAATTTAGTCAATATGCTGATCAAGGCTATCGTGTGTTGGTTTTCGGTAGTTACCAAGGAATATTGAGCGAAGCACTTTTAGAAGCAGAAGTGATTCCGCTTGCTTATCTTTTGATTGCCAACCCAATTCGAAAAGAAGCCCCTGACACATTTGCTTATTTTAAGGAACAAGGGGTAGCAATCAAAGTGATTTCAGGGGATAATCCGCAGACCGTTTCAACTGTAGCATTACAGGCGGGCATTGCTAATGCAGACCAATATATTGATGTTTCTCAACTTGCTGAGGAAGATTATCTCTCAGCAGTGGAAAAATACACCGTATTTGGACGGGTAAAACCTGAACAAAAAATGCAGTTCGTTCAGCTTCTTAAACAAAAAAATACAGTCGCGATGACTGGTGATGGTGTCAATGATATTTTAGCAATGAAAGAAGCTGATTGTAGTATCGCTATGGCTTCTGGCAACGAAGCAACGATCCAAGCTGCGCAAGTGGCTTTATTAGATTCTGATTTTTCTAGAATGCCTGAGATCGTAGCAGAAGGTCGGCGAGTTGTTAATAATATTGAACGATCTGCTAGTTTGTTTTTAGTAAAAAATATTTTTTCTTTCTTACTTTCCGTCTTTTCTGTCTTGTTCGCACTGACTTATCCGTTGGAGCCTTCTCAAATTACATTGATTAGTCTGTTTACGATTGGTTTGCCATCGTTTTTACTTGCTCTTGAAGAAAACAAAAATCGAATTGAAGGAAAGTTTATTGTGAATGTCTTAGAAAAAGCTATTCCTGGTGGGCTAACAGATATGACTGTCGTGGGGACTTTAGTGGTAGGCGGTGTCATCTTGCATTTGAATAAGACAGATGTTTCCACGGCTTCAACGATGCTACTGACAGCGGTTGGTTTTCTCGTACTCTATAAAATTTGTCACCCATTGAACCAATTCAGAGGGCGGATCATTTTATTTTGTGCAGCAGGTATCTTATTTTCAGTCGTCTTTCTGCATAAATTATTTTCTATCTCCGCTATTTCACCCGTTTCGATTCTGTTGCTTTTGATTCTATTTTTTGCGGCGGACTCGATTTTCCGGCAGTATTCGCGAATGATTGAAAATTACAGCCAGTTGAAGGATGGAAAGAAAAAACGGTCTATTTGGTTCTGGCTCAAAGTGCTGTTTTCAGTAGACAATAAACACGATTAACAGATAGACAAAACAAAAATAGGCGGTTATGCCAACCGCCTATTTTTTTCTGTTCCGCTATTTCACTTGTTCATTCATTTTTTGAAGATTTAAAGGTGATCATGCTGGAGGGATGGTGACGGTAAAAGTCGACCCCATTCCTGGATGACTTTCCACTTTGATCGTACCACCCAAGAGATTGACGTAATCTTTCACAATAGCCAGACCTAGACCAGTACCACCTGAGTGTCGACTACGTGCTTTATCCACTCGATAGAAGCGCTCAAAGATCCTTTCTTGATCTTCACGATCAATCCCAATACCAAAGTCTTGGACGGAGAATGTCAATTGGTTGTCAACCTCGTAACGGATGATTATTTTCTCTGATTCTTTAGAATATTGGATTGCATTTTCGATCAGATTTTTGATGATCGGGTATAAGAGTTCAGTTTGAGTTGTAAATGATTGTTCTTTCTGTTGCATTTCCAGGGTTAAGTGTTTCTTTTCAATCATTGGTTGGTAACTTTGAATGATTTGTTCAAAGTAAGTTGCTAAATGGATGGTTTGCGTTTCGTGTGCCGTTTCTTCATCTTTTGATAGCTGAATGATTTCTCGGATCAGCTTATCTAAACGAATCGCATCTTTTTGCATGATCAATAGGAACTCATTCAATATTTTTGGGTCATCTTTGGCTCCATCCAGCAGTGTTTCAGTAAATCCGATCAATGAAGTAACCGGTGTTTTAAGTTCATGAGAAACATTTCCTACGAAGTCTTTTTGCAGTTTTTCTAATCGTCTTACTTTTGTGAGATCATAAGCCACGCCTAGAATCTGCCCAGTCTCTTCAGAACTATTGAAGTAACGTAAGCTGATGTCTAATGTTTGTTGTCCCTCTGAAATAGTAATTTCTTGATGGATCAATGGTTCATTTGGCGTAACTTGATGAATCAATTGGATTAATTTTGGCTCTTGAATGATCTCAGTATACCGTTGATTAGGCTGATAATCATGTACCCCTAAATGTGCCTGCATTTTTGGATTCAATAGCCGCAGATGTGACTCTGAATCGATCAAAAAGACACCAATCATTAATTCATTCAATAGAGTATACAATTGTTCTTCAGTGGTCGTATAGGCACGATAGACTTTACTCATTTGTTCACTCAAAGCATTGATCGTTTGGTAAAGTTCTTCCCATTGATCAGAAGTTTGCATGATGGTCTCGGTTTTATCAGGGTTTTTGACCATTTTCTTTAAGACGGGCAGGACGGTTTTCAAGGGACGGTTACGTTGATAAACCAAATAATAGCTCATACTGGACAAAACAACGAAGAAAACCAAAAAGAAGAAAAAGACCCAACGACGAAAATTTTCTGTTCTTGGCAAAAAGCCATTTGTTGGTTCTGCGATTCGAATAATGGCTTCCAACTGCCCATTCTTCTTGATCGGTAGTGCTACATATAATAGTTCTTCCTTTAACGTACTGCTCATTCTTAAAGAAGTACCTAGTGAGCCGCCATCAAGGACTGCTTTGATTTCTGGACGAGTATTTCGCTGCCCTCGTAGTGAGTGATCGGTCGTATCGAATAGGATTGTACCATTTGGAGCTAATAAGGTTAGTCGTTCATTTGATTGATGAACAAAGTCTGTTAAAACTGATTGATTATGCTTCGAAGATAAATCATCAATAGTCAATTGCTGGATCAGCAATTGCCCTTTTTTTGAAAGATAGCTTTCTTGTTGCTCGATGATTTGTTGTTTGAAATATTGAGAAATCATTTGCCAGCCACCGAAAAACAGTCCCACTAAGAGAATGAAAAAGAAGACACGCTCAGAAATTTTTTTCCAATTCATCGTTTTGGTTCCTGAAATTTATAGCCAAAACCGCGAACTGTCACTAAATATTTTGGATGTTTAGGGTCTCTTTCGATTTTTTCTCTTAAGTGACTGACATGGACATCAACGATTCGACTTTGACCTGCAAAATCAAAATTCCAGATGCGATTTAGCAGCGTATCACGATCAATTACACGATCTTTTCGTTTCATAAAATAAACGAGCAGTTCAAATTCTTTTGGCGTTAATTCGATCGGTCGTTCCTCTACGGTTACTTGGAAATTCGTTAAATCTGCTTTGATCTGTCCAATCGTTAGGTAAGCAGGTTCTGCTTCTTCTTGTTGGACATGGCGTGGTTCGATGCGGCGAAAAATAGCTTTCATTCGAGCAAGTACTTCTCTAGGGCTGAAAGGCTTTGTTAAATAATCATCAGCCCCAATTTCCAAACCGATGATCCGATCGACCTGGTCATCTTTGGCTGTTAGCATTAAAATTGGAGTATCAATTTTTTCTTGTCTCAACTTTTGGGTGATTGCCATACCATCTATAGAAGGCAACATCACATCTAAAATCATAAAATCAAAAGGTTCTTCCAGTGCTAATTCCAGTCCTTTTTGTCCGTCTAAAGCACTTGTTACTTGATACCCTTCTTTTTCCAGATTGAATGTCAACAATGTGACGATTGAAGGTTCATCATCTACCACTAATACTTTTTTCATAACTTCTCCCTTTTCTTGCGTTCATTCTTTTTGTTTATTTAAAAACAGCTATCAACTAATGCCTGGTTTTTTTAATTAAGTGTCATGAATAGACATTTCTTATTTTAGCATAGAATCCAGTAGAAGGACTATTTTACCAACTAAATAAATGGTATAATAGGAAGGCACTTTGTTGGATAAAGGAGTGAGTGGCAATTGATCGGAATTAGCGCTTGTTTAGGCGGTGTCTTATGTCGGTATGATGGACAAGAAAAAGCTGTGCCGGAATTAAAGAAACTGGTCGCTGAAGGTAAAGCGATCATGGTTTGTCCTGAAGTAATGGGCGGTCTTTCAACTCCTAGAGCCCCAGCAGAAATCGTTGGTGGCGATGGATTTGACGTTTGGAATGGTCAGGCAAAAGTGATCACTACAAATGGTGAAGACGTCACAAAAGCCTACCAAGAAGGGGCAATCCATGCTTATCAAAAATTAAAAGAGCAAGAAATAGATTTAGTGATATTAAAAGCGAAAAGTCCTTCTTGTGGTTCCTCTCTTATTTATGATGGGAGTTTTTCAGGAACCTTGAAGTCTGGAACTGGTGTAGCAACTGCTTATTTTATCCAACAAAAGATGACCGTACTCTCTGATGAAGAATGGTTGAAATTGCGAGGTGAACAGAATGGAAATCGAGAAAACGAACCGAATGAACGCACTTTTTGAATTTTATTCTACGCTTTTAACCGAAAAACAGATGAATTATATGGAGTTGTATTATGCAGACGATTTTTCATTAGGAGAAATAGCAGAAGAGTATGAAGTAAGTCGCCAAGCAGTATACGATAATATCAAACGAACCAGTAAGATTTTAGAAGATTATGAAAAGAAACTCCATCTTTTCTCTAATTATATTGTTCGGGAACAGTTATTAGAAAAAATGAAAACTTATGTAAAGGAAACTTATCCTAAAGATGAAGTTCTCCTTGATTATGTGAAACAGATCCAAGAAATTGAAGAATAAAGGAATGAAGAAATCATGGCATTTGAAAATTTAACTGAGCGCCTTCAACAGGCAATGAGCAAGTTAAGAAAAAAAGGGAAAGTTTCAGAAGCTGACGTCAAAGAAATGATGCGGGAGATCCGCCTTGCATTACTAGAAGCCGATGTAAATTTACAAGTAGTAAAAGACTTTACGAAGCGTGTTCGAGAACGGGCGATTGGTGTAGAAGTATTAGAAAGTTTAACACCTGCACAACAAATCGTTAAGATCGTTGATGAAGAATTGACGATCACTTTAGGGGCAGAAACTGTTGAATTGAATAAATCACCAAAAATTCCAACAGTCATCATGATGGCAGGTTTGCAAGGGGCAGGTAAGACGACGTTTACTGGTAAACTAGCCAACTATTTAAAGAAAAATGAAAATGCACGTCCTTTACTAATCGCAGGTGACGTGTATCGTCCAGCTGCGATCGATCAATTGAAAGTTCTAGGGCAACAATTAGATGTCCCTGTTTTTGATATGGGAACAGATGTTAGCCCAGTTGAGATCGTTCGTCAAGGGATGGAATTAGCAAAAGAAAAGAAAAATGATTATGTTCTGATCGATACGGCGGGGCGTCTGCATATCGATGAAACCCTGATGGATGAATTGAAACAAATCAAAGAATTAACACAACCAAATGAAATCTTGTTGGTTGTCGATGCGATGACCGGTCAAGATGCTGTCAATGTGGCAGATAGTTTTAACCAACAACTAGGGATCACTGGGGTAGTTATTACTAAATTAGATGGTGATACACGTGGTGGTGCAGCACTTTCGATCCGTTCTGTGACTGGCGCACCAATCAAATTCATCGGGTCAGGGGAAAAATTAACAGATCTTGAAGTTTTCCACCCAGACCGTATGGCAAGCCGTATTCTTGGTATGGGCGATATGTTGACGTTGATCGAAAAAGCGCAACAAGACTATGACGAGAAAAAAGCAGAAGAATTAGCGAAAAAAATGCGGGAAAATTCATTTGATTTCAATGATTTCATTGAACAGTTGGATCAAGTGATGGGGATGGGACCGTTAGAGGATCTGATCAAAATGATTCCTGGGATGAACCAAGTACCAGGGATTGAAAATGTCAAAGTAGATCCTAAAGATGTCGAACGTAAAAAAGCAATGGTTTACTCAATGACACCTGCAGAAAGAGAAAACCCTGATTTATTGAATCCAAGTCGTCGCAGAAGGATTGCCGCAGGTTCTGGTAACAGTGTGGTTGAAGTTAACCGCATGATTAAGCAATTTAAAGAATCACGCAAAATGATGCAACAAATGTCTAAGGGAGATATGAATATTCCTGGAATGGACCAAATGTTTGGCACAGGTGTCAAAGGAAAACTTGGAAAAATGGCGATGAATCGCATGATCAAGAAAAACAAAAAGAAAAAGAAAAAACGGAAATAAAGCTTCTATCGTACGTCTATCGTACTTCTATTATAATAGTAGAATTTTGTTTACCGTTTCATCCAACGAAAGAATCGTTGAGTTAGCTTCTGCTGGCTTTGCGATTCTTTTTTTGCATAATAATAGATAAGCCCAATTCAAAAACTACCTGCCATAGCGTTCCTCTTTTTAGATAGAGAAACAAAGGAATGGTACAATAAAGCTAAGAGGTGAAGAGAATGAAACGAAGATGTCCTTGGGGTGAGCAAACAGCAAGTATGAAACATTATCATGATACAGTTTGGGGTGTTCCAGAATATGATGATCAATTACTTTTTCGTAAATTGATGTTAGATATCAATCAAGCGGGATTAAGCTGGCAAACGATTTTGAATAAAAGTGCCTCCTTTGATGAAGCTTATGACTTTTTTTCGATCGTTAAAGTAGCCGAATATACAGAAGCAAAAATCAATGAGTTGATGGAAAATAAAGGGATCATTCGTAACCGTCGTAAAATTGAAGCAGCGGTAGCCAATGCTCAGGGTGTCCAAAAAATCCAACATGAATTTGGTAGTTTTGCGGATTATTTGTGGTCATTTTCGGATCATCAAGTGATCAATCACTCGTATAAAGAACAAAATGAGGTACCGACAACGAGCCCGTTATCTGATCAAATCGCCAAAGATCTAAAACAACGCGGATTTAAATTCATCGGAAGCACAACCATATATGCTTTTTTAGAAGCTGTGGGAATTGTCAATGATCATTTAGATCATTGCTTTCGCAAACAAGAAGTCAGCCAGATGGGAAAAGGAGAGTGAATATGATGGGGAAAATCGTCTTTTATGGTGCCATTAGTTTAGATGGCTACTTAGCAACAAAAGAGGATAGTTTACAGTGGTTATTTGACACACCAACTGGAGAAAAAACAACTTACGAGGCTTTTTATCAAACAATTGATCAAACGATTATGGGAAGAAAAACTTATCAGGAAGCAAAAAAATTGTTAGCAACTGACCATCTGTATCCTGAAAAAAAGAATTTTGTATTTTCTACTAACAAAGAATTGGTATTAAATGATGCAACAGTTGTTCATGAAGATCCCGTTTCATTCGTGAAAAACATAAAAGAACATTCTAACCAAACAGTCTGGGTCGTTGGTGGTGGGAATTTGTTGAAACCTTTGATCGAAAATCATTTGATCGATGAATGGTGGATCCAAATCGCACCTGTGCTTTTAGGAGAAGGTATTCGATTGTTTCAAGAAGGCACATACGAAGAACGCTTGAAACTAGTTGATACTAATTATTTTGGAGAGTTCATTGAATTGCATTATGTAAGTAATCGTGGATAATACTGGTTTAGTAAAAGGGAAGAGAAGTCTCGGAAAAAAGAACATAAAGAGGAATGAAAATTTTTCAAAGCATGAGGAGCGATTTTAACAAATCCTTTCTGATCCGCTCGGAGCTTATCGCTTTTTTCGTGGTCATATTCATGTATTGAAAACAAGCCGAAGAATTCCAAAAATAGGAGAAGCTATTTTGGGATTCTTCGGCTTGTTTTTCAGAGCTAGACAGGTTACAACCTTTTTTCGATTGTTTCCTTCATATATGATCTATTTGATTCGACCCATCGCTTATCAAAGCTAATTTTTACTTAGTTAATTTATTTAAAAAATCAAGATAAGCATCTAGAATCGTTTGGAAGAAGCTGAGTGTTCCTTCCACAATATGACCTTCTTCATCAACTAAGTTTGCAATATTGCCAATATAAGCTTCAGGTTGTTGTAAGGTAGGAACATTTAAGAATACAAGTGATTGACGCAGGTGATGGTTCGCGCCAAATCCACCGATACCGCCAGGGGAAGCAGTGACAACTAACCCAGGTTTGCCGTCCCATGCGCTTTGACCGTAAGGGCGAGAGCCTACATCTAGTGCATTTTTAAGTACAGCAGGAACCGAACGATTGTATTCTGGAGAAACAAAAACAACACCTGCTAATTCCTTGACCTCATCACGGAAACGACTCCATTCAGCAGGAGCATTCTCTGGAGTTTCAAGATCTTCGTTATAAAAAGGCAGATCATCGATCTTTACAAAAACACCTTCATATCCTTCAGGTAGCAAGTTAGCGAAAGCCTCTGCTACTTTTCTATTGTACGAATCCTTACGCAAACTACCTACAAAAAATCCAATTTTTTTAGTCATAAAACAATTCCTCCTTCAAACTTTCTATATTTATCTTACAAAAAATAAGTAAACTCAGCAAATAAAAACACTTGAGGAACATAGCGACTAACTTAACTACTTTTTTCGACTACTTATAGTAGTTATTACGTATATATATTTGCTTCACTTGACATGGATCTTCTATAATTAGTGAATAGAAGTCTTGTCTAAAGGAGTTTGTGTGATTTTTTTAGAAAAGAGTGTAGTACATGAACTTTTGATAAAGAATGTTTTTCATTGAAACATCGGTACACATCATCGCATGACTTGGGGTAACGCAGCATCAAATAAAAAGATGAAATTGGTAGGTGGAACAAATGCATATTAACGAGTTTTTACCATTTTTGATCCCGTTAGTGATCATACAACTTGGGTTATTTTTTTATGCCCTTTATCATATTTTGACTCATACGCATTATCGATTTGGCAGTCGAACACTCTGGATCATCGTAATTCTCATAGGATTTCAATTTGTTGGTCCAATCTTGTATTTCGTGTTCGGTAAGGAGGAGGCATAATGGCGATCCTTGAACTAATCGATGTATCAAAATCTTTTGGTGAAAAAAAAGTGTTGAACCATCTTTCCCTTACCGTCAAGGAAAAGACGATCTTTGGGTTTATTGGAAAAAATGGTGCAGGGAAAACGACAACGATGAAATCGATTTTGGGGTTGCTAAAAAAAGATGCTGGAACAATCAAGGTTAATGATGAAACGGTTCACTATGGTCAAACAAAAACGAATCGCTGGATCGGCTATTTGCCAGATATTCCGATGTTTTATGACTACCTTACCGCCGAAGAGTATTTGCAATTATGCGGGGAAATCACCGAGATGCCTAAACATAAAATCCAACAAAAAACGCAAGAGTTATTAGCGTTAGTCGGATTGGCTCACGAGAAAAAAAGGATTAGGACTTTTTCAAGAGGGATGAAGCAACGTTTGGGGATTGCCCAGGGGTTACTGAATGAACCAAAACTGTTTATTTGTGATGAGCCGACTTCGGCGTTGGATCCATTGGGGCGTAAAGAAATTTTGGATATCTTATTACGTGTCAAAGAGCAAACAACGATCCTTTTTTCCACACATATTCTATCAGACGTGGAACAAATTTGTGATGAAGTGGCTTTCTTAAATAAAGGAGAAATCGTTTTAACGGGCACGGTAGCAGAATTGAAAACCCATCCTAAAAATGAAGGATTTGAAATCCAATTTTCAACTGTGAAACATTCTCAAGAATTTTTATCGCTTTTGCCGGGAGCAATCATGAAAAATGAAACCCTTATTTATCCTGGCAGAACTAACGAAGACTTACTTCGTGCACTATCTTTAATTGTTGATCACAAATTACCGATTCAATCGATTCATCGTTTAGAACCTTCCTTAGAACAAATTTTTATGGAAGTGGTGGACAAATGAAGCAATTACTCGCGTTTTCAAAAAAAGAATGGAAGGAAAATTGGCGTACAGGTAGATTATTACTGTTGCTTTCATTAACGATCATTTTTGGGATCATGAATCCACTGATAGCCAAATTAACACCCTACATCGTTCAATCGATGTCAGAAAATTTAGCAGCATCTGGTATGAAAATCGGGGAAGTCAATGTAGATGCGCTGACTTCTTGGGGACAATTTTATAAAAACATGCCTATGTTTCTTTTATTGTTTTTGTTATTGTTTAGCTCGACATTGACGAATGAATATCAAAAAGGAACATTGATTAATCTTTTAACCAAAGGGATGGTTCGCTGGAAAATTTATTTTACTAAATGGATCATGGGACAGTTTTTTTGGGCAGTTGGTTTTTGGGGTTGCTCCTTCATTACTTACTTTTATACTGCTATTTATTGGGATAATGAGCTGGTTATTCAATTAGGGACAAGAAGTTTTTATTATTATTTATGGGGTGTGTGGTTATATACTTTATTTCTATGGTTGTCCTCCTTTATTTATTCTGGCTATTTTGTGCTAGCTTGTGGAGGGATTTGTGTGGCTGGCTGTTATCTGTTATCTATGTTTACAAAAGTTGCTGAGTATTCTCCTTTTTATTTAACGACAGTTTCGAACGCATTGGGGGAAAGGATTGATTCGAGTAACTATTCTTTTTCTTTAGTGGTAACAGGTTTGATGATTGCTGCCTTTTTAGTGACAGGAATTCTTTTTTTCAATAAAAAAGAGAGTTGAAAAAATTTTTTATTAGCTGTAAAGAAAAAAAGCTTTACAGGGTAAAAAAAAACTGTTACACTACAACTTGTGAATAAAACAATGGAGGTGGAAATATATAATGGCAGTTAAAATCCGTTTAAAACGTATGGGTTCTAAAAAGAGTCCTTTTTACCGTATCGTCGTAGCTGATTCACGTTCTCCTCGTGATGGACGTTTCATCGAAACTGTAGGTACTTACAATCCTTTGAAAGACCCTGCAGAAGTAGTTTTAAAAGAAGATTTAGTTCTTAACTGGTTATCTAAAGGTGCGCAACCTTCTGATACTGTACGTAACATCCTTTCAAGAGAAGGCGTTATGCAAAAACACCACGAAGCTAAATTCTCAAAGAAATAAGGTGATCGGATATGAAAGATTTAAGCGAATTAGTCTTAACAATCGTTCGTCCGTTAGTCACTTATCCTGAACAAGTCCAGTTAGAAGTCACTGAGTCAAAAGACTTCTATGAATATAACCTAACTGTGGCTCCTGAAGATATTGGTCGTATCATCGGTAAACAAGGGCGTGTTGCGAAAGCAATTCGGACGATCGTTTACGGGGTACGAACAAATGCACCGAAAAAAGTGCGTTTAAATATCATCGATCATAAGGAATAAAAAAAGCTGTTTCGTCTTGACGAGACAGCTTTTTTCTTTTTGAGGTGACTACTTGGCAAATGATTATAGAAAGCGTATCCTTAATATATAGAAAGGAGTAGATACCTATGAAAAAAGTTGCATTATTGATACCAGCTCTTTTACTTTTAAGTGTCTGTCAAGGGACAAATAATTCTACTGAAACAACTGATACGGTGACACCAGCGACTCATTCAACGAGTCATAGTACTTCCAAAGAAACAGATACTCAATCAACAACCCAAAAGAGTGAAAGCTCTGAGATATCTGGAAATACAACGGAAACGGCGACTACAAAAACAGAAACATCTACACAGAATAAACAAGCACAAACCGCATTTGAAGAACTGAAAGAAAAATACCCAACGACACCGATGCCACAAGAGATTCCGATTACAACAGGGAAATTAAACATCGCTGCTGCCGAAACCAAACAGGGCTTTTCGATCTTATACTATGATCTACCGAAAGCCTATGTCTTAAATGCCAAAGAGTTAAACCAAGAAACCCCGATGGCTTCTTATCTTTACCAATATGGTTTTGCTTCTAGTCAAGAAGCAATTGATGCCTTGCAACCAGTTACGGTTGATACAAACGGCCGACAAGTCGATTTGGGCTACAATATTACTGGCTATCAACAAGGAGCAGCGGGATCTAGTATTCTAGAATGGCAAGAAGGAAATTGGAGTATTCGTGTCCGGGCAAGTAATATTGAAGGACAAGATCCTGTACCGTTAGCCAAAGAAATCGTTGCTTACTTAGAAAAAGCAAGTTTGCCTGCTCCTGAGAAGTACGGGAAAATTACGGTTGAAATGAATGATTCTTCCCAACAAGCTACACAAGTAAGCTGGCAAGAGCCTAAAAATGTTTATACTGTTACCCACAAAGATACTCTTTCCGCATTGAAAATGGCTGTTTCTATGAACCAATAAATGATTGGAAAATGATATAGAAAAGCGAAAAGAAAGTAGAATTGCATATGCACACATGCTAAAATAAGGCAGATACGTCAAAAACACGTTCAGCCATTTAAAAACCATTGTTTGGTTGAAACATGTGTGAAAAGGAAAAGGGGATACAAGTTGACTGAATATTTAAATGTTGGAAAAATCGTAAATACTCAAGGGATCAAAGGAGAAGTGCGCGTCATTTCTACCACAGATTTTCCAGAAGAACGATATAAAAAAGGTGCTGTACTTACCTTGTTTCAAGAGAAGAAAGCGCCAATTGAATTAACCGTCAAAAGTCATCGTAAACATAAAAATTTTGACTTGTTAAGTTTTGAAGGTCATCCTTCAATCAATGATGTTGAAAAATATCGAGACGGTATTTTAAAAGTTTCAAAAGAAGAAACGATTGAGTTGCCAGAAAATGAATTTTATTATCATGAGATCATTGGAGCAAAGGTCGTTGAGGAAAATGGAAATGAATTAGGTAAAATCAAAGAAATTCTTTCACCAGGTGCTAACGATGTTTGGGTAGTCCAACGACCAAAGAAAAAGGATGTTTTGCTTCCTTATATTGACTCAGTGGTTAAAACAGTTGATTTAGAAAATGGGGTCATTTACGTCGAGATTCCAGAAGGATTGATCGATGATGAAAATTGATGTCTTAACACTCTTCCCACGAATGTTTGAAGGACCAATGGGTGAATCGATCATCGGCAAAGCGGTCAATAAAGGATTGTTAGAGATCAATGTTTCTAATTTTAGAGACTATTCCGATAATAAACACCAAACGGTCGATGATTATCCATATGGTGGCGGGGCAGGGATGTTGTTAAAAGTCCAACCTATCTATGACAATATCAAAGCAATTGAACAAGCAAATCCTGAAACAAAAAAACGTGTGATTTTATTGGATCCAGCTGGTAAACGATTTGATCAAGCGATGGCGGAAGAATTTTCGAATGAAGAACATTTAGTATTTATTTGTGGACATTACGAAGGCTATGATGAACGAATCCGTTCGCTAGTTACGGATGAAGTCTCTTTAGGTGATTATGTCTTGACTGGTGGCGAACTTGGCGCAATGGTGATGATCGATGCAACAGTCCGCTTACTACCGGATGTTTTAGGAAATCAAACATCCGCTCAAACAGATTCTTATTCAACGGGATTATTGGAACATCCTCAATATACACGGCCAGCAGAATTTAACGGGATGAAAGTCCCAGAAGTTTTAACAAATGGAAACCATAAATTGATTGAAGAATGGCAACTGAAAGAATCCTTAAGAAGAACCTATCAACGCCGACCTGACTTATTGGAACAATTATCAATGACTCCACAAATGCTGAAATTGTTAGAAGAAGTCAAAAAAGAAGAATCAGACGAAATAGAATAAGAAATATCAATATGACTCTTTACACTAAATTGATAGTATGATAGTATCTTATGGTGAGTGCAAAAGCACTTAACTATTACGATGTTCCGCTGTGAGGGAAAACTCATAAGAATGTTTGGAATAAGGAGAAAAGATCAATGAATCCATTAATCGAAGAATTAACAAAAGAACAACTACGTTCTGACATCCCAGCTTTCCGCCCTGGTGACACTGTACGTGTTCATGCGAAAGTTGTCGAAGGTACACGTGAACGTATCCAGTTATTTGAAGGTGTTGTAATCAAACGCCGCGGAGCTGGAATCAGCGAAACTTATACAGTACGTAAAGTTTCTAACGGAGTAGGCGTTGAACGTACATTCCCATTGCATACACCACGTGTTGCAAAGATCGAAGTCGTTCGCTACGGTAAAGTACGTCGTGCAAAATTGTACTACTTACGTGCATTACACGGAAAAGCTGCTCGTATCAAAGAAATCCGTCGTTAATCTATCGTTATCTGATAGTGGAAGAACCCTTGATTTTCAAGGGTTCTTTTTTTTGATTATTTTTATAAGCAGTAAGTCTAAATTATTTGACATTATAGATTTTGCAAGAGTGGCAAACAAGGAGCAAAAAGTCGAGTCACTTTGGTATATCTTAAATATACGTCAATCAGATGACACGATGACAGTCCTATTCATACCAAAGGGGCGACAGATCTGGTAGGTGAACGTAATCAGCTTATCAAGTTTATATGTACTACACGCAAACGCTATGCGTATTAAAGAGATCAGAAAAAAATCCTGCTAGAGAGTGTCTAAAAATATAAATTGCGACAGTCCTTGAATAATAAGAACTTTTTTTGAATGTTTTTACTAACAATCGTTTTGTCATTGGCAAGTTAACTGAAAATGAGACTGAAGAATCTGTTCTGATTCATCAGTCTCATAATTTCAATTTATTCAAAATGCAACGATGATCCCAAATGTCGGTTGTTAAGAGAATTGAGGACGTTTTTTTACATATTTACTAAACGAGAAAGGCCACTTTTTTAGGAGCGGAGGTGTCAATTATTGATTAGTGATTTCAGCTTCCTTTTGAGCCATTTTTGCCGTTACGTGTTCATCAATTCGTAGGAATGGTAGATAGATAAATACGCTAACCGCAATGATTAGAACTTGCAATACTGCTGCTCGCCAATCCCCACCTGTCGCAAGGAATCCTGAAATAACTGGTGGTGTGGTCCACGGTATCTGAACTACCACATGATTGATTAAGCCGGCTGCAGTCGCAAAGTAGGCAGTTACTAACGAGAAGATTGGTGCTAACACAAACGGAATAATTAGACTCAAGTTAAATACGATCGGTAATCCAAAGATGATCGGCTCACTGATATTAAACATCGCTGGTGTTACCGATAGTTTAGCAAAGTCTTTATAATCTTTTCGGCGACTGAAGATGAAAATCGCAATCAATAAGGCGATCGTATTTCCTGAACCACCCATAACAGCAAAAGTATCCTTGAAAGCCATGTTGATAATATGTGGGATGTGTTCATGGTTTGCATAAGCTGCCATATTTTCTTGCATGTTTTGTAATAAGAACGGATCAAGTAAAGAACCTGAAATTACAGCTTGATGAATTCCAAAACCAAAGAATAAATTGGCGATTGATGTGATTAAGATAAAGCCAGGTAAACCAGTTGTGATGTGACTTAAAGGTCCCGTGATCGCTTTAGTGATCAAGCCATTTACGTCCATGTTGAATAACTGATTGACAGCGAAAGATAGAATCGCAAAACCAGTAACAGTAATCATGATCGGGATCAATACATTGAATGACTTCAACACTGCGGGCGGGATATTTCCAGATAGTTTGATTTGCAATTTTTCATTTGTAGATAATTTAATGAATAGCTCAGTAGCTACTAATCCAACAAAGATTCCGACAAACATTCCTGATGCACCTGTATGGGAACCTGGAATAACTCCGGTTACTTCAATCGCTTTTTTTGCATTTTCCGGAGTGAACATCATTTTCATTGGTGTTAAAACGATGAAAGTTGAGATCGAAACTAAAACCGCTGCGATATGATTTGTATAATTTCTGCTAACACACATATGATAAGATACTGCAGCTACAACTAATAGCGTCGTAATACTCAATGTTCCATTGGCGATCGACATGCCAATTTCTTGAACTTTCATTAATGTTTCGGGTTTAACAATTTTACCCATAAAACCAGTTGGTTCTAAGATAACGTAATTAATCAAAGTCACGAATCCAGCTAACATCATAAATGGCATGAATGTTGCAAATGCATCGCGTAAATGTACGCATATGAATTTGATTTCCTAGCTTCGATGCGATCATACCAAATCGTTCAAACACCTGTTCCTTCTTATTTGTTTTCTTCATGGTATATTCTCCTTGTTTTTATTTGTAAGCACTTACCGTAGTTCAATAATAGAACGGAATTTGATAAAAGTAAATAACTTTTTTTAAAATTATATACTTTAATGAAAAAGGGCAAAAAAAAGAGCTGATTTCCTCAGCTCTTTCAATCATTTTTCAACAAAAACGGCTTCAAAAACAAAATCTTGATATAAATGCCTTGTAATGGAGTATTCAAAAGGAGTCCCGTTTGCCAAAGAAACACTTTTTTCAACTTCGATCATAAAGTCTCCGGCATCAATTCCTAATATAGTTGCATCAAACTCGGTTGCCAGTACGCCCTTCATCCAAACGTGAGAAGCATTGATCTCTAACTGCAGTTCATTGCGAATATAGGAATAAACCGATTTTTTCAAGTGTTTAGGTTCCAAACCAGGAATAATTGATAGCGGCATAAAAGTTTGTTCCAATGAATAGGGTTGTTGATCGACAAAACGACTGCGAACAATATTATAAATGTATTCCTTGTCGTTAATCTGTAATCGCTCTGCTATTTTTTTTGACGGTAATTCAATTGAAAACATATGAATTTCAGAGTCTACATGTTCTTCGCCAACTACGCTCATAAAACCTTCGCTTGGACCGAAAACTTTCGAATTATGGATCGGTTTGCGCAAAACTTCGGTTCCAAATCCACTTCGACTATGTAAAACTCCTTCAGAAACTAACATGTCTAATCCTTTTTTTACTGTCAATTTACTCGTATGATATTGTTTTGCCAATTCGGAACCAGTTGGTAATTTTTCACCGATTGCGTAAGTACCGTTTTCAATTTTCTTTTTTACATCAGAATAAACTTCCATATATTTCGCATTCTTCTTCATTTTTTCCCTCCTATAGTTACCGCGTAAAGATATAAATAATTATATACCTTTCTTTAATTTTAGCAATCTTTAAAGGGTAAAACAATTAACATTTATAAAAAGTATATATTTTTTAATAAAAAAATATTCCAATTTATTGGAAGCGGTGTTATGATGGAGTAGTACTCAAGAGAATGTCATTTTAGGAGGATACAATGAACAAACAACAATTAACATTTCCAGAAAACTTTTGGTGGGGTTCTGCTTGGTCAGCTGAGCAAGCAGAAGGTCGTGGTGAAACTGGAAAAGCCGAAACGGTTTGGGAACGTTGGTACAAAGAACAACCATACCGTTTTTATCAAAGGATTAGTTCAGAAATTACGACAGATCACATTCATCGTTATAAAGAAGACGTTCAACTGATGAAGCAAACCGGACATAATTCCTTTCGGGTCTCGATCTCTTGGGCGCGGATGTTCCCAAATGATGGAGTAGGGGAGGTAAATCCAAAAGCGGTTGAATTTTATCGGGATTTATTTACTGAGATGAATAACAATGGTATTAAAGTATTCGCCAATCTTTATCATTTTGATATGCCAGCAGCCCAACAGGATAAAGGCGGTTGGGAATCACGGGAAGTTGTCGATGCATATGTGCAATTTGCAGTTACTTGTTTCAAGGAGTTTGGCGATCTCGTCTACCACTGGTTCACTTTCAATGAACCGTTGGGGCCGATCTTAGGGTCATATTTGGAAGACTTCCATTATCCAAATTTGATTGATTTCAAACGAGGAGCGCAAGCGGCTCACTTTACTATTTTGGCTCACGCGAAAGCAATTGCAGCACACAAAGAGTTGAATTTGAACAGTAAAATAGGTGTTATCTTGAATTTAAGCCCGACGTTTCCAAGGAGTCAAACCCCCGCTGATGTGAAGGCAGCTGAAATTGCGGATCTTTTTTATGTTCGCAGCTTTTTAGATCCAATGGTCAAGGGTGTTTATCCAGAAAAATTAATTAACCTTTTACGTGAATATGATCAATTGCCAACGGATTATACCGAGGAAGACCTGCGTTGTATCAAAGAGAACACGGCACAAATCTTAGGATTGAACTATTATGAACCACGTCGTGTGAAGGCTCGTTTAACTGCAATCAATCAAGATGGTCCGTTCTTACCGGATTGGTTTTTTGAGAATCATGTGATGCCGGGACGACGGATGAATGAATATCGTGGTTGGGAAATTTATGAAAAAGGTATCCATGATTTATGCATGGATATCAAAGAAAACTATGGGAATATTGAATCCTTTATCTCTGAAAATGGGATGGGCGTAGCAGATGAGGAACGTTTTATGGATGAAAGTGGGCAAGTGATTGATGATTACCGGATCGAATATATCCAAGATCACCTCGCTTATCTTTGGAAAGCAATCAATGACGGCTGTAATATCAAAGGGTATCATCTTTGGACCTTTATTGACTGCTGGTCCTGGATCAATGCATATAAGAACCGTTATGGACTAATTTCTCTTGATCTGCCAACCCAAAAACGGACGATCAAGAAAAGTGGTGAGTTCTACAAACAGTTAAGCAATCAAAATGGGTTTGAGTATGATATTGATCGATTGGTATAGCAAAAAATGAGTGGAAAAACTTGTATTTTTGTTTGAAAATCTTTTATCTAAAAATCATAGAGTTATTCATTCAATGGGATTGTTCAAATAAGCATCGGGACTGGGACAAAAGTTCTCTCAGTATCTTCTAGTATCTCTAAAAACGAATAAACGGTGTTCAAAGAGCTGACCTTCGGCGATAAGTCAAAAAATCTCAAAACATGGGGAGCTGTTTCGAGATTTTCATCCTTAATACTCCTGCGATTACTCGTCGCAGTTTTTACTTGGTGAGTGCTCAGGTCAAGACACTCTTTTCACGACCTCAAGAGAAACACAAAAAACGCTTGGTGTTCGTTTATTTGTTCCCATAGATCTACTGGCTATAAATAGCTCATCGCTTTGTTCAAAAAACCAGAAGCCATTTTCAGTATTGTACACGAATTGTTTAACTATCACACATTGATTAGTAACTGGGATAGTAGTTGAGAGCGTAGCGTATTCTTTTGTAAAATGAAAGGTCTGAAACAATCATTAACCTAAAAAGAAAGTAAGCCTGATCTTGATTCATTACGTCAAAGTCAGGCTTATTTTTTCTGTTCTAGGCACGATCTTTCACAAATTTTCTTCAATTAAGTACCATGAGTGCGAAGGTGCTTAATTAATAGATTCTGTTTTCCACGTAAATGAAAACGACGGAATGTCAATTAGATACCTGATTGTTTTTCTATGTTTTTACTAATTGTTCAAGCAACGATTGAATGAACATTAGCAAGAAATTTCATTTAGCTATACGAACAACTGCAAATTATTTTGAAAATAGAAGATTCAATGAGTAAACCAACGCACCAGTATGTCCTAGTACAGCCGGAAATCAAAAAGCCTAAAATAATTAGGAGCAGTGAGATTGAAGAGGGATCGGAATATTCAGATGGGAAATACCGAAAGAGTTTTTATAGGGTGAGTCATTTTCATTTTTAACAAAACAATTTACTCCGGTTTCAGTGAGGTAGTTTGGTAATGGAATAAGATAAAAATTTTTTATCGTTATTTTAAAATAACGTTTTTAATAGGAAGGTGTATCTCGTTTATTATATGTATCTTTATTCTTAATATTGATAATGTAATTTTTTTGTTGTAATATTTTTTTATGATAACAGACTTTTTGTTTTTATTATAACAAATTTATCTTATTAAATGTTTTCTATTTTTTTATTTTATAAATGAATATACTGAATATATTATGAGATGTGTACTTATGTTATATATGAAGGGGTAGGGAAGGAAAAGGGGACATAAGATGACATAAAATGGCTTTACACTCAGTTCAAAAGGAGGGAAGTGTCCAGTGAGGTTGTAGATTAAGGAGTATCATCTTATTTTGATCAGATCATAAAAGAGCAAGTATACATATCATGTGAAAAATCTGTATGGCATCATGAATTATTCTCTAATTCATTTATAGGAGGAATCGTTATGGCTATTGATCATAAACAAGTGACTCAATTGGAAAAATTAGCATTAAACATTCAACTAGATATTTTGATAAGTGTTAAACAAAGAGGAGAAGAATCAATGGATTGTTCTTTTTCTATGATCAAATTGTTAGCTGTTTTATACGGTAAACAGATGAAGATTGACCCGAAAAAACCAGATTGGGGAAATCGTGATCAATTAGTTTTAGCTAAAAGTCATGCGGTATTGGAATTATATAGTACTTTATCTAATCTAGGGTATTTTGATAAGAAGTGGCTATGGACGATGAGTCATCAAGGGGACAGACTCCCTAAAAAGTTAGATCGTTCAAAGACCCCTGGAATCGATGTGACAATCGGGGACTTAAATAACGGTGTTGCAATAGCTGCAGGTCTTGCGATGGGATTAAAAATAGCAAATAAGGAAAATGATGTTTATTTAGTGATGGATGAAGACGAATTAAAAGATGAACGTTGCTGGCAAGTATTTCAGTGTATTGCTCATTTTAAATTAGATCATTGCTTGGTAATTATTGATAGTGGTTATAGAAAACGAGAACAGTTAAGCAAAAGGTATGAGAAATCTTATCTATTGAAAAGAAAAGCAGAGAAGGCTGGGTTTTATACGTTGCTCGTTGATGGGACAAATATCAAAGCAATCAATGAGGCGATTGAAGAGTATAAAATGAGGACGACACAAGCCTTCTGTATTGTTTTAGAAAGTTATCCAGAGCGAGTGCTATCAGACTTAACAATGGACGATCATGAGGATTCAAGTAAAAAAATTCCTAAAATATTCCATCAAGAGATAGAAAAAACGATTTTGAAATTACAAGAAAAGCTTGAAAGGATGAGTTAAATGGTTCAGTTAAGTAACTCGTTATCTGTAAGGAAAGAACTTCGTACTTGCATAGTTGATACATTAAATGAATTAATGAAAAAAAACCACAATATCGTTGCGTTAGAAAATAAGTTTGAATCATTTAGTAATTGGATTGATTTAAAAAATGAACACCCAAAGAGATATCTCAACATGCCTGTGGATGAAGAGAACATGGTAGGTATTGCAGCGGGGTTAAGTTTAGCTGGCTACCAACCTTTTATCCATCTTTTTGATTCTCATGCGATTCGAAAAATTTTTGATCAATTATTTATTTCCGAAGGATACGGTGGAAATACCATCAATATTTTTGGGGAATATTTCGCTTCTAATCGAAATGGAAAGGAACGCGTCAATGAACTAGGGGAAGATTTAGCGTTGATGACAATGATCCCAAATTCAATTATTTGTGAAGCGACAGATGAGGTACAAATGGCATGGATCATCAAAGAATTTAGCCAATTGAGCGGTATTCACTATGTACGCGGAGAAAATAAAAGGATACCTAATATCTATAAAAAAGAAACGACTTTTCAATTAGGCAAAGGAAACATTGTTTGGCATGGTACAGATATTTTAATTATTGTCGCTGGCAGATTAGTTTACGAAGCTCTCAATGTTGCTAAGCGGTTAAAGTCCTGTCAAATTAGTTGCGAAGTCATTGATATGTTTACGATCAAACCAATCGATAAACAGTTGATCCTTAACGAGTTGAAAGGGAAAACACAAGTGGTCACTATCGAAAATTATGCAGTTATTGGTGGCTTGAGCAGTGCGGTGAACAGAGCTCTTACAGAAAATAAAGCAGCTGTTCCGTTGAGAAAGATAGAGATTGTGAAGCTTAGGCAACAAACGGATGTGCCAATCCAGACAGAAGGTTTTGACTTAGTGGTTCAGTTGATTGTTGAAACAATATTAGCGAATGAGCTAGATCGATAACGGAAAAATTGAGTTAGATCAAGATAAAGGGTAAAATTTCTTGAAAAAAATTAGTGTATCAAAGAAAGCACATGAAATATTGATTCTAATCGAAATACATAAAGAGCCTTGATTGATCAAGGGAATGAAGAAAACGAAAAAGGCAGCGTTTGGATTGGCCCGATGAAAGGGCCATTTGGGCGCTGTCTTCCTTTAATTTTTCGTTTCTTTAACTACTTAAAAGAGTTTTAATCAATTAATAATTGAACATGTTTGCCAAAAGTTTCTTTTTGACTATCGGATATAGCAGAATCGGTAATCAAATAGTCGACTTCTTGGAGTGGATAAAAGCCATAGAAATCTTTTTTATCAAGTTTATGATGATCTGCTACGATATATCGTGTTTCAGCGCTGTTCAATGCGTAACGTTGAGTCAATCCTTCATCTTCATTTGAAGTGAAAACGGATGTTTTATCTAATCCATTTACCCCGATGAAACTTTTTTTTACATGGATATTTGCAATAAAATCATTGGCGATCGTCCCAACGAAAGCGCCGGTCTTATTTCGATAGGAGCCGCCGATCAGGATGATCTCAAATCGAGGATCACTTTTGAATTTGTTAAACACATGGATCGAATTGGTAATGATTTTAGCGTGGTTAATCGTCAAGAAATCATAAGCTAATTCAATCGTTGTTCCAGGTCCTAAAAAGACAGTATCGCCTTCGTGGATATGATTCGCAATGATTGTGGCAATTTCTATTTTTTCTGACAAATGAAGATCCTTTTTTTCCCGATGACTTAGTTCGATCACGGAAGTTTTAGGATTTAATAGTTTGGCACCACCATGAATGCGAATGATTAACCCCTTATCCTCCAATTCCTGCAAATCTCTACGAACAGTCATATCAGCTACTTTCAATTCTTGAACAATATCGGCCACTTTCACGATGCCGTTCTTCTCTAGTTGTGCTAATAAGTATTTTTGTCGTTCTTCTTTTAACATGATATAAACTCCCTGATATTTCGTGGTTCTTATTTTTTTGTTTGAAATAAACATAAAACATTCAGAGGAGGTTGTCAAATATTAAAGGTTTGTATAAGAAAATAGATTGACATGTTAAAAACATTCGGTTACTATTTGTTTGTAAAGGACAAAAACGAACACAAACAAACATAAACTAGAACAAATATAATGTTCTTGTAAGAGAATGGAGGAAGAAAAATGGATAAAGAAACAGTAGCAATGATTGGATTTGAAGTGGTAGCTTTTGCTGGTGAAGCAAGATCGAAATTGATCGAAGCGTTAGCTAAAGCAGAGAAGGGGGAATTTGAAGAAGCCAATGGATTAGTTGAAGAAGCAAATCAGAGTTTGGTTGAAGCGCACAATTCTCAAACTAAAATGTTAGCTGCTGAAGCGAGTGGTGAAACAATTGAAGTAGGGTTTATTATGGTTCACGCCCAAGATCATCTAATGACCACGTTGCTATTGAAAGATGTCATTCAACATCTCTTTAATATTTATAAAAAATCATAGAGGAGCCTGGGTATGAATGCAATGATCAAACGTATCGAAAAAATGAAACCGTTTTTTGAGAAAATTTCTAATAATTCTTATTTAAGAGCAATTAGGGATGGTTTTATCAGTCTTATCCCTGTCATTCTTTTTTCAAGCTTTTTTTTATTGGTAGCATATGTTCCCAACGCATTCAATTTTCATTGGGGAGAAGAAATAGAGTCCATTCTAATGAAAGCGTATAACGGGTCCATGGGGATATTAGGGATCTTAATGGCTGCTACAGTGACCAAGAGTTTGACAGAAAACTTTAATACTAAATTGCCAAAAACGAATCAAATCAATAGTACTTCAACCATGATCGCTGCTTTTATTGGTTTCTTGATTGTTGGGGTTGATTCGTTAGAAGGTGGATTTGCTTCTGATTACATGGGGACCAAAGGATTGATGACAGCGTTCATTGTTGGTTTTATTGTTCCTAATATCTATCGATTCTGTGTTAGCAAGAATTTGACAGTGAAAATGCCAGAGGAAGTTCCTGGTAATATCTCACAGACATTTAAGGATTTGATCCCGATTACACTGTCGACCGTCTTTTTTTGGGGCTTTGATTTGGGTTTTCGTAACCTTGTCGGTAGTGGGTTTTCAGAAAAATTGATTGAGCTGTTCCAACCAATTTTCTCAGCGGCCGATGGCTATTTTGGGTTAGCACTCATTTTTGGGGCAATGGCGTTTTTCTGGTTTGTCGGTATCCACGGTCCCTCTATTGTTGAGCCAGCTGTTGCTGCCATCTACATAACAAATGTAGAGATGAATTTTCAACTGTATCAAAGTGGGGAACATGCACCGAAAATTTTATCTCAAGGCTTACAATACTTTGTTGCCACACTAGGTGGGACGGGTGCGACATTGGTCATTACGTTGATGTTTGCTTTTCTAGCAAAGTCAAAGCAGTTAAAAACAATGGGACGTGCCTCAGCGATTCCCGTTTTGTTTGGTGTGAATGAACCCATGCTGTTTGGTGCACCAATTGTATTGAATCCTATCTTTTTTATTCCTTTTATTCTTGCACCGATCCTCAATGTCTGGATCTTTAAATTTTTTGTTGAGGTATTAGATATGAATGGATTCATCTACAATCTGCCATGGACAACTCCTGGACCAGTAGGGTTGATCTTAGGGACAGGTTTTGCTGGACTATCGATCGTTTTGATGATTGTTTTATTAACCGTTGATTTTGCGATTTACTATCCATTTTTCAAATCCTATGACAATGAATTATTAGTGAAAGAAAAAGAGATAGGGCACGGGGATCAGTTGGAAAGTACAACTGTCAAACCAGCAGTCGTTTCACCGGCATTTGCTAAACAAAAGAATGATCAGACTAATGTTCTTGTACTTTGTGCCAATGGAGCAACTAGTTCGATGTTAGCCAATGCAATTAAAAAGGGTGCGAAGGAATTGAGTATCGGTGTGGATGCGACGGCAATGGCTTATGGGCAACATAAAGATCAGATTGGCGAGTTTGACTTGATTATCTTAGCTCCACAAATGGCTTCGATGCTTGAGGAACTGAGAGAAAGTGCGAAGGACCATAAAACACAAACTGTTTCTACTACGGGAATCGAGTACGTCAAACTTGCAAAAGCACCTACTGATGCGGTCAACTTTGTTTTTGAAAATCTAACATGATGTGGAGGATGCGATGAATAAATTTCCAGAACATTTTATTTTTGGAGCGGCAACGGCCGCTTATCAAGCTGAGGGTGCCTTTTCAGTAGGAAACCGTGGGAAAAATTATTGGGATGATTACCTTAAAAAGACAGGGACATTTGACCCTAGTCAAGCAAGTGATTTCTATAATCGATATGCAGAAGACTTACAAGCATGTCATCAGTTTGGCATCAATGGCATTCGGATTTCGATTGCCTGGTCTAGGATCTTTCCTAGTGGGAGAGAGAAGGTCGATCCGATCGGTGTCCAATTTTATCATCGTTTGATCGATTCTTGTATCAAAAATGGAGTCACGCCGTTTGTGACTTTGCACCATTTTGATACACCAGAGAAGCAATTTAAAGATGGTGATTGGTTGTCTGCAAATATGGTGGATGATTATGTTGACTTTGCGCAATTTTGTTTTAAAGAATACGGGGACAAAGTGAAACATTGGATCACGATCAATGAACCTTGGTCAGTGGTTGCCGGTCAATACATCATCGGTCATTTTCCGCCGAACAATCAATATGAGCTGGGTAAAGCGATCCAATCGATGCACAACATGATGGTTGCCCATGCTCGCGTAGTCAAAAAATACAAGGAAGCTAATTACCAAGGTGAGATCGGGATCGTTCATATTTTAGAATCAAAGTACGGGATAACTGATCAGAGAGAAGATAGCCTGTCAGCGAAGAAAGAACATATCTTGGCGAATCAATTTCTATTGGATGCGACGTTTAAAGGGGAATACTCAGCAGAAACGATGCGTGGGATCAATGAGATCTTATCTGCAAATGGGGCGCAGCTTGAACTCAAAATAGAAGATTTTGATCATCTAAAAGAAGCAGCAAAAATGATTGATTTTTTAGGAGTCAATTATTATGCGAGTCATTTTTTAAAAGGCTATAAAGGAACATCAAAAATCCAACATAACGGAACTGGTGAAAAAGGAAGTAGTATCTTTGCCTTGCAAGGTGTAGGAGAAAGGGTAACAAATCCTGTAATCCCAACGACTGACTGGGATTGGCCGATCTATCCACAAGGGTTGGAAGATATGCTTCTCTTGATCAAACAGAATTATCCGAACTATGGAAAAATCTATGTAACAGAAAATGGTTTAGGGAGTAAGGATCATTTTGAAGCGGGACAAATCAATGATGAGGAGCGGATCGATTATGTTCGTCTTCATCTAGCCGCTATTTTACGGGCGATCGACCAAGGTGTGAGAATTGAGGGATACTTTATTTGGTCGTTGATGGATATGTTTTCTTGGACGAATGGTTACAATAAACGTTATGGATTATTTTACGTAGATTTTGATACGCAGCAACGATTTCCTAAAAAGAGTGCTTATTGGTACCAAAAAATCAGCAAAGAAAAAGTATTGGATCAACCGATTAAAAATGAAACTAGCGAGAAATGAGAAAACTAAACAGGAGGAAAAATGAGTATGCGAGTAGTCATTGGTGCGGATAGCGACGGAATGGAATTAAAAGAATGGTTAAAAGATAAGCTCGTGCAAGAGGGATTTGAAGTAGAAGATAAAAGTATTCAACCAGCAGAAGATTTTATTGCATCTACATTAGCTATCACAACAGATTTAAAAGAACACCCGGAAAGTCTAGGGATCGCTATTGATGGTTATGGTGCAGGGAGCTTTATGGTCGCAACAAAAATAAAAGGAATCGTGGCAGCTGAAGTGTCGGATGAAAGAAGTGCTTATATGACTAGAGACCATAATGATGCCCGAATGATTACCTTAGGCGCAGCGATTGTTGGTAAAGAGCTTGCGTTAAATATCGTTAAGGGATTTTTGACCGCATCTTATAGTGGTGGTCGTCATCAGATTCGTGTAGATATGTTAAATGAAATGGGTTAAGAAAGGAGCAGATAATGAGAATAGCAATTGGATGTGACCACATCGTAACAGATACAAAAATAGCAGTTGCGGATTTTTTGAAATCAAAAGGGCATGAAGTATTGGATGTAGGGACCTATGATTTTACCCGCACACATTACCCGATATATGGGAAAAAAATTGGAGAAGCAGTAGTTAAAAAAGAAGTTGATTTAGGCGTATGTTTATGTGGAACAGGTGTCGGGATTACCAATGCAGTCAATAAAGTACCTGGAGTAAGAGGTGCGTTGGTTCGTGACATGACCAGTGCCATCTATGCAAAAGAGCAACTAAATGCGAACGTCATTGGTTTTGGTGCCAGAATCACAGGAGAATTTTTGATTTGTGATGTCATCGAAGCCTTTATTCAGGCAGAATATCAAGAAACAGATAAAAACAAACAGTTGATCGAAAAAATCAACCAGTGTGAAAGCACAAATGCTTCGCAAGAGAAGCCGGAATTTTTTGCAAAATTTCTTAAAAAATGGGAAATGGGCGAATACGAAGACTAAAAAGGAGCGTGACATAGAAGCAATGGATGGAAAAATGAAACATTTAAAAAAACTCTGGAATAAAGAACAAATCTTTGCTGCTTTAGCAATTGATCAACGAGGTGCATTACGTAAAATGCTTACCAAAGCAAAAGGAGAAGAAGCAAGTGCTAAAGAGCTGGAAGAATTTAAGATGATCGTGTCTTCGCAACTAACAAAAGATGCGTCAGCGATTTTGTTAGACCCAGAGTATGGCTTGCCTGCAGCGAAAGCGAAAGCGCAAGAAGCTGGCTTACTTCTTGCCTATGAAAAAACGGGGTATGATAGTACCGTTCCTGGAAGACTTCCTGATCTTTTACCTACTTGTTCAGTTAAGAATCTAAAAGAAGCAGGTGCAGATGCTTGTAAATTCTTACTTTATTATGATGTTGATGAAAGTGACGAAATCAATGAGCGAAAACAGGTATTTATTGAACGGATTGGCTCAGAATGTCAGGCAGAAACTTTACCATTCTTTTTAGAATTAGTTTCATATGATCAAAACATTTCTGATAGTCAATCAAAAGAATATGCGATGAAAAAACCTGGCAAAGTCATAAAAATGATGGAGAAATTTTCTGAAGAGCGATTCAATGTCGATGTCTTGAAAGTGGAAGTTCCTGTCAACATGCACTATGTAGAAGGATATGGTCAAACGGATTTCGTACATACGAAAGAAGAAGCAGCGAAATTTTTCCAAGAACAAGCTGCTGCTACCCATTTGCCTTATATCTTTTTAAGTGCCGGTGTCGAAGCAGAATTATTTTATGAAACACTACGTTTTGCCAAGGCAGCAGGATCGACCTTCAATGGGGTTCTTTGTGGTCGGGCAACGTGGAGTGCTGGGGTAGAAACTTTTGTCAAACACGGAAAAGAAGCGGCAATGACGTGGATGAACGAAGAAGGAAGTAAAAAAATCCAACAACTCAACCAAGTGCTGCAAGAAACTGCAACACCAGTAGCGTTATAAAAAAGGCTATGAATACCATTTGTTCGGAGGGTATAAACATAGCGGGCAACTTTACTGAATGAACATTTTTTGAAACGCTTCTTCTATTTTTATAATGGAGAAAAATAGACAAGAATAAATAATCAAGAGATATAAAGATAGTGTAAAGAAACGATTTAAAGTTTCACACTATCTTTATATCTTTTTTTGTATGATCAAATCATAAAGGAGAGAGGAAAAATGATGATTATATTTGGTTTGATTAGTGCTTTATTAATGATTTATCTTTTCTGGTTTTTATTTAAGGGGGAAGAGTTATGAGTAGTATCATTTATCAAGGATTGTTTTTTTTATTTGTGTTACTAATTCTAGCGTTACCTCTTGGGTGGTATATTAAACAAATCATGCAAAATAACATACCTAAAGGCGTACGATTTTTGCAACCCGTTGAAAAACTATTTTATAAAATAATCGGACCAGTAAGTCAGAAAGAAATGACGGCGAAACGCTACATTTTTAGTGTATTGTCATTAAGCCTTTTTTCGCTCATTTTACTGATTGGTCTGTTAATGACACAAGAATGGTTGCCGGGAGGGAATACAGTTAAAAATCTTTCTTTCCCATTAGCCCTCAATACGGCAGTTAGCTTTGTAACGAATACTAATTGGCAAGCCTATGCTGGGGAAACTACCTTATCGAATTTTTCGCAAATGTTTGGCTTAACAGTTCAAAATTTTGTATCTGCAGGTGTTGGTTTAGCAGTTTTGATTGCCTTATTAAGAGGTTTGACTCAAGTGAAAAATAAACGACTAGGGAATTTTTGGCAAGATTTAACCAGAGGTCTAGTCTATATCTTATTGCCGCTTTCCATCGTTTTAGCCATCTTATTGATCTCTCAAGGAACGATCCAAACGTTTCAATCAGGGCTAGCTTATCAAGGATTAGAAGGAAAAGATTTGTGGTTGTATCTAGGACCAGTAGCAAGCCAAGTAGCTATCAAGCAGTTAGGAACGAACGGTGGTGGTTTTTTTGGAGCAAATTCAGCTTATCCTTTTGAGAATCCAACGATTTTAGCGAATTTTTTGGAAAATATTGCCATTTTGCTTATTCCTGCTGCATTGATTTTTACACTAGGTTTTTGGGTAAAAGAATGGAAACAAGGGCGGACGATCTTGATCGTTGCAACCACTTTTGTTCTATTAGCGTTTATCGGGGTAACAGTTAGTGAATATTATGGACCAAACTTTATTCAAGTGTTAGGTTCGGCCAACATAGAAGGAAAAGAAGTTCGTTTCGGTGTAGGATGGTCAAGTTTATGGGCTGTCAGCACGACTGCTGCTTCTAATGGTTCGGTCAATGCGATGCTAGATAGTTTTACGCCATTAGGTGGAGCGATCCCACTCTTTTTGATGCAATTAGGAGAGATTATTTTTGGTGGGATTGGTAGTGGATTATACGGCATGCTTGCTTTTCTTTTGTTAGCCGTTTTTATTGCTGGTTTATTAGTTGGTCGTACGCCCGAATATTTAGGGAAAAAAATTGAAGCGTTTGACATCAAGATGGCTAGTTTAGTTATTTTGACTCCTTTAATGTTGACCCTTTTTGGAGCTATGGCCTTGATCAGCCACAGTGAAGTCTTCACTTGGTTAACTAATGAAGGACCTCATGGATTTAGTGAATTATTATATGGTGCAACTTCCTTAGCGAATAATAATGGGAGTTCATTTGGCGGTCTATTAGCAGATACGCCGTTTATTAACTATTTAGGCAGTTTCTTGATGCTGCTTTCCAGATATCTACCGATCGTTGCGATTTTATTCCTAGCAGAAAACATGGGGAATAAGAAAAAAGCAGCGTTGAGTCCAGGGACATTATCAACCGTCAGTCCAACGTTTGTTACGATGTTGATTATTGTCATTTTAGTGATCGGCGCCTTGAGTTTCTTACCAGCATTAGCCTTAGGACCAATTGCTGAGTATTTTACAGTAAAGTGAGTGAGAAAAATGAAAAAAATCTATTTATGGGCTGTGGGTCAATCGTTCAAGAAGTTGGACCCACGACAGCAATTAAGAAACCCAGTCATGTTTGTTGTCTATTTAGGTGCGATTTTGACAACCATTTTGTGTTTTTACCCGATGGATGTACCGTTATGGTTTAGTCTTGCGATTACGGTTTTCTTATGGTTGACTCTATTATTTGCCAATTTTGCTGAAGCCGTTGCTGAAGGTCGTGGGAAGGCACAAGCGGATAGTTTGAAGCAAGCGAAGAAAGAAGTAATGACCTATAAGATCACCCGTTTAGAAGATGTGCAAGAAAAAAACTTTATTGAGATCCGTTCTTCTGATTTGAAAAAAGGCGATCTGGTTTATGTCCAGGCAGGTGAACAAATCCCAGCAGACGGGGACGTTATTGAAGGGGCTGCCTCCGTCGATGAAAGTGCCATTACTGGAGAATCAGCACCAGTCATTCGGGAATCCGGAGGGGATCGAAGCGCTGTGACAGGAGGAACGACAGTCGTCTCTGATTATTTAGTGATACGGGTCACTTCCGAAAACGGGCAATCATTTTTAGATAAAATGATTGCGATGGTGGAAGGCACCCAACGAAAAAAAACACCCAATGAAATCGGGCTGCAAATCTTTTTGATCACTTTGACGATCATTTTCTTAACAGTTTCGATTACGCTGATCCCGTTTACTCACTTTAGTAGTCTGCTAGCAGGAAAAGGTGGCCCGCTTTCTTTAATCATTGTGATTGCGTTATTGATTTGTTTAGCACCCACGACAATTGGTGCGTTGATCTCTTCGATCGGTATTGCTGGTATGAGTCGATTGACAAAAGAAAATGTCATTGCCATGAGTGGTCGAGCAATCGAAGCGGCAGGAGACGTCGATGTCTTATTATTGGATAAAACAGGAACGATTACGCTGGGCAATCGACGTGCAAGTGAATTTTTACCAGTTCATCAAGTGAGTGAACGAGAACTGGCGGATGCTGCCCAACTTTCCTCTTTGGCAGATGAAACAGCAGAAGGCAGAAGCATTGTGATTTTAGCCAAAGAACGATTCAATCTACGGGAACGTGAATTTCAGCAATCTGAGGTGAAATTTATTGATTTTAGTGCCAAAACAAGAATGAGCGGGATCGATTATCGCGGGGACGAAATTCGTAAAGGCGCGGCTGACACTATGAAAAAATACGTGGAAGCAAATGGACATACCTATCCTGAAGAATGCGATCAATTAGTGGCTCAAATCGCACGTGCAGGGGGAACCCCATTAGTAGTTGTCAAAAATTACCAAGTTTTAGGTGTCGTTTATCTCAAAGACATTGTAAAAAATGGTGTGAAAGAAAAATTTGCGGATATGCGGAAAATGGGGATCAAAACGATCATGATCACAGGGGATAATCCCATGACGGCGGCAGCGATTGCAGCAGAAGCGGGCGTTGATGACTTTTTGGCAGAAGCAACACCAGAAAACAAAATGGAATTAATCCGTGAGTACCAAGAAAAAGGTCACCTTGTAGCAATGACGGGTGATGGAACGAATGATGCTCCGGCATTAGCACAAGCTGATGTAGCGATGGCAATGAATACAGGAACCCAGGCTGCCAAAGAAGCAGGGAACATGATCGACTTAGATTCAAGCCCTACGAAGCTCCTGCAAGTAGTTCAAATCGGCAAACAACTATTGATGACTCGTGGAGCGTTAACGACCTTTAGTATTGCCAATGATGTTGCTAAATATTTTGCGGTGATCCCAGTCTTGTTCTATAGCATCTATCCACAACTAGATCAATTGAACATCATGGGACTTAGTACGCCTTTAACAGCTATTTTATCTGCGGTCATTTATAACGCGGTGGTGATTGTGGCATTGATCCCGTTAGCGCTGAAAGGTGTTGCTTACCAGGAAAAACCAGCTAGTCAAATCCTAAGACATAATCTACTTGTCTACGGATTAGGAGGGGTCATTGCACCATTTATTTTTATCAAACTGATTGATGTCATTTTATCATTCGTGATTTTGTAAAGGAGAAAAGTGATGCGAAAAACAGTTATGGGAAGTATTCGTTTTTTATTGTTAAGTTTACTTGTTTTTGGAGGGGGTTATACATTACTAGTTACCGGGGTCGGTCAACTATTTTTCAATGAACAAGCTAATGGTAGCCAAGTTACCAATGATGGGAAAGTCATAGGTTCGAAGTTGATTGGGCAACCTTTTGAATCAACTCGCTATTTTTCTGGACGGAATGAAAAAGTTAGCCAACTGTCACCGGTATCCAAGGAACAGGCTTCACGTGTGGAACAGAGAACGAAAAAACAACTTCAAGAAAACCCAGCGCAAAAAGAAGTTCCGGTGGATCTAGTGACTGCTTCGGCAAGTGGTGTAGACCCGGATATCAGTGTGGAAGCAGCCAATTTTCAAGTGTCAAAAATCGCTCAAGAGCGAGGTCTTAAAGAAGCGGATATCTATGCTATAATAGAAAAAAACAGCCATAAGGATTGGTTTTCAGATCGCAAATACGTTAATGTATTACAATTGAATCTTTCGTTAGATCAGATGTCTGATTCATAATCGGTTCTAGCCATTTTCTTGATTGGTTTTAGCCAATCGGAAAATGGCTCAGACTTACATAAAGGATAAGTTGGAGGGGGAAAGGATGTCGTTATCGAGTGTATCAGAAGATTTTATGCAAAGACAGCAAGGGAAGAAAGGTAAACTAAGAGTATTCTTTGGTTTTGCGGCTGGTGTCGGCAAAACGTATGCGATGCTCTTAGAAGCTAGAGAATTATTTGCCTTAGGTAAAGATGTCGTGATTGGCTATATTGAGCCTCATGATCGACCAGAAACGAATCAACTACTCGAAGGTATGCCTCAGATCCCACCCAAAGAAATCAATTACAAATCAATCACTTTATTTGAACCTGATATTGATCGCTTGATCAAGCGAAAGCCCGAAGTAGTTTTGATCGATGAATTAGCACACACCAATGCGCATGGTTCAAGAAATAAGAAACGTTACCAAGACGTGGCAGAGTTACTGAATGCTGGAATCAACGTTTTTACAACGATTAATGTGCAACATATCGAAAGTTTGAATGATGTTGTTGTTAATGTAACAGGTGTGGAAGTAAAAGAAACCGTACCAGACACTTTCTTTCAACAAGCATCTTTGAAAGTGATCGATGTTGAGCCGGAAGAATTGATCTTACGGTTAGAAGAAGGAAAGATTTATACCAACGAAAATGCAAAACGAGCCTTAAAAAATTTTTTTACCCCACAAAAGTTGAACCATCTGAGAGGTTTAGCGATCCAAAGAGCTTCCGATCATATCAATCAAGTTAGTAGTCAAACCAATCGAATTCAAAGCAAGTTGTTGACTATTGTTAATGACGATTTTCCTAAAATGGCAGAAAAGTGTATACGTTGGACTGCAAGATTAGCGCAAGGCTTAGGTGCGCAATGGGTCGTGATTCAAGTTCGTTCACATGAAGACACGCCGACAAACTTACCACTTGCCGATAAACTTGGTGGAGAAGTGATCAGTATGGAAGAAGAAGGAAGCTTTGAAACGATCGTTGAATACGCTAAGATGACTGGTATCACAGATATTATCATGGGAAAGAATCTACGACAACCATGGTATGAACGATTATTTTTAGAATCGTTTGAAAACCGATTACTGAAGCGATTGAATGATACAGAGATCCATTTGATCCCATTTCAAGAAATTAGACCGTCCTTTTTATTTCATACAAGAAAAATCATTGAAGGCGGCGGGAAAGATCTAGGGTATGCATTAGGTGCTGTTTTTTGTGCCACTTTAATTACTGAGTTGATGCAGTATTTGAACGTCGGTGATCAAAATCTGATGTTGATCTATCTCTTTTTCGTCTTATTAGTCGCTCGGATGACTTCCGGTTATTTTTGGAGCGCTTTAGCATCAATCCTTAGTGTACTATCGTTCAATTGGTTTTTTGTTGAGCCGCTTTATTCATTGACAGTCTATAAACAAGGCTATCCGTTCACTCTTTTGATCATGTTTTTAGTTGCTCTGATGATTAGTAACTTAATGGTGCGGTTAAAAAAACAAGCAGTTTATTCTATGGAAAAAGAGCATCAAATGGAAATTCTTTATGAATTGAATAAACAATATGTGTTGGCACAAGATCAACAACAAATTTTTGATATTACTGCGACGTATCTTTCACGTTTGTTAGATCGGGAAGTGGTTCTCTTTGATTCTGAAGGACAAGTGAAAAGTGTGCATCGTGTCGATCGGAAAAAATCAAGACTTAATATCAGTGAAGAAATTGCAGTAGCTGTTTGGACAGCAAAAAATCAACAGGAAGCAGGAAATGGAACCGATACCCTCGGAGGAGCAAAAGGATTCTATTTGCCGATCCTTACTAATGGAAAAGTCGTAGCTGTTTTAGGAATGGAACGAAGTCATTCCCACGACCTACAAAACGATCAACTAAACTATTTAAAGTTGCTCATTACACAACTGGCAACGATTCTGGAACAAAATCAATTGAAAAATGAGAAAGAGCAAATCGAACTTGAGAATGAGCGAGAAAGAGTCCGCAGTAATTTGCTCCGAGCGGTCTCGCATGATTTGCGGACACCATTAACGGCAATTTCAGGGATTGCGGAGACGTTAAACAATGAAAAAAGTGTGTCGAAAGAAACCCAACAAAAATTATTGCAAGATATTCAAGATGAGTCCCAATGGTTGATTCGGATGGTGGAAAATTTATTATCGATTACACGGATCAACATGAATACAATGAAAGTGAATAAATCAGCGGAACCGATTGAAGAAATTATCGAAGCTGTGTATAGTCATTTGAAAAAAGTGTATCCAGATAGCCAATTAGATGTCGTATTACCAGAAAACATGCTATTCATCCAAGCAGATCCTATTTTAATTGAACAAGCTTTGTTCAATTTGATTGAGAATGCTTTGAGACACGGTGAAAAACAGCAACCTGTACGATTGACTGTGAGCCAAAATGGAGAAGAAACGAGGATTGAGATTAGAAATAAGGGTGAGATTCCTATCGAACAATTTCAAAAAATCCAAAATAATCTGACTCAACCAAATGAGGTGCCTGTTGATTCTAAAAACGGATTGGGAATTGGTTTAAGTATTGTCAACACGATCATTCGTGCTCATAACGGACAAATGGAGATGATTGCCGATAATGGGGAAACGATTGTCCGAATCTATTTAAAGTAAGGAGTTTTTTATGAATAAGATGATCTTATTGATTGAAGATGATCCCAATATTACCGACTTCATGGAAGTGGTTTTTGAGCGAGAACAATATAGATTAACGGTAGCAGCAAATGGGATGGAAGCTTTAACTGCTTTACAGGCAGAAACATTTGATGTCATTTTACTTGATCTAGGTTTACCTGATATTGATGGAATGGATCTCTTGAAAATATTGAGGAAACGGATGGATCTTCCGATCGTGGTGATCTCTGCACGAAAGGACGAAAATGAAAAAGTAGCCGCCCTTGATATAGGAGCAGATGATTACGTCACCAAACCTTTCGGGACTAACGAACTTCTAGCTCGTATAAGAACAGCTTTACGCCATAAGAAAACCAAAGAAGAACAGACGTTGATCGTAGTAAATAATGCATTGAAAATCGATTTTGATAAGCAGTTGGTTTATAAAAATGACCAAGAAATCCATTTAACAAAAAATGAATATCGATTACTTAAATGTTTATTTGAGCAGATTGGTAAAGTAGTCACTTATCAAACCTTAATGACCCAAGTATGGGGACCATACAGCGAAGATTCCCAAATTTTGCGAGTCAATATGTCAAATATCCGCAAAAAAATTGAAACAAATACGTTGAAGCCTGAATATATCATTACTGAAATTGGTGTTGGTTATCGCTTACGTGATTACCGCTCGTAAACATAAAGATGAAACAGTGAAGTCTGTTTAATAAGTATTAGATCCGAGAAAGATAATTAAAAAAGGTTATGAAAGAAGCAAATAGCTCCGAGCAAAGCAGAGCAGAGCTAGCTGTATCTTTCATGACCTTTTTATGGTGTTCATCGTATTACTTCTAGGGAATTAAACCTAGGTTATTCACTTACTCTTTTATAATTAGGCCTAACAATGTAGAGAATTTTAAGGCCTGGTAGGTTGAGACCTGGCAACCTTTTAATTCATTGATCGTAATGCCTAATGTTTCAAAATTAGAGGAGCTTAAATCAACGCCTTTTAAAGAGGTTTGCTGAAAATTCGCTTCGTTCAATTCACAATTGTCAAAAATGATTCCTTTGAAGTGACAATGATAAAGATCGGCGTTTTCCAATGAACAATGGCAAAATTGATTATTCTCCATTTTAGCATAGCCAAAAGCAGCTAGATTGATTAGACAATCTTTAAAAGTAACGTTTTTAATCGTTGATTCTTGAAAGGTTGTCCCAAGTAGTTTGCAATTGATAAATTCTACTCGGTGGATAGAGGCTTTTGTCATATTGACGTTGGAAAGATCACAATTTGTAAAGCGAACATCTACGAACTCGACCTGACTAAAATCGCTATTTGTAAATTGACAGTGATCAAATTCCATATTGTAAAAACGTGGACGATCGAAAAATGCTTCGATTGCTTCGTCATTGACTACTTTGCACATTTCAAGCATTGGTTCCTCTTCGGAATAGATTGTAGAAAAGGGCTTAAGTGGTAATGTGGGAGAAATTTTTGGAGGAACGATTTTCATAGATTCATCTACTTTCCTATATAAGATTTTTCCATATCAGTAACGGAATCATCGCTGTCTGCTTATTATAGCACAAATCATTTGATTACATTTGGCAATTTTTTTGCGACAAAATGCGATATATTGCAAAATATTGCAAAAAGTTGCAAACTGTAGTAAAGTGACTTAAGGGAGGCGGTTTCATGCTGAGGGAAATTCGTTTGAAAAAAATAATCAAAATCATGAAAGAAAAACAAAATGCTGCGATTGATGACTTAGCAGAACAGCTGGAAGTATCTAAAGACACGATCAGACGTGATTTAATGAAGTTAGAAGAAAAAAATATAGTTCGCAGAACACACGGCGGAGCGATTTTATTAGAAAGAGAAGCAACTATTTTTGATTATGAGCAACGTTCAACTAAATTAAATGGAGTGAAACTTCAGTTAGGAAAAACCGCTGCAGCTATCATTAAAGACAATTCATCGGTTATTTTCGATTCCTCCACTACTGTAGAAAGTGTGATCAATCAAATAGGGATGAAACCTTTGACAGCTATCACTAATTCTTTGACTCATGCGATGCTGTTGGCAAAAAGGTCAGCAACTACGATTACGCTATTGCCGGGAAAATTGCACAAAACACAACTTTTTTTACATGGCGCAGATACTATTGAGAAATTAAAACAATACAGTGTAGACTATACATTTTTAGGTGTTTTTGCTTTATCGTCTGAGGGGATATTCATCCATACGGAAGAAGAAGGACTTGTTAAACGCCAAATGGTCAAACAGGCAAAAACGGTGGTTGCTTTAGCAGATCATACAAAAATGGATAAAACCGGTTTTTTTAAGGTTTGTGATTTAAAAGAGATTGATTTTCTAGTAACAGATCAACCTCCCAGCAAGCAGTTGCAACAAGCTTTGATAAATAATCAGGTGGAATGTCTTATATTAGATCAATAAAGGAGTAAGTATGGAAAAGAAAAATATAATTTTAGATGTGTTGACTGAGCCGAAAACATTTGCAGATGTCTCACCGGTTTTCTTAACAGATGAAACGATTGAGATGAGAAAAAAACGAATGATACAAAGGATGAGAGAAGAAGCGATTGACACACTAATCATTTATGCAGATCGTGAGCATGGTAGCAATTTTGAATATTTTACAGGATTTATTCCACGGTTTGAAGAAGGATTATTTGTTATGGAAAATAGTGGAAAAAGTACCTTGATTTTGGGAAATGAAAATCTGAAACTATGTAAACATGCACGAATCCAATCAGAATTGGTTCATTATCCACTTTTTTCATTGCCGAATCAACCAATGGATCACGAACAACCTTTAGAACAATTATTTACCTCGTTAGGGTTCGTTGAAAAGAAAAAAATCGGGGTAGTTGGTTGGAAAATGTTTACTACACGGAAGAAAGAAGCGACCAAGCTATTCGATGTTCCTCACTTTATTATTGAAGCAATCGAAAAAGCAAAAGGTGAAACGACTGAACTACTAAATGCTAGTTCGCTGTTGATTGGGGAAAAAGGAATACGGAGAACAAATAATGCCAATGAGATCGCTCATTATGAATTTGGTGCCAATCTAGCTTCTAGTTGCATGTTACAAGCACTAAACAAGATTGAAGTAGGTGTAAAAGAGTCTGAAATTGGAGCATTGTTAAATGGAAAAGGACAACCGAACACGGTAGTGACAATTGCTGCGACAGGGCAACGTTTCGAATATGCTAATCTTTACCCAACCGATAAAACAATTAAACTTGGGGATGCGTTGTCTTTAACTACTGGGTTTAAAGGTGGTTTATCTAGCAGAACCGGGTTTGTCATCGAACATGAAAAACAACTTCCATCAGAGCAAGCGGATTATTTAGAAAAAGTGGCTAAACCTTATTTTCAAGCAATTGTTCATTGGTTAGAAACAATCAAAGTGGGGATGAGAGGCGAAGAAGTTTATCAACTAGTTGAGACTGTTTTGCCGAAAAAGCAGTTCCATTGGCATTTAAATCCTGGTCACTTGACAGCAGATGAAGAGTGGTTAGCTTCACCTATTTATCAAGAGTCGCAAGAAATACTTGAAAGTGGGATGATTTTTCAACTAGATATCATTCCTTCAGTTCCGGGTTATACAGGTGTTAGTGCGGAAGAATGTGTGGTATTAGCTGATGAGGCACTGCAAGCAAAAATCAAAGAAAAGTATCCAGAATTATGGCAACGTATGATGATTCGTCAAACGTATTTGAAAGAAGTGCTAAATATTGATTTAAGTAAAGACATTTTACCGCTTTCCAATACGGTTGCATACTTACGCCCTTTTTATTTAGCAAAGAATCAAGCATTTCGTGTATAAAGAATAAAATCCACATCTTGATGTACGAGTGAATGATAAGAGAAAATTCGTAGGAGTAACAGGAGCTGTATGGTTCGTTACTTCTCGAATTTTTTAGGTCTGCTAGCTTTTTTGAGAAAAATCCCTTATAGTGAAAGCCGAAAGACTAGATCATTTTTTGTGTGTTGTTTCAAAAGCGACGATGATTATGCATAAAACTTCATTCGTTTATTGGTTTTGGCCAAGCAGATAAATGTTAGGTTAGTCAATTATGAACGAGATGGAGCAGAAAAAAGGGGATATCAACTATGAACATCAAACAAGTGAGCGAAGCGAAAGGGATCTCGCCCGATACATTACGTTATTATGAGAAAATTGGTCTCATTCCACCTGTACATCGCACGAAAGGCGGAATTCGTGATTATACAGAAGAAGACCTCAACTGGGTAGATTTTACAATTTGTATGAGAAATGCTGGTTTATCCATTGAGTCGTTGATCGAATACAATAAATTGTGTAAGCAAGGAGACCAGACAATTGCTGCTAGGAAGCAATTATTGATGACAGAAAGACAGCATTTGATTCAAAAGATCGATGAGATGCAAGAGTGTTTAACACGATTACATAAGAAAATCGAGAATTACGATCGGTATTTATTAGAACAATAAGATATAAGTCCATGTTAGCCAACAGTTGGTTAAGAGAACTTTTATAGCCCAAATACAGCAGTTCTGAAATTTTTACCAATGATGAAATAAAAAATTTTGATGAAAAAGAAGGCATGTCGGAAGTGTCTAACTCTAAGAAATAAGCCGGATAATCCCAAATAGGAGGAACTATTTGGGGATTATCCGGCTTATTTCGATGATAGAACTCACCATGAATATCAGATAGTGAGTGAAACTACATAGCATTTAACGCTTCATCAAGATCAGCGATCAAATCTTCTACATCTTCGATCCCGCATGAAAGCCGAACTAAAGTTTCAGTGACACCCATCGCTAATCGATCCTTTTCAGGCATACTGGCATGAGACATCGCCCAAGGATAAGAAAGGATGGATTCCACACCTCCGAGACTGACAGCTACGATTGGTACACGACAGTGTGTGAATAAGGTTTCAATTTGCTTAACTGAATCTACTTCAAATGACAAAATAGCACCACAGTCTTCGCATTGTTTTTGATGGATCGAATGTCCAGCATGCTGTTCAAGACCAGGATAATAAACGTTTGTTACTTTCGGATGATTGACGAGAAAGTTAGCTAATTCACTAGCGTTTCGAACTGATTTTTCCATTCTTAACCCCAGCGTTTTAACGCCGCGCAATAGTAGCCAAGCATCTTCAGGACCTAAAATCCCGCCCAGTGCTTTTTGATGTTCCTTTAATTGCTGATACAGCTCCTCGTTATTTGTAGCGACCAAACCTGCAACAACGTCACTATGTCCATTGATAAACTTTGTTGCACTATGTATCACGATATCAACACCTAAATCTAAAGGATGTTGTGAAATGGGTGTCATAAATGTATTATCTGCAACTGTTAAAATCTGATACTCGTTAGCCAATTCAGTCACTTTCTTTATATCAGTGATTGTTAATAATGGATTGGAAGGAGTTTCAATGTAAAACATTTTTGTTTCTTTTTTAATCGCTTTTTGCCAAGAATCAATATCCGTTTCATCAACAAAAGTGCAATCGATCCCGAAACGAGCTAAGAAAAGATGGATGCTTTGGAAGGTTCCACCATAAATATTTTTACCTAGTACTAAATGATCTCCTTTGGATAAAAGGAACAGGACAGCGTTAATAGCAGCCATTCCTGATGAAAAGGCTAAACCGAACTGCGCGTTTTCTAATGAAGCAATACATTTTTCCGCCGCTTCGACAGTAGGGTTACCAAAACGAGTGTAACTAAAACCTGTGTGAGTGAAGACATTTTTTTGATGAAACGTGGAAGTTTGATATTTAGGTATCGATGATGCGCCTGTAACTGGGTCGATGACTGGGTAATCGTGTAGAATTTTTGTATTGATATTCATATGGGTTTCCTCCAAACCTACTTCATGTATCTCAAAAATAACACATTCATTTCCGTTATGTCAACGCTTTCTTGATAAAAAATTATCAATGAAATTAATTGCTTGCGTTAGATTTTAAATAACATTAGTTTTTATAATTTTATTTTAAATAAAAGAATTTTTGCGGTTTTTAAAAACTCTGAAAGTGGTTGACTGCCTTAAAAATATATGATAATTTTTTAGTGTAATTGTATTCTATGATAAAAAATTATTAAAGGAGGAAAAGAATGAGTAGCAACAAATTACCGTATGAAAAATACCGCGTGGCGGGAGACTTGATCTTTGTTTCTGGACAGTTACCAATCGATCCAACCACTGGTGAAATCGTTTCTGAAGAGATTAAAGCACAAACGAACCAAATCATGATCAATATATCACAAGTGTTGGAGGAGCTAGACTTGACCATGAATCAAGTGGTTAAAACGACTTGTTTTCTAACTGATATGAATCATTTTGAAGCATTTAATCAAGTGTACGCAGAACACTTTGGTGAACGTTTCTCAGCACGATCAGCTTTTCAAGTCGTTGCCTTACCAAAAGATGCTTTGATAGAAATCGAATGGGTTTTATCTAAAGCATAAGAAAAGAGGAAGAAAGAATGAAAATAATAATCATTGGTGGAATTGCTGCAGGAATGAGCGCAGCGGCCAAAGCAAAGAGAGTCAATCCAGATGCAGAAATCATCGTGATTGAACAAGAGGATTATATCTCTTTCGGCGCTTGTGGGCTTCCTTATTATTTAGGTGAAGAATTTAATGATGAACAAGAGATGTTTGCTCGAACGCCTGAACAAATCGAACGTTTAGGAATTAAATTATTGTTGCGCCATCGAGTAGAATCAATCGAATTTGCCACTAAAACGTTAGCTGTAAAAAATTTAAGTACAAATGAAGTAAGTCATGAAACTTATGATCGTCTGATGCTGGCTGTCGGTGCAAAGCCGTTTGTTCCTAACATTGCTGGTATTGATTCTAGTGATGTGTATACGATTACGAAACTTAATGAAGTCAAACGATTACAGCAAGAATTATCAAATTATCAAAATATTGTCATCCTGGGTGGTGGATTTATTGGCATTGAAGTAGCTGATCAGTTAACGAAAGCAGGAAAAAATATTCATTTGATCGAGATGGCTCCTCACTTGATGAATCGTTCATTTGATCCGGAATTTTCTACTAAAATTAAAGAAGCCATTGAAGAAGAAAATGTAAGGGTTTCCTTGGAGGAGTCTGTTCTAGAGATCGAAAAAAATCATGAACAAGTGGTAGCTGTCAAAACGAATAGAGGAAGTTATCAGGCGGATGCGGTGATCGTTGCTGCTGGATTTGTTCCTAATACCAGCTTTTTGAATGATCAATTGGAATTGTTAGGAAATGGTGCAATTAAAATCGATACATACGGGAGAACGTCTCAAAAAGATGTATTTGCGGCAGGTGACTGTGCTTCGATTCCCCATCGAATCTTAGGGGATATTTACCTTCCTTTAGCGACTACAGCGAATAAAATGGGACGGATCGTTGGGGTCAATCTTAGCGGTGTACAGATGCAGGAATATTCAGGGACATTAGGCAGTAGTGCGATCAAAGTAGGAGAGTACGAGGCAGCAGCGACTGGTATCACTGAAAAAATGGCAAGAGAAAAAGGATTAGATATCAAAACGACTTGTATTGAGACAATGAATCACTCGAATTATTATGGAACTCAAGAAAAAATCATGATCAAACTGGTTTATGACCGACAAACAAAAGTGTTGTATGGTGCCCAACTATTCGGGAAAAATGAAACAGTTCTTCGTGCGACTGGCTTAGCTGTTGCGATACACGCTCAAATGACGACTGAAGAATTAGGATTTGTTGATTTTGCTTATGCACCACCTTTTTCTTCTACGTGGGAAGCACTAAATGTTGTAGCAAATACTGCAAAATAAAGGGGATGAATAAATTGATCGATGCACCTTTTTTTACTCAATTTCTGAAAGTAAGTAATTATTATACTGCGGGAGGAATCGCTTTGCTGATTCTATCCCTCGGGGTAATGAAGTACCTCAAAGACAAACGGATTAATTTCTCAAAACGAATGATTTATGCTCTTATTCTTGGTTTGCTTTTAGGGGTTGTCATTGATTTGATTGGTTCCGATAGCGAAATTTATACCGAATTTGCTCGAACGGAAATCAATGCCTGGTATGCCTTAGTTGGTTCAGGATTCTTGAAGATGATCCAGTTGCTAGCTATTCCTGTCGTGTTCTTATCGATTATCAAAGTAGTGATTGATGTCAAAGGAGAACGGTTAAAATATTTGACGGGAAAAACTTTTGCAACATTACTAGGGACTACAGCTATCTCTGCGGCATTGGGGATTGCGGTTGTCAAACTCTATCGGCTTAACGGTGCAGAGTTTGCTGGAGACTTGGCAGCAGACAAAGCAGAAAGTATTAGTAATATTGCTTCGCAAAGTTTCCCAGAATTTTTCTTGAAACTGATACCTAACAATATAGTTAGCGTGATGGGGGATAATGGGAGTATTGTATCGGTTGTGATCATAGCGGCTATGTTTGCTGGAGCTATTCGCTTCTTACAAGTCAAAAAACCGGATCAAGTGGCACCTTTTGTTACGTTGTTGGACTCATTAAAAGTAACCGTCATTTCCGTTTTAACTAACGTGATCAAGTTGATGCCGTATGGGGTTGTTGCCTTAGTAAGTAATACAATTATTTCTAGAGGGATTCAAGCAATTATGGGAATGATCGGATTTATTGCAGCTCTATATACTGGTGTTCTTTTGATGTTGATCGTTTATGTCATTTTATTACTATTCATGGGTGTGAATCCAATTGTTTTTTACAAAAAAGCATTTACGACACTATTGTTTGCTTTTTCTTCCCGTTCAAGTGTAGGAACTTTACCTTATACTTTGAAAAATCTGGAAGAAGATCTAGGTGTGTCTCAAGAAACGGCAAATTTTGTTGCTACTTTAGGAACTTCGATTGGTTTGAATGGATGTGCTGGTGTATTCCCTGCTATGCTTGGTGTTTTAATGGGATCAGCTGTTGGCGCAGAAATGGATCTATCCTTTTATTTCTTGGTGGTCGTTGTCGTTACGGTAGGATCCATCGGAATTGCTGGTGTACCTGGTACGGCGACCGTTGCTGCGACAGTTACTCTTAATGGCTTAGGGTTTGGACACACGATCACAAGTATTGGAGCGATATTTGGTATCGATCCGATTGTTGATATGGGACGTACCATGTTGAACGTCGCAGGCTCAATGGTTTCTGCGATTATGGTAGATAAGTGGGAAGGAACATTTGATAAACAAGCGTTTTTGGCACCATTGAATAAAAAAAATGAAGAAGAGTAATAGACAATGGGAAAAGTTATGTGTTCAATTAGTGATCAAATGATATCTAGGTAATGAGTTGATACCAACTCGCTGATTAGATCGTTTTTACTATAGCTTTCGCCTGTTTCAAAAGTGAAACAACCAAGAAATAAGACGGCACTCCTTAGTGAAGAGGAGTGCCGTCTTTAGTTTCAAAGCCCATCATGTCTGAGAAGCTGTTAAAAAAATGCTTGCTTATTGTCATTGGAGGTAACCGATGCTTTCGCAATCTCTTTACTTTTCTCCTTCAGCAATCTTCAGGTAACGATAAACGCTGGGATCTGATATGTTGAGAATCTTAGCCACTTGTGAAACAGCGCCTTTGATTTGGAAGATTCCTTTTTCATTTAATTGGCGAATGATTTTAATTTTCAACTCTTTATTTAAAGGAGTTTGTTTGTCCAAGAGATCGGAGGGGACGATAGAGTAGATAATCCCTTCAATGGTTTCTTCCAAGATCTCAACGGATTCGGGGAGGTGATTTGTATCAAACACTGCAAGTGGTTGTTTTTCTGTTGATAAGCCAGCTAATGCGAGTATCTCCTTTGAGAGTGACTGATATTTGCTGATATCTTGATTAATGCAAAGTAATCCGACTATCTTCTGCTGATCATTGCGTATAAAAAAAGTGGCACCTCTTAATTTTTTCCCGTTGATTGTTTGTGCATCATAGTTGACTAAATAATCTTGTTTAAGATATTTCTTTGAGCGCACCATTTCTAAAGCGAAACCAGTAACAGGAGAATGGATATCTCGTCCACTTATATGATTGTTTTCAATGGCAGCGATATGAAAATGACCTTCTTCCAGATGATGAAGAACCACTTCATAGTTTTCCCCTAAAGCTTGTCCGAGGAATTTGACCAGGGATATATATAGCGTTAATTGAGTGTTATTCATTTTCTCACCTTGATAATTTTTTGTTACTTTATAATACCATCTTTGTTTGCTGTTTACATTATAAAATAATCGTTATTTCATTTTATTTTTTATTGACAAATTTTTTGGGGGAAGTTATATTGTTTGTATAAATCGTAATCATTACTATTTGAGTTCGTGAACGGTTTATTTGATAAAAATAGACTTGAAAAAGGGAGAAAGCAATGGAAAAACAAGACTTAGCGAGCGCTTATCGTCGGCTAAAGAGCCCCAATATCAAAACGAAAAAAAGAGCGTTAAAAATCATTCATCAATACAAGCGTAATAAAAATAAGTAAAAACTATTATTTGCTAAAAAACGTGTTTGTTTTGATTAGTGATCCTATCAGTAGATTCTTGTCTTAAAAATTTGAACTGGTATAATAGTTTTTAAACAAAAAAAGGTGTGTACTATATGATCCATTATTCTATAGCAGCTAAAGAAGATTTACCTCGCATCGTGGAGATTTACAATCAATCGATTTTAACGAAACAATCAACTGCCGATGTAACGCCCGTAACTATCGAGGATAAATTGGCTTGGTTTGAAGCCCATGATCCTAAGAAACGTCCGCTATGGATCATGCAAGAAGCAGGAGTAATCATTGGCTGGATCAGTTTGAGTGATTTTTATGGACGACCAGCATATGATCAAACGGTAGAAATCAGTATTTATATTGATGAGACCTATCAACATAGAGGCATTGGGCAGTATACTATGGACTTTGTAGAAAAACAGCTCCCTGGCTTAGGTATTGAGACCGTGCTAGCCTTTATCTTCGATAGTAATCAAGCGAGTCAACGTTTATTTGAAAAAAATGGTTATTGTTTATGGGGGCTACTGCCTGAAGTTGCGCAAATCGATGAGAGATTGCTTGGGTTAGCTATTTGGGGAAAATCGTATCGCTAATCAAATAAGCTGTAGTTTCATGAATTTTTCTGAAACTACAGCTTATTTTTCATATTACTACACAAATGAAAAAATTTGTGTTACACTCTTTTTGTGAAACAGTTTGTAAAACTGTACTAATAAAAAAGCGTTTTTTGAGAGAATGTTTAATGAAAAGGGAGTAATATTGTAATGGATGATGAAATGAAACAAGGTTCTAGAGCTGTAGTAGAAAGTTTAGCAAATCACCAAGTCGAATATGTTTTTGGGATTCCAGGAGCAAAAATCGATGGGGTGTTTAATGAGTTAGAAGATCAAGGACCAGAATTAATCGTTACGAGACATGAACAAAATGCCGCTTTTATGGCTCAAGCAATTGGACGGATCACAGGCGAGCCAGGCGTCGTCATTGCTACTAGTGGTCCTGGAGCTAGTAATTTAGCAACTGGGCTAGTGACCGCTACGGCTGAAGGTGATCCGGTTCTTGCAATTGCAGGACAAGTCAAACGAAGCGATCTACTTAAATTAACTCATCAAAGCATGGACAATGCTGCTTTATTTCAGCCAATCACTAAATATAGTGCAGAAATTCAAGATCCAGAAACAATTTCAGAAGTGATTGCCAATGCTTATCGAATGGCTAAAAGTTCGAAAAAAGGAGCAAGCTTTATTAGTATCCCACAAGATGTGGTAGATGCGACTGTAAAAAATGAAGTCATCAAACCTCTAAAAGATCCACAATTAGGTTCTGCTTCCGCTGGCGATATCGATTATTTAGCGGAACGTATTCAAGAAGCGAAATTACCTGTTTTATTAATTGGGATGCGAGGTTCAAGTAAAAAAGAAACAGCAGCGATCCGTAGATTAGTAGAAAAAACAGGCTTGCCGGTGGTGGAAACTTTCCAAGCCGCTGGTGTGATTTCTAGAAAATTAGAAAACTATTTTTTTGGCAGAGTCGGTTTGTTTAGAAATCAACCAGGAGATATGTTATTGAAACGAAGTGATCTAGTGATTGCGATTGGGTATGATCCAATCGAATATGAAGCAAGAAACTGGAATGCTGAAAAAGATGCTCGAGTAATCGTTATTGATGAAACACCAGCTGAGATTGATTCTTACATGCAACCAGAAAGAGAATTAATCGGGGATATCTCTGAAACATTGGATCTGTTGACGGATTCTTTAACACCGCATCAAGTATCACGTGATGCGAAAGAATACTTAGCCTTTTTGCAAAATAAATTAACTGAGCGTGATATTGTGCCAACAAAAGACCGCGAAGGAATTTTGCATCCTCTAGAAGTCATTAATACACTCCAAAATAAAGTGACAGATGAGATGACTGTTACTGTAGATGTAGGTAGTCACTACATTTGGATGGCACGTCATTTTAGAAGTTATGAAGCAAGACATCTATTATTTAGCAATGGGATGCAGACACTAGGCGTTGCCTTACCATGGGCAATCTCTGCTGCATTAGTACGTCCTAAGACACAAATCATTTCGGTATCTGGTGATGGTGGTTTCTTATTTTCTGCTCAAGATCTAGAAACAGCTGTTCGTAAAAATTTGAAGATCATTCATTTGATTTGGAACGATGGTCGTTACAATATGGTGGAATTTCAAGAGATCATGAAATACCAACGAGCTTCCGGTGTAGATTTTGGCCCAGTTGATTTTGTAAAATATGCAGAAGCTTTTGGTGCTAAGGGGCTTCGTGTGACCTCTGTCGCTGAGTTGGAACAAGCAATAGAAGAAGGATTTAAAACGCAAGGTCCAGTTATCATCGATATTCCAATCGACTACCGTGACAATGAAAAACTTGGTGAAACGATTTTACCTGATCAATTCTATTAAGGAGATGCTAAGATGAGTGAAAGAATACTTTTTCAACATGGAACACTAGGAGCATTGATGGCAGGACTAATGGATGGTACTGAGACGATTGAACAGATACTCAAACACGGGACTTTAGGTCTGGGAACGCTACATGGGTTAGATGGGGAAGTAATCTTCTTGGATGGCGAAGCTTATCAAGGGCGTTCAGATGGAGTAGTTGTTAAGCTGACAGGAAAAGAAACCACTCCTTATGCAGCAATCACCCCATTCATTACAGATGAACGGTTTGAAGTCGAAAATCAAACAAAAGGCGAAGAATTAAAACAATCAATTTTAGCCAGTCAAGCAGGAAACAACTTATTCTTAGCGATAAAAATTACTGGGCTGTTTAAAACAGTCCACACACGTATTATGCCAAAACAAGAAAAGCCTTACCGAAGATTAGCAAAAATATCAGAGTCTCAACCTGAATTTCATGAAACAAATAGTCAAGGAACGTTAGTTGGATTTTATACGCCAGAACTGTTTCAAGGAGTAGCAGCTGCTGGATTTCATTTGCACTATATCGATGAAGCTAAACAATTCGGAGGGCATGTCATTGATTTTGAGCTGACAAAAGGCACTGTCGAAATCAGTAAAATCGAAACACTTGTTCAACATTTTCCCAGCGATGACCCAACGTTTATTGGAACGACGATTGATTATGCAAACTTGGAACAAGAGATCCAGCAAGCAGAATAATTTTCTAATGAGTCCGTGCTAAAAATTAATAATGAAAGTATTTTATATTTGAAGGACGTTCTTTTCCCGTCTTTCTGTCTAGTAAGGTCAGTTTTTTCTCAATGACTAGTCAGCAAATCATTTCTAAGCTATAATTTTTTCATAGAAGGAGTGGTTGAGATGTTGTGGACAGAAAAGCAAAAAGAAGATGCCTATCAAATTTTATTATTACAGCAAAAAGGGTTATTAGAGGTAGAAGATCATTGGCTAGCAAATTTAGCGAATTCTTCTGCTTTGTTGAACGAGACATTACCAGAAACAGTTTTTGCAGGTTATTACCTATATAATGGCGAAGAATTGATTTTAGGACCATTTCAAGGTCGTGTTTCTTGTACTAGGATCACAATGGGAAAAGGGGTTTGTGGTGAGTCAGCACAAACAAAAACTACATTGATCGTTGATGACGTCAAGAAACATGAAAACTATATTTCTTGTGATTCTGCAGCTCAATCTGAAATCGTTGTGCCCATGATCAAAGAAGGACATCTGATTGGCGTTCTAGATATTGATTGTGGTGTAACAGGAGGATACGATCATATTGATCAAGAATATCTTGAGAAATACGTAGAAATGCTTATTGATATCGTGCCTTTAGATGTTATTTCTTAAAAAAATTCAATAACTTTAATAAGTGAAATCAAAAGAACGCTCGAAAAAGTCGTTCTTTTGATTTTTTTCTAAAATTATAATGGTTTTTGGTTTTCATAATCTAATTTTAATGCTATTATCATTTTATAAAATGTTAGAACGATTAAAGGTGGATGAGATATGAATAACGAAGAAATCATTTTGGGACAAAAATATGCGTGTAAGCCAATCGGTTTAAAGCATGTAGTAGTAGGTGAAGTCATTAATAAATTAGAAAATTGTATCGTGTTATGTGTGGAAAAATACCAAGAAAGTGATCATGAAGAAATATTAGAAAAATGTGGGAAAGTGGTTGCGAAATATGCGGATGTATATGATTTAACTACTATAGAAGCCATTTTTGAAACTTCTTCAAAAATTTATGAACCAGCGCTTGTCTCATAAATAAAAAATAGTTTAAAAGAGAGGCTCTTTGTCAAATGATGTTGGTAAAGAGAAATCTTAGAATAATTTGGGCAGAAAGAAGAAAAACTTCTTTCTGTTCTTTTTATTTGGTTAAAAAGATGTTGGTGAATTTCACCAACATCAAAAAGTATAGAGCCCTTTTTAGATTTATTTGCAGGTGTAGGTGGATTTCGCTTGGGGTTAGAGAAAGCAGCTCATAAATGTGTCGGGTTTTGCGAAATCGATGCGAAGGCGAGAGAGAGTTATAAGGCAATTCATAACACTGAAGGAGAGGTGGAAATGGATGACATCACAACAGTATCATATGGTTTATTCGATCAATTGGAAGTGTTGATGTTACCTGTGGAGGATTTCCGCGTCAGGCTTTCTCGATTGCAGGAAAACGGAAAGGCTTTGAAGATACTCGGGGAACTCTCTTCTTTGAAATTGCAAGGTTCGCATCTATTCTCAGAACACGCTATCTATTCCTTGAAAATGTTAAAGGATTGCTCAACCATGAAAGAGGAGCTACGTTCGAGACAATTATACGAACCTTGGATGAATTGGGGTACGACATGGAATGGCAATTGTTTAACAGCAAAAATTATGTCGCACAAAATAGAGAACGTGTCTTTATTATCGGACATTCTCGAAGACAATGTACCAAAGAAATATTTCCTATCACAGGAAAAGAAAAATCAATTACAGTTTATAATTAGAATGTTTATTACTAAAAGAAGTATGCTGTACTATTTTCGTAGTAAGTTTATGACGGTGGCTACTCAGGGGGTGATGCTTATGTGCATTTTCCTACTTCGTAGAAGGGAGTAGCGTTTTTTGTCTGTTGCTGAAGCAATCGGATTAATGGTTCAGTTTGGATCATTTGTCATTGCTTTAGTTGCCTTAATGGTGACAATAAGCAAAAACAACAAAAAGTAAACCCGTCATAATCTTTGGCGAGAGATGACAGGTTTACAAAACTTATATAATCTGAGCCACCGTCTTAAACGGGCTACAAAGGAGCTATGTTAGTGCATAGCTCCTTATTTATTTACAGTATAACTTATATGATAGAAAAATGGAAGACTGAGGATTTACATGAAATTAAATTAAGTATCTGTTTTTGATTCAACAAAAAATATTATGTTGAAATGTTGAATATCGAGTTATTTGAATTAGTAAAAGTCAATCATAAAGACTTTATTATGATATTTCTAACATTTGTAGATTTAGATTAAATCATTGGATTCAAAGTATCGTGTTATAATTAGCACAACAATTCTTAAAAGAAGTGTAAAATTTGATTGAAATACGTTCTTTAAGTGAATTCATAGAGAAAAATGTGCTTTATGAAAAAAAACAAAAAATAAATTACTAACTCAGGTGTCACTTTTCTAGATAAATGGCATAAATTTTCAGCGCTAAGTGGCAAAAGCAACTAATTTTCATGATATCTTTTTTAATATATCTCAATCTATCTCCAAAATTAGTTACTTTGGTGGCTATTGTTGCTATGAATATGACAAATAATTAGAAAAAACTGTGCCAATTAAATATAAAAATGACAACTTCCTTAAAGATTGGGAAGTTGTTTTTGTCTATTTAGGGTACACTCTAAATAAACACTTAGTGGATTTTATAGACTATAAGGTCTATCATTATTTATAAGCTATATAGTGTATAAGAGGAGATTAATATATCAGAAAAGAAATATGATTTGCATGACAATGATTTGATGACTGCGACTGAAGCTAGTCTAAGATGGGGATATGATTCAGATTATGTAAGATTTAATGGGATGGGAATATAAAAATATATATTGTCGATCATATTATCTAAAATAAGTTAACTTATTTGGAGGTGAGAAAATTGTCAGAAAAAGATTTTTTTAATTACTTAACTTTAGCTTTAAAAAATTTAGGAAGTTCTAAATCGCTCATTTACAATATTGAAAATGAAATAAAAAGATTAATGAAAGTTTATTCTCCAGATGAAATAGCACAGGAGAATGAAAACTTAAAGTAATTCAGAGAGAAAAACCACTTAATTTATGATAAAACTGTTTTTATAGTACTAGGATTTTTCTAGTTTTTATTTTAAACAGATAGAACATAAATTTAAGTGGTTTTTCAAATTTCATAAAACAAAAGACTTAAATAAAACAAATAACAGTAGCGTATAAATAATTTGAATGATCGGGAGTAATGAATATATCTTCGTTTTAATTTGAATTTGTTTATTTTGACAAAATTTTTTAAAAAAAATATTATTCAATAAACACGTCAAATTTATGAGTATATAAAATATTATTACAACTCGTAAATTATCAAAATTGCTGATTTTCTAGTAAAAATTAATTTCCAAGAGGTGTCCTGCATATGCCAAAATTGATGTTCTCAGTTTTAGAAATTTCATTTTTTATAAAGGGAAGTAGCGAATTTTCGAATATTTTGGCAATTTTCCCTTTTAAAGAATGATAATCCTGATTGGTTTCGTTTGCTAGTAATGAATCAAACCATTGCTTAACTTCATTTGGATATAGATTTCCAGCAATTGAAGATAAGCCATTGTACCCAAACTCGATTTTTTGTTCCAACTTTTTTCCCCACCAGCAAAATAATGAAGTGGTGTATCAGTTGCTTTGTTTAATTCTAAAACTTTTCTCGGATCCCCAGCCTCTTTTATCCCTGACACTAGATTATGATTAATTAAATCTTTGTATGATTCTATAGATAAATCAAAGCCAGTTCTTAAGGGATTATTATAGATAATCGCTTGTTTGTTAGCTGCTTCAATTATTGCATTTGTGTAGTGCAATGCTTCTTTCTGGGTCGGTAATACATACGGAGAATAGCCAATCAAAATAGCTGATATTTGAGGTATCTTGTTTATTTTTTTTGCCAGCTGTTGCGCCTCAACTTGTCTAATACTAGATACGCCAAAAATCAATTCAAAATCAGAGTCAACTTTTAAAAGCGACAAATGATCAATCAGTTCAAGTTTTTCGTTTAAACTTAATGAATGCTGTTCACCTGTGGAACCACAAACTAGCACAGAATGTATTCCAAGTTTATTTAAATGCTGAATGTGCTCAAGTGTTTCCTCGATGTTCAACTCTTCATTTTTGTGAAAAGCTGTTGGCACAGCGATATGGTAATTATTTGTTAATGTCATGTTGCTTTCTCCTCGTTAAAGTTAATGGCTGTCTTAATGGTTAGTATAACAAACGATAGAGTGACTGGAAATGATAAAGCTGTTTGATCATTTAGACTTTTCAATCAAGAAATTGGAAAGAAAAAGAACATGTTTGTTACTATGGGAAATTGTATTTTAAAAGCTCGAAATCAACAGAAAACGAAATGAATTCAAAAATCGATTTCTAATCTAGAGAATTATGAACACTTATTTTGAGATTAAAAAAAATATTTGATATGATTCTAGTTTTGAATAGTAACAAAAATAAAACGAGATTTTAAACTTTTTTACAATAGCTTGCCTTAGAGTTCACTTTAGGGCTTATGATACTTATATAAAAAGATGTGGAGGTTAATTTTAATGAATATTAAAAAAGCAGCGGAAATGTTTGATTTAAGTGTAGACACACTACGCTATTATGAACGGGTTGGTGTCATACCACCTATTCACCGCAATGAGAGCGGCTATCGGGATTATACTACGAATGATCTTAATTGGATTTATCTAGCAAAAAACTTACGAAATGCGGGATTATCGATCGAATCACTCATTGAGTTTGCTCAATTGGCCCAATTACGTGAAACGCAGAATGTAGAAAAAGCTCAGAAGCAGATTTTATCTGATCAATTAGAAGAATTAGACAAAAAGTTAGCGGAAATGCAGGAAGTACGAGACTTACTTATTTATAAGATAGAAACGTATGATGATCACATCGCAAAATTTAAAGCAGGTGAATTGGAGCCTGATAAAGTCGAAAAACTATGGGAACGAAAAAAATAAAACTTTTTTCTTGCTATGGACTTAACTCCAAGGTTTAGGATAGAACATGTAAAGAAAATTAGAGGAGGAAAACCATATGCAAACAATTACTTTGAATAATGGCGTAGAAATGCCACAATTAGGATTTGGTGTTTATCAAATTCCATTGGAGGAAACATCTGAAGCAGTCTATCAAGCCATTAAAACAGGCTACCGTCTGATCGATACAGCTTCTATTTACGGAAATGAAAAAGAAACAGGTGAAGGAATCAAACGTGCTATCAATGAAGGCCTAGTCACTCGAGAAGAACTTTTTGTTACTTCTAAATTGTTTATTCTCCAAGCACCAGAAGAAAAAGCTGCGGAAACGATTGAATATTCTCTTAAAGTAATGGGGTTTGATTATCTGGATCTTTATCTTATTCATCAACCATACGGAGATATTTATGGTGCATGGCGATCAATGGTTGCTGCTCAAAAAGCAGGAAAATTACGTACCATTGGGATTTCAAATTTCAAATCGGCTAAGATGATCGAGTTTGTTGGTTTGAATGAGGTAAAACCTCAAATCAATCAAATCGAAGTAAATCCTTGGAATCAAAGAGTTGAAGATCAAGAATGGCATGAAAAATATGGCGTACAAGTGGAAGCTTGGGCACCATTTGCAGAAGGTCGTCACGAACTATTTACCAATCCTGTACTAGCAGAAATCGCTAAACAATACGGAAAGACAGTAGGACAAGTTGTATTACGTTGGTTAATGCAAAGAGGGATTATTGCTTTAGCAAAATCAGTTCGTCCCGAACGAATGGCTGAAAACATTGATATTTTTGATTTTGAGCTTTCAAAAGAAGATATTGAAAAGATAGCGGCTTTAGATAGGGAAGAATCTGCGTTCTTTGATCATGATGCACCCCAACAAGTAGAATGGTTTATGAATCGGATGTTGGATACAGAAAAATGAGCAAAAATATCCTAATTATTGGTGCCGGTGGTCAGATTCCACAGGTATGAATCCCGCTTTTGCAAGAGAAACCTGAGTTACATTTGACTTTATTTGGGCGTCATGCCGCTGACTTGCCTTATACAAATGTAACAAAGGTTTCTGGAGATGCTAGAAATTTAACTGACTTGATCAAGGTTATGAAAAACCAAGAGGTCATTTATATGAATTTTGATAATAAAAAAGTAACAGAAATTGTGATTGATGCAATGTATAAAACGGGTGTGAAACGAATCATTCAAGCAGGTGTACTTAGCGTGTACGGTGAAGTTGCAGAACCGTTTGCCATATGGAATAGTCGCATGATGGGAGGGTCAGTCGCGCATAATCGGGGTGTAGAATCATTGGAAGTCAGTGATTTGGATTACACTTATATGCGTATGACTTGGCTCTATAATGGGAATCGAAAGGATTATATTGCTAGTCCTAAGAGAGAACCATTTTTAGGTGCTCAAATTACGAGACGTGCCATTGCTCAATTTATAATGGACAATATCACAGGAAAAAGAAATGACATACGAGCAAGCATTGGGTTGTGGGAACCTGGTTCAGAAAATAAATCAAAACCTGATTTTTATTGATAGAAGGATACCAGTTTAACCATTTAGCAAAGTAAAAGTGAATACTGTGGCATCAATCATGAGATAGTTGATGCCGCAGTATTTTTATGGGGAAATAATATGTAAAGAGGGCGATTGAGGTGTTTAAGAAACGAATTTCATACTTCTTAATAACGTTTATAAGCCTCATGATTATTGGATTTATTACTTTACCTAAATTGATAAGCAAAAATCAAGAGGATGAGAAACGATGAGAAATCCCAAAACATTGATTGTTTATTATTCACGAACTGGAAATACAAATGAAGTTGCTGAACTGATTCAAGAAAAGGTTGGTGGAGAACTTGTACAAATCGAAACAGAAGAAAAAAGACCAACAGATTATCAGAAGGAAGTCGAACAAAATGTACAAGAGCAGGAAAGAGAGGTCTTACCAGAATTAACAACGACCATTCCTGATTTTGACAAGTACGAACGGATTTTTTTGGGGACACCAACGTGGAATATGGCGTTGCCCCAAGCCGTTGTTTCTTTTTTAGATAGCTATGATTTCAATGGGAAAACAATCATACCTTTTAATACACATGGTGGTTACGGTGCGGGTTCAACTTTCAGCCAGATAAGTGCTAATACTAAAGGTGCCAATGTACTAGAAGGGTACACTGTAAAAGGTGGAGAAGAGACAAAGGGTCTCATGCTTATTATTAAAGATAAAAATAGAGAAAAAGTATCAAAAGAAATTGATACATGGTTAGAAACAATCAATTAAAGAAATAGAAAGAAGTTAGGAAATTTGAACAGAGAAAAATTTGGTGTCATTTTACCAATTACATTATTAGCTTATTTTTTGATATTAATGGATAATTCAATCATTTTTACAAGTTCTGTGCAGATAGGTGAAAGTTTAGGGTTATCTGCTGCGGCACTATCATGGGTATCAAGTGCGTACACACTCACTTTTGGAGGTTTTTTGTTATTAAATGGACGTCTTTCTGATCTATTAGGGAGAAAACGTATTTTTTTGATAGGATTACTTATTTTTGGTCTCAGTTCTTTAGTGATTGGGCTATCGCAAACAGCTAAAATGGTCATTATGATGCGCGCGGTACAAGGAATTGGTAGTTCCATTATCGCACCGACAACTTTGGCATTGATTATGGATGCTTATCAAAATAATATGAGGCAACGGGCGATTTCTTATTATGGAGCAACCGCTGGAATTGGCTCAAGTATTGGTTTATTAGTCGGTGGTGGACTGACTAGCTTGATTTCATGGCGTGCAGGATTTTTAATAAATGTTCCATTTACTCTGGTATTATTTATCTTAACATTGAAGTATGTGAATCCTTCAGCACCTCGAAAAGAAAATATCGACTATTTAGGTAGTTTACTTTCCGTACTGGGTTTGGTTGGTATTATCTATGGTTTTACAGAAGGAATACTTAGCTTCGTATTAATAGGAATTATCTGTATATGTTTGTTTATTTTATGGGAGCGAAAGACTTCTTCTCCTATTCTCCCTTTAGCACTTTTTCAAAATAAGATTCGTTCTGGTGCTTATGTGACTCGTCTCTTATTTATGATGGCTATGTTGCCATTTTGGTTCTTCTTGCCACAGATGATGCAAAGTCAATATGGTTTTTCAGCGCTAGAATCCGGTTTCGCTTTTTTACCACTGACAATTGTTAATTTTATGATTGCGATGCAATTACCGAAGTTAACTTCAAAATTTGGAAACAATAAGATATTACTGATTGGAGAAATCACATTATCTATAGGGTTGATTTTACTTGCAATTTCAAATCCAGAAAATGGCTATTGGCAGACTGTTTTTGTACCTATGATCATACTTGGATTAGGGCAAGGTTTAATTTTAGCTCCAGTTACATCTGCGGGTGTTTATGAAGCACCTGATGAATTGGCTGGTATTGCAAGTGGGGTTACAAATACAATGCATCAAATTGGCGGTCCTATCGGATTGTCATTGATTGTCGCAACAACAACTAATTTTTAAACTGAAATCTGGATGATGACAGCATTTATACTTATCTCTATATTGGTGGTTGCTCTCTTTGTTAATAATATAAAATAGGTGTTTTCTATTAATATTCATCCAAAATGAAAACTGAGATCTAAGATTTGATGAGCAATCAATCTTTTAGATCTCAGTTTTTATAACTAATTCTTATATTTATCATTTATTACTGAAAAATTTTGCCATTTAAACAGAAAAGTGACAAACGTTCGACAAAACCAACAACCAACTTGATGAAGTCAAAGAGCAAATTCCTGAACGGCAAGCACGAGGACAACAAATCAAGGTGTTCTTGAAATAATTGGAGCAGGTTGATGTGGTCGATCAATTCGATGATTTGTTTATTGGACTGGTTGGTAGTATTCAGGTTTCGGGGGATAAAGCTGTGGTGCGATTCAAGGATGAGGCTGAGGTGGAAGGTTAGGATAAAGAATGTCGCATGATCGTTTATCGAATCCCAAGCGACTTTCTTAATGTGAGTTGTCATAACTGATCTTGACCTCTTGAGGTAAGTCATCAGGAATTTGTGCTTGAACAGCGTTCTCATCCCCTTGTTTAATTGCCTCATCGTAGTACCAGCATTTGAATTTAATCATATCAAGCACTTTTTGCATCTGCTGAATTTCATTTTCAATCGTTGCTTTTTGACGTTCAAATAACTCTTTTCGCGTCTCAAAGGTTTCAGCTCCGAGTTTTGTCCACTCCATAAATTGTTTGATATCCTTTATTTCTAGTCCGGATTTTTTCAAACAGTCAATGACACGTAGTGCTTCAATTTCATTTTCCGAAAATTTGCGGATTCCTGAAACTCGTTCGATTGTGGGGAATAATCCTTCTCTATCATAGTAACGAAGTGTAGAAATAGGAATATTGAACATTTTTGATATTTCACCAATTGAATAAGTCATAATACCTCCAAAATAATTTCAATGTAGTCCTTGACCTAAAGTCAAGTTTAGGTAGTAGAATTATATTACCTTACAAATGCAATGTCAATTTCAAGGAGGAAATCAACATGAAAGAAGAATTGAACATCACTCAAGAATGGGATAAAGTTTTCCCTCAAAGTAGTCAAGTAAATCATCGCAAAGTAACCTTCCCTAATCGCTTTGGGATTACATTGGTTGCTGATTTGTATGAACCCAAAGTCCAAACAGGTAAGCTTCCGGCGATTGCAATTAGTGGGCCATTTGGTGCAGTCAAAGAACAATCATCAGGTCTTTATGCTCAAACGATGGCTGAACGAGGATTTTTAACAATTGCTTTCGATCCATCATTTACTGGAGAAAGCGGTGGCTTCCCTCGCAACGTTGCATCAGGTGATATTAATACGGAGGACTTTCAAGCAGCAGTTGATTTCTTATCTGTACAAGAAAATGTTGACCCAGAAAAGATTGGTTTGATTGGTATCTGCGGCTGGGGTGGCATGGCACTCAACGCAGCAGCAATTGATACCCGAGTGAAAGCTACAGTTGCTTCAACGATGTATGATATGTCCCGAGTGACTGCTAATGGTTATTTTGACTCAGTTGATGCCGATGGACGATATAAACTCCGTCAACAACTCAATGCCCAACGCATCGAAGATTTCAAAAATGGAGATTTTGCTCGAGCAGGTGGTGTCGTAGAGCCATTGCCAGAGGATGCACCTTACTTCGTCAAAGATTATTTTGACTACTATAAAACAGATCGCGGCTATCACAAACGCTCATTGAACTCGAATGAAGGTTGGAATGTCACATCTTCGCTTTCATTGCTGAATACCAAGTTGTTAGCCTACAGTGATGAAATCCGTAACGCTGTGTTAATTATCCATGGTGAGAAAGCTCACTCACGCTATTTTGGAGAGGATGCTTTCAAGAAGTTGCAAGGCGGTAACAAGGAATTGATGATTATTCCGGGAGCATCACATACTGACCTTTATGATCAGGTGGGCATTATCCCATTTGACAAAATGACTGAATTCTTTAACCAATATTTGAAAGTGAGATAGAATAAAGGTAAATAGGTAAGGGCGTAAAAAAGAATGGAGGGAACGATAAGTGGTTGAAAAACAAACGGCAGGAAGAGATGCTTTAAGTGAATTTGCACCAAAATTTGCAGAATTGAATGATGATGTATTGTTTGGAGAAGTTTGGTCGAGAGAGGATAAGCTTTCCTTAAAGACTCGGTCCATTGTAACGATTACGTCCCTGATTTCTAAAGGGATTGTCGATTCATCTTTGATTTATCACTTGGAAACAGCTCGGAAAAATGGTGTGACACAAACAGAAATGGCTGAGATTTTAACCCACCTTGCTTTTTATGCAGGGTGGCCTAATGCTTGGGCAGCCTTTCGCTTGGCAAAAGAAGTCTATGCGGATGATTTGAATGAAGAAGAGCACGGTGGCTTTTTTGGACAAGGCAAACCTAATACGGCTTATGCGCAATATTTCATTGGTCAAAGCTATTTGAAGACACTGACTAATCCTGAAGAGACAGTTTTTATCGCCAATGTTACATTTGAGCCTGCTTGTCGCAATAATTGGCATATCCATCATGCCAAATCTGGTGGAGGTCAAATCTTGATTTGTGTAGATGGTGAAGGTTGGTATCAAGAAGAAGGGAAACTTGCTCAAAGTTTGAAACCAGGAGATGTTGTGACAATTCCGGCAGGTGTCAAACATTGGCATGGTGCTAAGAAAGACTCTTGGTTTAGTCATCTAGCTGTTGAAGTACCTGGTGATGAAACATCAAATGAGTGGCTGGAACCGGTAACTGACGAAATGTATGACAACCTTTAGGAGTGATTTAATTGGAAGTTAGAATTCAGGATATCATTCAAGCATATGGAACTAAGGATGAGACCTCACCAAATATAGCAGCATATGCGAATGAGCTGTATCAAGAAGCAATCAAAATTGGCATGGAAATGAATACCACATACCATACGCCGGAAGAACTTCGTGAGATTATGAGTCGCTTAATCGGAAAAGAAATAGATGAAAGTTTTCGAGTTTTCCCACCGTTCTATACAGATTTTGGGAAAAATATCACGCTTGGTAAGAATGTCTTTATCAACTCTGGAACTCATTTTCAAGACCAAGGAGGCATTGTGATAGGAGATGGTGCCTTCATAGGGCACAACGTGGTGCTCCCTACAATCAATCACGACTTATACCCCAAGAATAATCGCAAAAACCATTATGCGCCCATTGTTTTGAAGGATAATGTCTGGATTGGTTCAAACGCTACGATTACTTCTGGTGTGACAATTGGCGAGTGGTCAATAGTCGCAGCAGGTGCAGTCGTAACAAAAGATGTGCCACCATGTAGTGTTGTTGGTGGTGTACCTGCAAGAGTCTTAAAGACAATTGATCCAGAGGGAGACAACGACTAATAAACCAAAAAGGAATCGACCTTACATCCTCGCATGCAGGAACGATTCCTTTTTTCGTACTCAGAAATACGCATCAACCCACAACCATCGCTAAACTTTTACAAACTCCCTATCACTTTGTAAAAGTGCAACAAGACAAAATGTAATTGTATTGCTAAGAACGTCTAAATAAAAGCACTGTTTATATGAACCGTACGCACAGTATTGTTGGGATATGCTACTAATGGCTCTTTTTTTACATGATTCAGACAATAGAATATTACTTACGATGAATATACCTGACTATAATAGGTGATCTTTAAATTGAATAATTGTAATGAAGTTTTGGACAAACTTTAATTCGATTTGACAATCTTGAAATACAAATGGGCAGATTTAGGGGTTGATATCAAGTTAGAAGATTTTTCTGATTATGAAGCTATCACAACTATCATTAAAATCACAAAAGTAAATTTCCGACTTATTCATCGTTTGGTTGCACAGATTGATCGTATTTTAAGAATCAATCAAATGGATAAAATTACTATAGAAGTTGTGGAGGCAACTAGAGATAGTTTAGTAACAGGTATTAAAAAGCTATCAAGAAAAATTAGTATTCACTTTTGAAATAATTTATAAATCATGCTTATTTGTAAGAATAAAATAAGAGCAATAGGGTATATACTCAAAAAAACCAGAGAAATGAACGAAATTCCGTTCTTTCACTGGTTTTTTTTATTTATTTCATGAACTCTTTTATGAAATAAAACCTATTAATAGGTGACACTTCCGTTTATATCAAATGTTTTTGCTCGTTCATTACTTTCGAAACGAAGAAAATATGTTCCAGAAGATAATGAGCTTGTCAAGGTTCCACTACTATTTCCAGAAAAATTCTTAGAAGAAACAACAGATGAACCGATCAAATTCTGTTTTACAATGGCAACATTTAAAATAGTTGATGCCCCAGCACTTCTTCTAGTTTGATTATGTCTTACAGTATGCGAACGCGTACTCGAAGTAGACCAACTATTTACGGATCTCCATGACCAAATTCCAGTTCCATTATAAGTCATTGCTTTGGTTTCGCTTACAAAAAAGTTGTAGAAAAGAAACTAAGGATTAAAAGAGTAACTGATAATTTTTTACACATATTTTTCATAATAAATAACTCCTTACGTTTTATTTTGTTATAATAATATTAACAAAAAAGGAGAAGTCTATCATGAATAATGGGAAAAATAAATTTAAAATGTTATTTTATGATGCTGTTTTACTCTGTGTATCGTTTTTGTTTTCAAGATGGTTTTATATGAAATATCTTTATTTTTACTCAATCTCTATTTTTCCTTTTAGTGGTGAGGTAGATTTTTGGATACCATTTATTCAGATAATCATTATTACTTTTTTTCTCTATATTTTTTTACTCAGTCTATTTACAAAGAAAATTTATAAGGAAATAATTTTAATATTTTATATCATTTATTTTTTATTGTTAACCTACCTACTTCTTTTTAAAAATATTGGCATACAAGGATTAGAAATTAATCCTCTATCATTTATCAAAGATTTCATAAATGGTGACGCTATAATCGTTCTGTTGAATATAATTATGTTTATACCACTTGGTTGGCTGCTACCATTAAATAAAAAAATTTAGGTATAGTAGTTTTAGGTATTTTTTTAATTGAAGTAGCACAATATATTTTTCATTTAGGAATATTCGATGTGGGAGATATTGTTGCTAATACAGCTGGTTTTGTTGTAGGTACAGTAATAAAAGAATCTGTGATCAATAAACTTTCATACAAAATAGTAACTTTTAATATATATCACAAATCTTAAAAAAATATAGTTATTTTTTTAGATGACAAAACTATAAATAAATAACGTATTTTAAATAATATATTTATTTTATTTAATAACGATTGATTTAAATGGAAAATAATGAAGGTATTTTAAAATGAAAGCAATAATCCAATGGTCGAACGAATGATAAAAAGTTGAGACAATAGTTTAGTTTAAAAAACTGTAGTAACAGGGGTAGCAGCCGGAATTTGACATTTTTGTTTTGTATTGGTCAATTTCAACAAAACAAAATTTATCACGCCTAGATCGAATTTCAAGACAAAGATTATTGCTTTGATACCACACTGCAAGCTTTTTATCAAAAAGAAAAATATTATGAATATCGAAAAATAAAAAAATTATATACAAGAAAGGTTAATGAAATTATTTTTCTGGCAATCAAATATGAATTATTCGGTTTGTATCCTGAAGATTATGAAATTCTAGACTCGCTTTAGTTAAGCGTTATCCTGTAAATTGAATCTATAGTATAGGAAGCTATGTAAAATGGATCATACGACGATGCTAAAGTCATTTAGAATCAATTAGTTGTATCGTTTAGTCGAACGAGATGAATGAGAAACCCTTAGAGTAGTAAAATTAGTTGAGTAAATACAAGTCAGACATTTTTGTCTGACTTTTTTCTTTTACCTATTAACCTTTACATAAAGCGTAACATGTAGGTGAAAAATTTCTTCAGATGAAAAGTAGTAGAAGAAGCTTGATTGATTTCCTCGATCAATGAAAGAAATATATACAAAAAAAGTTATGGTAAACGATCAAAATTCAAGAATATTAATTGGGAATATTGAGCGTTTATGCTTAATTAGAACAAGTAAAATAAATGTTGCAGGGGAGATGATCAATACGATTTTGTCAGCTTCGGTAACAAAATGGACATTGGAAAGAGACATCAATTGAAAACAGGGGAAACACCTAAAGCTGATGAAGTGGTATTGACGAGAAAATAATGATCAAAAATAAGAGAAAAAAAGGAGTAAATATGAGTAAGAAAAAATTAACAGCAAAACGTAAAAAACAGCTATTAACGATGTTTGCGGTGGCTGGTGTGATGGGAAATACTGGGATCGCACCAACGATGGCATTAGCGGATACTTTGTCACCAACAGCTGAAACTGCTACTGAACAAACACAGGCGAATGAAGCAAAAGAAGTCATCGATCAAACGATACAAAACGTCACAGATCCGTTAGTAAACCCAACGGATTCAACCACTACAGCTAGTGATTCATTAGCACCAACGGATGAAACAACGGATGACGCCCAAGAACAAGCAACAGCACCGACTGCCGAAAGTGAAGGGGATGCAACTAATCCAACAGCTGAAGCGCCAAAAGTAGCGCAAAAATCGAACGTGGCAGCAGTTTCTAAGATAACAGGCACATGGGGTACCAGCTCGTATACGTTTGATGAAAACACAGGAGTATTGACAATCGGAGCAGGCGAATTAAGTGGCTATGAAGAATCACCATGGAACAGCGGAACAGTGGATCTTGAAGCAATCAAGAAAATTGTTTTGTCTGGAAAAGTAGTGGCTCCAGAAAATTCAAACTACTTATTTAGTACAAGTACCGGTGGTAAGGATCTTACGAATGTAACTGAAATCGAAGGGTTAAGTCAACTGGATACCAGTAACGTAACAGATATGAGTAAAATGTTTAAAGGTATGAGTAGCATAACAAGTCTAGATGTAAGTGGCTTTGATACCAGTAAAGTAACAAATATGCAACATATGTTTTCCGGTATGAGCAGCGTAACAAGTCTAGATGTAAGTGGCTTTGATACCAGTAACGTAACAGATATGGCTAATATGTTTCGTGGTATGAGCAGTGTAACAAGTTTAGATTTAAGTGGGTTTGATACCAGCAAAGTAACAGATATGAGTGATATGTTTCTTAAAGCTCCGCTTAAGAAATTAATTCTAGGTAATCACTTTAAGGCGGTTGGAGACACTGGTTTATCAGCACCGAAAGCATTGAACGATGGAGATCAGCTGACAGGAAATTGGATTCGTGAAGATGGTCAGTCCAAAGGCTATTCACCTGCTGACTTTATGACAAATTACGGCACTGGGGATTTAACGGCAGGAACTACTTATGTGGCAGAACTAGTGAAAAGTGAGTTGAAACCACAAGAATATCATGTAGGAGATGTCAATATTACTGGAACCTACACAGGGGATATGTCTCTCGGACGATTAACCGTTAATGGCAAAGTTGTCAGCTGGGGCGGTAGCTTCAAAGATGGTCAATTCAGCTATTATGTCGGTGTTGGAAAATTAAAAGTCGGCGACAAAGTCGTGTTAGATGGCTACAACAAAGAGAAGGAATTGATAGATTCCAAAGAGATTGAAGTGATTTCCGAATCTTCAGGATCAATTGATCAAGTGGACACTTATAAGCTAGGTGATTCAACCATTACTGGATCTTATACGGGGGATATCCATAAAGGAAAACTAGTAGTGAATGGGGAAGTAATCAGCTGGGGCGGAACCTATAAAGATGGTAAGTTTAGCTATTATGTGAACTCTCAAATCATCAAAGCAGGAGATCAAGCAACGATTCAAGGCTATGATAAATTCGATACACCACTAGGGGACCCACAACCGGTAACTATAGGAGAACAACTGGGTCAATTAACAGAAGCCCATCGTGTGGGAATCAGTACAGTGATCGAAGGAAACTACACAGGCGATGTTTACCAAGGAATCTTGTTGGTCAATGGCGAAAAAGTTAGTCAAGGCGGCAGCTTCAAAGATGGCAAGTTCAGTTATTATGTAGGAAACCTTAAAGTGTCAGAAGATGATCAAGTAGTCTTGATGGGTGCCAACAATCGAGGACAACAAATTCCAGGATCAGAGATTGGGGTCACTATTCAAACACCAACAGCTGAAATCAACGAATTGACTTATAAAATCGGCACACAAACGATCAAAGGAGCCTATGGTTCTGATACCCAAGTCCACCAAGGACACTTGTTTGTCAATGGTAAACTGATCAGTAAAGGTGGGAGCTTTAAGGATGGGGCAATCAGTTATTATGTGAAGCCAGATCTAATCAAAGCTGATGATCAAGTGACAATGAATTTCTATGATGGAAGTGGCAACTTATTGGCTGAAAACCAAACAGTTTCTGTAAACTAAGGAAAAATAAATTTATGTAAGGCTAGAACTGTTTTATTCTCATTTTTTTGAAAACTCAAAAAAATGAGAATAAAACACGAAAACTGAATCAAATACATTCGTTATTTATAGTAAAGTTAAGCTTATCTAGAATAATATAATCAATTAGAAGGTAATGTCAAACAGCTGGAACAATTATTGGAAAGTATTAACCAACAATTGAACAAATATGCAGAGACTGTAGCAGAACGTGACCGTCAAGATGCGGGCTCTTTCGGATTCTAATTAGTAAATAAGAGATCGTTAGTGCAGGAATTGTGCTAACGATCTTTTTTAGGAGAAAAGTTGGATGAAAGTGAAAATTGTGAATATCACTCCATTTATTTTTTAGAAGTGGCAAGTCTGTTTCTGTACCTAAAAATGTTTTGCATAGTTTGAAAGAGGAAACATTGGATAAAATTGTAGTGCCAACAGAGGTGACTAAATGAGTATGGAATTGTCAACACCATTTTTACCATTGGGAAGTGTATTAAAATTAAAAGAAACAGAAAACGACTCATTATATTATTTTATCGTTGCTCGAGCAATTTCAAAAAATGACAAGGGAGAAATTTTTTCTCGCTATAAAGTTGCGCCACGCCAAAAGGAGTTGATAAAAGTTGGTTTAGTAAAATCAAACCAAATGCCAAAGAACAAATTGGAATGAGTAGTAATGCCTTTTTGGAACTATATCAACAAGTAAAAGAATTAATGGATCCTTTAACAAGTGGAAAAACAGACAATATGAAACGACTAGATCAACTGTTGGCACTATATCCAAAGGCACTTGTAGATAAATTAATGAAAAATGACGAATTTTGGATGCTTGCAGATAAGTTGCCTTCAAAAGCACAAACAAAATTAATCAATGGCTTAGCCAAGTATGAAGCATTTGGGCAAGCTGTAGCTCAAGGGAAATGGATTCCTAAAACAGATACTATTGGTAGAGGCTATCAGTGGTTCAACAAAATGACGAATCCGATAAAAACTTATGTCAGTGAAAGTTTGAAAAATTCTCAATTTATACAAGGTGTTAAGAATTGGGGCGTGGTCAAAGGGTTAGGAACAGCTGCACAAGTAGCGACATATGCCCAATTAGGTGTGACGTTTGTTTCCAGTGGTGTCAATGAATATGGGAAAACTGGTAGTATTTGAAAAGGTGCTATTGGTGGAGTGATAGATACAGTTAAAAGCATTGGACCACTGGAGGGAGCTACACTGGGAGCAGAATTTGGAACAGTTATACCAGGTATAGGCAATGTTGCAGGTGCCGGTATGGGATTTGCTCTTGGTGTAGGAAACAATTTATTGCAATTTGTTAAGCCTGATTTGTATGACAATATCAAAGATGGCGCTTATAAAATGCATGATAAAGGAAAAAAATTTACGAAAAGTACATTGAAAAACGCAGGTAAGGCAGTGGATCAAAGTATCGATACGGTGAAACAAATATTTGAGGATGTTCAACAAGTAGGGAAAGCAATCGGAAAGGTCCTATCTTCGGTAAAAATACCGAAAATTAGTTTTGGGTGGCAAGAAGTATGAAAACGTTATTTACAGCAACATTTGAACAAAGTTTGAACTTACAAGATGATCAGCTAATCAAGTATATGAAAAAAGATGTAGAACAACCTGGAAAAAAAGAAAAAACGATATTAGTAAAGATACTAGCAATATTGCTAGTATCTTTACAGTACGGATTTGTGAAATTTACGGAATATGGAATAGAATATCCTGTTAAAAATAGCTTCTTACCAAAGCCGATATTTAATTTCTTACCAATATCTGTATTTATAATTATGTTGAGTATATATTTGGTAATATGGATATTTACTTTGTTAAAAAGGTATAAAGAACTCAAGTTATATTTTTCATATATAAATACAGTAAATATGCTTATTATGTTATTGATAACATTGAATCTTATGTTTATAACATTCTTCTTAAAACCATTGACGATAATAGGCATGAGCTTGTTACTGAGTATATTAGTAATGATAGGTTATGTAGTATTTAGAACTAAAAAACGATCATTAGAAAATGTCTTATACGAAACAAAGACTAAGAAAGACAAAATAGATAAATTGGTAGAAAAAGTACTAAAACTGGTGATGAGATATGGATGGATAGTTGTAGTTATAGTTATGGTATGGAAATTAATTTTCCCAAGCAGTAATGAGGTACGAACAGACGTTGTTGGATTTATAGGTTTAGTAAGTATGTGGGTAGTTACAGATATAGGATTTATTGTGGCAGAAGCCTATTTATTCTTTCCATATCTTTTACATGGGTATTATAAATATAAATATTCAGAGGAATATCGTGAATGGGAAGATAAAACACAATTAGAGTGGTATGGAGAAAGGTACTACAACAAACATATCAAGGGATCAGAGAAGGAGAAAAAAGATGAGCAATAAAACAGAAGAATTATTACCCATCGGTAGCATTGTCTTACTGAAAGAGGGGTTGCAAAAATTGATGATTGTAGGACGTGGAACCATTTATACAGATCAAGAGACTGGTAAAGATACGTTTGCAGATTATATGGCTGTATTATATCCAACGGGATTGAATCCAGAAACAACTATTTTCTTTAATCACGAAAACACCGATCAAGTAGTTTTCAGAGGATATTCTGATGAAGAAGAAACGCGCTTTTTAGAAGTCTATGAAGAATGGAAAAAGAATTTAGAGAATTCTTCAAAAAAAGAGCAATAATCAACGGAAACATTCGGTTTTTAGCTATTTATAAGCGAAAGTATATCAACAAATTTTCTAAATGAGAGTGGGACAATAGTCAGAAAAAATGGCTTTTTGTCAATATGGACTTATGAGTGGCTTAAAATAGCTCTTTGTCAAATGATGTTGGTAAAGAGAAATCTTAGAATAATTTGGGCAGAAAGAAGAAAAACTTCTTTCTGTTCTTTTTATTTGGTTAAAATAGTTTTACCGTGACAGATAATGATTCGTCGTTTGAAACGATAAAAATTTCGAAACCCATAAGCATTGCGTTTTAATACTTTAATATGGTTGTTTAAACATTCTAGTGGTCCGTTTGAATAACTGTAGCGGAGGACATTTCGGATCTGTGGCAGAAACTTTTTAAATGTTCGCAAAGTTGTCGCATAAGTTTCAGGTAGCTGGCTGACTTCTCTGGATAAACAGTCCTCAAATAGGGAATGATCTTTTTTCTTTACTGCATAAAGAACATCTTGATATAACTGATAGCCTTATCGCAAGTTGGGACAAGTGGCTAACAATCGGTCGACAATCTCACTTTCAGTTAAGTAATCTTTGAAACTGGCACGCCAAACTCGTTTTTCATCGTTCAACTTTGCTTCTTCTTTTTGTAGGAGTTTCCAATAACGTTTCATTTTTTTACCAAGCCCACGTTGGTATTGAGAAGTACTTTTAAGTCGTGCATTGGTTTCCTTCACTCGGTGGTTTAAAAAAGTTCTGCCTATATGTTGGACAATATGGAAACGATCAATAATCAACTGAGCATTTGGGAAAAGCTTTTTAACCAATGAAACATAAGGCACATACCTATCAATAACAATGAATTCAACAGCTTTTCGAGTCGCTAAGGACAATCGAGAAAACAGCTTTCTAAATAAGGCAATCGTCGGTTTGAGACAATGTGGATACTCTTCGGGCGTGTATTGAAGAGTACCTTTGTAAATCAAGCAAATTTGCCCTTTATATCTTTTTTTGGTTAAACAATTTTCCTCCAAATAGATAGTTAGGTCTAGAATATTTAGGGTCTCTTTGATAAGCTGAGTATAAGACATCTTGAATCCTCCTATGAATTGGTTCGTCAAATTAATTCTAAAGGATTTCAGGGTGTCTTTTCTATGTTTTTACATCATAAACATAAAAAAGATGTTGGTGAATTTCACCAACATCAAAAAGTATAGAGCCAAAAGAGAAAGAGGAATAGCTTTCTCTTTTTTTTTGTTATTCAAACTTTTATGCTTTACAAGTCTCACTAAAACATTTATATTATTGATAAGTCAATAATTGACAAGTCAACGGAAGGAGTATGGAGATGGATTTAAGAAAACTCAGTCAGTTACTCTATAAAATCAAAATTATCAGTCAAGAAGGATCAGCTTTGTTCGAGAAAGAAACTGGATTCAGTTTGACGAGATATGAAATGCTGATGTTTTTATGGGAAAAAGGCAAATGTTTACAAAATCAAATTCAAACAGATCTGAAAATAGACAATGCAGCTATCTCTAGACATTTGAAGATATTGGAAGAAAAAGGCTATGTTTCACGAAAACGCAATCCAGCGAATAATCGTGAAGTATTTGTTCTACTGACGGATACAGCCAAACGAGAACTGGCTAAGTGTGAAAATAATCATCAACAGTCCGCTGACTCTTTGTGCATTTCGTTGACCGATGAAGAAATCACCGAACTAACAAAATTATTGAATAAACTTTATTAACTACATTAGGAGAAAGAAGAGAGAGAAATGAGCAAAGAATTAGTAAACAATGATTTTTCAAGTGTTGTATTTGGAAGAAAATCCGTTCGTGTATATGATGAAACGGTTAAGATTTCTCATGAAGAAATGTTAGAAATGATACAAGAAACAACAACAGCACCATCTTCAGTTAATATGCAACCATGGCGTTTTGTGGTGGTAGAAAGTGAAGAAGCAAAAGCAAAATTGAAACCATTGATCCGTTTTAATACGAGACAAAATGATACTTCATCTGCAATGGTCATGATCTTTGGAGATATGAACTGCTACGAATATGGGGAAGAAATCTATGACCAAGCAGTAGCAGAAGGTAAGATGCCGGCAGAAGTCCGAGACCAACAACTTGCTGCGATCCTTCCTTATTACCGAAACTTTACACGTGAACAAATGAATGACGTTGTGAAAATTGATGCTAGTTTAGCTGCAATGCAATTCATGCTAGTTGCTCGTAGTCACGGCTATGAAACAAATCCAATCGGGGGATTCGAAGCAGACCAATTGGCTGAAGCTTTTGATCTCGACAAAGAACGTTATGTTCCAGTGATGATCTTATCTGTTGGGAAAGCAGTAGAAGAAGGGTATGAATCTGTTCGATTGGCTCCAGAAAAAATTACAACTTTTAAATAAAGCGAGTGTGGAAAAATGATCGTTATCAATGCAAAATTTTCAATCAAACCAGAAAAAAGAAATGAATTTCTTGCGGAAGTCAATGAACTTGTTGCAAGTACAAGAAAAGAAGACGGGTGCTTAAGCTATCAATTGTACGAATCAATCGATATTGAAAATGAATTTGTCATGGTTGAAAATTGGCGTGATCAAGCAGCGATTGAAGGACACAATCAAAGTCCGTTACTTCAACAATTATTTAAAAATATGAGTCAGTATAGTAGTAAGAAGACAGAAATAAATGTTTCTCAAACAGTAAACTAATTTTTTTATTAAAGAAGTTATGTGTTAAATCTATTTTTTAAAAATGTATCTAAATAATTTCCAGTTCGTCATGGTAAAATGATTAATCATTTACCGTGACGGGCTTTTTTTGTTAATCAATCATTTTTACTAAATAAACAGAATCGGATTTTAAATAACGTTTGTGAATTTTTTTAAGAATGTAAAAATCATAATTTTAATTCCTTAACTAGATATTTTTTTATTTTAACACACAGAAAACCTTGGTTTAATAATAAAATAATCTTGCGAATCTTATATGTTACAGGTAACATTAATATGTAGGTTAAACTACTACTGTTTATTTTAAATAACGTTTTTTAAGGAGGCGGATAATCGGATTCAAGTACATAAATAAAAGTAACCAACCTTAGAATAAAGTAAGAAAAAGCTAGGTTAGCCAAATTTCAAATATAACTGGGGGAGCAGATAAATTAAATGACGAAAAGAAAGCAAAATAAAAAAATAAAAAAAATGAAAACAATTATCAACTCAGCATTGCTGATGACCACTGTAGTGGGGTTGCTAGCACCTAACGTATTGGCAGCATCCAACGCAGTAAGTGAAATCGAAATGATTGATGAGGTGCAACCACCATATGATTCAGGAACATTGGACCTATCCATGCCTGAACCGGAAATAGGACGGGTATCTGTCATTGGGGTAGATGTAGATACACAAAAAGTACTTTGGTTTTCAGAGGAATTCGGTTTTGTCGGAAACAATGTAACCTTATTCGCTGAAATTGTAGAAGGGTATGAATTGATCTCTCCAGATAGAGTGACTATTTATATGGAAACGCCAGAGATATATCACAATTTTTATTATAAAAAAATTGAAGATAGTCCTGAAGAAAGCTTCTCATCAGTCACTGTGCAGTATTTACATAATGAAACTGGTCAACCGATTGCCGAACCTACGGTAATTAATGATTTAGAGATTGGAACAGAATACATAGGAAATGCACTGGTGATTGATGGCTACACGATCGTAGGGCCTGAAACTTATACAATCAATGTTTCCGAGGATCCAAATAGCAATATCATTACTTTCCGTTATGATGAAAATCCAGTGCCTAAAGAAAAAGCAGCTGTTACTGTTAAGTATATGAATGAGAAGGGGGAATCGATTGCTGAAGATAAAATAATAAGTGACCTGGAAGTCGGCTCTACACATACAGAAGAAGCGTTACTTATCGAAGGATACGAATTGCTGAGTACCAAAGTCCAAACGATAGAAATACAAAGCGAAGGCAATATCATTACATTTATATATGAAACTAAGGAAACAACGCCGCCAGAAAATGAAAAAGCCAATTTGACTGTGAAATATATTGATGAGCATGGTCAATCGATTGCTAATGATAAAATAATCCAAGACTTAGAAGTCGGCTCTACATATACGGAAGAAGCGTTACTTATCGAAGGATACGAATTGCTGAGTGCCAAAGTCCAAACGATAGAAGTACAAAGTGATGGCAACACCATTACATTTATATATAAAGCCAAAGAAACATCACCGTCAGAAAATGAAAAAGCCGAGCTGACTGTCCGATATATCGATGAGCAAGGTCAATCAATTGCGGAGAAAAAAGTAATAACTGATTTAGAGATTGGGAAGCTTCACAAAGAACAAGCGTTGCTAATCAAAGGATATGAACTAGTTAATCCGAAGTTAGCGATACAAGAAGTCATGATTGAAAAGGGAACAAACACGATCACGTTTATCTATAAGAAAATCAAAACAACAGTAGCGTTAGCAGAAAACGTTGCTTTCATTTATGGTACAGAAGGAAAACAAATGACGGCGGTTATTCCAGGAGGAACAACGATGTACGTTGTTTTGAACGGGGAAATCATCGGAAAAGCCAAACAAGAAAAGGTCAATTCTTCTCGTTTAGTAGATGTAAAAGTAGAAGAACCGACGACGATTTATTTATCTAAAGCTGTAGCAAATGGGGAAACAGTTCAATACTATACAGAAAATGAAGCCGGAGAAAAATCAGTCATCTCAGAAATTACACGCCAAGAAAAGACGGATCAAACAAATAAACCAACTGAGAATGACGACAACAAACAAGATCAAAGTAAAGTGGATACCACAACTGAAACGAATAAAAATAAAGAAAGTACCGAAAAGAAAGAATCAAATCAAACGTCAACTTCAAAAAATGGTAGCACCACAAAAAATAATTCTACAGGTACGACCAAAACCACCGTATCTGGAAAAGCTACTTTACCAAAAACAGGAGAGCAACAAAATCGCTTATTGCGCAGTTTAGGAATGGCACTTTTAGTAACGGTAATGGGGATCAGTTACATATTAAAGAGAAAAAATAGAATAAAACAAGATTAAAAATCATTCAATGAAAAATAACTAAAAAAACACAGACCTCCAGAAGTATCTAGATACTTCCGGGGGCCTGTGTTTTTGTTCTCGCTTCCTATTTACTAGCAGTGATAGCGGACAGGATACTTATTTTTTCGGGATCGGATAAAACCGTCAATTCTTTATTGATCTATGTGAGTAAACTTTGTCATAATGACTGAGAAATAACCAAAATCTAACTAATTCAAGGTTGCTTATTGTTCAAATTATGCGCTTTATATGTATCAGTCAGCAGGGAATGCTTAGATTCAATCGTTAGTATAGGAAAATGTTCAGAATCATTCAATCTTATAATGAGACTAGATAATAAAATTTTATCTTTCATTACTTGGTATTTTTTTTGTAAGGGATAAGCACGAGATTTTTTGTCTCCGTAGTTTCTTCCTCGCTTAAAGGAGTGAGAATAATCGTTTCATTCTTCTTACTGACTTTGTAAGACATGATGTCACTTTTAGACCAAAGTTCCTTCCAAGTCATTATATCTCCTTTAATCGTATAACGAAACTCTTCTTTTATATGCTTACTGAATTGTTTGATAAATTTCTTCATATGTACACTATTGGATTCATCGTCTACAGAGTAATCGATACTTGAAAAATCTAAGTTAAAACTAGCTTTACGGTTAGAAAAGGTAAGGGTCATTTTGGGATCATCAGTAGAGTCCGTCCCTTCAATTACCCATGCATTTGCTTTTAGATCCTTAACTAAACGATTTGCTTGCTCGTCTTTTTTCCTTTGACACCCACATGCGCTAAGTAACAACAATGTGAATAAAACCAATAAACGAACGCTCTTTTTTTTCACTTGCTTTCCTCCTTTCTATTTTCTTTAGTGTTCAAGAGAAGAAGACTTGCCCTCTAAGCAAATAAAGAGTTGCGAGTGCTTAAATTAGATAAATAATCTCCCGCTTTTTAGATAATTTATAAAAATTGAAAACGTGGGCTCCTTTCGTTCAGGATCAAATTATTCTTCTCTTATCAGAAATAACGCAACCATTCAAAGATGAAACATGTTTCTCGTTGTGAATATCTCTAAGTTAAGTTTAAAGCTTATCTGATTTCATGACAATCAGAAATTGAAGAGAGAGAATTGATCTTGCTCAGTGACCAATCCAAACCAAACTTGAGAAGATAATGTAAAGCGTATTTCAATTTCTGAAAACAAAAAAATGATTCATTCAAAGAAATAATTATAAAAAAAGGAAAAAAATTTGTATATTTTTGGTTAAACTATTGGAAAATAAAAAGGTATTGAATGATGTACTGAGCATTGAAATGACGTAAACAAGTTTTAAAATATCTTTTAGTTAGAAAGTCGTGGGTTAGCATTGAGGAGTTGATTTTTAATATCGCTGATTTTCTTTGGTAGTAGGCCAGTTCCTATCTTTTATAATCAATTATCAAATGAGGAGGGGTATGTATGTTTCTAATATTTATGTTTATCTTTTTTATTTCCGCATTCTTACTCTTGATGTATGGCGTAATTAAAAGGCGAAAAGTTACTGTTCCATTTTTTCTGCTACTTTTTTTGGGAACTTATTGTTTCTTCAATGTAGCTAAAGATGTACTAGACGAACTGGATTTGGGAAGCAAAACGTCTTTCAATCAATTAGATGATGATATTTTTGAAATTGACGATTGATGAGATAATCATAAAATGCAGTGAAATTTTTAGCATTACCAACGATATACTATTAGTAGCTATTCCTCAAAAGTATAGAGTCAACTTTTATCAACAGTTCGAATTCTGGTCAACTTTCTAGAACAATAAAAAAACTTGCTAAATCATTAATCGATTAAGTAAGTTTTTTTATTGAGAGGGTACAAGAGATAGTGCATTGACATTCGCAGCATGTCGTTTATTACTTTATCAAACGACTAGTAAAATTTTTGTAGCAGATATATTTTTTACTATATCCATTTAAGGAATTGTGTTATTTAAAACGATGAAGGATTGTATGCAATGAAAATATATTGGATGTTGTATTTGCAAATTCTAAACAAAGCATTTTGTAGTTCTGTTCATTGGACTGATGATTTGTAATGAGTCAGAACAATGTACAGGAGAAGCATCAAGGTATTATCGACAAATCAATAAATGTTATGAGCGACGTAGAGACAGTCAAATGCACTGTAGTAAAAATGAGAAGAGAGTCGGGGAAACAGAACATTTAGCTGTTGAAAGTCATTTGAAGGATAGCGCTACTTGATTTGAGCAATAGGATAAATGATTGGTTAGGATATTAATTCTGTATCTCTTAATTTGGCACAACCACTATTAAATCTGTGTTATACTAAGTTATATTTCGAGATAAAGAGGAGTTAATTGGGTGGTATGATTAAAAAAATTAAGAGCAACAGACATTTATTTATTGTTTTATTTTGTATTTTTGGTTTTATGCTTCTTTTAAATAGTATGTCTCCTTTGGTACACGACGATTATTACTATTTTGTAAAGACCTCAAGCATAAAAACAATTTTGTTTGATGAGTATCAACAATATATGACTTGGACTGGGAGATCGGTAGTCCATATTATTTTTCGTTTTTTTACTAAACTTCCAAAAATATATTTTAATGTGTATAATTCTTGCATGTTTTCCCTATTGGTTTATCAAATTATTATGTTTTCTTTCATAGTAAAAGAGCGAACTACTAAGAATGTTTATCTAAAAGCGTTTATCATCTTTGCATTAATGTGGACATTTACCCCAGCTTTCAATAATGTTTACTTATGGTTGGCTGGTTCTGTAAATTATCTCACTGCAATGGTGATTATGTTATCTTTTATTCTGGTTTATCATCGATATATAGCAGAATCTGAAGAACAAAATAATAGTCTTTTTAAAACAATAGGCATGCTTCTTTTAGGTATAGTAGCTGGTTGGTGTAACGAAAATACCTCCGGAGGAACGTTGTTCATTGTTATAGCATATACTGTTCTTTCCTATTTTTATAAGAAGAAAAAAATTGAAAAATGGATGATCGCAGGTATTGTTGGAAATATTGTAGGTTTTCTTTTTATGGTTATGGCACCTGGGAACGATATCAGAGCGACTTATTTTCATAGAAGTACGCTTTCAACTGCTTGGAAAATTCTTGATGCAATCCCTGCAATCAGTCATGCGTTACAGGATAATGCCATGTTCCCTCTAACGATAGGATTAGCTTTGCTTGTTTTATCATACTTAAATAGTAGTTTTACACTTAGTAATATTCTAAGTTCGTTATTTTTCGTGGGAGGTATATTGACAATAGGAGTGCTTGCAATTTCTCCAACTGCATTATCTTGGTCTAGATCTTATTTTGGAGGAGTTATTTTTCTTTTCATATCTATAGTAATTAGTCTTTTTGAATTATTAACAAATTTTGATAGAAGCAATAAAGTTGTTTTTTCTATGATTTTCAGTTATTTACTAGTTAGTTTTTTATTATTGTTTTTCAATGGAACTGCAGACATCTATAAAAATTATGTAAGTTATAGTCGCCAAACTGAATCCATTAAAAAGCAAATGAAGAGTGGTGAAATGGATATAGTTGTTCCACCATTAAATTATAAGACACAAACAATTTATCCAGTTCACAATGATGGTGATATTACTATGGATAAGAATAACGAGAGAAATAGAAGCGTTGCTGCATATTGGGGAGTAAACAGTATTCGACTAGAAGAAAAAACAGAATAGTAGATTTAAGTATTTTTCTTTTCATATATGAATGTTCGGACACGATTTAGGTCGTGTCTTTTTGTTTCCATATAATTTTAGATGAATCAAAAAATAGTTGAGTGGAACCCAATGAAAAATCAGCGTGAGAGATGAATCTTTCGGACTTGAAAATAAGCTTGAATAAATTTCATTTAACGAAAACTACCGAAAATAAAAAATGCCTAAATCCTTTTAAAATAAGGATTTAGGCATTTAGTGAAATCTACCGAAATCTCACAATGGAGACGGCGGGAGTCGAACCCGCGTCCAAACACATCGCCACTTAAAAATCTACGTTCATAGTCAACTCATTTGTGGTTTCGCTTTACAGCTTGCCGAGTGACAGGCATTCTGTATCGCTAGTCTGATGATCTCTTTAACAACTTACAGACGGAAAGTTGTCACGTATCCCACTAAATTTGAGACCCTTACTCGAGCACATGGGCGATGCCGAGAGGATCTACGCTAACTGTTTTTAGGCAGCTAAAGCGTAAGAGTTGTTTTCGTTTTTAGCAGTTATATTTAACTGTAACGTTTTAACGTAGACGTAACCTACGAAACGCAATTCAAGCTCAAACTGTGCCTGTCGAATCCGTAACGTCCCCGTTATAAACAAGGGTTACGTGTATTTTTCATACAATTTATATTATAGCACAAAATTGAATTTTTTCAATGAGAAACGATCACGGAAAAAGCAAATCGTCCGAAGTATCAAGAGATGATTCTCAATAGCTAATACTGTAAAAAATCATCTCTCAGTTACTCGGAAATATACATCGTATCTAGTTAAAAAGTTTTCAACATTCACCTGATATTGGCTAGATGAATCACCTTTCTACTAGCTAGCATCCTTATCAGCAGAATTTCATCGTTTTTCGATTAAAAATCAAATCAAGTCAAAATGTTTGAGCGCATGAACGATTCCGCCCTCAGTGTTTTTCTTTGTAATAAAAGTGGATAGTTCTTTGAGATCATTGTAAGCATTGCCCATCGCGATCTTGTTGTCGCATGCTTCTAACAGTGCAAAGTCATTTGGTCCATCACCAAATCCAAATGTAGGCACATCAACAAGGTTTAATTCTTGTTTTAAACGTTTCACTCCTGCGCCTTTCGAGATTCCTTTTTTGACCGTGTCAATCGAGTAAGGACCATTTCGATAAAAAGTCAGATCAGGAAATTGTTCATGATAATATTCATCCCCAGATTGAGAGAGGATAAGTAACATATTGATTGGATGATCCAAATAAGCTTGCGGATTGATTTCTGGTACATTTGAATGGATAAAGTTATAGGCATCAATCATCGTTTGTGTGTGTGCGGTACACCAAATATGTTGATGGTTATAAAATGAGAGCTGGTGCCCTTGTATTTGGACATGTTCGAGCATCTTTTGACAGTCTTCAGTTGCGATTATTTCAGAATGAACTTCTTGACCATCCACGCTGATGTAAGAACCATTCATCGTAACTGCAGAGGAAATACCAGCATCTGACATGATATGTTTGATTTCAGCTTCAGTTCGTCCAGTTGCTATGACTGGCAGGACGTTATTTTCCTGTAGTGCTTGCATTGCTTCGGCCACTTCTGGTGTGATTTTTGATTGAGCATCTAAGAGTGTTCCATCAAGATCAAAAAAAGTAATTGCACGATAATTTGACACAAAAAAAACCCCTTTTTTATTCGATTACCCCTATCTTAACAAAGAATGAACAAAAGACAAACCTTTCGTGAAGAATTACCGAATATATTGGTTCAAGTTAATTTTTAGAGTATACTAGAAAGAGAGATTTAGGAGGGATCATATGATTTTTTTAGTTGTCGGAGTATTTTTGACTATCCTAGGTTGCTTGTTTCTTTTTATCCCTTCTAAAGGGAATCTGCCTTTTTATGGTTACCACTCACCGCGAGCCACAAAATCCGATGTTCACTGGCGGTTAGCACAAAAAACAAGTGGAAAATATTTTTTTATTTTCGGTTTATTGATGGCCTTGATCGGCTATTTACTAAAATTAACTGGACAGACAAACTATTTTATAATCGAGATGTTGGTTTTAGTTTTTCCAATTATGCCGATTTTTATCTTAACTGAAAAAAAATTACAAGAACTCGATGATAGTATTGGAGGAAATAAAAAATGAATATTTTAATGATAGAAGATAATCAATCCGTATCTGAAATGATGCAGATGTTTTTTTTGAATGAAGGATGGGAAGCAACTTTTAAATATGACGGAAAAGAAGGTCTAGATGCTTTTTTAGAAAGACCGAATTACTGGGACATGATCACTTTAGACCTGAACTTGCCAACGATGGATGGTATGCTTGTTGGTAGAGAAATTCGGAAAGTCTCTAGTACAGTTCCGATCATTATGTTAACAGCTCGTGATTCTGAAAGTGACCAAGTTATTGGATTAGAGATGGGCGCAGATGACTACGTGACAAAACCTTTTAGCCCACTAACTTTGATTGCCCGAATGAAAGCTTTACACCGTCGTAGTGAATTGGTAGAGGTAAAAGAAGAAACAAACAACTCGGACGATCACTTCGATATCGAAACAGATCACTTTAAGATGAATACAAAAACACGTGAAGCTTATTTAAATAAAGCACCAATCGAAGGTTTGACACCGAAAGAGTTTGATCTATTATTTACACTAGCTAAAAAACCACGCCAAGTATTTTCTCGGGAACAATTACTGGAATTAGTGTGGGATTATCAATACTTTGGTGATGAACGAACGGTTGATGCGCATATCAAAAAGCTTCGACAAAAAATCGAAAAGGTTGGACCACAAGTCATTCAAACGGTTTGGGGCGTAGGTTATAAATTTGATGATTCTGGTGTGGCCTAATGCGCTATCTTTACCAGCAGTTATTAGCCTTTTGCGGAATGATCGCGATGATCATTTTAATCGTAGGTGTTTCTTTTACGCAACTGACTAAGCAAACCATTGAAGAAAATAATTACCAACAACTTTTTGGCTATGCAGAATCTGTCGAGAAGACAACACAGACATACACAGACACGTTTCCTCAATTAAGCCAAGATCAAGCGTTTCAAAATGCATTATTATTAACGGAACAAGTCTTATCAGAACAAAATGTCAATTTTATTTTTATCGATAAGAACGAACGGGTCATTTATCCTACTGATAATGTGGTATTGAACTTTACGATTAAAGCGGAACAATGGGATAATCTGCGTCATGGAAGACAAGTAAAATTTACCTCCAACAAAAATATACTAGGACAAAATCAAGCGACGTCTTATGCCTTAGTACCGTTTAATTTAAATCATGAATTTTATGGTGGCTTGGTTGTTAGTCAACCGGCTAAAAATATCGATAATAGTGTTCGGTCGGTCACATTGAATCTGTTTAAAGGTTTTATTTTTTCAAGTATTGTTGCTATATTAGCGAGTTATGCGTTTGCTGCTTTTCAGGTTAAAAGGATCAATCGTTTACGTAATGCAACGAAAGAAGTCACGAATGGAAATTTTGATGTCCAATTGCCAGTTCATGATAAAGATGAATTTGATGAATTAGCGGATGACTTCAACAAAATGACGAATTCTTTAAAAGAATCTCAGGCTGAAATCGAAGAGCAAGAAAATCGCCGAAGACAATTTATGGCAGATGCTTCTCACGAAATGCGTACGCCGCTAACCACAATCAACGGGTTACTTGAAGGTCTAAAATATAATGCAATTCCTGAAGACCAAAGAGAAAATGCAATCAACTTGATGAAAAATGAAACAGAACGACTGATACGCTTAGTTAACGAAAATCTAGACTATGAAAAAATCAGAACCAATCAAATCAGTATGGTTATTAAAAGATTCAATGGCACAGAAACATTGAAAAATATTGTGGCACAGCTTGAAACAAAAGCAGAAGCTGCAGGGAATGTTTTAGTTTTACAAGCAGAAGACGATGTGGAAGTGTATGCAGACTATGACCGATTTGTGCAAATCATGGTGAATATCATCCAAAATGCGATTCAATTTACAGAAAATGGAACGATCACGATCTCTTTAGAAAAAGGTTATCTAGAAACGATTATCCGAATTAAGGATACAGGTATCGGAATGACTGAACAACAAATGAAGAGTATTTGGGACCGTTATTATAAAGTTGATCCCTCAAGAAAGAATACAAAATACGGGGAATCAGGTCTAGGACTTCCAATCGTTCAACAGTTAGTTCGGCTTCATAAAGGAAAGCTGGAAGTAGAAAGCGAATTGGGGACAGGAACAACATTTACAGTTAAATTACCAGATGTAGAAATAAAATAAACAAAGAGACTGATCCAAAAATTGGTTCAGTCTCTTTTAGTATCTCTAAAAACGAATAAACGGCGTTCAAGAAACAACTCCTCAACAATTAAGAGAGGAGCTAAATAGTGTTCAAAGAACTGATCTTCGGCAATAAGGGTGAAACTCTCAAAACATAGGAAGCTGTGAATTTCATCCTTATTACATAGGTCAAGTTGCTCTATCCACGACCTCTTTTTATCGTTCATCATAGATTTGGTCGACATACTGACTATGAGCAATGGTTTCATCATGAGTCAGTAATAGAATGGCGATTTTTTTGTTTTTGACTAGATAATCAAATAGATCAAGAATTTCTTGTGCTTCAATTACTTTAAGTTCATCCAGCACTTCTTCAATGATGAGTTTGTCTTTTTTAGCAAGTAACGCATGCAACAATTGAAGTTTGATTTTATCAAAAAGAGAGAGTTGATCAGGTTCTCTGTTAAGAAGTGCTGGATCAATCTTGAGCATCTCTTGAAAAGATAAACGTTCTTTTTTATTTTCAGATAAATTCAGTAGTACTTGATCTTTGGTTTTTAAATAAGGGAAGAGAGGCCAATCTTTTTGGACGATAAGTAATTGTTTGGGACTCGATACAATCGCTTGCTCTTTTAGCGCTGTTAATAGTTCTTCTTGTTTTGCTTTTGGGCAAAGAATAACAGCTAATTCTCCTAAAGACATTATTGGCTTACATGTATTCATGAAAGATCACCTTACCTTTTTTTAAACGTTGATAGAAAATCGTAAATTGTAAGAGACTAATACATAGACTGATGGAGATAAGAAGGCCAACCGTTTGTAGGAAACTCTTAAACGTATCGAAGAAAAAAGCATCGTTTACAAAATCAATTTTAAAAAAAGTTTGTTGATCCATCGGTATGGCTAATGGTCGAGTAGTCGATATAAGTGAATGGGTGTCAGGCAATTCAAATAATCTTAGACTCCAAAAATTAAGATGTTGTAACAGTGCTTGATAAATGTTTTGAAAAAGCACAATTCCAATAAATAAGAGTGTGCAACAGATCAGTAATGGTAAGATCATTTGCCAGATGATCAAAAGAAAAATTCTAGTTTTCGATAAACCAGCTAAACGCCAGTTGATCAATTCACGTTGGTCTTGTTTTAATGTTCGCTGAAAGAAAAAGATAAATGCGCCAACAAACAAGAACAGTAACAACAAGATCAGCTCGACATAAAATTGTTTCACTGATAGAAAAGACGGAAAGTGTACTTTTAAGGACGTCGTGTCCAAGAAACTAAGACGATCTTCAATTTGTGCATAAAGTGTTGATTGTAAATGATATAAGTTACACACAAGCATCAATAAAAAAGCAGTGACACTTGTAAATAAGCAACTAAAAAGTGTCTGTTTTTTATAATAACGCATTCTTGCAACTGAATAGCGGAGTATTCTCATCACTTTCACCTCATTTTAAATTATAGAAAATGAATATGAATAAAGTATGAAATTCATATAGTGAAATCAGGAAATCCCTATTTTTTAATAAACGAAAATGACGATAAATCAACTGTTCCGCTATATTTTGTGAATAAAATCCAATGTTCATGGATGGTTCTAATACGCGACTTTAAGCTCTATTTTCTAGAAAAACGCCAGAGTAACTCAAATTAAAGTGCATGAAAAAAGCTAAGAATTAACGAAAAACAAGAATTGGTTTTCGTCAATCTTAGCTTTTATAATCATTACTTCTATGGGCACGTAATCCTTTTGAAAGAAAGGCTAGCTATTTATCAGATTCAGAAGAAGGAACTGAATCACTCGTCTGTGTCCCATTTATTTGTTGGTAAGTTTTGGTTTCATATAGATCTTTTGTTGATTGGTTATTGTTTTGACTAAAGACACTTGTTGATTTGTCACCTAGTTCTTTTTCTTTTTCAAGCAACTGTTTCATGCCGTTTTTGTAATCAAATTGACTTGTTTCAATTGGGTCTAACCCAGTATCTGTAGAAAAGCGGAGTAAGTCACCATTGTTGATTTGATCTGAAACAGCTAACTGTTTATTCGCTTTTTCTTTCAATGCATCAATTTCATTTTGAACTTCTTGAGTCGGTTCTGTAATGGCTTGTCCAGTTTTGTTATCGTAAATCGTTCCGCCATAATAAGTGTATTTAGGAGTAATAAAATCACCATCACGGAAAGTAACAAGTTGATCATGTTGCTTAGAAAAGAGATCTTGTCCTAGCTGATTGTAATTTTTGGTATCTACTCCTAACAGATGGAGTAGAGTAGGTAATGCATCCACTTGTCCGCCATAGGTATGATTGATTCCACCGTTTGTTTGTCCAGGTAGATGGATCATGTAGGGAACTCGTTGCATTTGTGCATTGTCAAAGTTGGTCCATGTATCACTTGTTTTACCCACTAGTTCCGCTAACGATTTATTTCTAGAGTTAGAAATTCCGTAGTGATCACCATAAAGGACGATGACAGAATTATCATAAAGACCACTAGCTTTCAAATAGTTGAAAAATTCTTCAACTGCTGTATCGAGATAATTCGCTGTTGCAAAGTATCCGTTGATCGTTTCATCATTTGTCGTAGCTAGCGGGAAGCCTGCTTCTTCGTTTGTGAACTTAGAATAAGGATAATGATTAGATACCGCAATAAATTTAGAATAAAAAGGTTGTTGTAAATGTTCTAAATATTGTACTGATTGTTGGAAGAACGGTTTATCATGCAATCCATATTGGAATGAATTGTCGTCATTGACATCATAATAAGAAGCATCAAAGAAATAGTTGTAACCTAATTTTTTATAGGTCTCATTACGATTCCAGAATGTACCAGCGTTACCATGGAAGGCGGCACTCGTATAACCTTGTGTCTGACTCAAAATATCAGGAGCAGCTTGGAAGGTATTCTTTCCACCCAATTGAGTGAATAACGATCCTTGATTTAAACCAAATAGTGAATTTTCAAATAAGGTTTCAGCATCACTGGTTTTACCTGCTTTAACTTGATGGAAGAAATTGTCAAAGCTAAATGTACTGTTACTATGATATAAACTATTCAGAAATGGCGTTACTTCATGTTCTACACCATTGGCATCTTTTAGTTTATAGTCGATCAAGAATTGTTGGAAACTTTCTAAATGGATATAAATCACATTTTTTCCTTTAGCAATACCAAATGTTTCATCATTTGGTTCAGCATAGTGATCTTTGATATAACTTTCTACTTCTTTCAGATTATTAGGACTTGCTTCTGCTCGTACTTGGTTCGTTTGATAAGTCTGGATACCATCATAGACGGTAAACGCATTGATACCTAAATATTTGACTAAATAATCTCTAGAAAAAGTACGAGTCAATAATTCTGGGCGATCGGCTTCTGCTAAAAATAAATTTCCAGAAAAAATCATGACTGACAGAGTCGAGATCGCAAAAGCCATTCGTGCACGAATCGGTTGTGGATCCATTTTGATTTTTTTGGTTATCAATAATGCAGCGACAATGATAAAGTCGATCCAATAAAGGACGTCATATGGTCTAAATAAGCGAATAGCACTTTCGCCAAGTCCGCTAGCTACTTTTCCTGCTCCCAAGATGGTATTGATCGTAATAAAATCCGTAAACTCACGATAATAAGTTACGTTAGAGAACACCAGTAAAGTCAATAGGAAATAAATGACCATCATTGTAATATAAGACGCCTTCGTCCGTCTCACATATAACGCAATCCCCATTAACAACAACGTGGTAGCGATCGGATTGATAAACAGTATAAAGTATTGTATGCCACTTTCGATGCCTAAATTGAAATCAAACAAATAGGCAAAAATTGTTTTTAGCCAAAGTAAAACAGCTAATAAAGAAAAAAATCCGAGCCTTTTATTCAAAAAGGCGGGTGTTTTTATTCGTCTCAATGTAATCTCCCTTTCCCCACTCTTCTCATTTACAGAGTGTTATGAAGTTATGATTGCTCAAACTACATATTCCATCCTATTTTACTAGTACGCAAATCCAGTGTCAATCGAAACCAAACGCTTACACCGGTGATTAAGGATTTCTTATTCTTTTGTGAACGCTAGCACTAAGACAGCCTGCTTAATATTTGGTATACTGATTAATGATAAAGGTAAAGTAGGTGAGTCAATGAAAGTACAAATTAAGAAAAAAGCAGGAAATCGTATCAAGAACGGTTATCCATTGATTCAAAAGGAAGATTTGGTCCAGTCGTACAATGAAACCACGCAGTGGATCGAATTGGTTGATCAACAAGATAATTTCTTAGCTAAGGGCTATTTAGGTAAACAAAACAAAGGAATCGGTTGGGTTTTGAGTCAACAAAATGAAACGTTTGACCAGGCATTTTTTGAGAAAAAGTTTTCTGAAGCTAAAGCAAAAAGACAAGCTTTTTTCATAGATGAACAAACAACAGCATTTCGTTTATTTAACGGAGAAGGGGATGGCATCGGTGGTCTGATCATTGATTATTATGAACACTATGCAGTATTTTCTTGGTATAATGAAACTCTTTATACTTACCGCCATTTGCTCTTCTCAGCGTTTCAACAAGTTTATCCTGAGATAAAGGGTGCTTACGAAAAAATCCGTTTTGAAACAAATGAATTTCCTGAAAGTCAGTATGTTTATGGAGAAACAGCTCCTGAACCTTTAATCATCAAAGAAAATGGCGTCTCTTACGCCACTTATTTGAATGAAGGGCTGATGACAGGCATCTTTTTAGATCAAAAAGAAGTCAGAGGAGCTTTGATCGATGGACTTGGTCTAGGAAAGTCTGTTTTGAATATGTTTAGCTATACTGGGGCTTTTTCAGTTGCGGCAGCAATGGGTGGTGCTTTGGAGACCACTAGTGTTGACCTAGCAAAGCGAAGTTTGAAAAAAACACAGGAACAATTTGAAATCAACGGTTTGGATCTTCAGACACAAAAAATCATTGTGATGGATGTTTTTGCCTATTTTAAATATGCTAAAAGAAAGCAGCTGACTTATGATCTCATTGTGCTTGACCCTCCAAGTTTTGCGAGAAACAAAAAGAAAGTGTTCCGAGTAGCCAAAGATTATGGCGAATTGGTTAAAGATAGCTTGGCTATTTTATCGGACGAGGGAACGCTTATCGCTTCAACGAACGCAGCTAACGTGAGTACCGATCAGTTCAAAAAAATGATTGAAAATGAACTAATGCTAGCCAATGTTGAATATGAAGAAATCACTCGTTTTCGATTACCACAAGATTTCCAAACCATTAAAGCCTTTCCAGAAGGGGATTATTTAAAAGTATTTATCTATCAAATTAGGAAATAAGGGGGGAGGACAGATGGTGCAAGTGAAAGGACTAAACTTAGGAAAAGGACATCCTAAAATTTGTGCGCCAATGATCGGAGACACTCGTGAAGAACTTTTGCGAGAAGCAATTTTAGCCAAAGAAGCTGGTGCTGATTTAGTGGAGTGGCGAATTGATTATTATGAAGATGTCTTTCAATATGAAAAAGTCACAGAAACGTTGGTACTGATCCATGAGATGCTCGACGGGTTACCGGTGCTTTTCACTTTTAGAACAATAGCAGAAGGTGGCAAACGAGATATAACGATCCGAGCATATCACGAGTTGTACCTACAGATGATCCGCTCTGGTTTAGTCGATATGGTTGATTTAGAATTAGATAAAATTGAAAGCCTTGAAAAAGAGTTGTTAGCAGAAATCAAACAGCGCAACATCCCGATGATTATCAGCAGTCATAATTTTAAAGAGACCCCAGCTGATCCAGTCTTATTGTATCAATTGAATATGATGGAACATCTTGGTGCAGATATCGGTAAAATAGCGGTAATGCCCCATAACGAACGAGATGTGTTACGTTTGATGGAGCTAACGAGACGGGCAGGAGCGTTTGTGTCCATGCCTCTGATTACAATGTCAATGGGACAGCTCGGAATGATTTCGCGCTTATCGGGAAATTTGACTGGTTCGGTCATGACCTTTGGTGCGTTAACCTCTGAAAAAGCATCAGCACCTGGACAAATCACTGTAAAGGAACTAAAATCAATAATCAAATTATTAAATTGAAACAATCTAATTTGAAGGTGAAAATGTTGGCAAAGAAAAAACAAGTGAAAACAAATGCGATCCGCTTAGTAGAACAAAAGAAAATCAAGTATACTGAACATGAGTATGCTTGGGATGAAGCGCATTTAAGTGCATCTTCTGTCGCGGAGCAACTTTCTGAAAGTGAACACCGTATTTATAAAACACTCGTAGCGGTTGGAAACAAAACAGGAACGATCGTAGCGGTCATTCCTGGTAATCGAGAGTTAGATCTAAAAAAATTAGCAAGAGTATCTGGAAACAAAAAAGTAGAAATGTTACATCTGAAAGACTTAGAAGCTACCACTGGTTATATTCGTGGTGGTTGCTCGCCAATTGGGATGAAGAAATTATTTCCTACTTATTTAGAACAAACAGCACAATCACAAGAAACGATCATTGTATCAGCAGGAAAAAGAGGGCACCAAATGGAGCTAGCACCTCAAGCCATTTGTGATTTAACTAAAGGGACTTTTGCTGATCTTGTACTGTGATGCAGTCGGCAATTCATCAGTTTATCAACTAAAAAAAGAAAAAACAGTAACGAAAAGAGTCAGACATCTTCTACTCCCTTCGTTACTGTTTTCATTTAATCAGCTAAGAAAAGCGGCATTCATTCCTGCTACATGTCCAGTTGCAAAAGCCGCAGTAATATTGAACCCACCAGTATATCCATTAACATCTAGCAATTCACCAGCAAAAAATAATCCATTGACCAATTTGCTTTCTAATGTTTTTGGATTGATCTCTTTTAGTGAAACGCCACCACCAGTCACAAAAGACTTTTCGATGGCAAAAGTTTTGGTTATTTTGAAAGAAAAATTTTTGCAAAGCTCCGCAAATTGTTGGATCTCTTTTTCTGTCGTTTGACTACCAGTTTGTTCCGTTAATCCACTTTTTTCAAGGAAAAAGAGAAGCAAGCGTTCAGGTAAAAAGCCATGCCAAGCATTACTCAATGTTTTCTTCGATTGTTGGCTTTTAGCAGTCAATTCGTTGATCAATTCTTGAAGCGAACGATTCGGAAAACAGTCTAAGACGACCGTGACAGGTTCTCCAGTCGTTTGCAACTCTTGATTGATGAAACTTGAACATCTCAATGCCGCAGGTCCAGAAATCCCAAAATGCGTGAAAAGCAAGTCCATAACATGTTCGGTGATGACTTTACCTTTCTTGTTTAATACGCTTAAAGAAATATCTTGTAAAGATAATCCTTGCAAGGTTTTATCCTTGATAAAAGTTTCTTCAGAAACCAGTGGAGATTCTGTTGCATACAAGGGAGTGACAGTGTGACCGACTTTTTTAACGATTTTATAGCCATCACCTGTAGAACCAGTCGACGGATAGGTTCGCCCCCCAGTAGTTAATACGACACAAGAGGATTGAAATTCTTCAAATTCCGTCCGTACGCCATAGATTTTTCCGTCGCTATGCACTAATTTTTCGACTCGGGTGCCAAAGAGCATCGTAACATTTAATTCATTTAAACGATGGATCAAGGCTTCGATAATCGTTTTTGACTTATTCGTCACAGGGAACATCCGACCATGATCTTCTTCTTTTAGATGAACACCTTGAGATTCGAAAAATTCCATGATATCAAAATTATTCCATTGGGAAAATGTACTGTATAAAAATTTGCCATTTCCAGGAATATGAGCAATCAAATCATCAACTGGACGGTTATTCGTGACATTACATCTTCCGCCACCTGTCATTAATAATTTTTTTCCAGCTTTTTTATTTTTTTCAATTAAGAGAACCTTTGCGCCATATTCAGCCGCACTAATTGCAGCCATCATACCACTAGTTCCAGCACCGACTACAATCACATCATAGGTTGTTTCCATTTCCTCACCTCAGAGAAAGTGTAGCATATTTATGAAAAGAAAGCAGGAAATGTTTTGAGCATCTAATAAAAATAGGCTAAAATAAAAGAAGATTATAAAAGGAGTGTGAAACAATGACAAACGCAACAGAATACGTCCAACGAATTCAAAATAATATTCATCAAAAAGACACAGGACAAGTCGAATTTTTACAAGCCATTGATGAATTTATGCCTTCAGCTACTCAATTTTTAGAAAAACATCCTGAATACATCAAACGTAATATTTTAGGATTGTTGTCAGAACCAGAAAGAATCATTCAATTTCGCGTGCCGTGGCAAGATGACGAAGGAAACTGGCAAGTCAATCGTGGATACCGCATTCAGTACAATTCAGCAATCGGCCCTTATAAAGGCGGGTTGAGATTCCATCCGAGTGTGAATTTAAGTATTCTTAAATTCCTAGCTTTTGAACAAATTTTCAAAAATAGTCTAACTGGTCTACCAATCGGTGGAGGAAAAGGCGGAAGTGACTTTGATCCAAAAGGAAAATCAGACGATGAAATCATGCGTTTTTGTCAAAGTTTCATGCTGGAGCTATCCAAGCATATCGGTCCATCCATCGATGTACCTGCTGGAGATATCGGAGTCGGTGCCAGAGAAATCGGTTATTTGTTTGGAGAATATAAACGATTAAAACAATATGATGCCGGTGTCCTTACTGGAAAACCATTAGATTTTTGGGGAAGTAAGATTCGTACGGAAGCAACTGGTTACGGATTGGTTTATTATGTCAAACATCTTTTACAAGCAGAAAAAGACTCTTTTGAAGGAAAAACAGTTCTGGTATCTGGTAGCGGAAACGTTGCCATCTATGCTATTGAAAAAGTTCAAGAATTAGGTGGGAAAGTCATCACATGTTCTGATTCCAGTGGGTTTATCTATGATCCAGAAGGAATCGACCTGGCACTATTAAAAGAAGTCAAAGAAGAAAAAAGGGAACGGTTGACCGCTTATGCAGAAAAACGTGATTCTGCTGTCTATCATGCTGGTCAATCTGTCTGGACTTTGAAAGAAACTGCAGATATCGCCCTTCCTTGTGCTACTCAAAACGAGATAGACGAAACGCTTGCTAACAACTTGGTTGAATGTGGAGTGAAAATCATCGCAGAAGGCGCAAACATGCCATGTACTCTTGAAGCTGTCAATGTTTTTGAAAAAGCCAATGTGTGGTATTGTCCTGGGAAAGCAGCTAATGCCGGCGGTGTCGCTGTCTCAGCATTAGAAATGAGTCAAAATGCTCAACGATTGTCTTGGGAAAGTGAACAAGTGGATCGCCAATTAGATGAAATCATGAAAAATATTTATCAAACGTGTCGCCAAACGGCAGCAGCTTATGGCAATGAAAAAAATCTATTGCTAGGAGCAAATGTTGCAGGTTTTGAAAAAGTAGCGAAAGTGATGTATGCGCAAGGATTAGTTTAGTGTTTGAAATTTTCTTGTAAATATTAGCTTCAATTCATTTATTTGCTTGAAAAATTGTAAAAAAAAACGTAAAGTATAAGCTGTATATTGATCTTTTAAAGGAGGAATAAAAAATGGCACATATTCATTTTGATTATTCAAAAGTAGCACCATTTGTTAATGAACATGAGTTAGGTTACATGCAAAGCCAAGTATCAATGGCAGATAAAGTATTACGTGAAGGTACAGGCGCAGGAAGTGATTTCCGTGGTTGGATCGATCTACCTACTAATTACGACAAAGAAGAATTTGCTCGTATCAAAGAAGCAGCGAAAAAAATCCAATCTGATTCTGAAGTTTTAGTAGTTATCGGAATCGGTGGTTCTTACCTAGGCGCTCGTGCAGCAATCGATTTCTTAAACCACACTTTCTTCAATTTATTAGATGGTGAACAACGTAAAGCACCACAAATTTTCTTTGCAGGAAACTCAATCAGCTCAACTTATATCGCTGATTTGATTGAAGTAATCGGAGATCGTGACTTCTCAGTAAACGTGATTTCAAAATCAGGTACAACGACTGAACCAGCTATCGCATTCCGTGTCTTCAAAGAATTACTTGTTAAAAAATATGGTCAAGAAGAAGCGAATAAACGTATTTATGCAACAACTGATAAAGCAAAAGGTGCAGTTAAAGTAGAAGCCGACGCAGAAGGTTGGGAAACATTCGTGATTCCTGATGACATCGGTGGACGTTTCTCTGTCTTAACAGCAGTAGGATTACTACCAATCGCTGTTAGTGGAGCAGATATCGATGCGTTGATGCAAGGAGCTGCAGATGCAAGCAAAGCTTATTCAAGTGATAAACTAGAAGAAAACGAAGCTTATCAATATGCAGCAATGCGTAACATCCTTTACCGTAAAGGGAAAGTAACTGAATTATTGATCAACTATGAACCAGGAATGCAATATTTCTCTGAATGGTGGAAACAATTATACGGTGAATCAGAAGGTAAAGACCAAAAAGGAATCTACCCTTCAAGTGCGAACTTCTCAACTGACTTACATTCACTAGGTCAATATATTCAAGAAGGACGCCGTAACATCTTTGAAACGATCGTTAAAGTTGAAAAACCACGTAAATCAATTACAATTCCTGAACAAGCTGAAGACCTAGATGGTTTAGGTTACTTGGAAGGAAAAGAAGTAGATTTCGTCAATACAAAAGCTTTTGAAGGAACTTTATTGGCTCATACAGATGGCGACGTACCAAACTTATTAGTTAAAATTCCAGAAATGGATGCTTACACATTAGGTTATACAATGTACTTCTTTGAAATTGCTGTAGGTATTTCAGGTTACTTAAATGGAATTAACCCATTTGACCAACCTGGTGTTGAAGCATATAAGAAAAACATGTTCGCACTTCTAGGCAAACCAGGCTTTGAAGACCTTGCGAAAGAATTGAACGAACGCCTGTAAGATAAGGGTTTTTCGCTAGATTTAAAAAATCAGTGATAGAAACATGTTCGCTTCTAAATAAAATTAGTGATAGCTTTAGTGATAGTGAACTTAAAAAAAGCACTCAATTTGAGTGCTTTTTTATTTGCTCTTCTATATAGTTTTCTAGTTGATTCATTGATCTTTTTTTCACTTCGGGAGAAATATGGGCATAGACTTGTGTAGTAGAAACATCTTTATGACCTAAAAAATCTTTGATATCTTCTAAAGGTATTCCTGCTTGTCTCGTTCTAGCTGCAAAAGTATGTCTACCATCATGCACAGTTATGTGGGGGAGATTGGCATGTTTTTCAATTCTATGAGAAGCACCGTTAACGGTTCGATCTCTTATTGGAATACCTTTATTTTTACCGTAAGTATTTATAAAAATAAATACTTCGTGGTCATCTGTTTCAGGTAAAAAACCAAATTCTTTTATTACTTGATTTCTTAAAGTCAATAAGGCTTTCTTTACTCGTTTTGTCATAGGCAATGATCGTGTACCAGATGGGGTTTTTGTGTCATCTGTAATAATTAAACCTTTGTTAGGTCCTTTTTCAGCAGCCCCAAGTCGTTCACGATTGATATTAAGTGTATTCTGAGAAAAATCAATATCAGCCCATTGTAGCCCTAAAGCTTCTGATTTTCGCAATCCTTGATCAAATATAATAAGAAAAAAGGGATACCATATAAATGATTTCTCTTTTTTGGCAAATTCGAGAAATAGTTCAGATTGATCAAAAGTATAATATTTAACTTTCTTTTTATCAGATAGATTTCTTGGAAACTCAACAAAACTAGTAGGGTTATTCTTTATATATCCTAACTGAATAGCTTTTTTGAAAGCATTGCTAAGAGTGGCATTGATACTTTTGGCTGTTGTTACTGAGAGACCTTCCTTAGTTCTACCTAAGCCCTTTTTAGTAAGTAACTGATTGATGAATCTTTGATGATCAGCTCTAGTATATTTATCTAGTTTATATTTTCCAATATATGGATTGATGTACATTTTTATATTTGCCCTATGAACTATTCTTGTTCCTTCTTTAACATTCATTTTATAGTTATTAATCCAATCGTCCATGAATTTTTCTATAGTTAATTTCTTAGGATTATTTTGTATATATTCTTCAGAAGCTATTTGTCCTTCAACAATTTTTGCGAATTTTTCTGCTTCTTCGTGACTTTTAAACCCTTTTTTATGAATCTTTTTCTGTAGCTTAGTACCAGGATTAATTCCATTTGATATATATACTTCATAACGATATTCTTTTGATTTCTTTAAGTAATATTTTTTAATGGAGGCCACTGACATCATTCCTTTCGTATTTCAGTCCTAATAATAAGAATATTTTAGGGGAGGGATGTTATTTGAACGAAAATTTAGAAAATCTTCGTATCAATAGAGTTTTTATACGAACTTATGTTCTTTTGCGTTTAAAAAGAAAAGCCCTAAGGCTAATCTTTGGTTATTACCATTTAAATTAAAAATCTATACACGCTTTCAGGAAGCCCATACAAATTTGTTAATTCCTCGACTTTTCTAGGGTATTTATCGTTGTCTTCTTTATAAAGAGAAACAATGAGATTAGCGGCAAAGCAATTCGCTTCGCTCTCTGATTTACTTCTGGATGTTCTTGTTGATACGTAATAGCTAGATAACCCACGATGAAATATAGCGTGACCAAGTTCGTGAGCGCAAATATAGAACCGTTCTTCAGAATACTTTAGTTCGTGATTTAGAAGTATAACTGACCGTCCTAATAATTCTTGAAATTGTCCCTTTGGGTTATTCAAAAAGGGAACGTATCTAATTTGAATATCCATTTTTTCACAAATAGTAAAGGGATTAGCAGAATTATATTTTTGTTTTAGTCTACCAACTAGACTAATTACGTCCATCTCCATAGAAAATCACTTCTCTTTACTTTTGTCTTCTTTTCTAAATTCCCAAAATAGACCAGTTAAAACATCTTTTACTCTTTGTTTCTCTTCATCAGTTAACGTTTCGCCACCATAAGCCATATTAACATTGGAATCGAGCATTTTATCTAATTCAACTAAATCATTTTCATCAGCCCATTCAGGAGTTTGATTTCTTCCGAGTAAGTAATCAGTAGTAACATTAAAAATTTCTGCTAATTTCTGGAGTTCTTCTGTAGAAACCTTTCTAGTGCCATTTTCAATTTTATTCATTGCTGATTTTTCTAATCCAATTTTCCTGCCTAACTCAGCTTGGGTCCAGTCACGTTTTTCTCTTAAATCTATTATTCTATTCACTAGATCTTTTGACATTAGACTACTCCTTCCGTTGCTTTTTTCACAACTATTTTACCATAGTTGCGAAAAAAGATATAAAAAGATGCGAAAAAAGATACTTTTTCTATTGACGTATCTAAAATCGCAATGTATTATATGTATATAAGGTTGCTAAAAAAGAAACTTTGGAGGTGCAAATATGTATCAAGTAAATCTTGAATTAATAAAAGAGCGACGTAAAACAAAAGGTTACTCTTTAAAAAAAATGTCTGATCTCATGGGTTTTAATGATAAGGCGAAATATTATAGAAGAGAAACTGGCGAATATAATTTTAAACCAGAAGAACTTCCTTATTTAGCAAAGCTATTGGATATCCCATTAGCAAAAATTTTTACCCATAAAGTATCTAAAATCGAAACTTTTGACAAAGGAAGGAGAAACACCAAATGACACGACAATAAAAATAAACATCGTACTTGATGCAAGACCTAGACTAGTACACATCATCAAATGTGCTACAGATGTTCAACTTGATCTTTTAGTTGAAGAAGTTCAAAAAGAGCTTGAACGTGAATTAGACGAAACAGCTTTTGTTTGATTATTTAAATTAATAGTACAAAAAAATTGCTCGTATTGATATACGTGTGAATAAGAAATTGAGGTGTTCAAACTGTTAAAAAAATCAGCTGTCATTCGAGAATCATTAATTAAGGTGATAAATAAGAGTGGCAAAACGAAGAAAGAAATTGCAAAGCAAGTTAATGTATCTCAACAGTCATTGAGTGATTGGACAACGCCACATAATACTAAGCCTGTGACGTTAGAAAATGCTCAAGCTTTAACTGATCATTTTCGAGATTCAGATTTTACTCTCCATGTAATCCATAAATTTTTTGGATTATTTAAATCAATTGATGGAGATGTTTATAGAAGAGACCCCTCGTCACTAGATAAGCTTCAAATGATAGAATCCGATGAGCGAAAACAAAAGAAAAAAGAAGTTGAGAAAATTCTTCTCAAAAATGAGGATTATTTAACCGCTGAGGATCGTCAGCAAATCATTTCATATGCATATGAATTTTTAGACGAGATCATGATTGAAGTGACTCTGATCTGTGTACTATGCGAAATTCTTGGAATTGATATTCGTCAACTAAGCGAACAGCGTTTAACTTATTGGATCAGTCAAGGATACATGAAAGGAGAATTAAAATGAAGATTTCACAAATGGAAAGAGTGGTCCCTTTAGTTCAAAAAAAGCAACCAAAAGAAAGAGTTTGGAAGAAAGCTAAAGATATTGCTGAATATTTCGGTGTCTCATTAGCTACTATTTCTAAATGGACGAATTCAAAAAATGATCCGTTACCTTCTCGAAGGGTTCGAGGTGTTTTGCAGTATGACTTCGAGTTAGTGAAGGAATGGGAAGAACGCAATACTAATTAGAAAGGAATGTGAAGCAATGAGAACGGTTTTTAAAATGACTGTCAAAAGCGCTTTGCTTATGTGTCTTGTAGCAATCATACTGACAAGTATCAACCCGGCATATGCGCTGATTTATTGGGGAACTTTAGTAGTTGTTACTGCTGTAAGAGAAAGTTTCAAAATGCCAACACAAAAAAGACCGACCAGCGATGGCCGTCGCTAATCGGTAACATAAAAAAACATAACTAAGGAGATTTTACCATATGAATCCAAAAATTAAAAATTTAATTGAAGAACTAATACATGAGTGTAACGAAAGTGATGTAGCCATCACTCTTGGGGCGATTGATCCAAGTGTAGATGAAGCAACTGTTGTATTTGGTGGAACATTTGCTTTGCAAACAATTGTACTAACACTAATGAACGATAAGTTTAAAGAAAGTATACGAACTAATGATTGCGATTATCCTGCATGTAAGGCTACAAAGGAGATGATGTTTAATGAATGACTTTGCCTCATCGTTAGATCAATACCTAAATACTCCAGATTGGGGAAGACCACAAACTGAGGAGGATGAAGATGAGTAAATCAACTTTAGACATGAGCCATCAAGAATGGCTCGAAGACCGCAAAAGAGGTATTGGTGGTTCTGATGTCGCAACAGTACTTGGATTGAATAAATACAAATCCCCTTATCAATTATGGCTTGAGAAAACGGGTCAAATTGAATTAAAAGATTCAGAGAGCGAACCAGCTTATTGGGGCAATGTTTTAGAAGAAGTTGTTGCCAAAGAATTTCAAGAACGAACAGGCAAAAAGGTCCGTAGAAGAAACCAAGTGTTTGAACATCCGTTACATCCATTCTTAAGAGCAAATATCGATCGTGATGTAGTAGGAGAAAATGCCATTCTTGAATGTAAAACAGCGAATCAATTTTTTAGCAAAGAATGGGAAGGAGAAGAAGTGCCACTTAGTTATTTGTGTCAAGTGCAACATTACATGAATGTTTTGAACAAGGATTATTGTTATATCGCTGTGTTGATTGGTGGTCAAAGATTTATATGGAAACGAGTTGAACGAGATCAAGAACTGATTGACATCATCACAGAACGGTTAGTTGATTTTTGGGAAACGAACATTATCGGCGGAGAAGAGCCACTGATCGATGGAAGTAAAGCAACGTCAGATTTTCTAAAAGAGCGTTATTCAGAATTAGATTCAACTGAAATTATGCTTCATGCTGATTATGATGTTCTACTCGATCAAAAAGAAGAGTTACTCAAAAATAAGAAGGAACTAGAGAAGAGTATTCGACAAATCGACAATCAAATTATTCAGGAACTTGGAATAAAGAATGCCTCTACAGGTATCACACCTAATCGGATTATTTGTTTAAAATCAGTCGTTTCTAAACGAAAAGACTTGAAGAAAATAGCAGAGAAATATCCATATGTGATGAAAGATGAGGAAATTTACAGTTTATCAACTTCAAATAGATTAGTGATAAAGGAGATTCAGTGATATGGCAACAAGTAAAGATTTAAAGAATCAACTAACAGAAAAAAACAATCAAGCAGTGGATGTTTCAAAATTAGGTTTTAAAACATTGATGAGTCAGCCAGCTATGAAAAAGAAATTCAATGATATTTTACACGAAAAATCAGATGCTTTTATGGGTTCTCTTTTAACGTTAGTTGGTGGCGATGATTATTTATCTAAAGCAGAGCCGATGACAATCATCGCTTCTGCTTTAAAAGCAGCAACGATGGATTTACCAATAGATAAAAATTTAGGATATGCCTATATTGTTCCATTTAATCGGAAAGAAAAGGTAGGAAAAGATTGGATTACGCATAACGAAGCCCAATTCATCCTAGGATACAAAGGCTATATTCAGTTAGCACAACGTTCTGGACAATACAAAGCACTTAATGCAATAGAAATTTATGAAGGGCAATTAATTGAATGGAATCCTCTGACAGAAGAGTTTCAGTTTGACTACAATGCGAAACAATCTGATCGAGTCATCGGTTATGTTGGATTTCTTGAATTACTAAATGGGTTTAAAAAAACTGTTTATTGGACAAAGCAAGAAGTGGAAGCTCATCGTATTAAACATGCCAAAGGGTTTGATAAAACAAAGCTAACTGGAGCGTGGAAAGAGAATTATGATGCGATGGCGATAAAAACCGTCTTACGTAACATGTTAGCTAAATGGGGGATTTTATCTGTAGAAATGCAAAATGCGGTTACTTCTGACGAAAGAGTTTTTCGATTTGATGAAAATAATGATCTTGTAGAAGAAGTTACTTTAAATGATGCAGAACCAATTGAATCAGAACGTAAAGAAGCAGAAAAAGTGGAAGACGTGTCATCAGCGTTTGATGAATACGAAGAAACAGCAAATACAGATGAACAACAGGATTCATTGTTCGATGATATGAACCCACCACTATAGCGAGGGAGTTTCCCCTCGCTTATCTAAGGAGGTGATAGTGTGGCAAGACCAACAAAAGAAGGTCTTGATTATTTTCCTCTTGATGTTGATGTTTTCGAAGATGAAAAAATAGAGGCTATTGCTGGGGAATTTGGACTTAAAGGAGAAATTGCGGTAATCAAACTGCTTTGTGCGATATATAAAAAAGGATATTTCATTTTGTGGAATGATTTAACGCAAGCTACTCTTTTAAAACGCCTGCCAGGAGTAAGTAAGGAAATGCTCAATCAAATAGTGAACCGCTTAGTCAAATGGGGTTTTTTTGATAAACAACTGTTTGACTCGGTCGAGGTGCTTACGAGTGAGAATATCCAAGCCACCTACTTTGAAGCGACAAAAAGACGAAAATCACCAAAACCAACTAAGTATGTAATTAACGCAAACATTAATACACAAGATGAAAGAGATAATGCTGACATTAATCCCCAAAGTAAAGGAAATAAAAGTAAAGTAAATGAAACAAGAGTATCTTCTTCTAGATCTAGTATAGATATTCATTCAGAAAATATCGCAGAGAGCTATTGGCTAAATCAAGTGAATCCAGCAGAAGCACCAATGGTTTTAGAATCTATTCGTTTTTGGGTAAATGATTTTCAAGGACAAGATGAAATTGTCATCATGGCGATTGAAGAAATGCTAAAAAATGGTGCTAAAAATTATAACTATCTCGATAGAGTGCTAAAAAACTGGGAAAACAAGCAACTAGACACCGTTGAGAAAGTGAGAAAGTATTTGCAAGGTCATTATTCAAAATCACCTAGAAATGCAAATAAAACGCTTGAATACGAGAAATTTAGCACAGATGAGTTGCCTATTTGAGAGGAGGCGTAGGCATGGAAACCGTTGGAGAAATCATGGAAAAACTAATACAGAAAGTGCTTGTCCAACGTGGCGAATGTCCTGAATGCGGACAGCCCTTGTATGGATGGCGTACGAAGAATCCTGATGGCTCAGATCGTTGTAAACCAACTTGTATGCAATGTGGGTATAAAGCATTGCGAGTTCAGGAAGACTTACAAACAGAGCAAATGTACAACGAAAGTCTGAAAGCAAGAGCTATCAATTTTTTCAAAGGTGGTTCTGTCGTGCCTAATAAAGCGTTGTTTGATTGTACATTGCAGAATTATCAAATCGTTGATCAAGAAACAAGACAAGCGGTTGAAGTAACCAAACGCTTTGTTAATTCAGTCTTGTTAGGAAATCCAAGTCATCTTGTTTTAACTGGCAAACAGGGAACAGGTAAAAGTCACCTAGCGATGGCAGCGGCTTGGGAAGTTTTGAGGCGATCAAACTACGACAAGAAAATCTTGTTTATCGGGTTACAGGAAATGCTGGATCAAATCAAGTTTTCGTACAACAATCCTGAACTTAGAAAAACGATTGAGGGATCGTTGATTGCAGATATCAAAACGGCGGATTTAGTCGTCATTGATGATATCGGTTCAGAGCTAGGAAAAGATACTTCAGATAGTCGAGCATTTGGCATAAACACGTTGAATTCGTTCTTGGATGCACGACAGAACTTAGCAACGATTATCACAACGAACTTGCTTGGGGAAGAGTTGAAAAAGGCTTACGGTATGAGGACAACATCAAGAATATTTGTCAATTCTGATGGATTTACGATGGTCTTTTCTCAAACAACCGATAAACGATTAAAACCAGTAAAAGGAGCGACAGCATGAACAAATATCGCAATCGAAAAACGGTTCATCGTGAGATCAAATTCGATTCTGTAGCAGAAGCAGAGTACTATGATCTGGCAGTATGGCAAGCGGAAGCAAACGGCTGGAAAGTAAAGCTTCAGGAAAAATTTGAACTATTGCCAAAATTTGAATTGGAAGGCAAGAAGTACCGTAAAATCGAGTATATTCCTGACTTCACGTTTTATAAAAACGGTAAGCTTGTGAAAGTTGTAGATGTCAAAGGAATGCAGACAAAAGATTTTAAAATCAAAGCGAAACTGTTCTGCCATCGTTATCAAGTGCCGTTGATATTAGCTAAAAAATATGGCAAGACGTTCAAGGAAGAGCGTTTTTAAAAGAAAGGTTAGGAAGGTTTGAAAATGAGCAGAAAAAAGAAATTCATTCCAGAAGTTAACCAAGAGGTTGAATGCTTTTGATGTGACTCAGAACATGAGACACCATGGATTTATCTATTTGTATGATATGTAAAGACAGTCTACGACAGATGTTGATACGGAAGATAAAAATAAACTCGTTATTCTAGTTGAAACAGGAAAGAAACAGTACAAAAGACATCTTGTGAACATGACTAGTTGGAACATGTATGTGGTTGAAGATTTAGAAGGCGCGAAGGTCAATGAATACAAATACGAAGTAAATTACATGCCAGAAAGTATTGTGCCGTTTACGGTGACTGAGAAGAAGTAGGAGGACAGCGAATGATACCGAAGTTTCGAGCGTGGTACCACCGTTTAAAGGTAAAAAATTTGGGCAAGAAATGAAATATGGACAAGCAGGAAGGTTGATCACTCATGCTGAAATGTCTCCAGATAAATATATCCTCATGCAATCCACAGGACTGAAAGATAAGAACGGTGTAGAGATTTTTGAGGGGGATATAGTACTTTTCAGTGTAAGTGATGGTTTTAATCACTTAGATCATGAAAAAGCTGTTGTTCAAGCCTCTGGGTGTCATTCTGGCTTAATTTGTAAGCTAGTAGACTTGGACTTAGAATATCGAATTTATTATGATCCAGTATTTCACACTGACTATGAAGTTATCGGGAATATATACGAGAATAAAGAGTTATTAGAGGTAGAGTAATTGACTAAAATATTAGATGCATGTTGTGGTAGTCGAATGTTTTGGTTTGATAAACAGAATCCAAACGTAATTTTTATGGACATTCGGAAACAATACGAAGAACTAAATAGCGGACATGTCGTTGATATCAATCCTAATGTCATTGGAGATTTCAGAGATATGCCATTTGAAGATGAATCATTTTATCATGTAGTATTTGATCCGCCACACTTGCTTAAAGCAGGCGAGAATAGCTGGTTGGTCAAAAAGTATGGAAAATTAAATCCCGAAACTTGGAAAGAAGATTTAGCATTAGGATTCAAAGAATGTTTCAGAGTATTAAAGCCAAATGGAACTCTTGTATTTAAATGGAACGAGGATCAAATCAAGCTATCAGAAATATTGAATGCAATTGATTATGTGCCATTATATGGAAATAAGAGAGCTAAAACACACTGGTTAGTATTTATGAAGAGTATCTAGCTACCTCGTGAAATTGTAGGATCAATTTTGATTAAATATGTAATTTCTGAATTTACCAGATAATGGGAAGGTAAACATGCAAATTAAAAGGATCGTTTGGAAAATTAAAACTATAGTTAATGCTGTAGCGTTGAATTTTAAGTACAAGCTTAAATGTATTCCCCATTCAATCAAATTTAATCCAATTAAATAAAAGTAGTATCTCTTTTTAATCTTACAGTTTTTAAGAAAATAGTAGCTAATATAATAATCTAATAAGACAAGTATAACCAATATATGTTTATCTATAGTGACTATAATGTCATGTTTTTCTGAGAGTCTATGGAAATACATTAATAATGTTGGTAAAGGAATATATATTGTTAATAATGATATAAAGAAAAAGACTATAAATGGCATTTCGTCACTCCCATATAAATAAAACTATGTAAAAAATATCACAATCTTGTGTTGTGGTCAAATATTTTCATGTTATCTATTTTGTTATTATCGTCAATAAATGAAAAGGAGGAGGTAGAATGATGGGTTTCAAAAAGAGTGACAAAGTAGTGACTAAAATAGGATCAGGCGTGTCATTATACTTCTTGGACAACGAATATTATATAGTTCAAGATGCTTCGATGCCTGGCAGAATCGTTTTGATTGACGACGATAAACAGCGTTTGAGTTGGCCATCTAGTAAATTCGAATTATATGAGGAGGTGGCGGAAGGATGAAATTAAAAGACGGCTTTTACGCTAGCAGTCATGGAATCGGCGGTTTAATGCTAGATATGCCGACTAAGAATCCTAAGAAGAAAAAGAAAGCAAAAGTCGAAGTAGGTGACATGGTTCGTTGCGAAGCAGAAGAGTTCGTTTATCCGTTCAGAGGATATGTAGAACACGTTTATAATCATTCTGCAATCATTCGTATCGGAAATACGATGGAATGCGACAAGTGGTTAGCAAAGAGTAAAGATAATTTAGCTGTAGCTCGTTTGATGGATATCGAACTCATTGGAGGCAAATAAAAAAAGCCGGATCGCTCCGACTCAAAATAAATAAACATGACACGTTTATTATATCACAAAAAGGAGCGGTTTGACTTGATGCAATTGTTACGAGAGGTAGATTTCAAACAGACAAGATGTAATGCGAGAGATGTGCTGAAGAATTTTCGGCGTTTGGAGCGGATGGCAGGTCGCTCTTTGATAGATATTAAGTCGCCTATCATAACCGATATGCCGAAGGCACCAAAACACGGGAATAAGGCAGAAGACGCGATTATCCAGATGATGGATATAGAAGCAGAGAGAGACGCGATTTTAGCGGCTTTAATGGCTCTTAGTCTGATTAGTCGTCAGATACTCTACTACAGCTTCTGTGATGTAAATAAGCACTCTAATTATGAGATAGGGCAATTGATCTGCGGATATGGTGAGAAAAATGTCGAGAAGCTGAAATCCAACGCATTGATTGAATTTGCAGAAGCGTATAAAAGAGGGGCGCTGATTGCGTACCTGTAAAAACGTAGGGTTTTTGTAGGGATAGTGTAGGGTTTTTGAGCGTTTTAACATGATATTATGGTAGTGTCGAAAGATTAGTGATAGGTCTGAGACAAAATAATAATAAAAGGAACATCGTTTTATTATTGTTTCACAATTAAGCTTCGATAGACAGCAGCGGAAATATTAAGAATAAGGATGTGAATTTCAACTCCTTCTAAATTATTCTTATTATCTATCATCCGTTGCTGTCTATTGTCATTATGTCACTGTGGCGAAAAGGGTAGACGCTAAGCATGTGTGCTAGGTCAATGCTTCGGCAACCATGCAATGTTCGATTCATTGCCAGTGACTTAAGGAACCTACGGAAACAATTCATCTTATCGGATGCCGATGAATTGGCTGACTAGTCGGGATGTCACTAGCAGTTAAAAGGCATAAAATACTAGCGCAGACGTGCGCCACTCTCAGGTGTAGGTTAGGAGAGAAACATTAGTTAGGGTTATTAGGAATACGATAACCTGCTTGCGACAAAGCTTTGTACTGTCACGTTGGTCATGAACAGAGACGGTATTCTGTTTAAGTATTCGTTAGCAACCGAGGGATGTGGCAGTGGTGAGGTGCAGGAAGTATTAGACTTGTCTGTGTGTAGGTTGCTATTACATATTAGATCACTAATGAAGTGGTCTTTTTATTTTGCACAAAGGGGGTAACAACAATGTATAGACCACAATACTTAGAACAGAAGTATGAAGTAATCACTGTTCATAAAGGTAATGGCGAAAAAGTATATGAGTATAGGAGACTAATAAAGAGCGATACATATAAACGAAAGGAAAACAATGAAGTTATTCCTTTTCGCAGAAGGAGAAAAGTCAAATGAGAAACTACTGGTATGTATCACTAACGAATAGGTATCCACAGCCAAATACAGCTGATCCAATCAGAGTGGTTCAATCAGTCCAGATCAAAAAGAAGTATTCCATCATTGAAATGACCAGAGAAGCTACGCCAAATGAAATTGATAAATGCAAACTTATTTATTGCGGTCATGGTTTCTTTGATGAACCAAACATTCAAAATAATATTAACAAGAATTTGAGGGATTAGAATGCAAATCGAAATAATGAAGTTGGCAAATTTAAAACCTGCTGATTATAATCCGAGAATCGAACTTACTGCAGGAATGGATGAGTATGAAAAACTGAAACAATCAATTCTCGAATTTGGATTCGTTGATCCGCCAATTTTTAACAAACGTACAGGAAATCTTGTCGGCGGTCATCAACGTGTTGCTGTGGCTAAAGATTTGGAGCTGTATGAAGAGATAGAGGTATCAGTGGTAGATTTACCTCTTGATAAAGAAAAAGCACTTAATGTGGCTCTCAATAAGATTTCTGGTCATTGGGCTGACGATAAACTGGCTTTGTTATTAAAAGAGTTAGATGCTGAAAATCTTGACTTATCCGGATTTGCTGAAGAAGAAATACAAGATGTTATCGAACAATATGATATGAAGTTGGATATGGAAACCGAAGCGATGGATGATGAATTTGAAATTGAGCTTCCGGAGAAACCTAAAGCAACATTAGGGGATATTTACCAACTAGGTAATCATCGATTAATGTGTGGTGATAGTACAAATAAAGAGCATCTCGAATTATTGATGAACGGATATAAAGCAGATCTTCTCATTACCGATCCGCCGTATAACGTAAATTACGAAGGAAAAACAGAAGATTCGTTAAAAATTCAAAACGATAATAAGACTTCTAGTGAATTTTATGAGTTTTTAAAAAGTGCCTTTGATTCAGTTGCTGATTATCTGAAAGAGGGGGCTTCTTTTTATGTATGGTATGCTTCGTCAGAAGTTGTCAATTTTGTCAACTCTCTATTAGATTCTGATTTTTTAGTAAAACAAGAGTTGATCTGGCTAAAAAATTCACTTGTTCTTGGACGGCAAGATTATCATTGGCAACATGAACCTTGTTTATATGGTTGGAAGAATGATGGCAGTCACAAGTGGTATGGAGATCGGAAACAAACAACGATTCTTGAGTTCGATAAACCTTTAGCGAATAGGGAACATCCTACTATGAAGCCTGTCCCTTTATTTGATTACCAAATAAAAAATAGTTCGAAAAAAGGCGAAAAAGTTTTAGATGTATTTGGAGGAAGTGGAACGACAATGATTGCCTGTGAACAAAATGAACGGTGTGCATATCTCATGGAATTAGATCCACGATATGTCGATGTAATCATTAATCGATGGGAAGAATTGACAGGTAAAAAAGCGGTAAAATTAAATTAAAAGAAGCCGAGTGCAGCTAACACTCGACTACTTCAACGAGGCGAAAAAGCACCCCGAAGACACAGAGAATTCCCACGCGTGGTTTTTCGACACCCTCTGTGTCTTTTAGCATTTTATCAAATGCGGGGTGCTTACACAATGGAAAATGAAAACTTTGATTTAGATTATGAGATTGAAAAAGCTGTAGAGAAGGCAGAATCAATTGACGAATATAAAAAGATTATTCGTGTGGCTTTAGGAAAATGGCTTAAAAATCTCCAATCAGGACAAATCAAGTTAGATAAAGTTTCCGATTTAAAGATATTGATTGAAGCCGATCTTATGCTGAAAGATATTGATAATGATTAACAGATTTTATGAAACTCCTGATATAATTAATTTAAAAATTATGAGGAGTGTTTTTTATGGAATGGTGGAATTTATGGGTACCGTTTATAGGAACTCTTGCAGGAATATATGTAAACTATAGAATTAGCAAAAAGAATAGCGAAGAAAGTAAAGTATTTCAAGAAAATCAAAGAACTTTTCAAAAAGAAATGACACAAAAGCAAATAGATGCTAATTTGAAAGCGAAAGCAAGAATAGAGTGGATAAACGAAGCGAGACAAAAATCATCGGAGCTTATATCGCTTTTACTTTCTTTACAAAAAGATGAAGTAGTGTTTCATGAACAATGGCAAAAAGCTGAAGAAGTATCTGAATTATTAAAATTATTCTTTAGCTCAATAAAGATAAAAGAACTTGAGAAAGAAATTTATGTGAAAGAGGACAAAATCATAATTTCTGAGAGTGTTCAAACAATACTCTTTAATGAAAATAATAATGAAGAAAAAAATTCTTATATTAGGAGATATATAGAGTGTTTAATCGAGTTATATAAAAATAATCGATATAAGAGTACGGTTAAAGTCAGAAAAGAAGTATCTAGAACGTTAAATAAGGAAATGCTAGAGGAGATAGCATATTCATTTCAGGAATCTACTCAAGAAGGTGAAAAAACTATAAAACAAGGAGTTAATGAAGAAAAGACTGGCAAAGATTATATAGCAGATGAGGAAAAATTTGAATATGCGCGTTTAAAAACTAGCATACCTCATCATCAAAAGAAACTAGATGAAATTGATGAAAAGTTACAGGGATATCAGTATGTAATTAATGAGTTTTCTCAAATTATTGCTTTATATTTAAAAATAGAATGGGACAAAGCTAAAGAAGGAAAATAGAAAACAAAACTCAACCTAAGAAGATTGCGAGGTGGTGTAGTTTGAATGGCAAGACAACGTGATCCAAGACGTGATGAAGCTAAAAAAATTTGGTTAGAATCCAACGGAGAAAAGCAATTAAAGGAAATTGCATTAGAATTAAATGTTTCAGATTCACAGGTTAGAAAATGGAAATCAGTTGATAAATGGAGCGCTGAATTGAAAGGTAATGTTACCATTGGCAAAAGTAACGTTACCTTTCAAGGAGGCGCTCCTTTTGGTAATCAAAATGCTAAAGGGAACAAAGGAAATAGCAGAGCTTCTCCTCCAATGGGTAATAAAAACGCTTTGAAAACAGGCGAGTATGAAACCATATTTTTTGAGACACTAAGTGATGAAGAGAAGGACATCTATTCTAATTTGAATAATGATCCTTCTTTTGTTTTGTCTGAAGAAATACGTCTACTTAAGATAAGGCAATTTCGTATGATGAAAAGAATCAAACAAGCCGAGACTGGTTTAAACGATGAAGAAATCGAACGTCTGCAACAGTTAAGGAAAATCAAAACGCCGATTGAAAAAGACGGTAGAAAGCTAGAAATTAAGCGAGACGTAATGCAAGATGTTCAAGTTAGCAGAAAAACACATCGTAAAATTGATGACATTTTGTCTATTGAAGATGCGCTTACTAGGATCAGCAACCAATTAACAAAGGCAATTAAACAGCTTAATGCGTTAGCTACAGAGGATTCAAGAAACAAAGTTTATAACAACCAAGCCAATAAGCTTGAGGTTGAAATTGATATGCTGAAATTAAAAGCTGACTTGTTACGCAGTGATTCAGAAAAATCTACTGAAGAAAAACTTGATGAACTGTTAGAAAAGATTAGTGGTGAATTAGATGGCGCTAGTTGATATATATAATCCGAAGCAGATAGACGTGTTAAACAAAACTATTAAGAATGATTGGTTCATCACGCTATTACATGGAGCAAAACGTTCTGGAAAAACAAAAATAAACAACGATTTGTTCTTGTTTGAATTGCGACGTGTGCGAAAGATTGCAGACAAGGAAGGCATTAAGGAACCAATGTATATCCTAGCAGGAGTTTCTAGTGCAACGATTCAAAAGAACATCCTGCAGGAACTATACAACATGTACAGCATAGAACCTAAATTCGATAAACATGGGAACTTCAAGCTGTTTGGCGTTAAGGTTGTACAAGCATATACAGGAAACATCGGTGGTGTTGGGGCAATTCGTGGTATGACAGCGTACGGTGCTTACATCAATGAAGCCTCGCTCGCTCGGCAGGAAGTATTTGCAGAAATCATTTCACGTTGTTCAGGAACAGGAGCGAGAATTCTAGCTGATACAAACCCTGACAATCCAGAACACTGGCTAAAGAAAGAGTATATTGATAATTCAAGCAAAAACATCCAATCGTTCCACTTTGAATTGGATGACAATACTTTTTTATCTGAACGCTATAGAAATAATATTAAAGAATCAACTCCAAGTGGGATGTTTTATGATCGTGACATCAAAGGACTATGGGTTTCTGCTGAAGGTGTCGTTTATCGTGATTTTGATGCCAGCAAGCACTATATCCAGTCAAAAGACTTGCCACCTTTGAGCAATTATTATTGTGGTGTTGACTGGGGATATGAACACTGGGGATCAATCGTGGTTATAGGTGAAACAGATGATGGAACGTCTTATTTAATTGAAGAACATGCTACTCAGTTTGAAGAGATTGATTATTGGGTAGATGTAGCAAAAGGCATTCAAGAGCGTTACGGCTTACGAGTGCCTTTTTATTGTGACTCTGCGAGACCGGAGCATGTGGCTAGGTTTAAAAGAGAAAAGATTAATGCTAAAAATGCTCATAAAGCACGGTTATCTGGAGTTGAGGAAGTCGCCAAGAGATTTAAACAAGATAAATTGTTTATCTGTCAAGATAGAGTGATGAAATTTCGGGATGAAATTTATCAATACATTTGGGACAAGAAAAAAGGCGAGCCAATAAAAGAATATGATGATGTGCTAGACTCCGTTCGATATGCGATATATACTAATGAGCTTCTTAAGAAACCAAAAGTTAATGTCAATGAAAAGATTAAACGTGTTAAACGCATTTTTTAAGGAGAGTGAAAAATGGATAAAGTAAACGAGTTTGAATACGGAGCTGATATACATTATTCTAATGACGTAAACACAAATTATGTAAAGTTTAGCGTAGATTCCAATCTTCACTATAGGTTTAGCTCAGCAGAAGATTTACTTAACGATTTAGATACTTTAGCAGCAATGATAAAACATCACCATGAATATCAGGTAAAGCGACTTAGTGTATTAGATGATTATTACAAAGCTAGAAATACAAATATCATGGATAACCGTAGACGTAGAGAAAAGGAAAAAGCGGATCACCGATCAGCACATAACTTTGGAAAAGTTCTTTGTACTTTTGATGTTGGGTACAACACAGGCAATCCTATAAAAGTGCAAATCGAGGACATAAATCAACAAAAAGAAATCGAAGAGTTTAATATTAATAATGACATAGATGGATTAAATGCTGAACTCTGGCTTGATATGGATAAGTATGGGAGAGCCTATGAGATTATCTATCGAGATTCAGATGATACAGATTACGTTGATTTGGCTAATGTATTTGAAACGTTTATTGTATATGATACTACAGTAAAACGAGAGCCTATTTTGGCTGTACGGTATCCAAAGACAAGATTCAGCAAGGATGGTGATAAACAGTACATTCAACCAATCGTATACACAAAAGAAAAAAGTATCACTTATGATGAGACGACACTAACAGCAATTGAGTTAAAGAATCCTCAAGACGAACCGCATGAATATAAAGAGGTACCTATTACAGAGTATTCTCCTAATCGTTTTCGAATGGGCTTGTATGAAGATGTACTATCTTTAATTGATCTATACGATGCAGGGCAGTCTGATACCGCCAACTATATGACTGATTTAAACGATGCTCTTCTAGTTATTAGTGGCGATATTGAAGCAGCAGGACTATCCCCAGAGGACGCCATCAAGCAGAAAGAAGCGAATATGCTTTTGCTTGAATCTGGAACTGATGTGAACGGTAATAAAACAAGTGTGACTGCAGGATATATTTATAAACAATATGATGTGAGTGGTGTAGAAGCTTACAAAGACAGAGTGCGCAAAGATATCCATGAAATCTCAATGGTTCCTGATCTTACTGATGACAATTTTTCCGGAGTGCAATCAGGAGAGGCAATGAAATATAAATTATTTGGATTTGAACAAATGACGGCAACAAAGCAAAGGCTATTCAAAAAAGGTCTTATGCGGCGTTATCGTCTTTTATTTAGCCTAAAATCAAGTATTTCTGAAATGGATAATTTCGATTTGAAAGGTTTACGTGTAATATTTACGCCTAATCTACCTAAAGCGATTCTGGAAGAGTTGAAATCTTTGGTTGATGCTGGAGCTGAACTCAGTCAAGAGACGATCTTAGGTCTCGCTTCTTTTGTTCCGGATGTACAGGCAGAGTTGAAACGAGTAAATAAAGAAACGCAAAAGCAGATTGGCATTTTTGATTCAGATGGTGAAGAAGTAATTAACAACAAAAAAGATGAAACAGGGGAGTGATTAAATGAACTCCCAAGAATATTGGATCAAACGGGAAAAAGAATGGCAAAAGCAACAAATTAAAGATGATAAAAAGCGCATGGCAGAAATTAAAAGTCGCATGCAATATGCACAAGATGCGATACAAAAAGAAATAGACGCACAGTGGGATAGTTTTTCAAATGGGCAGAAAATAACTCGTAGCGAAGCGATGAAGCGTGCTAGTGAGATGGATGTCAAAGCATTCGCTCGCAAAGCAAAGAAATATGTCAAAGAGAAAGATTTTTCTCTTACAGCAAACCAAGAATTAAAGCTATACAATCTTACGATGCGTGTCAATCGACTGGAACTGTTAAAAGCTAACATTGGACTCGAATTGATATCTTTGTTCGATGAACTGGATAAGTATTTTTCAAACGAATTAACAAAAGCTGGACTAGAAGAGTTAAAACGTCAAGCAGGTATTTTAGAAATGACAATTCCATCAAATCGGTATGCAAAGTTTATAGAACAGATAATAAGAAGTTCGTTTTTAAGTGATGATGTGACCTTTAGTGATCGCTTATGGATGTACCAATCTGAATTAAAATCAGAATTAGGTAGGTTGTTAGTCAGAAGTATAACAATGGGGAAAAATCCCAAGCAACTTGCATCTAAATTGGCAGAATATTTAACAACTGAAGGACGAGAAAACACTAAGTTTAACACTCAACGTTTGATGGTGACTGAAACGACTAGAGTTCAGGTAGGAATACAAGAACGAAGTTACAGAGATGCAGGCGTTACCCAGTACATCTATATAGCAGAACCAACGGCGTGCAAGCTATGTATACCGTTAAATAATCAAGTTTTTGATGTTGCCGATATGCAGCCAGGAAGTAACGCTCCTAACATGCATCCATTTTGTCGATGCAGTACAGCGCCATATATAGAACGAATATCAAGTCGTTAATGCAAATTAACGGCTTTTTATTGTGCCTTCTTACTGCTTACAGGCGTTAAAGAGAAAGCTGTTCCGACTGACTGGCGTAACTAGTTAAATTATCGGGTAACGGCGTAACCGTGGAGGATAAATCATGAAAAAACGTTTATTAATGCCAACGTTCTTTTTGAAAATGAATTTACAACTATTTGCTGAAGGCGGAGACGGTGGTGATGGTGCTAGCGGAGGAGCGTCGACTAACTCACAACAAGGGCAACAAGCACAAGGCGATGGCCAACATCACGCGAACAGTGAAGGTGATCAAGGGACTGGTAAAACATTTTCTCGTGATGAAGTAGCGAAAATGATCGCTGCTGAGACGAATAAAGCAAAAGCAGCGTGGGAAAAAGAACTAGAAGTAAAAAAAGAAGAAGCTAAAAAGCTGGCAAAAATGAATGCGGAAGAAAAACTACAGCATGAGTTGAAACAAAAAGAAGCTGAAATCGCTGAATTAAAGCGTGGGAAGGCATTATCTGAAATGACGAAAGAAGCTTCTAAAATGCTGACAGATGCAAATTTACCACACGATGATGATTTACTTGGGCTGATTGTTTCTGATGATGCAGATGCCACAAAACAAGCTATAGCAGTCATCACTAACTTTGCTTCTTTGATTAAGAAAGAAAACGCAAGACAAACACCACCAAATGAAGGTGGACAATTTACAGCATCTAAAAATACTAAAGAAAACGTAGCTAAACTAGCTGCTAAAAATCGAATTATAAAATAGGAGGAAAACTTAATGAAAAAGAAACAACTTTTACCAATGAACTTGCAAATGTTTGCTCAAACATGGGATCCAGACAATGTCATGGTTTATGAAACAAAAGAAGGGAAAATTCCTGATAAATATAATACGCTCATTTTGAGTGAAATTATGGAAAACTCTAAGATCATGCAGTTAGCAAAATATGAAGAAATGACTGACAAAGAAAAGAAATTTGAATACTTTGCAGAAGGACCAGGCGCATACTGGGTGGGTGAAGGTGAAAAAATTAAAACATCTAAACCTAAATGGATGCAAGCTACGATGACTGCAAAAAAACTCGGTGTCATTCTTCCGGTTTCTCGTGAATACTTAAACTATAAATTATCAGATTTCTTCGAGGAGATGCAACCGAAAATTGCTGAAGCTTTTTATAAAAAATTTGATGCAGCTGCCTTATTAAATAAAGAAAATCCATTTCCTCAGTCATTAGACGAATCAGTTATTAGTACGGGGAATGTGGTTGAAGGTGGATTGACTTATGATAATATCCTAGCCTTAGAAGACAAGTTAGCAGAAAATGAATTTGAACCTAATGCGTTTATTTCAAACCGAAAAAATCGTACAGAATTACGTTCTGCAGCTCAAACAGTCGGGTCAAATGTTGAGTTCATTTATGATCGTTCTGCTAATACAATTGACGGATTACCAGTAGTAGACCTTAAGTCTTTAGATAAAGGGACTCTTTACGCTGGAGACTTCAACTACATGTTTTATGGAATCCCATATAATATTTCATTTAAGATTTCTGAAGAAGCTCAATTGTCTACTTTAACTAATGAAGATGGAACCCCAGTTAACTTGTTTGAGCAAGAACTAATTGCTTTGCGTGCAACAATGGATGTTGGATTTATGATTGTAAAAGATGAAGCTTTTGGGAAGATTTCCCCAAAAGCGTAACGCCTGCTACCGGTATTGTGCCAAATCAAAAGACATGGACTGGTAAAGTAGGCGATACTAAAACATTTACTATTTCAGCTGTGGCTACAGATGCTAGCGATGCAGCTACTGTTGTTGCAGCTACTACAGCAACTTCAAGTGATGGAGCTATTGCAACAGTGACCAAAAATGAAAATGGTAATTTTAATGGAACGATTGTAGCAGAAGGATCAGCAACATTCACATTTACTTCTGGAGAATTCACTACTTCAATTAATGTGACAGGGCAACCTGCTAGTTAGGAAGTAAAAATATGACGATTTCAGATGATATTAAAAAACTTCTTAAAGGAACAATAGATGAAAAGCTTGAAGTTATTGAGCGAAGAACGAATGAGCGCATGAAAGCCTTGTTAAATACGCAAGAAGTTCCTAAAGAATTTGAAACAGTTGTATATGAAGTATCGTTGAAAAGATTCAATAGAATTGGTCAAGAAGGTATGCAGTCATATTCTCAAGAAGGTTTATCTATGGCTTTTCCTGATTCGGATTTTTCAGAGTATCAAAATGAGATTGACGAATTTAAGCGTAAAGATCAGGAAGAGTTATACAAGCCAAAGCGAGGGAGGTTTAAATTTATATGAGATTTACAGATGAAATTATATTTGTTAAACGTTCATCTGACTCTAAATATGATCCAGATCTCGGTGAGTGGGTTGAAGGCAAACCAGAAAGAACAAGAACAGAGGCAAACGTGACAGATATTGGCACTGATAGAAGTGTGACTATTTTTGGTAGTGTAGAAGAAGGGGCGAAGGTCATTAGGACGCAGCCTCTTTTTTCTATCCCTACATTTGACTATATCGAGATTGAAGGAAAGACTTGGCAACAAACAACAGCTAGAAATCCAGCATATAGAAATAGTTTAATTGTGCAAGAGGTGGTTCTTAATGAAGGCACAACTTGAATATAAAGGAATCGATCAGCTGATGCGACATCTGAAAAAAGCAGCAACGCTTAATGACGTTCAAAAAGTCGTGAAAAGTAATACTGCTGAAATGACTGAACGAATGCAAAAAGGTGCGCCAGTGGATACAGGTTATTTACGAAGATCCATAAACATGAGTCTTTTAGAAGCTGGTTTAACTGGTATTGTAGGACCGACGGCAGACTATGCTCCTTATGTAGAATATGGAACTCGTTTTATGTCGGCCAAGCCTTATGTTAGACCAGCTTTTAATTATCAAAAAGTCAAATTTATGGCTGAAATGAAAGCCTTGGTGAAATGATGATTAAAACAAGAGATCAATCAATTTTTGATGAACTTTTTAAAATATCCCAAGACAAACTTGGATATAAAACATACGATTACAAACCTTTAGATGATGTTGGCTATCCTTTTGTAGAAATTGAGAATACTCAAACTACTCATGAAGCAAATAAAACTGATATCAAGGGATCTGTGATTGTAGTTCTATCCATTTGGGGATTACAGAAGAAGAGAAAGCAGGTGTCCGACATGGCATCTGCTCTTTTTAATGAAGCTAGATTAATAGAAGCCACAGAAGGCTATTATTGGGCTTTGAATTATCAAGCAAGTGGAATTCAAGTGATGGATGATACAACGACAAACACACCGTTAAAAAGAGCATTGATCACGCTTGAATTCATAATTAGATAGGAGGAAGAATATGGAAGCATTAAAAGGTATTGATGTCATTTTGCTTTATCGCTTATTGAAAAAAGAAACTCAGGAAGCTGCTTGGAAAATGGCATTTCAAACAGAACACGAAAATGGTTTATCAAGAGATTCAGACTCTACAGTGACAAAAGACGGAAACGTTCAAAGTTTGAGTCCGGTTGAATATGATTTTTCGGCTACTTCAATAGTTGCTAAAGGGGATCCTCATGTAGATGAAATGAAACAAGCCTTATTAAATGGCGATATTATTGAAATTTGGGAAATCAACAAAGCAGAACAGGGAACAGATGATAATGCAAATAAATACAAAGCTACTTATTATCAAGCATATGTGTCTGAATTTACTCCATCGGCTGCTGCAGAGGATAACGTTGAATTAAGTCTATCATTTGCAGTAAATGGTATTGGTCAAGATGGTTATGCAACCTTGACAGAAGATCAAGCTGCTGTCGTTCAATATACATTCAAAGATACCGTAAAAGCAACTTCAACAGGAGCATAAGGGGTCTTAGATGATCTCTTTTTTATTTTAGGAGGATGAAAAATATTGAAATTAAAAATTAAAGGTAAAGAATATTCGTTTAAATTTGGCACTAAATTTGTACGTGAATTAGACAAAGTGATGCCTTTCATCGATGGAAATATGGAATTCGGAATGGGACTCTCAGCAAAAGTCTTACCGGAATTACGTTCTTATAATGTCAATACGTTGTCACGAATCTTAGAAATAGCAAATAGAACAGAAGATGAAACTATCACATTGGATGAAATGGATGATTACATCGATGAAGTTAAAGACATCGAAAAATTGTTTGATGAAGTCCTAAAAGAATTGGCGGAGTCGAATGCGGGAAAGTTAGCGGTCCAAAACCTGAATCAGAAATTGAAAGAAGCGGAAAAACAACAAGCGGAATAGATTCTGCACTTGCATACGAACAAATTTTTATCAATTCTTTTCGATATTTGGGAATGACCAATATCTCAGATATTGAAAGAATGACTTTATATGAATACAACATTCGTATGACTGCAGCCCAGTTATCTTGGCTTGACAAAGAAAAGTTGATTCACGAATTAGCGTGGGCAAATCAGCAAGTCCAAGCGGAGAAAAAAGTAGGCAAAAAGACAGTTCCTGTATATCGATCCTTTGAAGAATTCTTCAATTATCAAAAAATCGAAGATTCAATCATGGGAGTTTCCGAACTTTCAAAACAAGATAAAAAATTCCAAAGCTTACTAACTAAAGCTAACTCTTGAGGAAAGGAGGGAAATCATGGAACAATTTTCTGTTGAAGCTTTATTAAAAGCCACAGACAGTGGATTTGTAAAGACTTTTAAAGATGCACAAGATGCTGTTAAAACTTTTGAAAAGAATTCAAATAGTATGACAACCGCTGTTGGTAAAGTGATGCAAGGTACTGGTGCTGCAATGACAAAGTATATTACCACACCTCTTATAGGAGTAGGCGTAGCAGCTGCTAAAGTTGGTGGTGACTTTGAAGCACAAATGAGTCGTGTAAAAGCTATATCAGGAGCAACTGGCGACACATTCGAACAGATGAAACAGCAAGCGATTGATCTAGGAGCAAAAACTGCTTTTAGCGCAAAAGAATCGGCTGCCGGCATGGAGAATCTTGCTTCAGCTGGATTTAACGCACAAGAAATCATGCAAGCCATGCCAGGTCTGTTGGATTTAGCTGCCGTATCTGGCGGCGATGTCGCTATGGCTTCAGAGAATGCCGCTAGTGCACTAAGACAATTCGAAATAGACGCTAGTGATGCAGGACATGTGGCAGATGTATTTGCAAGAGCGGCTGCAGATACAAACGCTGAATGTAATGATATGGGTTATGCCTTGAAATATGCAGGTACAGCAGCACACACGGCTGGTTGGAGCTTTGAATCAACAGCAGCAGCTATTGGTATTATGTCAAATGCAGGTATCAAAGGTGAACAGGCCGGAACTACTTTGCGTGGTGCGTTAACTCGTTTAATGAATCCAACAGAAGCAATGTACAACAAGTTCCAAGAATTGGGCATTGCTATTAATAATCATGATGGATCAATGAAGAGTTTGAGTGAAATTATTACAGAGTTACGTGAGAAAACAAAAGGTCTGGGAGATGATCAACGGAACTCTGCACTGGCAACTATTTTCGGTACAAACGCCTTAAGTGGGATGTTAGCTTTAATTGATGCTGGTCCAGAAAAACTTGATTCGTTAACTAAGAGTCTCCAAAACTCAGATGGTGCAGCTGACGAAATGGCAAGAACGATGCAGGATAATGCTAATTCATCTATTGAACAAATGATGGGAGCATTGGAATCTGCTGCAATAGTAATTCAAAAGATTTTAGCCCCATCCATGAGAAAAGTAGCAGATGCTATTTCTGGATTAGTAGAGAAATTTGTGAGTGCTCCAGAATCAACTCAAAAATTAGTGGTTGCCATAGGAGCAATCGCTATTGCAATTGGTCCAGTATTGTATGCATTAGGAATGCTGGTTAAAGCGTTTCAAACCATGAAAGTGGGGTTAGGTGTATTAGGTGACGGTATCTCTCTGTTCAAGAAATTAGGTTCCGCTATAGGTTTTCTTACCAGTCCAGTTGGATTGGTTATAGCTGCGGTAGCACTACTAGTTGCAGGTTTCATCTATCTTTGGAATACGAGTGAAGATTTTAGAAACTTTTGGATTGGCTTATGGGAGGAAATCAAGTCTGCTGTAAGCTCGGCAGTAGAATGGATTCAGAACACGTGGAAATCTATAGGAGAATGGTTTAACAATTTATGGAAATCCATTAAAGAAGGCGCAGATAATGTTTGGACTACCATTCAAGAAGCTCCTGGGAAAGCAGCAGACTGGATTGTTAGCAAATGGTCTGAGACTAAAGAATTCTTTTCAAATATTTGGAAAGGTATCAAGGAATCAGCTAGCGAAGCTTGGGAAGGTGTCTTAAACATACTTTCGCCATACGTTACTGCAATAAAAAATGTTTTTCAGCCAATGATTGATTTCTTTACGAACCTATGGACTCAAATTGGATCAATCGCAAGTTCTGCATGGGGAATTATAAAAACTGCTGTAATGGGTCCAATTCTACTTTTAATTGATTTGATAACAGGTAATTTTAATCAGTTAAAAGAAGATGCTTCAATGCTGTGGACTACATTAACTACAAATATCGAAAACATTATCACAACGTTTGTAGATATAGTTGTTGGTTATTACACCTCCTTAAAGGATACTGTTATAAATATCTGGAATGTGTTAGCTACTACTATCAAAGATGTGTGGAATTCTTTTACTACATGGATCAAAGAGACAACTAATAATATTGTAAATAGTATTAAACAGGGATGGAATAACCTGAAACAAGGGACAATCGATCTGTTTAATAATATGATTCAAGGAGCGAAGGATTTATGGAATTCTTTCAAAGCTTGGTTTATTAATCTAGTTATTGGAACTAAGGATAATATCATTCATGGATGGGAAAACCTAAAACAAGGCACTATAGATACTTTCAACAATTTAGTAAATGGCGCTCAAGAAGCGTGGGATAATTTAGTAAATGCTGTTAGTGATACGGTTGATAGAGTAACTGGCTGGTTTGATAACTTGAAAAATATCGATTTACTAGCAGCCGGAAAAGCCATCATGAATAGTTTTCTAGAAGGGTTACAAAATGCATGGAAATCTGTGCAAGATTTTGTTGGAGGTATTGGTGATTGGATTCGTGAACATAAAGGACCTATCCAATATGATAGAAAGCTATTGATTCCAGCTGGTCAGGCTATTATGAACGGTCTGAATAAAGGACTGACAGTAGGATTCAATGATGTACAGAATACTGTTGGAAGTATGGCAGAATTTATCGCGGAACTTTTCAATACAAATTCTGATGTAGATATAGCTGCAAATCTGAAAAATGCAAATAAAAACATTGGTGCACAAGTTGAACATAAAGTAAATATGGGCGGCTCTACTAAACCAGCTGTATTTAAATTCAATCTTGGAAGACAATCATTTAGATTGTTTGTAGACGATATTTCACAAGCTATGGGCGAAGGTGCAGATATTAATCTGGAATTTTAGGAGGGAATATTTTGGATCAACGAGAAAATAAAATGTACTCATTCAAAGATACAACCATTAATCTCAATAGTTCTAAACGATTCCTTCCGACGTCTGCCATGATGTACGATGGAATGTATTTAGAAGATTTGATTGAGGGGTATCAAACACTTACGGTGGAAGGTAGAGAAATGCTTTCTGTAGAAGTTGAACAGCAAGAGATACAAATTGGTTCAATCATTACAAATCAGAAAATACCTTCAAGAACACTAAAAATAACATACAAGTTGGAAGACAGAGATCCAGAAAAACTACAGTTTAAATTCAAAGAGCTGTTGAATTATTTATACCGGAATGAAGACGTGGAAATTAGGTTTCATGATGAATTAGATTTTTATTACTACGGTCGCTATACATCAACTGATACTGTTCCAGGAGACTCCAACTCTATTATTTCAAGTTTTAATGTATTCTGTGCGGACCCACTAAAGTATACGAAAGAATGTGTTAGTGATGGTTATATTGGAAATCCGATACAGTTTCCTATAACACCAAGAAAAATTGAAGTTACTTTATCTATGAATAATTCAATCAAAATTACAAACGGAGAACAAAATATCACGATTACTGATGCAGCAATAAAAACAGGAGACGTGTTGGTTTTTGATTTCTCCGATGAGCAACTAACTGTAAACGGAGAAGATTGTACTTCTATTATTGATTTAGAAAGTGATTTTGAGAACTTTTATCTCAAACAAGGTCAGAAGATAACTAGCAATAATGGAAACCTTACAATATTCTATAGGGGGGCGACAATTTGAGTGAGACAGTTTATTTCTTTGATCACTTGCAAAAACTTATTAAAAGGAAAAATACAAGAAGTTTGATTGAAGTCTCCCAAGAAAAAGAAATTAGTTCTGATAAGAGCGATCTAATGAAAGATACTCTTTACGTTACGACAAAATATGATAAAGAAATAGAGGATGCAAGATATATGGCGATTCGTGAAAACGAGTCGTCTTTTTCATTATATCGAATTACTAAAGTTAGCGACCCATCTGAAACATTAGAGTTTACAGGGTTAGGATTTGCGACAAATGAATTAGATGCTTACATCATCAAAGATATTAGGCCGAGTGGGCAGCCCTTAAAAAATGTTCTTGATCGATTGATTGAATTTACTGAAGGAAATTGGCGCGTTGGTCACGTAGAAGCAATGTTACCAGCAGTAACTGCAACTTTTTACTATGTCTCTGTAAAAGAAGCGTTGAAAGAATTGCAAACCTTAGGCATGGAATTTGTCTTTAGGTGTTCTTTGAATTCTGATGGAATAAAGGATAAATGGATCGAAGTATATGAACAAATTGGTGAAGAATCGAATACACGTTTTGTATATGGTAGTAAAGCATTAACAGTTGTAAGAGAGATAGATAGAAGCTCAATCTCAACTTCAATGATAGGTCGTGGGCGAGGCGAAGAGGTTGGTGACGGATACGGTAGAAGAATTGAATTCACTGATGTTGAATGGAAAAAGTCGAATGGTGATCCTTTAGATAAGCCTAAAGGCCAAAATTGGCTTGAAGATCCGGAAGCAACTCAAAAGTATGGGATACCACAAAAAGATGGATCAATGAGAAAACGAGAAACCGTAGTAGTGTTTGATGATATAGATGATCCAACAGAATTACTTAAAAATACTTATTCAACCTTAATCGATTCTGCTAGACCGTTAGTACAATTCAAAGCTGAAGTCACTGGAGGAGATGTGATAGGAAATACAGTGACTATTCACAGATACGATAAAGGTTATCACTATAAAACTCGTATTTATAAAACTACATTCAATCGGCTTACCGGTCAAACGAATATCGAATTAGGGGATAATTTAACACAAGATGTTAGAAAACAAACGGCTTCTATTGTCAATAATATTAATAGTTTAGAATCTAGCAAAATGACATTTTACGAATCGACAGAGATTGGAAAATATCAAGATGACATTATGCGAGGCGCAGGAGATAATGGTGGTTCTATTTATTGGGTAAACGGAATTGAAGCTGGTGTTAGTGATAGTAGAGAAATCTATGAAACTGTTTATATGAATGGACCTAACATTCCTGAGTCGCGTTTCTTTATGGTTCAAAATAACTCAGGAATATCTTTCAAACAATGTAAAAAAGGTGAATGGAAAACAATTCAAGATGTACACAACGGCGATAGTACAACTGCTTGGACGTTGGATGGAACCTTCAATGCTAATTTTATTCAAGCGGGAATTCTTTCGGGTATTCTCGTACAAGGGGTAGCTTTAAAGACGTTAGATGATAAAGATTTCCAATTAGTGGCAGAAGGAGGAGAACTTTCCTTTGAAAAAAAAGTCAACTCTACTGGCTTAGATGATGTACATGGAGAACGCCTAGGTTCAATTGTATCTACTTATGGTTCTAAAGGGATTAACGGCTTTGCTGTATGGAAGGAACCGAACTATATTTTTTCCATTAATGCTGGGAACGGTGGAGATTTAGGGAATCCCGTTTTTCAAATTCCTGCAGATGTTACTGCTGATAAACGCAAATATAATTTTTACGGTGATGGTAAATTTTCAAAAGGAAATATAACCGTGGATGGTCGGCTAGATGTCAAGGAGCTTTATGTAAATGGTGTGAAAATTGATACTAACGGTGGTGGAAACAGTGGCGGAGGAAACGACAATGGTTGGAATGGACAATATCCACCAGAAGTAACTACTGATCGGGATAAACGATATTGGCAGATTTGGGCAATGGCAATAGGTGCTGGCTTTACTAAACAAGCTGCTGCAGCCTTACTTGGAAATGCACAAGGAGAATCAGATGCTAATCCAACCGCCAATGAGGGCAATGGCGCACCAGGGTTCGGTTATGGTGTATGGCAATGGACCGATTCTTCTGGCGCAACTAGCGGACGTGTTTACATGATCAATTTAATGACAAAGGCTGGCATCAGTGATGATCCAGACACGATCGCGGCGCAGTTTAAATTGTTGATGTGGCATGCGCCAAATGGTCAATGGATTGCAACTAGCGCTTATCCTTATACATGGACACAATTCATGAATCTGACCGATATCAACACAGCAGCACAAGCATTCGTGGCTAACTTTGAACGTCCACGTGATCCACATCCAGAACGGACGACATGGGCACAAGAATGGTATGACAAATTTAAAGATTTGGAAATTCCTGCATCAAAAGGATATATAAAACCAATTGCAGATCCAATCAAAGTGACGAGCGAATTTGGCTGGCGCACTTCTCCAATCACAGAAGCACAAGAGTTTCATAACGGTATTGATCTTGTAAATGGAAACCCTAATACACCTATATTTGCTTCAGCAGATGGCGAAGTGATCGTTGCAGGAGATGCGAACTATTATGACTGGTATGGAAACTGGACAGTAATCAAACATGCTGATGGAATGTATACAGGTTATGCACATCAAAGCCGTGTGGATGTCTCAAAAGGTCAAAAAGTAACTGCTGGTCAGCAAATTGGACTGATGGGGACAACGGGACCATCAACTGGAGAACATCTTCATTTCCAATTTATGGATGAATTTTATCCATCTTCTTCTGGCCATTTCCATAATGCAAGAGACTATATCAATTTCTAAAGGAGGGATAGTCGTGGCAGAAACGCAACATAAAATGGTCCTATCCACCACAGAAGCAAATAACGGAATAAATTTGGTTCGGATTCGGCAAGGGGATGTTTTAACTCAAAAATTCGTTGTTGAAGTAGTGGAACATGGAAAACTAAAAACATTCGATGGCCTAGTGCCATTTTTTATTAACACAACAAAATTTGGCGAAAATCAACCTGTTGAACAAAAAGTACAAGAATATAGTCCATCACAAGCAAGGCTTGTCTATACGTTAAGTGAGCCTGACTGGCAATGGGGTGGTGAAAACACTGCACATTTCAGTTTTCGATCACTCAACGGCGATGGTACTTGGAGTGAACAATTTAGCACGCAGGATTTTACTTATCGGGTTATTTCTGGAATATCTAGAAGTCAGTTACGGGATTCTGGTTACGTGTGGACCTTTGAGGATTTGCTAAGAAAATTCAAAGATTACATGAATCAGGGGAAAAGTGACTGGGAGCAGTGGTTAGAAGATAATCGTGAATTACTGGAAAACATAGATCCTGGTGGTACGATCATTAACATTCTGAATGAAGCGAAAGGAAATTATGATAGTTTAGCTGATCGCTTAA